>CBFIGS010000004.1:1617-169932 GCA_965662295.1 Polaribacter sp. | reverse complement strand
AACAAAAAGAAGTCATTGTAGCATCTGAGGTAGTGAATGTATCCATGGAGACAGAGGCAGAATCTTTAAGTGAGATCGTTGTTGTAGGATATGGAACCCAACGAAAAAAAGAAGCAACGGGAGCAGTATCTGTTGTCGATGCAAAGGCCATTGAAAAATTAAATCCAACAAGAATTGAGCAAGCCTTACAAGGTCAGGTGTCAGGTGTAAATATTACTTCGAATTCTGGATCACCAGGTAGTAGTTTGAACATACGAATTAGGGGTGTTTCCACAAATGGAGACAATAGTCCTTTAATATTAGTAGATGGAAACCGAATATCTGATTTGTCGGTTATCAATCCAAATGATATTAAAAGCGTAAATGTTTTAAAGGATGCAACTGCTGCAATTTACGGTGTACTTGCTGCAAATGGAGTTATTCTGATTGAAACAAAATCAGGAATTAAAAATACAGATTTAAAGTTTACGGTAAATACTAACTTTACGTTACAGCAAACTAGTAAAAAAATAGACTTACTTGACGGAGCTGGATTAGGAGCTTACATTAATGAAGCTACAAACAAAAGTTATTACTTTATTCAACCCTCTACAGGTTTAGTATTTGACTCTAGAGTAAGTGCTACGGAGCCGTTGGCAAATACAGATTGGCAAAATGAAGTTTTTGAAATGGCAGGTATGTATGATGCGAATATCAATGCAAGTGGAGGTGCTGAAAATTTAGCATACTCTTTCGGAACTTCTTTTCTTACCCAAGATGGTATCATAGGATTGGATAAGTCAAATTATAACAGAGTTACTGCGAGAGCCAATGTAAGATATGATGTCACAGATAAATTACAATTATCTGCAACTGCTATTTTTACACATTCGCAAAAAAACTCTTTGGCAGAGGGTGGTATTGGTGCCGTGCTATACAATGCTGTCAATGCAGATCCTTTTACCTTGCCAAAAGATCCTAATCCATTAGCAGATGCTGGTTTTGAAGCATTGCGAAATGGTTATGGAATTGTGAAAACAGGTGCTATTGAAGTATCCAATCCATTATCACAAATTGCGAGTACTTACAATAAATCTATTGTAGATAAAATAAGTCCAACTTTAGCAGCAACTTATAAATTTAACGACAAATTATCTTTTAGAACAAAGTATTTAATGAACCATGCTGTCGTAAACACAGAAATCTTCAGACCGTTGGTTTTTCTAGGAGGTAACAAATCTTTAAGTAGAACAACCAATAATGAGTTTTCAGATAATGTAGATACCTACGATGATTATACATGGAATAATTTAATAACCTATCAAGATACTTTTAATGATGTTCACAATCTAAAAGTGCTTTTAGGTCACGAAATGTTTGAGACAAAAGGATTGTTTGCAGGTCAATTAGGAATTTCTTTAAAAGATGATGCGAATTCTATTGGATTGGCAAGTATTGCTAACTCTGAAACCGTAAATCCTCGTTTTCAACCTGCAGCTATTGAAACAGGTGGAAATCAATTTAAGAACAGACTATTGTCTTATTTTGCAAGAGTAGAATATAACTATAATGAAAAATATTTATTATCTGCATTGGTTAGAAGAGATCAGTCTTCTAGATTCAGTAAAGAAGAAAATTTTAATGTTGGTTATTTTCATGCGGTTTCCTTAGGTTGGAATATTGCTGAAGAAAACTTTTTAAAGGATAATGATCTTTTGAACTCTTTGAAGCTAAGAGTGAGTTATGGACAGTTAGGAAGTGATAGAGTTTCAGGAGGTAATTTCCCTTATGTAGGATCTCTAAATGGTGAAGGAGTGTATAGTAACAATATGGAAGTTTCTGAATCAGATTTATTGGTAGGAGTTGCCGAAGGTCAGCTAGGAAATCCATATTTAAAATGGGAGACCACTTCTACAGGAAATATTGGTATTGATGCAGCACTTCTCAATAATAAGATTTCTTTTAATTTAGATGTTTTCAAGAAAGTTACTGACGATTTATTAATTCAACCGGAATCTTCAGCTTTAACTGGTGTTGCTGGAATTGGTTCTAGTGCTCCAGCAATTAACGCCGGTACTGTAGAAAACTCTGGAATTGAATTTTTAATTTCATATAGAGATCAGTTTACAGATGATTTTAAATTTAATACGAGTATTAATTTTACGAGTATCCATAATGAAGTTACTTATGTTGGTAACCTTGCTGGTTTCGAACAAGGTGGTGGATTTGGAGTTGGTACTGGAATTGTTACTTCTCGAATGGAAGCAGGTCATTCTCTAGGATATTTCTATGGTTACAAAACAAATGGAATCTATCAAAATCAAGCGGAAATAGATGCTTTAGATGCAAATGCACCTACAGATAATCTTGGTGTATATCACAAAGGAGCAGGTGTTGGAGATTTAAGATTTGTTGATACAAATGGAGATGGATATATTTCAGAAGAAGACAAAACAGATATCGGAGATCCTATTGCAGACATGACAGCAGGATTGAATCTAGGTTTTTCTTATAAAAATATTGATTTTAGTCTTGCCGCTATTGGTTCTTTTGGAAATGATATGGTCAGAGATTACCAAAGGTTTAACTTATTAGCCAACAAAGGTTCAAGAGTTTTAGATCGATGGACACCCACAAATCCAAGCAATACAGAACCTAGAGCAACTTCTGGCGCTTCTATTAATACAGATTTATTTTCTGATTATTATGTTGAAGATGCTTCATTTGTTAGAATACAAAATGTACAATTAGGGTACACTTTTAATAAAAACATATTAGATAAAATAAAAATGAATAGTCTTCGTGTGTTTTTGTCAGCTAATAACCTTCATACATTTACCAATTACTCTGGTTATGACCCATCTGCTTCCAGTGGAGATGCAATTGGAGGTGGTATTGATAGAGGTTTCTATCCAGTAGCAAAAACATTCATTTTAGGACTTAGTTTAACTTTTTAACATTATAAATTATGAAATTACATCAAGTTAAAAAATATAGTAGAATTTTAATAATGAGCATAGTACTAAGTTCTGTGTTTGTTTCATGTAGTTCTTTTATTGATGATCTAGAGCCTATTGCTCAAGATTCAGATGATTACTTTAATTCCCCTGAGGATTATGAAAAAGCCCTGATCGGTGCTTACGATATGTTGCAATCGACTTATTTAAACATTTTAACCATTGTAGGTGCTTCGGATGACATTATTCTTGGTGGAGATCCATTTACTTATGACCAACCCACTTTGCAAAGGGTAGATAAAATGGATGTAACTCCAGCTGACAATAACCAATTGAGAGACATTTGGAGATTTATGTATGCAGCTATGGGGAGAGCAAATTATATTCTAGAATTTCAAAATAAAACGGAATTTGATGGGAAAGATGAAATTATCGCCCAGGCCTACTTTCTTCGAGCTTACTATGCATTTGAATTAGTGAAATTTTTTGGAGATATACCATTATCAGTTGAAGAAAGAAATGGAGTAGCAAGAATTACAGATAAGCGCATCAGAATTGGAGAACAATATGATGCCAACAGAGTAGGTAGTATTGCACAAGCATATGCTTTAATTGAAGAAGATTTAAAAGAAGCCATTGCTCTTGGTTTACCAACTTTTACATCGGATGCAAGTTTAAAATATAAAATTACCGAGACAGCTGCCCAAGCTTTATTAGGTAAAGTATATCTGTATCATGGTAAATTTGACACTTCTAAATTTAGTGATGCATCAACTCAATTAAACCTAGTTATTAATAGTGGATTTTATAGTTTACCTCCTTTATCAAATTTGTTTGAAAAAAGCGGAGAAAATGGACCAGGTTCTATTTTTGAAGTACAATACACAAGTGTAGAAGGTGCAGGTTGGGGTTGTATCCAATGTAGTGAAGGAAGTTATTTGCCTCAAAATAATGCTCCTAGAGACTATACTGGACCTGTGTACAAATCAGGTTGGGGATTCAGTTTGCCTACGCAACAATTATATGATGCCTATGCAGATGGAGATCAAAGAAGAGATATTACTATCTTGGAGCCAAAGTCTATACAATATTCGCCAAGTAGAGAAAATACAGGCTATTTTTCTAAAAAATACCTTCCAACTCAAGAAAACGAAAATAACAGAAATGGTTCAGATCCTCTGAATTACGATAATAACTATAGATCTATTCGTTATTCAGACGTCTTATTAATGGCAGCAGAGGCTGCAGCACAAAGTGGTGGAGCCAATGCAATTTCTTATTTAAATCAAGTAAGAAATAGAGCTTTTGGAAACAATTCTCATGATTACCCATATAATGGAGAATCAGATTTATTGGGAGCCATAGCTGATGAAAGACGTTTAGAATTTGCAGGTGAAGGACACCGTTTCTTTGATTTGGTAAGAACAGGTAAGGCAAAAGAAGCCTTTGATAATTATAATGCAACCCGACCAGATCAAACTGCGGAAACTGAAGTTACGTTTGATGAAAATAAAAATGAAATATTTCCTATTCCTTTAGTAGAGTTAGAGCTAGCAAATGCTCTAAGTACATGGGGGCAAAATCCAGGATATTAAAAATACAAGTTGTATAGTACAAGTTGTTGAATATGTTAATTAAAATTAAATTAAAAACAAAAATTATGAGTTTATTAAAAAAAATGAGTTTCTTGCTTTTTGCAAGTTTACTAATTGTATCATGTTCTAGTGATAGTGATGGTGATACTGGAGGTGGTTCTAGTGTAACCATTAGTAATTTAGATTTTAGTGTAGATGCATCTGGTTCAGGAAACATTGTATCTGTATTACCTTCTGCGGATGGAGCTACTTCTTATTCTGTAGATTTTGGAACTGATGCTACTGACGATGTGATAGCTACAGTAGGACCTGCTGTTTCTTATACATATCCACCAGTATCTGCATCATACGATATTACTGTTACTGCTTCTGCTGCAGGTGCAGATGATGTAACCAAAACGACAACTTATAATGTTGTGGTAGAGCAATCGGATTTAGTTGGTCAATGGGTTCTTTTACATGAGGCAAAAGCTTTATGGGTAGGAGAAACTATGCAAGTTTATGCTGATGGTGGTCAATGGTGGTCAAATTCACTTTCTGATTTAAAAACGAGAGCATGTTTTTTTGACGATATTTATGAATTCAAAGATGACATGTCTTTTCATAATATTTTAGGAGATGCAACTTGGTTAGAAGGTGCTTGGGATGCCGTAGCTGAAGAAGGCTGTGGAGATGCTTTAGCTCCTTTTGATGGTACTGCAACAGCTACATGGTCTCATAATACTGAAGATGGTACTATTACAATTGACGGAAGAGGTGCATTCTTAGGTATTTCTAGAGTTGCTAATGGTGTTGAACTTACAGATCCTGCAAATGCTAAAGAAAGTCTTACTTATAGTGATGCAGTTATCTCTGATGACAAAAACCAATTGACTGTTAACATTCAAATGGGAGCAGGATATTGGCAATTTAAATTTGCTAGAGTTGGTTCTGCAGGTGCTCAACTTCCAACAACAGATGTAGATGGAGATGGTGTACTTGATATTGACGATGATTGTCCAAATACAGCTGGTGAAGCGGCAAACGGATGTCCTATAGTAGCGACACCTGATACAGCTCCAGCAGCACCAACAAAAGATCAATCAGAAGTTACTTCTATTTACAGTGATTCTTATACTGCTCCAGAAAGTTGGGATCCATATCCAAATTGGGGTCAAGCAACTCAGTATTCAGAAATTGATATTGATGGAAATAAAATACTTGGGTATTCTCAATTGAATTATCAAGGAAATACTTTTTCAGGAGTTGATCTTGCTGGTAAGACAATGATTCACATGGATGTATATTCTGCTGACCTTTCAGCTTTAAAAGTTGTTCTTATTAATACACAAGCTGCAGGAGGAACTTTCGAAATTGGTGTTGATGGTGCTCTAGAAAATGGTGCATGGACTAGTTTTGATATTCCTTTATCTGATTTTGCTGGTTTTGTTGAAAGTGGAGGTAATCTTGATCAAATCAAATATGAAGTTGGTACAGATGCAACTGCAACAGGAGATTTATCTTTCTTTATAGATAATATCTACGTATACTAGTAGTATCTATTTATTAAATACAAAATACCCGTTCACATTTGTGTACGGGTATTTTTTTAACTTGTAGTGAGTTTCTGGTTCACAATTGTCTAATTATAAATAGTTTATTTTCCTCTTCTTATCATTGATGGTTCGTAGTAGCAAAATTCTAGATATGAAGTTATCCATAGCGAAGGTAATAGGTGTTTTTAAATAGATACAACTAAAACGATTTTTAGTGTAAAAGTTGTTTTATAAATTAGATCACAAATAGTAAAAGTATGCTAGCTTTTTTTGAATATAAACCATCGTTTTTATATGCAATGTTTAGCAAAATATAAAGTCATAAAGACTAAAAATAAATAATTGAAGTGTTTGATCTTCAATTTAATAAAGAGTATTGGATCATAGTATATAGAAAATAAATATTCACTATTAATTTTTCCAATTTTCCCTTGAGAACTCAAAATAATGTCATTAAATTTGTAACTATAACTTTTGAATTAATAATATCATACATCATGAAATATACCATAGCTAGCTTTTTTCTTTTCTTTTTTTTACTTTCTTGCAGTAGTAATGATGACCCTATTGTAGATCCAGAACCACCAATAGGTCCTGATGGTCTTGTTTGGTCTGATGAGTTTGATACCAACGGAAGTCCTTCTTCAGATAACTGGAATTATGATATTGGTAATGGAGAATATGGATGGGGAAATAATGAGGAACAATTTTACACAAGATCAAATGCAACTGTTGAAGATGGTGTTTTAAAAATTACTGCGAAAAGAGAAACCTATCGTGGTTTCGAATATACCTCATCAAGATTAAAAACTCAAGGTCGCTTTTCTTTTACTTATGGAAGAGTTGAAGTGCGTGCTAAATTGCCAGAAGGTCGTGGAACTTGGCCTGCAATATGGATGCTTGGTGATAATATTACTTCAGTGGGTTGGCCAGAATGTGGAGAAATTGATATCATGGAACACAAAGGGAATAATCCTGGAGTTACCTCTAGTGCCATACATAACAATTCTGGATATGATGATACTCCTTATGTATATTTTTTAAACAGAGTAAATGATGTCTCTACAAATTTTCACACCTACGGCTTAAATTGGACGAAAGATAAAATTGAATTTAGCGTTGATGATGTTGTTCATTATACGTACAATCCTGCAAATAAAAATGCTAATAATTGGCCGTTTGACAAACCACAATTTATAATTTTAAATGTGGCTATGGGAGGTAACTTAGGGGGGAATATTAGTGACTTTTTTACAAAAAGCAGTATGGAAATAGATTATGTAAGAGTATATAAAGATTAATTTTTTATACAAGAAATTAAATTTTGAGTATGAATTTTTTACTCTCAACCGTATTTGGTTATCACCAAATGCTGTATGAGGTATCTACCATTCATAAATTATGAGGTGTAAATCTGTCTTATTATTTTTATTTAATAATTACTTTTTTTAAAACAATACATTTATTGAATTGATTACTCTTTATCAATTGATGTTGTTGTATAGCTTTTTTTTGATTCAATAAAATATATTTAGAATTATTAACGTTTAAAAACAAGGTCTTTATATGAATGTTTATTGTGAGGTTATTGTATGAGGTATTATATCGTTCTGCACTAATTTGTGTTATTTTATTTGCTTAAATAACCAATCATTTTTTTAAATACCTATACATCAGCTAAACATTGTCTGTAAAATTCTTTTTTTTTATCAGTATTATACACTCTTAGTCATTGACTGCTTAAGATTTCGTATTAATTTATCAATGTATGTTTTTTGTAGAGGTGTTTTTTTGTATACCAAACAATTATAAAAGTTAATTTTATGTTTGACTATTTTAATCAGTTGATAATTTAAGTTATGAACATTATTTGTAACAGATTGAGCTAAAATTAAACCAATCAGTTCTAATGAAAACGAATATTTGTTATGACTTTAGATTTTAAAAAATAAGTAAAACAGTGTTCGTGTTTTTTTTATGTAACGTATCTATTAAAAAATAACAGCGAGAACACACTTTAGCTTTCAATGTATATTTAATGAAAAACATTTTTTCCATCCTCATTTTTATAGTTGCCTTCAATGCTTGTTCTCAAAAAAATAAAGTATCTATTTTAAAAAATGAACAAGGAATGCGTTTGGTTGTTGACGGAGAAGATTTTATGATCAATGGTATGAATTGGGATTATTTTCCAATAGGAACGAATTACACCTATAGTTTGTGGCAACAAACAGATCAGTTTATCAAATCTGCCTTAGATAAAGAAATGTTACTTCTTAAAGATATGGGAGTGAACGCCATACGTGTTTATAGTGGTATTCCAACAAAATGGATCACCTATATCTATGAGAATTACGGTATTTATACCATGCTCAACCATTCTTTTGGACGATACGGTTTGACCATAGATGGAGTTTGGGTTCCAGTAACTGACTACAGTAGTTTAAAAGTACAAAAAGTTCTCATTGAAGAAGTTACCGAGATGTCTCTTGCTTATAGAAATACACCTGGGTTATTATTATATCTTATAGGTAATGAAAATAATTATGGGCTCTTTTGGTCTGGTGCAGAGACAGAGGATTTTCCAGATGATGAGAGCGAAAAGAAAAAAGTTGGAGAAACTAGTGGTAGGGCTATGTATAAATTAATGAATGAAGCTGCCATACAAATAAAAAAAATAGATAACTCTCATCCTGTTTCAATTTGTAATGGGGATCTCCTATACATAGATATCATAGCTCAAGAATGTCAAGACATTGATATTTTTGGAGTAAATATGTACCGAGGAAAATCTTTTTTTGATGCTTTTGAAAGAGTTCAAAATGAATTGAATTTACCCATTATGTTTACCGAGCTTGGTTCAGATGCTTTTCATGCAGTTGAAGATATTGAGGATCAGAAATCTCAGGCTGATTTCTTGCTCGAAAATTGGAAAGAGATTTATGAAAATGCAGCCGGTTTAGGAAAGGTTGGAAATTCTATAGGGGGGTTTACCTTTCAATTTAGTGATGGGTGGTGGAAATTTAAACAAACCAAAAACTTATTTCTTCACGATACGAATGCTTCTTGGGCTAGTGCAGGTCACAATTTTGACTTCATAGAAGGGAGTAATAATATGAATGAAGAATGGTTTGGTATTTGTGCAAAAGGTCCTACAAATGAGAAGGGATCCTATATTTTATATCCAAGAGCTGCTTATTATGCTTTACAACAAGTTCATCAATTTAACCCTTATTACAATTCAGTAACTGCAGATTCTATTTCAGAATTTTTCAGTGAAATTAAATTATCAACAGCGATTTTAAAAGCCAAAAAAAATAAGGCTTTTTTAATGGATAAATGAAGCATACAATAAATCAACAGAATATTTATAAGTATTCTAACACAAACTAATTAATAATAAAACCTTTTTAAATAACAGTAGAGGTTTACAGAAGACTAATTTTAATGACACATAAGAGTATTTTTTTAGGAAAAAACAAAGCTGACTTCATGACACATGAGGTGAAAGGAGCAATGATCAATTTTGAGAACGAAGCTTATTATAAAATTGAAAACAGCAATGAAATGAGACCTTTTTTCATGAGCATAGTTTCAGATTCAAATCATTGGATGTTTATCTCAAGTAATGGGGGGCTAACTGCTGGGAGAAAAAATAGTGAGTTTTCACTTTTTCCATATTATACAGACGATAAAATTACAGAATCAGCCGATATTACAGGTAGCAAAGCTATCTTTCAGGTTTTAAAAAATGGAAATATTTATTTGTGGGAACCTTTTTCTTATAGACAAGTTGGTTTATATAAAATTAAACAGAATTTATACAAAAACACCTACGGAAACAAGGTGGTTTTTGAAGAAATTAATGAAGATTTAGGGGTTACCTTTAGGTACCAATGGAGTTCTACTGATACTTATGGATTTGTAAAAAAATCAACATTTATCAACAACTCTTCAGATCAAATACAAGTAACTTTTTTAGACGGATTACAGAATATCATTCCTTCAGATGTTGAAACAGATTTACAAAATTCAAGGAGTAATTTAGTAGATGCCTATAAGAAAAGTGAATTACAGATAGAATCTGGTATCGGAGTATATGCTTTAAGTTCTATTATTGTTGATAAAGCAGAACCCAGTGAGGCTCTAAAAGCAAATATTGTTTGGTCTTTAGGGATTGACAACCCAAGCTATTTGTTATCATCACTTCAGTTAGATAACTTTAGAAAAGGGAATGCGCTTTTTCAAGAGGTAGATGTAAAGGCCGAAAAAGGAGCTTATTTCATTAGTGCGGATTTAATTTTAGAAGCAAATGAAACGAAGCAATGGTATTTTGTAGCGAACGTAAATCAGACCATTGGAGATATTCAAAAGATTTCTAAAGCAATCAATAATGATCAAAATTTGCTTGAAATTATTCAAGAAGATATAGCCTTAGGAACCAAAAAATTAGTTGCATTAACGGGTGCTGCTGACGGAGTTCAAGTAACAAATGATTCATTAGTTAATACAAGACACTTTGCAAATACATTATTCAACATCATGCGTGGAGGTACTTTTGATGATGATTATAATATTGAAAAAGAGGATTTTGTAAAATACATTGCAAAAGCAAACAAAAAAGTATTAAAGAAGAAAGAAGTTGTTTTAAATAACTTACCAGATCTATTTACTTTAGAATTCATTCTTGCCTTGGCTGAAAAAGATGAAGATTTAAATTTTAAAAGGCTTTGTTTCGAGTATTTACCCCTAAAGTTTAGTAGAAGACATGGTGATCCAAGTAGACCTTGGAATAAGTTTTCTATCAATACAAGAAGTGAAATAGATGGCTCAAAAATTTTAGATTATGAGGGTAATTGGCGAGATATTTTTCAAAATTGGGAAACATTAGCTCATTCATATCCTGAGTTTATTGAAAGTATGATTCATAAGTTTTTAAATGCAACAACTTTTGATGGCTACAATCCTTACAGAGTAACAAAAGGCGGATTTGATTGGGAAATTATTGAAGAAAATGATCCTTGGTCTTATATCGGGTATTGGGGAGATCATCAAATAATTTACCTCTTAAAGTTTTTAGAATTTATAGAAAATCACTATCCAAATCAACTAGAAAAACGATTTTCAGAAGATATTTTTGTGTATGCAAACGTACCTTACAAAATTAAAAGTTACGAGGATACTCTCAAAAATCCAAAAGATACTATAGATTTTGATTTCGAATTGGATGCAGTAATTGCAACAAAGAGAGAAGAACTTGGTGTTGATGGGGCCTTGTTAAGAGATAGAAACTACTTTATTTACAAAGTAAATTTGGTGGAAAAATTATTGGCAACCGTATTGGCAAAAATTTCAAATTTTATACCAGAGGGAGGTATTTGGTTGAATACTCAACGGCCAGAATGGAATGATGCAAACAATGCCCTAGTAGGTAATGGAGTTTCGATGGTGACGTTAAACTATCTAAATCGTTTTATAAACTTCTTTGAAAAAGTAGTCGAAAAATCTTCAACAGAACAAGTGCTTATTTCTAAAGAGTTAACTGTGTTTTTTAATTCTGTAGTTCACACTTTTAATCAAAACAAACATATTCTCTCTGGAAAGGTATCAGATAAAGATAGAAAAACAGTTTTGGATGGACTGGGTAAAGCTGGAAGTAAATATAGATTAGAAATCTATAAAAATTCCTTTTCTAGTGATAGAAAAACGCTTACTAAAACAGAATTATTAGACTTTTTTACAATCACAAAAGAATATTTAGAACATACAATTGAAGCCAACAAACGATCAGATGATTTATATCATTCGTATAATTTAATGACCTTGGCCAATGATTCTGAAGTAGCGATTACCTATTTACCTGAAATGCTAGAGGGTCAAGTAGCCGTTTTAAGTGCTGGGTATTTATCTTCAAAAGAGGCTTTAGATGTTTTAGATGGAATGAAAAATAGTGCCTTGTTTAGAGAAGATCAATACAGTTACATTTTATACCCTAACAAAGAGTTACCACGTTTTGATGAAAAGAATGTAATTGCTGATTCAGCAGTTGAAAAATCTGAATTATTAACTCAATTGCTTCAAGATCAAAATACACAAATTATCAATAAAGATATATCGGAAACCTATCATTTCAATGCAAATTTTAACAATGCAAATAGTCTACAAGCAGCTTTTAAAGAGTTGCCTAAAAAATATGCTGGTTTAATTAAAAAAGAATCCGAGTTAGTATTAGGAATATTTGAAGATGTTTTTAATCATAAAGCATTTACGGGTCGTTCAGGAACTTTCTTTGGATACGAAGGTCTAGGTTCTATCTACTGGCACATGGTTTCTAAATTATTATTGGCTGTTCAAGAGAATTGTTTGATGGCTGCAAAAAATAAGGAAGACGAAGCATTGATAGGAAGATTACTAGATCATTATTATGAAATTCAAGCTGGGATAGGGGTACACAAATCTCCTGAATTATATGGAGCATTTCCAACAGATCCATATTCACATACTCCCGGTGGAAAGGGAGCACAACAGCCAGGAATGACAGGTCAAGTTAAAGAAGATGTGCTAAGTAGAATTGGAGAATTGGGTGTTTTTGTGAAGGAAGGGAAAATAAGTTTTAACCCGAGGTTACTGAGAGAAAGTGAGTTTGTGCAGACCTCAACAAAGTTTCATTATACTGCGATCAGTAAAAAGGAGATCTCTATTGATTTACAAAAAGGTTCACTTTGTTTTACCTATTGCCAAATACCAATTATTTATAAAAACACGAATGAAGAAAGTATAACCATATTTTTTACGGATGATCGTGTTGAAAAATTAAATGATTTAACCCTTGGTGAAAATATTTCAAAGTTGATATTCGAAAGAACAGGAAAAGTTGATCGAATTGAAGTTTCCGTTAAAAAATAAGAAAGATTAATGATTGGTCGTTTTCAGAAATATTATTTTTTTATTTTCTTCTTTGTCGTAGTCTTCAGTTGTAAAGACGCTTCAGAGACTAAGGTTGATAGGGAGCATACTATTGAGAAAAAAGTCGACTCTGTTCTAGCGTTGATGACTTTGGAAGAAAAAATAGGACAAATGTCTCAAGTTAGACATTTCTCTGATATTTCTGAAAACGAAATTGCCACTAAATTCATTGGTTCAATTATTCACACTCAAGGACAAATACCGGGAGAAACAGCTAAAGAATGGCAACAAAAATTTATAAGATATCAAAAGAAGGCTCTTTCTACACGTTTAGCCATTCCTTTGTTATTTGGTGTAGATGCAATTCATGGTCAAAACACATTTAATGGAGCCACTATTTTCCCTCATAATATTGGTTTAGGAGCTTCAGGGAATCCAACACTAGTAGAGGAAGTTGCAGCAATCACTGCGCTTGAAACTCAAGCTACAGGATTCAATTGGGTGTTTTCTCCTTGCATAGCAATTCCTTTTAATGAAAAATGGGGGAGAGTGTATGAAGCTTTTTCAGAAAGTACCTCATTAACCTCTCTGTTAACAAAGGCTTCAGTTAGGGGGTACCAGGGAGAACTTTCTGATTCGAAAACAGTCATGGCTACCGCTAAGCATTTTATCGGTGATGGTGCTACAGATGATGGAATAGAAGGTGGTGAGACCTCTCTTTCTAATCAAGTTATAAATGAACGTTTATTGCCTCCTTATCGAGTTGCTGTTTCTGAAAAAGTAGGGGCAGTTATGGCTTCGTTCAATTCAGTGAATAAGATTTCTATGCATGCGCATACTTCTTATATATCTGACACTCTTAAGCATAAAATGAATTTTGATGGAATCGTTATCTCTGATTGGAAAGGATACTCAAAGTTTGGTAATAACGCTATTATTAATGCAGGGGTAGATATGGTCATGGCAGTTGATGGTGATCTTAATTTTTTTCAGGAAGGACTTAAAAAAGCGGTTGAGAATCGTGTTGTTTCAACGGATAGAATTAACGATGCAGTAAAAAGAATTCTTCGACAGAAATTTCGTTTGGGGTTGTTTAAAAATCCTTTTCCAGATTCAGCTTTTATTTCAGAAATAGGTATTAAAGAACATAGAGATAAAGCAAAACAAGCTGTCAGAGAATCTTTAGTTTTATTAAAAAATGAGCATAATATTTTACCAATTGGTAAAAATGTATCAAAAATAGTAGTCGTAGGTGAACATGCTCATAATTCAGGATTACAGTCTGGAGGTTGGACTATAAATTGGCAGGGAACCTCAAAAAACTACAAAGGAGCAACCACTATTTTAGAAGGGATACAGATGAAATCTGAGGCGAAAGTTGTCTATGATAAAGATGCGTCTGCAAAGTATTTCGATGCAGATTTAGCCATTATAGTTGTAGGTGAAACTCCCTATGCAGAGTTTTTTGGAGATATAGGCCATGAATCTAATACTAGACAATTAGTCTTAACGAAAAAACATCAGAAATACATAGATACCTATTCAAAGCAGGGAATAAAGACAGTAGTGGTTTTAATTTCCGGAAGACCTCTTGTGGTCACAAAACAAATAAAGCAGTCAAATGCATTTGTAGCAGCCTGGCTACCAGGTTCTGAAGGGCATGGAATTGCAGAAGTATTGTTTGGAGAGTTTAACTTTTCAGGGAAATTACCTCATTCTTGGCCTACATCTATTCGTGATTTTGATCAAAAATATGGACCCAATTTTTGGGATACAAATACAAAACCATTATATCCTTTTGGATATGGTTTAACATACAAAATATAAAACAACATTTATAATGAGTAGAACATGAAATTAAATTTAAAAACAATAGCATTAATTATAGGATTCTCTATTGTTTTAGCATGTACATCTCATCATCATAAAAAAACAGGAATGAAGCACCAAATAAGTAAACAAATGACAGCTGAAGAAATATTGGATAATCCAAACTATCTAGCCATTTCTTATGGAGGTTATCGAGAACAATCAAGATCAATTCAGCCTTCAATTCCACAATTAAAGGAAGATATAAAAATATTATACGCAATGGGGATTCGAATCCTAAGAACGTATAATGTACAACCAGAATTACCGCATGCAGCGAATGTTTTGGAGGCGATTAGTCAGCTTAAAAAAGAAGATCCTAGTTTTGAAATGTACGTGATGTTGGGGGCATGGATTGATTGTTTACACGCTTGGACAGACAAAACACCTAATCATGATGTAGAAAGTGACCAAAATGAAAAAGAAATAAAAAGAGCTGTTGTTTTGGCAAATAAATATCCTTCCATAGTAAAAATTATTGCTGTTGGGAACGAAGCAATGGTCAGATGGGCAACAAGTTACTATGTGCAACCTAACGTGATTCTTAAATATGTGAATTATCTTCAAAATTTAAAGAAGAATGGTGAATTATCTAAAGACCTATGGATTACAAGTTCCGATGATTTTTCATCTTGGGGAGGAGGAGATATTAGTTATCGAGTTCAAGATTTAGAAGATTTAATAAAAGCGGTAGATTATGTATCTATGCATACCTATGCATATCATAATTCTCACTACAATCCTAGTTTTTGGAAGGTACCAGATGATCAATTGCATTTGTCTGATAAGCAAAAAATTGATCGTTCTATCGAACGTGCTATAGAATTTACAAAAAAGCAATATAGGGATGTTTCTGAGTATGTAAAAAGTATCGATAGTAGTAAAACAATTCATATTGGAGAAACAGGTTGGGCAACAATATCTAACGGGTTTTATGGGGCAAATGGTTCTCGTGCCACCGATGAATATAAACAGGGACTTTATCATAATCAGTTAAGAGAATGGACAAACAAAGAAGGGATTTCTTGTTTCTACTTTGAAGCGTTTGATGAGCAATGGAAAGATGCTCAAAATGCCAATGGTTCAGAAAATCATTTTGGATTATTCACGACAAAAGGTGAGGCAAAGTTTCCAATTTGGAATCTGGTAGACAGAGGAATTTTTGAAGGTTTGTCTCGAAATCAACATCCAATTACAAAAACGTATGATGGAGATTACGAAACATTAATGGAAGAGATTTTAGTTCCTAATACAGAATATAACAGATAATTAACCCTATGCATATAAACTCTTTATTTTTAATTTTTTTTTCATTGATGATTGTAAGTTCTAATCCTATAGATAATAAATTGGTTGCAGATGTATATGAAACATCAGCAGGTGGAAATAAATTAACGAAAGTTTCTGAATTTACTCCAGAAAAAAACAGTTCAATAATCAAGTTAGATCCACAACAAAAATTACAAACAATCACAGGTTTCGGAGGGTCATTTACCGAGGCATCAGCGTATTTACTAAATCGATTAAGTAAAGATAGAAGAGATACCATTATACAAGCCTATTTTTCGGAAGAAGGTGCGAATTACTCTCTCACAAGAACTCACATGAATTCATGTGATTTTTCTTTGAGTCAATACTCGTATTCGCCAGTAGAGGATGATGTGAACCTTGAGTATTTTACAATAAAAGAGGATCAAGAAGATCTCATTCCAATGATCAAAGACGCTATGAATGCCTCTAAAGATGGATTTAAAATATTAGCATCTCCTTGGACTGCAGCCCCTTGGATGAAAGATAATAATTCATGGCTTGGAGGCAAGCTATTGCCAAAATATTATGATACTTGGGCCTTATTTTTTTCAAAATATATCGATGCCTATAAGGAAGAAGGAATAGATATCTGGGGTTTTACGGTGGAAAATGAACCTTTAGGTAATAATAAAAATTGGGAAAGTATGCATTTTACTCCTGATGAAATGACAAATTTTGTTCAACATCATTTAGGACCAAGATTGGAAAAAGATAGTCAAAATGTTAAAATTTTAGGATATGACCAAAATAGAGAACATTTAAATGAATGGGTAGATTCAATGTACAATAGTGAAGCATCTTCTAAGTATTTCGATGGTACTGCAATTCATTGGTACGCAAGTACTTACGAGGTATTTGCTAAAGAATTACAATATGCTCATTATAAAGCACCTACCAAACATCTAATTCAATCAGAAGCTTGTGTAGATTCTCAAATACCTGTTTGGAAAGACGATGCTTGGTATTGGACTAAAGAAGCTACAGACTGGGGTTGGGACTGGGCTCTGGATAAAGATAAACACTTACATCCCAAGTACTCTCCAGTAAATAGATATGCAAGAGATATTATTGGATGTCTAAATAATTGGGTAGACGGTTGGGTAGATTGGAATATGGTTCTAGATAAGCAAGGAGGTCCAAATTGGTTTAAAAATTGGTGTGTTGCTCCTGTAATTGTTGATACTGAAAATGACGAAGTATACTTTACACCCCTTTATTATACCATGGCTCATTTTAGTAAATATATACGACCTGGAGCTTCCGTCATTGGTATGGAAAATTCCGATAAAGAACTACAAGTAACAGCAGCCGAAAACATAGATGGTTCCATAGCTGTGGTAGTTTTCAATGAAGGCAATTTAAAAAAGAGTTTCAAATTGCTTTTGGGAGAAAAAGAATCGATCATTAATATCAATGCGCAAGCGATACAAACAATATTAATTAATACTATTTAATAATTATGTCAATAACAAAAAAAGTCCCTATGGGACAAAAAATAGCCTTTGGTTTCGGAATGTTAGCCAATCAAATGTTTCCAGCAATCTTAGGAATCTTTATGGTTGTTTTAGTTGAAGATCTTGAATTTTCTGGCTGGATGTGGTCTTTGGTATTTCTTTTTCCTAGAATTTTTGATGCGATTACTGATCCAATTATGGGATTCATTTCAGACAATACAAAATCCAAATGGGGGAGACGTCGACAATATGTTCTAATAGGAGGTATTCTGATGGGTATTGCCTATATTTTTATGTGGCAGCTTTAGAAAGTTGATGGCGTTCATTATAACTTTTGGTATTTCTTTTTATGGTCTTTGGTATTTTATTTAGGCTTGACTATTTTTAGTGTTCCTTATGTTGCCATGGGCTATGAAATGAGTGATGATTTTCATGAGCGAACTAATATCATGGCAATAGCTCAATTTATTGGTCAATGGGCATGGGTAATTGCACCTTTGTTTTGGATCATTATGTATGACGAAAATTGGTTTCCTTCTGCAGATATTGCCGTAAGAGAATTGGCAATTTGGGTTGCGATACCCTGTGCTATTTGCGCTACAGTACCCGCAATTTTTATCAAAAGTAACTCAACATTAAATGAAGACTATGAGCCACTAAACTCAGCTAATATTGGAAATAGTATCACAAAAATTTTCGAAAGTTTTGTAGCTGCTTTTAAGATTAAAGAATTTAGAAAATTATGTGGGGCAACTTTTTTAATATTTAATGCATTTAATACGGTAGCAGCACTTACTTTTTTTGTAATCGTATATAAATTATTCAATGGAGATGCCGGAGCTAGTGGAATTTGGGTTTCTATGTTTGGGTGTTTAGGAGCCATAGGAACTACTTTTATTGTAATTCCTGCTGTGGCTTGGATGTCAAAAAAAATTGGGAAGAAAAAAGCCTTTATGTTATCTCAAACAATATCATTAATAGGATATATTATGTTGTATTTTCTATTTATTCCAGGTAAACCTTGGATGTACATTATTGCATTGCCTTTCTTTTCTTTTGGGATTGGAAGCTTATTTACTCTAATGATGTCTATGACTGCTGATGTTATTGATATCGATGAAATAAATACAGGAAAGCGTAGAGAAGGAATTTTTGGGGCCATATATTGGTGGATGGTAAAAGTTGGTTATGGAATTGCTGGAGCATTGAGTGGTGTCATCATTACTATCGTTGGTTTTAACTCAGATCTTCCAACAACAGACCAACAAGCTGCAGTTGACGGTTTACACGCTTTCTTTTGTTTTTTTCCAATGATAGGGACTCTTTTTGCAATGCTTATTATGTATAATTACAATATTACTGAAGAGCGAGCATCGGAAATAAGATCGAAATTAGCAGAGAGAAGAGAAATTAAAAACCAAGCCTAAAAAAATCGTTTTTAATAATTAGTTTTAATACATTTGCAAAAATTTTAAAAAAACAACACATTTAATTTAATCATTTACGGGATATAATTATGTCTTTTAGAAAAGAACATCATCAAAATTTAAAGGTGACTACAGATTTCGAAACTGCTGGGTCAAATTTTAATGAATACTCATTCGATGAGTTAAAAAATATATGGAGAGATACTTTGAATAAAGGGATTCATGGAATCTGCTTTAGCATGTATGAAGAAGGTCAAGGACCTGGTGACATAGTTAGCGAAGAACAAGTAGAAAAGAGAATTGAAATTCTAAAACCCTATACAAAATGGGTTCGATCTTTTTCGTGTATTGAAGGGAATGAATACATTCCAAAAGTAGCCAAAAAGCATGGTATAAAAACAATGGTTGGCGCATGGTTAGGAAGTGATTTAGAAAAAAACGAAGTAGAAATACAAGCCTTAATTGAATTAGGAAATCAGGGTTTGGTAGATATTGCAGCTGTAGGAAATGAGGTATTGTATAGAGATGAATTGTCTATAGCACAATTAATTTCATATATTAATAGCGTAAAAGCTGCTTTGCCTCAGGTTGAAGTTGGGTATGTAGATGCCTATTATAAATTTTCAAAATATCCTGAGTTAGTCGAAGCTTGTGATGTTATTTTATCCAATTGTTACCCATTTTGGGAAGGTTGTCCTATAGATTATTCTATTCATCACATGCAGAAAATGTTCCATCAAGCTCAACGTGTAAGCCAGGGTAAAAAAGTGATCATTACTGAAACTGGTTGGCCAAATAAAGGGGGAGTTGAAGGGGGTGCCATCCCTTCTGATATAAATGCGATGAAGTATTTTATCAATACCCAAGTTTGGTCTGCAAATGATAACATTGATGTCTTTTATTTTTCATCCTTTGATGAATCATGGAAAGTTGGTGCCGAAGGAGATGTCGGTGCTTACTGGGGATTGTGGGATAAAGATGAGAAGTTGAAGTACCATTAGGTTATAAGCCTGTTGTAGTTTTGTTTCTAGCGAATATAGAACTATTTGATAATCTGTTTGGTTTTTGTATGGGTTAATTTAACACACTTTATGGTTAAAATTGTTGATATTTGAGATTCACTAATTTCAAATATATACAATATGAAAAAAAATTACATTTTAACATTATTAATGACAATTTGCATGACTGTTGCCTCTTATGGGCAATATTCTGATTTATTTATCAGTATGTACGCCGAGGGCTCTAGTAATAATAAATTTATTGAAATTTATAATGGAACTGGGAGTAGCATCGATCTTTCTAACTACATGATAAAAGGAACTAATAATGGGGGGGATTGGAAAGAAGCAAGAAATTTAAATTTAACAGGATCAATCACTGATGGTGATGTTTATGTCATAGCAGCTGATCAAGCTGATGCTTCTATATTAGCTGTAGCAGATCTTTCTTTATCTTATGAAAGTGCTCTTCATTATAATGGTGATGATGCGATTGCATTACTTAAAAAAAATGATAGTGATACATTTGAAGTTATCGATATCATTGGCGCTACTGGAGATGATCCAGGAAGTGGTTGGGCAGTCGCCGGAGTTACCAATGCAACAAAAGACCATACATTAACCAGAAAAAACACGATTTCAGGGCCAAGTTCTGATTGGACCTCCTCTGCAGGTACAGATGAATCTTCATCTGAATGGGTTGTAACAGGAAAGGATACAGAATGGACTAGTTTAGGTTCTTATCAAGCAGCTGCTGTAGCATCAACAGATCCTTCTGACGATTTTGAAGGTAATGGAAACATTACATGGAAAGCAGACGCAAATGTAATGAATACATCTTTTGACAATCCTGCACCAGGAGGAATTAATACTTCTGCTAAAGTTTTAGAATATTCTGATGAAGGAGGTCAATATTCAAATATTCAATTTGATTTGAGTACAGATACTTCTGTAAAGTATGATCTAAGTACGAAAAATGTATTTACATTAAAAGTATATGTTCCAACTCCTTCGGTAGCTGTTACCCAATCTAAGATTTTATGGCTCAAGCTTCAAGATGGAAGTAAGGGAGGTAATTCTTGGCAAGGTCAAGTTGTTAAAGAACAAGCGTATGAGTACGATGTTTGGCAAGAACTTACGTTTGATTTTTCTTCTATTGCTAGTGACACAGACAGAAGCAGATTGGTGATTCAATTTAACGGTGAAAATAACAACGAACATGTAAAGGCTTATATTGATGATCTTTCTTATGGTGAAGCTGCGACAGCAAGCACAATTGACAATGCATTGCTAAATATTTCAATGTATCCAAATCCTGCTTCAAGTAGATTAACTATTTCTGCACAAAAAACAATTCATAGTGCAGCCATATATAATATACTAGGGAAACAAGTCATGAGCTTAGAGATTAACAAAAATAGCGAGTCTATTGATGTTTCTAATTTAGCTACAGGAATGTACTTAATTAAGTATAGTATCGATAATGCTGTTGGTACTGCTAAATTTATCAAGCAGTAATAACAAGTATATTTATCTAACTAAAACGCTCAAAATTTATTTTGAGCGTTTTTTTATGCTTTAAACTTTTCCTTCATAAAAAATAAATATCTTTATCTTTTTAAGATTTTATAGCAGTTGATCCTATATTTACTTATGTACAGATGGTACTTGTAAATTACCAGTTCAAAATGTTGTCAAGGCATCATTTTGTATTATAAAACTGTAAATAAGATATATAGATTTTAAATATGGAAGGTTTAGAGAACAACACAAAAAATATTTTTCGAATAGAAGGGGTGGTTCAACATTATGATTGGGGAGGGAAAAGTTTTATTCCAAATTTACTATCCGAAACGAACTCTTCTAATATTTCCTATGCTGAATACTGGTTAGGTACTCATGCGAAACCTCCTTCAATGGTTAAAGCGCACCAAAAAAACATTCCTTTACATATTTTTTTAAATCAAAATTTAACTGAAAATCTAGGGGGATATGTGGCTAGTAATTTTGGAAAACTACCTTATCTTTTTAAAGTTCTCGATGTACATAAAATGCTTTCCATACAAGTACATCCAACCATAGAAGCTGCTAAGAAGGGCTATGAATTTGAAAATAAAAAAGGGATTCCATTAGCGGCAAAGCATAGAAACTACAAAGATAAAAACCACAAACCAGAAATAATGGTGGCATTGAGTGATTTTTGGTTATTGCATGGTTTTTTAGAACGCACCAAACTAATTACAAACCTACAGGAGACAAAGGAATTATATTTTTTACTCAATACTTTTTTAGAAAAAGGTTATTTAGGTTTGTATAAGAAAGTGATGGAGTTTTCGCAAGAGGAGGTAAATAACATACTTAAGCCTTTGATAGATAGAATTTATCCAAAATTTGTAGCGAATAAATTAGAAAAATCTTCACCAGCGTATTGGGCAGCGAAATCCTTGGTGCATAAAGATCCTCAAAATATAGATAAAGGCATCTTTTCAATTTTCTTTTTTAACATCTTACAATTATCAAAAGGAGAGGCAATTTTTCAAGACGCAGGGGTTCCTCATGCCTATCTAGAAGGAAAAAATATGGAATTAATGGCCAATTCTGATAATGTTTTAAGAGGTGGGTTAACCAGCAAACACATCGATGTTGAAGAGCTTTTAAAAAACACCAGATTTGAAGAGACAATTCCTACTATTCTTTATGGAAATCAATACCAAGACAATGGAGAGTTTGTGTATCAAACTAGTGCTAAAGATTTTGAAATAACTAAGATTGCCCCAGGTTCATCGGGTATTCATCGTTCTATATCAAATTCTGCAGAAATTCTAATTGTCATAGAGGGTTCGGCAACGGTAACAGAAAATGAAAATACGCTTTTCTTACAAAAAGGGGACTCAATTCTTATCAAACCGAACACAATGTATACCCTTCAAACGAATGCTGAGGTTGAAATTTATAAAGCCCGAGTTCCTAAATAAATGAATTTGAATTATCTATCTGTTATTAATTTTTTGACCAAATGTTCTAATTTTGAAATTTTTCCATTTTGTTCTTTTATTGCATTGATTAGTATTGGAACCAACCCTTGATAGTTTACGGCCAACATTTCGTTTTCATCTTTGCTCACGAGTTCGGGAAATACCTTTTGAATGTCTTGGGCCAATACCCCTATTTTTTGTTTACCGTTTTTTTTCATTGTATAGGACTTTCCATCTATTAACAGTAGTTTTGCTAGGGTAGTTCCTAATGATACAATGTTGGTTTTTAGCCTAGCATCAGAGGAAATGATTACATCGCCATTAACTGTGATGTCATCTGCAAAGGTTGCATCATCTCCAGACAATGTGAGTATAGCATTAGAGGCTGTTCTTAATCCTGCTGCGTATACAGTTTCACTTGAGTTTTGTCCCATATACACTGCGGTTACTTCTGAATTACCCAGCGTTACGGAGTGATCTGATTGACCTATTGCCCCATACCCAATCACTGTTTGATTTGTTGCATTATCTGAACTTCCCTGTGCATATGTTCCTAAGGCAGTATTATTAGATCCTGTGGTATTATTTCCCAATGACCAACCACCAAAAGCAGTATTAAGAGATCCTGTAGAAGTATTGTACAAAGCATAACTACCAGAGGCAGTATTAAAAGTCCCAGTAGAGTTAAGATGCAAAGCATGACTGCCCGATGCGTTATTATAATCTCCTGAGGTATTGTGTTTTAAAACATTATTCCCAACAGCAGTATTGTTAGACCCTGTAGAATTGTAATATAAAGTATAACTACCCGATGCGGTATTGGAATTTCCTGTTGAGTTATAATATAAAGCTTCACGTCCCATAGCTGTATTATGGCTCCCTATAGAATTTGTATGTAAAGCGTAGTAACCAGAAGCAGTATTAGAACTTCCTGTGGTATTGAAAGCTGAAGAATAACTTCCAAATGTAGTATTGGAATTTCCTGAAGTGTTGTTATATAAAGTATAAATACCTGATGCGGTATTTCCTATTCCTGTGGTGTGATTGTTTAGAGAATAATTTCCAGTTGCAGTATTATAAGTTCCTGATCCAAACCCAATATCGCTACCATTAGTTCTAAAATTTTGAGCATTGATATTAAATAACATAACTAATGCTATAATTGCAGGTGTTTTTTTCATAGTAATTTTTTTACCCTTTTTCATATCAAATATAATACTTTTAAATTACAACTATAAAAGCTTAGCTATTGAGTTTTATCACAAATTTTGATACCCCTTTAATAGTAGGTTTTTAAGATTACTACATCGATGGTGATGGGCTTTAAGAAACACCAGGTATGAAAGAGATGATTTTTACTATTTTATGATATGGTTAATATCAAAGCAATAGAGTGCTGGTGAATAAAACCACTACTAGATATTTTTAATTACAAAGATCTCTAAACTTTCATTGGTTATTTTATCGTCTTTGTCAAATTTAGTAGAAATCTTAATCTTAGGAAGGGCTCTACCATTGTCATGAAAATACGATCTTCTTAAAAACAGAGCAATCAATTCTTATAAACCGATCAAAGCCTATACCTTTCAAACCAATGTTGAAGTGGAAATTTATACAGTTTAAATTCCTTGATAAACGAACATGAATTATTTATCTGCTATTAATTTGTTTATCAAATGCTCTAATCTTGCAATTTTTGTATGTTGTTCTTTCAACGCATTGATCAGTACAGGAACCAATCCTTGATAGTTTACGGCCAACATTTCGTTTTCATCTTTACTCACAAGTTCAGGAAATACCTTTTGAATGTCTTGAGCCAATACCCCTATTTTTTGTTTGTTGTTTTTTTTCATGGTGTAGGTTTTTCCGTCAATTAGTAATAGTTTGGAAAGTGTGGGACCCAGGGACACAATGTTGGATTTTAATCTTACATCGGATGAAATTACAACATCACCACTTACCGTTAAGTTATTACTAACTGTTGTGTTCCCATTAAACTTTACTTTAAAGGCATCAGATTTTGCATTTGAGGTACCATTTCCAATAACAAATGCAGTATTATCGGCATTGTAATCTGTTGCACTACCACCTGAGGTAATTGATGAAAGTGCATCATTGTATTGTCCTATTACAAAAGAACCGTAATCACTTGCTGTTGTATTCATTCCCATTGCTGTTGAGTTTTTTCCACTTGCTGTTGTATTCAATCCGGTGGCTAAAGAATAATCTGCAGAGGCCCCACGAGGTGTAGCATTTTTAGTATCTGAATAACTTAAATCAACTGCTTTGTTCCCTATATCTCCGTAATTAGTATCTGAATGAGAAGACAGTCGAAATCCAGTATTATTATTTTCTGTTACTGACGACAATATGCCACCATCTAATTTGTCTATCTTCTCAAAAGTAATTTCCTTTTCATTAATAATAAGTTTTCCACCAATACTTAAATTATTACCAATTGTTGCATCTCCATTAAACTTTACTTTAAAGGCATCAGATTTTGCAGATGGAGTTCCATTTCCAATGACAAATGCAATATTATTGGTATTGTAAGCTGTTGCACTACCACCTGAGGTGACTGATGAAAGTGCATCGTTATATTGCCCTATTACAAAAGAACCATAATCACTTGCTGATGTATGATTTCCCATTGCTGTTGAGTTTCTCCCCCTTGTTTGTGTTGCGACTCCCATTGCTGTTGAGTATGTTCCACTTGCTATTGTATTCAATCCCATTGCCATAGAGTAAGCTGCACTTGCTGTTGAGCCTGTTCCCATTGCGATAGAGTTGAACGCACTTGCTGTTGAGTTTGTTCCCATTGCGATAGAGTTGAACGCACTTGCTGTTGTATTATTTCCCATTGCCATAGAGTTCATTGCCTCCGCTGTTGTATTATTTCCCATTGCTACAGAGTTCATTGCCTCTGCTTTTGTATTATTTCCCATTGCTGTTGAGTAGTCTCCACTTGCTGTTGTTTGGTATCCCGAAGCTAAGGAATTACTTCCAGTAGCCCCATATTTAGAATTTTCTGAACCTGAATAACTTAAATCAACTGCTTTGGATCCTATATCTCCGTAATTAGTATCTGAATGAGAAGACAGTCTAAATCCAGTATTATTATTTTCTGTTACTGATGACAATATGCCACCATCTAATTTGTCTAATTTGTTTATCTTTTCAATAGGAAATAACTCTCCCTTAATTCTTAATTCCCCATTAACATTTAAATTATTACCAATTGTAGCATCTCCATTAAACATCACTTTAAAGGCATCAGACTTATTATTGGTACCCGTTCCATTTCCAATCACAAAGGCAGTATTGTTTACAGAATAAGTAGTTCTATCTCCACCTTCGGTAAGTGTGGAAAGCGCTTTGTTGTGCTGGCCCATTGCAAATGAACCATAATCACTTGCTGTTGCCTTACCTATTGCTGTTGAGATGTACCCACTTGCCGTTGCATAGAATCCCATTGCTGTTGAGTATGTTCCACTTGCTGTTGTTTGGTATCCCGAAGCTAAAGAATTACTTCCACTGGCTGTTGTTTGGTATCCCGAGGCTAAAGAATAACTTCCAGTAGCCCCATATGTAGCATTTTTAGTATCTGAATAACTTAAATCAACTGCTTTGTCCCCTACATCTCCGTAATTAGTATCTGAATGAGAAGACAGTCTAAATCCAGTATTATTATTTTTTGTCACAGATGATAATGTACCACCTTTTAACAGCTTTAGCTCCTCAGCAGTAATCTCTGTGTTGTCAATATTTAATTTTTTAGCATGCACAGTAGCTCCAGAATCTTCTCCCATATATATTGCAGTTACTTCTGGATTACCAAGCGTTACAGAGTTATCTGCTCGACCTATTGCATTATACCCAATTACTGTTTGATTTGTTGCCTCAATTATACTTGTTCGGGCGTCATAACCTACTCCGGTATTGCTATTTCCTTTTGTGTTATATAAAGCTTGGTATCCACAAGCAGTATTATAATTTCCTGACTCGTTTGAATGTAAAGCCTTAAATCCAAATGCAGAATTATTACTTCCTTCAATATTGTTTAATAGAGATGCAAACCCAGATGCGGTATTATTATTTCCTGTTTTATTCTGATTTAAAGAAGTATTTCCAAATGCAGAATTATATTTTGCTTCTATGATATTTGCTAAAGCACTGAGTCCAGAAGCTGTATTGTATTCTCCTACACCAAATTCATTTTCGTTACCGGTAGTTCTAAAATTATATTTTTGGGCATTGACATTAAATATGATAGCTAGCGCTATCATTGTTAGGGGATTTTTCATTTTTTTTTCGTAAAAATACTATTTTTTTAAAAAGTTAGTAATAAATAACTTTTCAACTTCAAAATTTTTGATGAAGAGGTCTATAAAAACGATTAAATTTGAAAATGCATTCTTTTTAGAAATAAGCACAATTAATTTTTACTTTCCAATACAAAAGTTAGAAAAAATATGTCCTAAGATGTCTTTATCTAGGTCATATTCTCCTGTGATATTTCCTAAATGACGCAAACATTCTCGAATATCAATAGAAAATAAATCAGTTGAAATTTGTAAATCGATTCCTTCTTGTACCGAAAGAATAGCTGTTAAGGCTTTATTCAAAGCTTCGAAATGGCGCGAATTTGTAACGATGGTCTCATTATTACTTAGGGCTCCAATATTGACAAGAGAGGTTAATTCTGCTTTTAAAACTTCTATTCCTGATGTATTTCTTGCTGACAATAGTATTAAATGATCAATTTCTTCCTGAAGTAAGTGAATATCGGTGTTGGAAAGAGTATCTATTTTATTGGCAATAATGAGTACTCTTTTATTTGGAAAGCGAGTGATGATATTTTCTATTTCTAATAAAAAGGCATGCTTAGAGCGTTTGTATTTATTTGCATCTATTAAGAAGAGTATCAATTGAGCATTCTCTGCTTTTTCATAGGCTTTTTTAATACCAATATTTTCAATGATGTCTTTGGTTTCTCTGATCCCTGCAGTGTCTATAAATCGAAAAGCAACTCCATCAATAATAATCTCATCTTCAATGGCGTCTCTTGTGGTTCCTGCGATATCTGAAACAATGGCCTTTTCCTCGTTTAAAAGTGAGTTTAATAGCGTAGATTTCCCTACATTCGGCTCTCCTATAATGGCAACAGGAATTCCATTTTTCATCGCATTTCCAAACGAAAAAGAATCAATCAGCTGTTTTAAGACCAATGTGATTTTCGTTACTAAGTCTTTGAACTTTGTCCTGTCTGCAAACTCAACATCTTCTGCAGAAAAATCAAGCTCTAATTCAATGAGCGCTGCAAAATCTAATAATTGACCTCTTAGTTCTTTTAAGGTATTTGTAATACCACCTCGCATTTGTTGAATGGCCATTTGATGACTAGCGGCAGAATTAGATGCAATAACATCTGCTACTGCTTCTGCCTGAGATAAATCCATTTTTCCATTAAGAAATGCACGCATTGTAAATTCTCCATTATCTGCCATTCTACAACCATTTTTTAAAAATAATTGGATGATTTCTTGTTGAATGTAGGAAGATCCATGACATGATATTTCTACGACATTTTCCCCTGTGTAAGATGTTGGATTTTTAAAAACACTCACTAACACTTCATCTAAAATAATCTCGTTATTTACAATATGTCCTAGATGAATGGTGTGTGATTTTTGATTTTTTAATGACTTTCCTTTTTTAATTGGATTGAAAAAGTCCGCTACAATATCGATGGCCTTTTCACCAGAAAGCCTTATTACAGAAATTGCTCCAACACCAGAGGGTGTTGCTAAAGCAATAATAGTGTCATTTTTAATCATATTACAAATATACAGCGGTTAATTTAGTTCAAATATCGTTTTTACTTTTTAAACAATAGGAGTGCAATTCATATTTATATGTTTTTTATTACATCTTCATATTCATGGTAGAAATCTTCGAACTTCGTCATTGTGTGTTTAAAAAACTCGAAGCAGTCTCTCCATGTATTTTTATTGTAAATGCTAAAATTACCTTCAAAAGGGATATATATTCTGTGAATTTTTTTTCCATTTTTTAATACATAATCCTCATTAAAAATAATCTTTGGAAGTTCAATTTGTACTAATGTTTTTAAAGAAAGTAATTGGTCATAGTAGAGAAGGTTCACTAATTCGTCTGGATGTTCGAGATCTAAACTTACGAGTGCTTCTTTTCTGTCTGCAACAAACTTAAAAGAACATCCTTTTATTTTTGTGTTGTATAATATCCATTTCCTTGGGAATGATTTCCCAAAACTCGTCCAGAAATCTTTACGTAATCTTACAGCTTCTTCTTTGGAGAACATCTTTTAAATTTAGTTCTAATTAAATAATTTTGGTGAAGACGAAGTATCTAGCCATGTATTTTAGCTATTTTTCCGCGCTCTCTCATCATTTCTGCTTCAAAAGCAAGTAAGGCATTCCACTTTTGGTCAACGATTTCTCTATCTTGGTATTGGCGTGCAAACTTTAAAAAAACAGTATAGTGATTTGCTTCAGAGATCATTAAATTAGTGTAGAATTTAGACAACTCTTCGTCTTCCATATTTTCTGAAAATACTTTAAAGCGTTCACAGCTTCTTGCTTCTATCAAAGCAGCAACTAACAGTCGCTGTATCAGTGCTTCAGTTCTATTCTTTGTTTTGTTAAAGAATTTCTGTAATCGAATAGCGTAGTCATTTTTTTGTTCTCTTCCCAAAACGAATCCTCGTTTCACCATTAACAGATGTACCATTTTAAAGTGTTGCATTTCTTCGATTGCGATAGAACTCATTTCTTTTACCAGTGCTGTTTCTTCAGAATAATTAATGATTATGGAAACTGCGTTGGAAGCGGCTTTCTGTTCCAGAAATGCATGGTCAGTTAAAATTTGTTGTAGGTCATCTTTTGCAATCTCTGCCCAAGAGGTTTCTGTTTCAAATTGTAATCCTAGCATAGTAATTATATTGTTTTTTGTGTACACATTGCCAAATAAGCAAAGCCTTTTATTTTTTTAATAGTATACAAGCGTTCATGACCCACTGATAAAAGACTCTTTTGTGAAGCTTTTTAATAATATTCGTTGTCATTTAAAAGAATAAAATTAATTCATTTATGAAAACATTTCTAATTTTTTCTTCATTTTTTCCAATCAAATAAAACCGTCTGCTAAAACAGGATGCTATTTGTATATTCTCAAAAATTTAAAATAGATTCAAAATTTCCTTCTTTCTTTTGGGTGAAATCTGTTGTGTGTCTTGAGTGAATCTCTAATATTGATATTTTAATTTCTTGTTTACAACTGGATTCACCTTCGGATAACAGAACATCAAAAATAGTAGATTTTGTGTTTGTAGTTCATATCATTTCTATGCATCATTGATCAAATTTTTACAAAAAAAATTGAAAATTGAGTCAATTTCACAAGAAAGTTGATGCTACACAAAATAAAAAACAATGTTTTTATTTTTATCATACGTAAACATTCTTAAATTTACATGAATAAATGAAATTATAAAAAATGTTAGAATTAGCTGGAATTATTATTTTGGGAATCGTAGCTCAATGGGTTGCATGGAAGTTTAAAATACCGGCAATTTTACCTTTGTTATTGATTGGTTTGTTAGTGGGTCCAATTGCTGCTGAATTTTTAAGTGATGATGGAGGTAAATGGATAGAGCCTATTTGGAATGGAGAAAAAGGCCTTTTTCCTGGAGATGGTCTGTACTATTTTGTTTCCTTAGCCATAAGTATCATTCTTTTTGAAGGAGGTTTGACTCTTAAAAGAAGTGAAATAAAGAATGTTGGGCCTGTAATTACAAAATTAATCACTTTGGGTTCTGCAATTACTTTTTTTGGTGCAGGAGTAGTGGCACATTATATTTTTGATTTAGGATGGGAAATTTCTTTTCTGTTCTCAGGTTTAATTATTGTAACAGGGCCTACTGTAATTACCCCAATCTTAAGAAATATTCCATTAAAAAAAGACATTTCTACGGTGTTAAAATGGGAGGGAATTTTGATTGACCCTATTGGTGCATTGGTAGCTGTTTTAGTTTTTGAGTTTATAAGTGTTGGTGGAGGAGGAGCCTTTACAAAAACAGCCTTGATTGAGTTTAGTAAAATTTTATTGTTTGGAACTACTTTCGGTTTCACTTTTGCACACGCACTCGCTTTTTCGATTAACAAAAAATTAATTCCACATTATTTGCTAAATGTTGTTGCTTTGTCAGCGGTCTTATTGGTTTTTGTCTTGTCAGATATTTTCGCTCATGAATCTGGTTTATTGGCGGTGGTTGTTATGGGAATGGTCTTGGGAAATAGCAACTTAGTAAATTTAAAAGAGTTACTTTATTTTAAAGAATCTTTAAGTGTTCTATTAATTTCTATTTTATTTATTTTACTATCAGCAAATATTAATATTGAAGATTTATTTCTTCTGTATACCTGGAAAACAGGGGTTCTTTTTGTTGTCGTTGTTTTTGTAGTGAGACCCATAGCGGTTTTTGCGAGTACCTTTCATTCAAATCTAAAATTGAATGAAAAGCTATTTATTAGTTGGGTGGGACCACGTGGAATTGTAGCTGCTGGAATTGCTTCTTTATTTGGGAGTAAATTAATAAAACAAGGAGTAGAAGGGGCGGAATATATTACACCTTTGGTCTTTATGGTTGTTTTAGGAACGGTATTATTAAATGCTACTACCGCTCGATTTTTTGCTAAAATAGTGGGTGTTTTTCTTAAAAAATCAGACGCTATTTTACTAGTTGGAGCTTCCAAAGCGGTGAGGTTGATTGCTTTGTTCTTAAAAGAAAAAGGCAAAAGAGTTATTTTAATAGATTCTAATAAAAATTTCATTCAAGAGGCACTAAATTTACAGTTAGAAGCTTTTAAAGTAGATGTATATGACGATGAATTGACGAATAATATAGAATTAAATGATGTTGGATATTTAATTGCATTGACAGGAAGTGATCAAGTAAATATGCATACTTTAAATAAGTATTCTGAGGATTTTGGTGAACAAGGAGCTTACAAGATGGCCTCTTCAAAAGAGATTACAGAGGCCTCTAGCAGAGAGCGAGAATCTTTTTTTACACCTTATGATGATTATATCAATTTAAGTGAAGCGTATCGAGAAAATCCAACAATTAACGAAGTCAATATTGTTGATCAAAAAGAGTACAAGTCGTTATTAGAAAAATTCTCTAAAGAAGAAAAATCCATTCCTTTATTCATAGAAAATAAACAGGGTATTTATTTATTGTCTGAATTTGAAAAGAATAATCATGCAAAAGAGAATATTAAATTATTTTATTTAGGAAAAGTTTTAAACTAGGAGACTACCAAGCAGCTGCTGTTTAAATTTTATGGGTATATAAAATATATTTTATAGATCTAATTCAAACGTTTGACGTAATTTTTCTAAAAGAGGATTCATCTCTTTTAACTTATGATATTTTTCTTGTGGGGTGTATGCAAATTTTTTCTCCACGGCTTCATTTAGAGTCAATTGAATCTCAATTCCATAATTATTTAATTTTTCTCTTAAAAATTTCAAAAGCTTGGGTTTTCCTTTTCTAAATTGATCTGCCATTAATTTGTTAGGAACAGTATATGAAATTTTAAATTGATCTTTTAATTGAGGTACTCCTGCACCAATTATGGAGGCCATACTTCGCTCTCCTTTTGTATTCAATAAGTCGGTATAATCTTTCCAGTATTGTTGAAGTGATTTTTCTGTAAATTCTTCTTTTGGATGGTTGTCATAATTTACTTCAACGGCAGTTTTTTGATCTTCCTTTTTTAGATGAATACTTTTTAAAGATAGAGAAGAGGTTCGTCTTTCTGTAGATGTACGAGTTGCTTTCTCCAACCTAGGTTTTCGAACGATCACTTCTTTTGGAGGGGATGTTATTATTTTTTTCTCTATGGGTTTTGAAACGACTTTCGTTGCCGGAGAAAGTGCTTGGAAAAAAGTAGCAGGGATTATATAATTAGCTGGCTTTTTTTTTTCTCCATCAAAAGTGATAGAGGCAATTTGCATTAATGTTAATTCAACCAACAATCGTTGATTTTTACTCGCTCTGTAATTCAAATCGCAATCATTCGATTTTTTTATGGCTTGCATTAAAAAAGCAGTATTAGCTTTTGTGGCCTGTGCCAAATATTTCTTTTTTGCAGCATCTCCAACTTCTAATAAGGCTAAGGTTTCTTTATCTTTAGCAACTAACAAGTCTCTAAAATGACTTGCCAGCCCATTGATAAAATGATGTCCTTCAAACCCTTTGCTCAATATAGAATTAAAAGCATTTAGTACTTGTGGAATTTTGTTTTCTAGCACTAGATCTGTTATATTGAAATAGGTTTCATAGTCCAATACATTTAGATTCTCGGTAACTGCTTCTCGAGTTAAATTAGTTCCTGAGAAACTGACCACTCTATCAAAAATTGAGAGAGCGTCACGCATTGCACCATCTGCTTTTTGAGCGATAATATGAAGAGCGTCATCTTCTGCAGTGATACCTTCTTTATCACAAATAGTTTTTAGATAATTTTTTGCATCTATTACTCCAATTCGTTTAAAATCAAAAATTTGACAACGAGATAGAATGGTTGGAATAATTTTATGTTTTTCTGTTGTTGCCAGAATAAAAATAGCATGAGCAGGAGGTTCTTCTAGGGTTTTTAAAAATGCATTAAAAGCTGCTTGCGACAACATATGAACTTCATCGATGATATATACTTTGTAGGTTCCTGTTTGAGGAGGAATACGAACTTGCTCCGTTAAGCTTCTAATATCATCTACAGAATTATTAGAGGCTGCATCCAGTTCAAAAATATTGAATGCAAAATCTTCGTCATCAGAGATTTTTTCACCTTGTTGATTGATTTTTTTTGCTAAGATTCTAGCACAGGATGTTTTTCCAACTCCACGTGGGCCTGTAAACAAGAGTGCTTGTGCTAGATGATTGTTTTTTATCGCATTTTCTAATGTGTTCGTAATGGCTTGTTGCCCAACTACGTCCTCAAAATTTTGAGGGCGATATTTGCGTGCAGAAACTATAAAATGCTCCATTATTATTGAGGTATCTTTTAAACAAAAATAGGAATCTCATCGATGTTCCACAAGGAGGTTTCTTAACAAAATGCTAAAGTTGTAAACAAGTTGTAAATAGTTTGTGAGACAACAGCAACAGATATGTTTGAAAAACATATTTTTGTAGGGTTAGCTCCAAGATGTTTTTATTTAAAATAAATTTACTTGGAAGTATGTATTAATCATTATAATTATTTGTATGAAGAATATTTTAAAACCTATCTTCTTGTCTAGTTGTCTATTATCATTAATTATTTTTATTGGATTCACCGATAGAAATGTATCTCAAGCAAAAACAATTGACGTTTCTACTGACGAAATTAAGGTAGCGTATTTTGCAAGTGGTTGTTTTTGGTGTGTTGAGGCTGTTTTTGAAAGTGTTATTGGCGTAAAAGAGGCTGTTTCTGGGTATGCAGGAGGTCATACTTTAAATCCAACCTATCAAACTATTGGAACCGGGAAAACGGGACATGCTGAAACTGTTGCGGTGTATTATAATCCAAAAAAAGTATCTTTTACTACTTTATTAACTGTTTTTTTTGGTTCTCATGATCCTACCACTGTTAATGGTCAACACCCAGATTACGGAACTCAATACAGATCTATTGCTTTTTATACAAATGATGTTGAAAAACAAACCATTACAAAAACAATTTCCAAACTAAACAAGGAGAAATATAAGGGTAGTATTGCTACAGAAGTTACTCGATTAAAAAAGTTTTACAGAGCTGAAGAGTACCATCAAGATTTCGAAAAAAGAAATCCAAACCAAGAATATGTTAGAGCAGTTTCTATTCCAAGATTACAGAAATTTAAAAAGAAGTTTCCTGAACTTTTAAAAAAGGAAAAAAATTAATTGGTTATACTTTTTTAACAGCTATAAATCATACCGCTGATTCAAAAATTATTTTGACAGGATTATTTCCTTTCTTTTTTAATAATTGCTTTATCGGCAATTATTCTTTTGTCCATATTCGCAATTTTCCAAGCAGTATAAAAAATTAAACGTGTTCTGTTTTCTAATAATGAGTAGTTAATTTTATCAGGCGTATCTGTAGGTTGGTGGTAATCTTTATGTGTTCCATTAAAATAGAAAATAACGGGGATATTATTTTTTGCAAAGTTATAATGATCAGATCTGTAATAAAATCTATTGGGATCGTTTTTGTCATTATATTTATAATCTAAATTAATGTTCATGTATTTTTTATTCACAGCTTCAGAGATGTTGTGTAATTCTGAACTCAGCTTGTCAGAACCTATTAAATAGACATAATTTGGGTCGGTTTTGTGTCTTTCATCAATTCTACCAATCATATCTATATTTAGATTGCAAACCGTATTTTTTAAAGGAAATAATGGCTCGATATCTGTATAGTACTTAGAGCCGAGTAATCCTTTCTCTTCTGCAGTTACGTGTAAAAACAAAATAGAACGTTTGGGTCCTTTTCCAGCATTTACTGCCTTCTGAAAAGCTTGGGCAATTTCTAACATGGCAACTGTACCAGACCCATCATCATCTGCGCCATTATATATTTTACCATTTTTAACACCTTCATGATCTAAATGTGCAGAAATGACAATAATTTCGTTAGGCTTTTCTCTTCCTTTGATAAAAGCGACTACATTTTCAGAGGCTTTTAATTCAACTTTTCCTTGTTTTGTTAACCATTCCGCAGGAATTTTTTGAAAATAATCGGCAACCCCTGTTGGAGAAATGATGTCTTGTGAACTATAAAAATTTCTTAAATATTGAACTGCTTTCTTTTGTCCTGGCTCTCCTGTATCTCTTCCTTCAAATTGATCTGAAGCATAAATGAATAAGTGTTTCCCTAAATCTTTAGCAGTAATTGATGCTGCATAGGTTTGAGCTAGATCTGTATTTAGATTTTTAATGGAAGTAGTTTTGTATGAGCTACAAGCCATAAAAGTAAGAGCAAGGGCAATATTGAGTATTTTTTTCATCGATTAAAAGGAGGTTTTATTAACTATAAATTGCTGTATTTTTTTGTTAAAAGTAATTAGTTTTCCTGGAAACAAGTCATCAAATGCATTTGCTTGTACACATTCAGATGTTGTGCCAAAATAAACCTTGTTTGGGGTTAAAAGGATTATTTCATCAGCTAATTGAATTGCTAAATTTACTTCATGAGTTGACAAGATAACTGTTTTTTGAGTTTCTGAAACGAGTTTTTTTAACAAAGAAAATATTTTAATAGTTTGCTGCATGTCTAAATGAGCAGTAGGTTCGTCTAAAATAATAATTTCGGTGTCTTGTGCTAATGCTCTTGCGATGAGAACTCTTTGAAGTTGCCCGTCACTTAATTCATAAAAAGGATTATTTTTAAGATGTTCGATTTCTGTTTGAACAATGGCTTTATCTATTTTTTCTATATCGGTAGCAGAAAGTTTGTCAATCCAATTTGTGTAGGGTTGTCTTCCCAATGCAATCAACTCGTAAACGGTCATTTGACTTTCAGGGATGCGTTCGGTTAATACCAGACTTAATTGTGTAGAAAGTTCTTTTTGGGTTGATTCTTGTAAGTTTTTTCCATTGAGTAATACCTTTCCAGAAATAGGTTCTTGAACTTTAGAAAAGGTTCTCAATAGTGTAGATTTTCCAATTCCATTCTTACCTAAAATGCTAATTAGTTTTCCTTTTTCAATTTCTAAATTGATGTTGGGTATGACAACTTTAAACTCTTTTTTTAATTGATATCCTACAGACAAATTTTGTGCCGCAAGAGCGATATTTTTTTTCATCTTTTCCATCTACACAAATAATTTCTTTTTTCTTACCAATAACCAAATCACGATTGGCGCTCCAAATAGTGAGGTAACTGCATTTATTGGAAGCGTAAATTCACTGGTTGGAAGTTGTGCAATAGTATCACAAATTAATAAAATAATTGCACCAATGATTGCAACCGCTGGTAATAGTATTTTATGATTAGAACTCAAAAAAATCATTCTTGCAATGTGAGGAACTGACAATCCTATAAAGGCAATTGGACCAGAAAAAGCTGTAATTACACCTGTTAAAAGACTTGTGATTAATAAGATCAAATACCTGCTTTTTTTTATGTTTATCCCTAGGCTTTTTGCATACTTTTCACCTAATAAAAAGCTATTTAAGGGTTTTATAACGATGATCGTTCCAATCATTCCAATGCAATAGATACTTGTGAAAATCTTTAACTCATTCCATGATAAATTACCCAAGCTTCCAAAACTCCAAAATAAGTATTGCTGAATTTGAGAAGCTTCACTAAAGTAAGAAAGAACACTAATAATCGCAGAGGTTAAAGAACTGAACATCAATCCAATAATCAGGATTGACATCGTGTTTTTCACTTTATTTGCAGCAATAATAACCCCAGATAACACGATAAATGCACCCAAACTTGCCGCTACTGGAGTTGCCCAATTTGCAAAAGTATTTGTAAGCAAAGCACCCCCAAAAATGCTAGTGCCTAAAATTAAAATAGCGACACCTAAACTTGCACCAGATGAAATTCCCAAAACAAAAGGACCTGATAGAGGGTTTCTAAATAGGGTTTGCATCAACAATCCACAAACAGATAATCCAGAACCAACTAGAACTGCTGTAATTGCTTTTGGGACCCTAAAATTTAGAATGATAATTTCCCAACTTTCTTTGCTAACATGCCCTCCAAAAAGGCTATTAAATAACTCTTTAGGAGGAATTGAAACAGAGCCTAAACTGATGTCTAGAAAGAATAAAATTATTAGTACAACTAATAAAAATATAAAATATAAAGTGTGTTTTCTAGGTTCCATCAGGTCATCTTTGATTATCAGGGAGCTATTTTTTATATGTCGATAAAAAATGAACTAATTTTTTAATAGCAATTCCTCTGTGAGAAATAATATTTTTTTCTTCAGAAGACATCTGTGCAAAAGACTCAGTGTGGTTTTCAGGTTTAAAAATGGGATCGTATCCAAAACCCTTTTCTCCTTGTTTCTTTTCTAAAATCTCTCCTTTACAAATTCCTTCAAAAATAAAATTATCGTCATTAATGTTCAAAGAGACGGCCGTTCTAAATTGAGCTTTTCTGTTTGATGTATTTTTTAATTCTGATAACAATTTTTGCATGTTATTTTCAGAGTTACTCGGTTCCCCTGCAAATCGAGCAGAATATACCCCTGGTTTTCCATGCAGGCTTTCTACTTCTAAACCAGTGTCATCTGAAAAACAATTGTACCCATATTTTTGGGTAATATAATCTGCTTTTAACTTCGCATTACCCTCTAAACTCATTTCAGTTTCTTCAATTTCCTCAAAACAGTTAATATCTTTTAGACTCAAAAGTTTGATTGTGTTGGGTAACATTTCTTGTACTTCCTTGAGTTTGTTCAAGTTGTTTGTGGCAAAAACAAGTTTCATAATAATCTTTAAAATTTTAAGAATGGTATTACAAAGTTACAAAGTTTTTAGTTCGTCTATTCTTTCATAGAATAAAAAGAAAAAAATGAAGAGAGCGTTGGTTATTCATGATGATAGGGTTCGTTTTTTAAAATTGTACATCCTCTATATAGCTGCTCAATAAAAAATAAACGAATCATTTGGTGTGAAAATGTCATTTTTGAAAGCGATATTTTTCCGCTTGCTTTTTTATATACCTCTTCAGAAAAACCATAAGGCCCTCCGATAACGAATACCAATTGTTTTAAACCTGAATTCATTTTTTTTTGTAAATAGTGAGAGAATTCAATTGAGGTGAAATGTTTTCCTTTATCGTCCAGTAATACCAATTGATCTGAAGGCTGTATTTTAGATAAGATCAATTGACCTTCTTTTTCTTTTTGTTGAAGTTGACTCAGGTTTTTTGCATTTTTAATATCAGCAATAATCTCCAATTCGAATTTTATATAATGCTTTAATCTTTTTTGATATTCACTGATTAATTGAATCAATTGTTTATGATCTGTTTTACCGATGGCTAGTAATTTGATTTTCATGATACAAAATTATGAAATATGAAGAACGAATTACTATTTTTACGATAGAATATCAGTAACAATAATGGAAGTACAGTTCTTGAAACTGATTTAGAATTCATACTTTTTAACTATATATTGAGTAGTATTGCTAATTGAGATTTTACTTTTTTCCATTGTGAGGCAATGGATGCCGCCAGAATCATAAACAGAATTATTAAAAATAATCCAATCATTTATGGATACATATTTTGAAAATAAAGAATATAAAAACATTGATGTTTCCAAAACTAAAATCAAGAGGGGGCAATATGATCGTTGCAGATTTATAAATTGCAATTTTGAAGATATGCATATTTCTAATTTTGAGTTTGTAGAAGTTGAATTTATAGAGTGTAACTTTAGCAATGCATTTATAAAAAATACTGCTTTTAAAGAGGTTTATTTCACGCAATGCAAATTAATAGGATTGAAATTTCATGAATGTGACCCTTTTTTATTACAATTTTCATTTAATAAGTGTCAATTAAATTTTTCCTCTTTTTTTCAGCTAAAAATTCCTTCGACACAATTTATTAATTGTAATTTGCAAGAAGTAGATTTTACTGAAACAATTTTAACAAAATCGGTTTTTGATCATTGTGATTTGAGAGGTGCTATTTTTGATGCTTCAAATTTGGAGAAATCAGATTTTAGAACCGCTTTTAATTACAGTATTAATCCAGAGAATAATAAATTAAAAGGGGGGATGTATCGAAAAGAAAATATTGCTGGATTGTTAAACAAATATAAAATTATCATAGAATAATTAAATGTCAAAAAAAATAAAAAGTAGATTAGCAACCATCCCACCGATTCAAATTTTAATCTCTTTTGGAAAAAAAATTATAATTCCTGGTTTGAATGGAATGTCTTTGTATGATGTATTGGAAATCTATATTTATGGGATCGTTAATGGTGCTTTGACCTCTAGGGCAGGTGGAATTGCTTTTAGTTTTTTTATGGCAGTTTTTCCTTTTATGCTTTTTATTTTAACGCTAATCCCCTACATTCCAATCGAAGGTTTTCATGATGGATTGTTTTCTTTTATCAAAGAAATTTTACCTCCACAAACTTTTGAAGCCGTAAACACAGTAATCATTGATATTATTAATAATCCATATGGTGGATTGTTGTCTTTCGGTTTTTTAGGATCTATTTTTTTAATGACAAACGGAGTCAATGCAATTTTTGGAGGCTTTGAATACTCCTACCATGTGACAGAGGCAAGGAATATTTTTAGAGCCTATTTTATCTCTTTAGGAGTTTCTTTACTAATGTCTTTATTTTTAATCATCACTGTGACGCTCCTTATTTTATATCAGGTAGCACTTTCTAAAATAGAGGAAACAAGTTGGTTACACACAAGCGATTTAAATCTTTTTTATTTGGGTAAAAATACTCTCTTTCTTGTGATGATTTTTACAATTGTTTCTATACTTTTTCGGTATGGAACCAAACAAGGTAAAGAAACTAAATTCTTCTCTGCAGGTGCTATTTTAACCACGGTTGTTTCTTTATTTTCATTTTATTTATTTGGTATTTACGTTGTGAAATTTGCCCAATACAATCAATTGTATGGTTCTATTGGTACGCTCTTAGTTTTAATGTTATTTGTATGGTTAAATGCGATCATTCTCTTATTAGGTTTTGAGTTAAACGCTTCTTTGTTCAGTTTAAAGAAAAGAAATAAAACGACCACAACATCTAAGAAATTATAACTTTTTTACGATATTTGCAATAGAGTTTGATTGTATTTTATTATAGATGTAAAAAAGAAATCTCCTCTTTAAAAATAGTAGCAGTGATTCTATTGAACTATAAGTTTACATTTAAAAAATGCTTTTGAGTAAATAGAATTTTAAATCATCATTATTGATATGAAACCAAGTATTCCAAAAGGAACAAGAGATTTTTCTCCAATAGAAGTAGCAAATCGAACATTTATTACGAATACCATCAAAGCTTCTTTTGAAACCTTCGGATTTCAACCTATAGAAACTCCTAGTTTTGAAAATTCATCAACCTTAATGGGTAAATATGGAGAAGAGGGAGACAGACTTATTTTTAAGATTTTAAATTCTGGTGATTTTTTAAACAAGGCAGATGAAAAATTTTTATTTGAAAAAGATAGTTTAAAATTAACTTCCCAAATTTCTGAAAAAGCCTTACGTTATGACTTAACAGTCCCTTTTGCACGCTATGTTGTTCAGCATCAAAATGATATTTCTTTTCCATTCAAAAGATATCAAGTGCAACCCGTGTGGAGGGCAGATAGACCACAAAAAGGTCGTTTTAGAGAGTTTTTTCAATGTGATGCAGATGTGGTAGGTAGTAAGTCTTTGTGGCAAGAAGTAGAGTTTATTCAATTGTACGATAGTGTTTTTTCCAAGTTGGGCTTATCAGGAACTACAATAAAGATAAACAATAGAAAAATACTTTCTGGCATTGCAGAGGTAATAGGAGCTCAAGACAAATTAATTGATTTTACGGTTGCCCTAGATAAGTTAGATAAAATTGGTAAGGAAGGTGTTGTAAATGAAATGATTGCCAAGGGAATTTCTGAGGTTGCGATAAATAAACTACAACCTTTATTTAATTTTACGGGATCTAATACAGATAAACTGGCTTCTCTAGAAAGCATGCTAACAAATTCAGAAGAAGGCATCAATGGGGTAGAAGAGTTACGTTTTGTAGTCAATTCAATCAATGAATTAGAATTGAAATCTGCTCATTTAGAAGTAGACGTTACTTTAGCCAGAGGTTTAAATTATTATACGGGAGCTATTTTTGAAGTGGCTGCTCCAGAGGGTGTAAAAATGGGTTCTATTGGAGGTGGTGGCCGATACGACGATTTAACGAGTATTTTTGGTTTAAAAGATGTTTCAGGAATTGGAATTTCTTTTGGTTTGGATCGAATTTATCTGGTTTTAGAAGAATTGGGCTTATTTCAAAAAGTAGACCTTCCAAAGCCTAAAGTTATTTTTTTAAACTTTGATAAAACCATGGAAATATCCATCATGAAAGCAATTAAATATTTGCGTGAACATCATATAAAGTCTGAATTTTATCCTGATTTAGCTGTAAGTAACAAACAGCAAAAGCGTCAATGGAAGTATGTAACTAATAGAAATATAGAATTTGTTGTTTCTAAAGTGAATAACAATACTTTCTCATTAAAAAATAGTGTGTCAGGAGAACAAATAGATTGTTCTTTGGAAGAATTAGTAAATAAATTAAACTGATATTAAAGATACTATTATAATTAATATTGATTATTATTCTAAGATTATATGTTGTAAACACGTAAATTTGCAACTTAATTAAGATTGAAATGTTTGAATTAGACAGCAAAATGAATGACGAAACAGTAGATTCAATAGGTGACAACCATATTGCAACATCGGCAACAACTCCTCTAAGGGAGGATGCTTTTGAGATTTCTGACCAAGAAAAGATTGATAAAATCCAAGAAAGTGTCAAAGACATTTTACATACTTTGGGGATGGACTTAACTGATGATAGTTTAAAAGGGACTCCTAAAAGAGTTGCAAAAGCTTTTGTCAACGAATTGTTTATGGGATTGAATCCTAAAAACATGCCAAAAGCTTCCACTTTTGAAAATAATTATAATTATGGTGAAATGTTGGTAGAGAAAAATATTGTTGTGTATTCTACCTGCGAGCATCATTTACTGCCAATTGTAGGAAGGGCTCATGTAGCTTATATTTCTGATGGAAAGGTAATTGGACTTTCTAAAATGAATAGAATTGTAGAGTATTTTTCTAAAAGACCACAAGTTCAGGAACGTTTAACGATGCAAGTTGTACAAGCGATGCAAGAGGCTTTGGGTACTCTAGATGTTGCTTGTGTGATTGATGCAAAACACCTTTGTGTGAATTCTAGAGGAATAAAAGATATAGAAAGTTCTACAGTAACTGCCGAATTCGGAGGTAAATTCAAAGAGAAAGCAACTAAAAGAGAATTTTTAGACTACTTAAAATTATAGGTTTACCCAAACCATAAAAAAATAAAAGAGCTGGATTTCCAGCTCTTTTTTGATACTTATCATTTTGATTGAGAAACTCTTAGTTGTTTTCAAGGGATTTAAATGATTTTCAAAATTCAAAAGGAATCCTTTACTTATAAGATTTTTTGAAAAGTAAACTAGTTTTTACTGAATCCTCTAAACGTATAGTTTAGGTTGAGGGTAATCTTTTTTTTTTTTTTATAATGTATGTTTTATGTTGTGTTTTAAAATTATGGTAAAGGTTGTATTAGTGATACTTTTACATCAACAATATTAACAACAAAGTATTATATTTTAACTATTTGTATTTATGAAAAATTTAGTGTTATCAATTTTATTATTTGTTTTATATACTTGGTCTTATTCAGCTCAAACAACCTCGGTAGGAAGTGCCAGTTATACCAATTCCTATCCAGGAGCAGATAGTGCAGGTCGAAATGGATTTCCTTCTGGAACCCCTCAATTGTCTGGCAATGCTCAAGGAAAACCAGTACCAACAAATGATTGGTGGTCTAAATTGGTGAAAGAAAATCATGCAGGAAACCTCTTTAATTATCCAATGACAATGAAAACCACTGATAATGGTTTAATTGTTACTTATATTCCCTGGGGAGTCATAGGAGATTCTGCTCCCATAGAAGTAGGATTAACAGGCTTAAATACTAATAAAGCTACTGTTTCTGACCATTCAGATTGGACGGTTACGATGAATTGGAAGGATAGCAGTCACGAATTAAAAGCGACTTCGGGTATTGGAATGCCTTTTCTTTATTTTGAAAAAGATGATAATGACATCGTTGAAATTAAAATTAACTCAGGTAATGTTAGTATCTCAGGTGAATTACTTACGGTTCAAAATGCCTCAGATAATCAAGATTTTGTTTTTTACGCTCCTACAGGAAGTTCTTGGTCTGTTTCAGGAAACACCTATACTTCAAGTTTAAACGGAAAAAATTATTGGTCGATGGTAATGTTACCTCAAAACACCAGTAATGTAAATGGTGTTGCTCAAGAATTAAAAAAATATGCATACGTATTTCCATCCAATACAACAACTTCGTGGAGTTATAATGAGAATACCTCTAAATTAACGACTGATTTTGAAGTTACTACAGATGTCAAAGAGGGTACACATACGAATATGTTATTGGGTTTATTACCTCACCAATGGTATAATTTAACCTCAAATTCTCCCGTACCAAGTAGCTATACATACAGCTCAGTGAGAGGGGAGTTAAAAATGTTAGAGGGCAATAGTTTTACCGTTGAAAATACGTTCAAAGGTATTTTACCAACGTTACCTTACTTGGCAAATTATAGTGATGGATTCAACCCATCTGAGATGAATGCTAAAATTGCCAATATAGAAAATGATGGTTTGGCAGAATGGACAGATTCTTATAATGAAGGTCAGGTAATGAATCGTTTGGTTCAAACAGCAAGAATTGCTGATCAGACAGGTAATGTAGAAGCAAGGGATAAAATGATTGCAACTCTAAAAGAGCGTTTGGAAGATTGGTTAACCTATCAATCAGGCGAAAAAGCTTTTTTATTTTATTATAATACTACTTGGTCTGCATTATTGGGGTATCCGGCAGGTCACGGGCAGGACAATAATATAAATGATCATCACTTCCACTGGGGATATTTTATTCATGCAGCTGCTTTTATGGAGCAATTTGAGCCAGGATGGTCTGCCAAATGGGGTGACATGATTGATCTTTTAATTAGAGATGCGGCCTCCACAGACAGAAATGATACGAAGTTTCCATTTTTAAGAAATTTTAGTCCGTATGCAGGTCATAGTTGGGCCAATGGTTTTGCTAGCTTTCCGCAAGGAAATGACCAAGAATCTACTTCTGAGAGTATGCAATTTGCCTCTTCACTCATTCACTGGGGAACCATTACAGAAAATGATGCGATTAGAGATTTAGGAATTTATATTTACACTACAGAGCAGACTGCTGTAGAGGAGTATTGGTTTGACATACATGAACGAAATTTTTCATCCAATCAACAATACAGTTTGGTTTCCAGAGTTTGGGGAAATTCCTATGACAATGGTACTTTTTGGACCTCAGATATAGCAGCCTCTTATGGTATTGAAATGTATCCAATTCATGGGGGGTCTTTTTATTTAGGACATGATCAAGAGTATTCTAAAAAATTGTGGAGTGAAATTACTTCCAAGACAGGTGTTTTGAGTAAAGAAGATAATGATAATTTATGGCATGATACCTATTGGAAATATTTGTCATTTACAAATCCTCAAGAGGCTGTAAATTTATACAATGCGTATCCAGAACGAAATTTAAAGTTTGGTATTTCTGATGCACAAACCTATCATTGGTTGCACTCTGCAAATGCAATGGGAGTCGTAGATGCCTCAATTACTGCAGATTATCCCATTGCGTCTGTTTTTAAACAAAATGGAGTCACTACTTATGTAGCTCATAATTATTCAGATTCAGAAATTACAGTAACGTATTCTGATGGGTTTCAATTGGTTGTTCCTGCAAATAAAATGGCAACCAACAGAGACGCAACGGTTTCTGGGGTGATCAGTTCAGATTTTAATCAAGCCTATGCAAATGGAAGTGTAAATTTAAGCCTTGCAACTTCAGGAACTGGTGTTACAAAAGTTGACTTTTATGACGGAACTACGTTGATAGGTTCCAAATCTGAAGCTCCTTTCGAATTGAAAGCCAAAGATTTAATCATAGGAGTCCATGGAATGTATGCAAAAGTATATCAAGGATCTAACTTTAACGTTTCTAATATTATTCAAGTTCAAGTAGGAGAGCAGGCACCATTTTTAGGATCTCCATTTGCAATACCAGGAATCATAGAGCCTGGAAATTATGATGTTTTTGAGGGAGCTATAGGGCAAAATATTACCTATCTAGATTCTTCTCTAAACAACGAAGGAGATTACAGAACCCAAGAATATGTTGATGCAGTTTCAAGCAACTCCGAAGGAAAAACCGTTGGTTGGTTAACCAAAGGAGAGTGGTTGGAATATACCGTAGAGGTTCAAACTTCGGGGAAATATAGTTTAAATTTCCGCTACGCATCTGGAAACTCTAATGGAGGAGGTCCTTTTTATCTAGAAATTGACGGGACTAAGATCAGTTCAAATATTAGTGTGTCTGGAACAGGAGACTGGAATAGTTGGGCAAGTAAAACCGTCAATAATGTAGAGTTTACCAAAGGAAAACATATTGTAAGGTTGGTGATTACTAATGGTGAATTTAATTTAGGAAAATTGAATTTTAGTTATAGTGCGCCATTAGATTACGTTCCTCCCGTTGCAGATGCAGGTGATAATGTAGTGGTTATTATGCCAGAAACAACAGCAACTTTAGATGGTTCTTCAAGTAATGATCCAGAGGGAGAAGCGATTACCTACAATTGGGAACAAATTTATGGGCCATCAACGATTAGTTTTAGTAACAATGCTCAGGTATCTCCAACAATTTCTAACTTAGAGGAAGGGATTTATAAATTTAAATTGACTGTTTCTGATGCAACTTACACGGCAAATGACGAGGTGTTGGTTTTAGTGCAAGAAACCTCCAATTCGAACCCTACTGTGAGTATTTCAAGCCCTACAGAAAATCAATCCTTTGCTCAAGGGACAGACATTGTTATTTCTGCTTCAGCATCCGATTTAGATGGAACAATTTCCAAAGTAGAATTCTATAATGGAGACACTAAACTAGGAGAAGATACCACTTCACCTTATGAGTATACTTGGGTAAATGCCGATGTTGGAGATCATCAAATAAAAGCGATTGTAACAGATAACAATTCCGGACAAGGAACTTCCCAAACAGTGAATATTTCTGTAGAGGAAGTTAAATCCTGTTCAGAGGCTTCTAGTCAAGCGACACAAGGAACCTTTTCAACAGGATATACCGTTCTTTATGAAACTGTTGGAAATTCAGTTTCAGTAACCTTTGAACTGTTAGATACCAACAAAGCTGGAGCAGTTGCTTATTTATGGAAAGAATCTCCTTTTGAAGAAAGTCAAATGGAAAATATTGGAGGGAGAAAATTTAAAAAAATAATAGGAGGAGTAAGTACCGGAGAAACCATTTCATATGCCTGTAAGTTTGCCTACAGTGGAGGAATGTCTGTGACTAAATATTTTAGTTATGTCGTAGGAAATAATTGCTCTGGAAATAGTTCAGATGAGGAGGCTCCTAAGAATTTTACAGCTCAAATTGGAAGTAGGTCCTCCAGATCTATCGAAATTTTATTAAATGCGACAGATGATTCTGGTAGTGTTGTATATACCGTTCTATATGGTTCAAGTTCACAGGATATAAAAGGAGATTCTGGTGTTGAAACCTCTTTAATCATCAATAATCTAAACCCAGAAACCTCATATACATTTAATGTAAATGCAAAAGATATGATCGGGAATGCTGCGTCTAATAATTCAATAGTTCTTCAAGCAACTACTACAGAGGATACCAATACATCTTGCTCTGGTTCATCAGGAGAAGCTCAGCAAGGTGCTTTTAGTGAGGGGTATTCCTATAATTTTGAAACAATTGGAACTAATGTAAAGTTTACATTTGAGTTGCTTGATACAGATAAATCTGGTGTAGTCGCTTATTTATGGAGACAAACTCCTTTTGGAGAAAGTCAAATGGACAATGCAGGTGGAAATAAGTTTACAAAAACCATCAGTGGTTTTACAAATGGAGAAACCATTCGTTATGCCTGTAAATTTGCTTATGCTGGTGGATTAGCAGTAACAAAATATTTTTCATATAAAGTGGGTGATAATTGTCCATTAAATGTAGAAGACAATATACTAATGCAGTCGGTTAGAATATTTCCAAACCCTGCTAGAAATTATATACACATAGATTCACCATTAAGAACCCTTAAAAAGGTTGAAATTTATTCTTTAATGGGTAAAAAGCTAAAAGTTGTTCATTCAAATACAGAAAATATATATATTGATGATTTATCAAGCGGATTGTATCTAATTCGAGTTTTCTCTGAAGATGGAAATTTTGTAACAAAATTTTTAAAAGAGTAAAACCAATTGATATCTAACAAAAAAACCGTTTAGAATTTCTAAACGGTTTTTTTACAATTTCTTTTTTAAATTATGTTATTTCTGAATGAGAACCCATGTCCCTTTTTCCAATAAAGGAATGGCTTGTTTGAATTTCACAACTTTTTCTTCTCCACTCATTACATTCTTTATTGTGACACGTTCATTTCTTCCAATCTTGGGTTGTTCCCTGACTACTGTTTCCACCGGTTCTTGTTGCTTGGAATTTTGTATGGCTTGTTCAGTAGTATTTTGAACAGCAGCTTTACTCGTGTTTAAGCGTGTTCTTTTTTGTTGACGCGCCTCAGAAATTTGATTTTTATTTTTTGCAGGTAATTCTCCTTTAAACAAGAAAGATAGTACCTCTCTGTTTATTTGATCTACAGTGATTTTAAACAATTCAAACGCTTCAAATTTATAGATTAATAATGGGTCTTTTTGCTCATAAGAGGCATTTTGAACAGACTGTTTCAAATCATCCATTTTACGTAAATGATCTTTCCATTTTTCATCAATAATGGCGAGAGTGATGTTTTTTTCGAAGTCTGTAATTAAGGTTTTTCCGTCACTTTCATAGGCTTCTTTTAAGTTGGTGACAACTTGCAAAGATTTGATACCATCTGTGAAAGGGACTACAATTCGCTCATACCGATCCCCTTCATTCTCAAAAACATCTTTGATAACAGGATATGCTAGAACAGCGTTTCTTTCAATTTTATTTTTGTAATGTTCAGTAACAAAATTATATAATTTATTGGTGATTTCTTTTTCAGTTAATGTTTCAAATTCTTCCTCAGAAAAGGGAGACGTCATTGAAGAAAAACGAATCAATTCGAATTCAAAATTCTGAAAATCTTTGGCAATTTTATTGGAGTTAACGATAGATTCACAGGTGTCATAGATCATATTTGCGATGTCTACTTGCAAACGTTTACCATCCAATGCATGACGTCTTCTTTTGTAGACAAATTCACGCTGAGAGTTCATGATGTCGTCATATTCTAACAAACGCTTTCTGATACCAAAATTATTTTCTTCGACTTTCTTTTGTGCTCTTTCGATAGATTTGGTAATCATGGAATGTTGTATCACTTCTCCTTCTTTCAATCCCATTCGGTCCATCATTTTAGCAATTCTATCAGAACCAAACAAACGCATTAGGTTGTCGTCTAAAGCTACGTAAAATTGAGAAGAACCCACGTCTCCTTGTCTTCCAGCACGTCCTCTTAATTGCCTATCTACACGTCTAGAATCATGTCTTTCGGTACCAATAATTGCCAAACCACCAGCACTTTTTACTTCGTCAGATAATTTAATATCTGTTCCACGACCCGCCATGTTAGTTGCAATTGTTACAATACCTGGCTTTCCGGCTTCAGCGACAACATCTGCTTCTCGTTTGTGTAGTTTAGCATTTAAAATATTGTGAGGAATTTTACGCATTTTTAACATTCTTCCTAATAATTCGGATATCTCTACCGAAGTTGTCCCTACTAAAACAGGTCTTTTTTGTGCTACTAACTTTACAATATCTTCAATAACGGCATGGTATTTTTCACGTGCTGTTTTATAGATTAAATCTTCTTCGTCGTTTCTTTGTATAGGTTTGTTTGTAGGAATCTCAACGACATCTAATTTATAAATTTCCCATAGCTCACCCGCCTCTGTAATAGCGGTTCCCGTCATTCCAGAAAGCTTTCTATACATTCTAAAATAATTCTGTAATGTTACCGTAGCAAAGGTTTGTGTCGCATCTTCAATTTTTACATTTTCTTTCGCTTCGATTGCTTGATGCAATCCATCGGAATAACGACGACCGTCCATAATACGACCTGTTTGCTCGTCAACAATCATTACTTTATTATCCATTACCACATACTCAACGTCTTTTTCAAAAACCGTATATGCTTTTAAAAGTTGATTCATCGTATGAATTCGTTCACTTTTAATATTAAAGTCTTTATATAATTCCTCTTTTTGAGATGCCTTCTCTTCAGAAGTCATTTCTGAAGTGTCAATTTCACCAATTTTCACACCAATATCTGGTAAAATAAAGAAGTTTTCATTCGCTGTTTTTTGAGATAAATCTGCAATTCCTTTATCTGTTAAATCAATTTGATTATTTTTTTCTTCAACGACAAACCATAAATCTTCATCTACTTCTGGCATCAACTTGTTGTTGTCTTGCATATAAACATTCTCTGTTTTTTGCAAGATTTGTTTGATTCCTTCTTGTGATAAAAACTTAATTAAAGCTTTATTTTTAGGCAATCCTCTGTAAACTCGCAGTAGTAAGAATCCACCATCTTTATCATTTCCTTCAGCGATTAACTTTTTAGCTTCTGCTAAAACACCAACTAAATGTTGTTTTTGCAAAGTCACTAAGTCAGATACCAATGGTTTTAACTCGTTAAACTCATGCTGATCACCTTGAGGGACTGCTCCTGAAATAATCAATGGGGTTCTGGCATCATCAATTAAAACAGAATCTACTTCATCAATAATAGCGTAGTTAGGAGCTCTTTGTACCAAGTCATCTTTAGAATTGGCCATGTTATCACGCAAGTAATCGAAACCAAATTCGTTGTTTGTTCCGTAGGTAATATCCGCATTATACGCTTTCCTTCTTGCGTCAGAATTTGGTTGATGATAATCGATACAATCTGTAGTGAAACCGTGGAATTCAAATATTGGTGCCATCCATGCTTTATCTCGCTTTGCTAAATAATCATTTACAGTTACCAAGTGTACTCCATTTCCAGTTAAAGCATTCAAGTAAACGGGTAGGGTAGAAACCAATGTTTTTCCCTCACCAGTCATCATTTCTGCAGCTTTTCCTTGGTGTAAAACAGCACCACCAATTAATTGCACATCATAATGAATCATATCCCATGTAATCGGCTTTCCTGCCGCATCCCAAGAATTCGACCAAAACGCAAAATCGTCTTCTAAAGTGATATTTTCTCTTTCTGCAGATAATTCTCTGTCATAAGGAGTCGCTGTTACTTTGATTTTTTCATTTTCTACAAAGCGTTTAGCAGTTTCTTTCACCACTGCAAAAGCTTCTGGCATGATTTGCATTAGTATTTCTTCAGAAATTGTATATGCTTGATCTTTTAAAGCATCTATTTCTGTGTAAATATCTTCTTGACGGTCTATTTCTGCAGAAAGCGCCTCTTCTTCTAGAGTATTGATTTGATCATCAACTTCTTTGGTAGCACTCTTAAGTTTATTCTTAAAAGCTATTGTTTTTTCACGGAGTTCATCATGAGAAAGTTTAGAAAAAGTCAATTCGAATTTTTTTACATCTTCTATTACTGGTTGTAATCCTTTTAAATCTTTTTGTTGCTTGTCGCCTACAAAAAGCTTAATGACTGAATTTAAAATACTCATTATATGTTCGTTTTTCAGTTTTTTATAACTGTGTTATTGCTATTGGGGTTCAGATTTTATCAATCTGATTTTTTCTTTTCATTGAAAAAAAAAAGCCTCTTTAGAGACTTAATATTGTTGTAGAATTAGTATTCATCTTCATTCCAAAGATAATCATCTTCGGTCGGATAATCTGGCCAAATCTCAATAATTGAGTCGTATGAATCTCCTTCATCTTCAATATCTTGAAGATTTTCTACTACTTCAAGAGGAGCACCGGTTCTAATACCATAATCTATCAATTCATCTTTGGTTGCTGGCCAAGGCGCATCTGCTAAATAGGATGCTAGTTCTAATGTCCAATACATTTCTTAGTTATTTATTTTGTGCAAAAATAATTTTTTTACGCAATTATGCAAGCCTTTTTTAAGAAATTTACTGTTCTGTAAAATTTAAATTTTAATGTCCATTTAAAATTATTTAAAATCGATAAAAAAAGAACTTATGATTTTTTTTCAGGAATCCACTTAATTTCGTCTACTAACAACTCTTTTGACAATTTTCGTGCCAATGTAAAAAGGTAGTCAGAAAGGCGGTTTAAGTATATAATTAACTCATTGGACACCTTTTCTCTTTCATTTAATTCTACAGACAAACGTTCTGCTCGTCTACAAACACATCTGGCGATGTGACAGAATGACACAGTTTGATGGCCTCCAGGAAGAATAAAATGAGTCATCTGAGGTAGTTTTTCATCCATTTTATCGATTTCCTCTTCCAAAAAAAGAATCGAATGTTTATTGATTTTAGAGATCGTTACTCTTTCTTTTCCATTTTTTAAAGTCTCTTTATCTGGAGCAGTTGCTAACATAGCCCCTATTACAAATAATTCATGCTGTATTTTTAACAAAGAATTTTTATCATCATTTCCAATACCCTTTTGATCCTTTATAAGACCAATATATGAATTGAGTTCATCTACTGTACCATAACTTTCAATACGGAGATTACTTTTTTTAACCCTTTTTCCTCCTATTAGAGAAGTGGTGCCAGTATCACCGGTTTTTGTATATATCTTCATTTTTAAAATTTCAAAGTTGGACTTACCAAAGTTACGAAGTTTATTTCCGAAGAAAGTGTTAAACTCTTATTTTAAAATGTTCTTTGGATTGTTCTCTTCTGAAGAATACGATTCCATAGTGAAAAACATCTACGGTCACTGTTACTTTTGGATGTTTTTTAATAGTTGACCATGCCTCCTTCATTTCTTTGCTCCAATAAATATCATCGAATACCCAAATAGTTTCGTTTTTTATTGTTTTTAAACAAGAATCCACATAATTTAGAGTATCTTTTTTCGTATGATTTCCATCAAAATAAATCAAATCAAATAAGTTGTTTTCAGTAACTTTAGGAAGTGTTGTTGCAAAATCACCTGTAATGATATGAATATCATCAAACGTTTGATGATTGAATAATTGTTTCGCTATTTTACTAGTTTCTTCACAGCCTTCAAGTGTAATAATTTCACTTTTTTTATGCGCAATTTTTAAGGCAGAAGTTCCTAAGCCCAGAGAGGTTCCTAATTCTAAAATAGTTGATGGTTTAAAATAATCAATTAAACCAATTAATATAGATGCTTTTTTATTCGTGATTCCTGCAACTTTCGCAATTTTTGAAATTGAGCGCTTGTTGGTTTTAAAAAAGTTGCTTCCAGTTCCAAATTCTTTAACTATAATTTTTTCCTTATTGTTTGCCAAAAATTTCTTGCCAGAATAAAATATTTTTTGGAACTCATTATTTCTTTTTCCGTATAAACACTTGGTTACTAGATTATATACAAAAGGAGAATGAACTCCGTGTTGATTTGAAGATTTTGAAATAAACTTCAAATATTCTCTAATAGTGTATATCATTTTTCAATTTATTGCGAAATTAAAAAAAATTTCAGAAAATCATTTTTTAAAGTAATATTTGTTTTGAAAAAGAAAAATTGAAATGAGAAAACACTTCCTGTTGTTCTTGTTATTATCATGTCTCTATTCCTGTACTCCAAGTAAAAAATTGATTTTTTTAGAAGGCGACTCACTAAAGAGAAATGAAATAAAAAGGATTGATAACTTTCCGTACAAATTGCAAGTTAATGACCAATTACTGATTGGGATAACCTCCAATGATCAAAGTATAGTCCAAATATTTAGCAGTCAAACTTCACAAAATACCCCCCTTTCAAATTATAAGATTGATCATATTGGAAATATAAGAATGCCTGTCATAGGTTCTATGAATGTTTTAGGGTATACAATTCAGGAGGTCAGAAAAATAATTGAAAATAAATTAGAGAAATTTATAAAGATAAACTCTGATGTCTTTGTTTCTGTTGAATTATTGGGTATTAAATATACTATTGTTGGAGAAATTAATAACCCCGGAGTTTATATTATCTCCCAGAATAAACCCTCAATAATTGATGCAATTGCAAATTCTGGAGACGTCACCAAAAAAGGAAACTTAAAAAAAGTAGAAGTTATTAGGAAATCCAGTTCTGGTATTGAAAAATTTTATATTGATTTATCAACTATGAATGCTTTTAATTCTGATGTTTTTTATATCAAATCCAATGATATTATTAATATCAATCCATCCAAAAATAATTTTTTAACTAATTGGAACGATAGTTTACTTATCATTTCTTCAACAATTACATTGTTTACTTCTGTAATTATTTTAATTAAATAAGATCTAATTATATGAGTACTAAAAATAAAAATTTTAAAAAAAATGAACGTATAGATTATAAATCTTTCCTTTTGTATCTTATATATTATTGGAAACTATTCGTGATTACGATCATTACTGCCATCATCATTGCTAAATTTATGAATGGTTTTTTAGAAGAGCAGTATCGTTTGAGTTCTTTAATATCCGTAAAAGAAGAAATCAATCCTTTATTTTCTACAGGGACTAATATAGCTTTTAATTGGGGTGGTGCAAGTGATGAAATTCGGACAATTCAAACGATTTTAAGATCTAGATCTCACAATGAAAAAGTAGTGAGGAAGACAAATTTCTTCATTTCTTACCTCAAAGAAGGTAAGTACAGATTAAAGGATGTATATGGGTACACTCCCTTTACTATTGATCTTCAAACACACAAACCTCAATTATTTAATAAAAAAATTCGAATTGAAATTACAGGAGAAAATTCGTTTCATATATCTGTCGATTTTAAAAATTTAACGTCTTGTAAATTAATTTGCTATGACACAAATACTTACTCTGATTATTCAATTCCAAAAAATAAATTTTCAAAGGAATGTACGATTGATGAAGTTATCAATACACCTTTTTTAAATTTTTCTCTTAAAAAAAATAAAGATTTTACAATTGGAGAAGTTTATTTTATCAAGTTTGATTCTTTTGATGCTACGGTATCAAAATATAAAAAGATACTTCTAAAAGAGGCCTTTTCAGGTTCTTCTATTATTGAGTTAAGTCAGCAGGGGCCCAATAAAAGAAGAATCGTTGATTATTTGAATTCAACAGTAAAAATTCTTGATCAAGTCAAACATGACCAAAAGATATTGTATGCAAAAAAAACAAAAAAATTTATTGACCAATTATTTATAGTAGAAAAGAATAGCCTTGATAGTATAGAAAAAGAATTAGGATTTTATAAAGAAGAGAATAATATTTTTGATCTATCTCTTGAGGAAACCAAAACATATAATGAAATTATTGAAATAGAAAAAGAGAAGAAGGAGTTATTAGATTACAATGAATATTTATTCAAGTTAACAACTTATATTTCAACTCACAAAGAAAATTTAGATGGAGTTCCTGTTCCAGCTTTGGTAAAAATTCAAGATGATAAAATAGCAAAAGAAATTATAATTCTTATTCAAAAGTCAACTTTAAAAGAGCGTTTAAAGGGCGCAGTTACTGATAATCATCCTGGTCTAAAAACCTTAAAAAGTGAAATCACTGTTGTAAAAAACAATTTATTAGAAAATATTTCAAATTTAAAAATTATAAATAATGATAAAATAAAGAAGTTAAACAAGAGACTAGAGAGTTCTAATTTAAAATTACAAAAAATACCATCAAGAGAACAAGGGTTGTTAAAGTATAAGAGGAATTTTGAAATATCAGAAGCAAATTATAACTATTTAAAACAAAAAAGCTACGAGGCAGGAACAGCGATTGCTGCTAATGTATCTGATATCAAAATCATAGATAAAGCCAAAGATATTGGAAATGGACCTCATTATCCTCAACCTAAATTTAATTATTTAGTAGCTTTAATGTTTGGGATGGGTTTGCCGTTATTTTATGTCTTAATTAGGACGATTTTTGATAAAAAGATTCATACTGTAGAAGATATTAAGAAAAAGTTTTCTATTCCTGTTTTGGGAGTGGTGGGGCGAAACCAAGAAAAGAGTAACTTGGTAGTATACAACAAGCCAAAATCTATAATTTCAGAGTCTTTTAGAGCTATTAGATCAAATATTCAATTCATGTTTAAAGATTCTAATACTAATTCTAAAACTATTGTTTTAACCTCTTCGATAGGGGGTGAGGGAAAAACTATGATTTCTGTAAATATTGCAACTGTATTTGCTTTGAGTGGAAAGAAAACAGTATTAATTGGTTTGGATTTAAGAAAGCCTAAAATTTTTGATGATTTTGGTTTGCCCAATGACACTGGTGTTGTAAATTACTTAATCAATCAAAAAACATTAGATGAAATTATCATTTCAACTAAAATTCCAAATTTTGATCTTATTTTATCAGGTCCAATCCCTCCCAATCCTTCTGAACTATTAATCAATGAAAGGGCAAGCAAGATGATTCAAATTCTCAAAGATACTTATGATTATATCATCATTGATACCCCTCCGGTAGGTTTGGTTTCGGATGCTTTAGAGTTGTTTAAATTTTCTGACGCAGTTATTTATGTTGTTAGGCAGGATTTTTCTGAGAAAGGGATGATGAAAATGATAGAAGATAAATATAAAAATAAAGAAGTTACCAATATTAGTTATGTGTTAAATGACTTTTCAAAACCCAAATACGGTTACGGTTATGGTTACGGTTATGGTTATGGCCGTGGTTACGGATATGGTTATGGTATTGATGAAAATGATAAAAAAAATGGAATTATTTCGAGAATAATTCAATATTTAAAATCCAAAAAGTAATTTAATAGCATTGAATTAATCATATTTATTTCCCTTTAAATAAATAGAACTTATTCGATTATTTCCAAAGAAATAAGGAATAAAATGATAGCTAGATACTCCATCTAGTATGTAAAAATTTGCTAATTTTCCTTTTGTAATACTCCCTACTTTTTCAGATAAGTTCATAGCATATGCACCATTTATAGTCGCTGCATTAATAGCTTCTTCAGGGGTCATCTTCATTTTTAAACAGGCTAAAGAAACAATAAAATTCATATTTCCCGAGGGTGATGTGCCTGGATTGTAATCAGATGCTAAGGCCATAGCCAAACCGTTATCAATTAGTTTTCTAGCTGGAGTATATGGAATATTTAAAAAAAAAGAACAGGAGGGGAGTGCCACAGGTATTGTCTTTGATTCTTTTAAAATCTCTAAATCTTCATCAGATAATATTTCTAAATGATCTACAGATAAAGCATTGTTTTTCGAGGAAATTTCGATTCCACCAATACTATTAAATTGGTTTACATGAACTTTTGGAATTAAATTATACTTTTTACCAGCAGTTAAAATTCTTGACGTCTCATCAATTGAAAAATAATCAGTTTCACAAAATACGTCTATAAAATCAGCTAAATCTTCTTTCGCTATCTTAGGGAGCATTTCTTCGATTATTAAATCTATATATGCTTCTTTATTATTTTCAAACTTTTTGGGAACCGCATGGGCTCCTAAAAAAGTACTTTTGATCGGAGTATCAAAGTTATTTTTAAGCTTTTTGATTACTCGTAATATTTTTAATTCAGTGGAAACAGTTAATCCATAACCTGATTTTATTTCGATTGCACCTGTTCCCAGAGAGATCACTTCTTTCAATCTTTTTACCGATAGATCATATAAATCTTCTTCTGTTGTTTCTTTTATTTTTTTTGTGGAGTTTAATATTCCTCCTCCATTCCTAGCAATTTCTTCATAAGACAACCCCTTAATTCTGTCTACAAATTCTTGTTCTCTATTACCTGCAAAAACAATATGAGTATGAGAATCGCACCAACTAGGAAGGATTATTTTACCGGAACAGTCAATAGTTGTATCGACAGAAAAATCAGGGATTTTATCCATATGACCAAAATCATAAATTAATTCATCTTTAATTAATAAGAAAGCATCTTTAATTGTTGGTAAAATAGTCATTTCTGTACCCGAAACTTTTTTTATTGAAGCATCTCTAACCTGTACTAATTCTTTGATATTGATGAATAATTGAGTCATATAAAACGGTTTAATTAGTATTAACAAACATACACAATCTATAGCAATGAAATTTAACTTACTATTTGTTTAATTATCTAATATGTATTTTTAGGGTATTACCTCTGTTTATTTAAAAATGAAGCTGATATCAAGCAAAAAAAAACTACACGATATGTGTAGTTTTAAAATTTATATAATAACTACAATTTATTTTAATCCTCCGATCATTTTTGCTGGATTAACCCATTCATCATATTGTTCTGGAGTTACATATCCTAGGCGAACTGCTTCCTCTTTTAATGAAGTACCGTTAGCATGTGCAGTGTTTGCAATTTCTGCAGCTTTGTAATATCCTATTTTTGTATTTAGAGCGGTTACCAACATTAATGAATTGTCAACTAATTCTGTTATTTTTTTTTGATTAGGTTCGATCCCTGCTGCACAATTTAAATCAAAAGAAATACAGGCGTCTCCAATCAATTGAGCTGATTGTAACAGGTTGGCAGCCATCATGGGTTTAAAAACGTTTAATTCATAATGACCTTGTGTTCCTCCAATAGTTATGGCTACATCATTTCCCATGACTTGAGCACAAACCATTGTAATTGCTTCTGCCTGAGTAGGATTTACTTTTCCTGGCATAATAGAACTTCCAGGTTCATTTGCCGGAATTATTAATTCTCCAATTCCTGATCTTGGACCAGAAGCCATCATTCTTATATCATTGGCTATTTTATTTAAAGAAACTGCTAATTGCTTAAGTGCTCCGTGTGTTTCTACCAGGGCGTCATGTGCAGCTAAAGCTTCAAATTTATTTTCTGCGGTAACAAAGGGCATTCCTGTAAATTCTGCAATGTACTTTGCAACCAAAACATCATAGCCAGCAGGGGTATTCAAACCCGTTCCAACGGCTGTTCCCCCTAGTGCTAATTGTGATAAGTGTTCTAGTGTATTTTTTAATGCTTTTAATCCGAAGTTTAATTGTGCTACATACCCTGAAAATTCTTGTCCCAATGTAAGTGGAGTCGCATCCATTAAATGTGTACGTCCAATTTTAACAACTTCTTTAAAAGCCTCAGATTTTACTTTCAATGTATTTCTCAATTGTTCAATACCTGGAATGGTAGTTTCTATGATTTTTTTATAGGCTGCAATGTGCATTCCGGTAGGAAATGTATCATTAGAAGATTGTGATTTATTTACATCATCATTTGGTTGAATTGTCTTTTCTCCTTCACCAATCACTTTTCCAGCAATCTCATGGGCTCTGTTTGCAATTACTTCATTTACATTCATATTCGATTGGGTGCCAGAACCCGTTTGCCAGATTACCAAAGGAAATTGGTCGTCTAATTTCCCGGCTAAAATTTCGTCACAGACTTGCGATATTAAATCTCTTTTTTCTGAGGTTAGAACACCTAAATCTGCATTTGTATGTGCAGCCGCTTTTTTTAGATAAGCAAAACCATATACAATTTCTATAGGCATGGAAGCAGCGGCGCCAATTCTAAAGTTTTTACGAGAACGTTCTGTCTGCGCTCCCCAATACTTATCTGCAGGAACTTTTACCTCTCCCATAGTATCTTTTTCGATTCTATACTCCATAATTATGTCTATATTTTAGATAAAAACAAATTTACAAAAAACTATGATGATATAAAGTTCATAAAGATCATTTCTATAAAGCTTTTTTTATTTTTTATTAGGTAATTTTTGAAAATAAGTATTATTTTTGCATTGGTAATATTTTATAATAGGAAGTAATGTTAGATTTTTCACAATTTTCAGGTTTAGTTTTATTCATGTTTATTTTTACAGCTGGTTTTTGGTTGTTAATTTTCTTATTAACATTTGTAGTTCCGTATTGGATTGGAGGAACTATATGGGAAAACATGAAATTAAAGAAAGAAGCTAAAAAGGCTGCTGAAGGGAAGTAGTTTTTTAAAAAACATATATATAAATCTCATTCATTTTTTTGGATGAGATTTTTTTGTGCTTAATTTTTAGATAATTAATATCCAGAAGATACAATGATTAAAAAAGAAGTTGAATTAGTAATTAAAAATCACTTATTTCATCAGAATTATTTTTTCTGATTTTTTCTTTTTGATTCAACCGATAGGAAAAATTTAAAGATATTTGACGAATTCTTCGTTGATATGTTTGATCCGATATATTTGTTGGGTTTTCTTTATTGGGCGCAAAATTTTTGAAATTATATTTTCTTGAATTGAATACATCATTAATGTTTAAAACAAGTGTAGCTTTCTTTTTAAAGAGATCTTTGCTAAAAGCTAGGTTTACAGAAAGCAAACCATCTACCTCACTTTGAGCATCATTTCTTGGTCCAGTGTAAAAGACTCTGGTTTGCGATTCTATCTCCCAAGGAAGGGTTATTTTGGCATCAAAACGGGTAAACCAAGAAGTGTTTTTAGCATCAAAATTTTGGGAAATTGTGTTGGTTATATTAGTAACTGGATTGGTTACATCGTAGGAGTATTCCCCTTTTGTATCAAATTGAAAGAAGTTAAAAGTACCAGAGAGTTTTATTTTATTGCTGGCAGTATAATTTGATGTAAATTCAAAACCTACACGGTCTTCAGAAGCCAGATTGATAGGTGTTCTTACCAAAATACTTGTTTCTTTACCATTAATGATCCTAATTTCTTGACTATTTACTCTAACAATATTATTTGTTGAATGTTGATAATAAATAGAAGAATTAAAAGTTAGTTTTCCCATTTTGTTCAAATATCCTAAATCGAAGGAGTTGGAATAGCTTGGATCTAAATTCACATTTCCTTTGTAAAAAAAGATTTCACTTGCTCTGTTCTCAAATGGATTCAATGATCGAGACTGTGGTCTTCTCAAACGTCTACTGAAACCTAAAGTAAGACTTCTGTCTTTTGACATTTCATAGCCAATATTTGCTGTTGGAAATAAATCTGTATAATTTTTAGTATAATTTTCGTCTGAGTTGATTAAATTGATATCGATTTCAGTGGCTTCAACTCTCATTCCTACTAGGTATGTAAAATTGTTTACTTTATTACCATATTGCGTGTAGTAAGCATTTACTTTTTGAAGAAAATCAAGATTATTAGAGGGGTTGAATCTTGGGTCAAGATTTGGAGCTATTACTTTATAATCTGCGATTGAGCTTTTAAAATTTCCACGATATCCCATTTCAAATTGAGCATTTTTTCCAACTGGCAACACATAATCAGTTTGAATCAACAGACTTTTAGAAAATCTGTCGGTAGAACTAGTTTCAGGATTGACATCTGTAATAATAGCGGCGTCATTCTCTCTATTCTCACTATGTTGTATATCTACAGTTAATTGATGTCCTTTTTTACTGAAGTTGTTCACATAATTAAGAGAAAATTGAGATGTTTTATTTTTTTCACGTTCGTCTTGAATTCGTCTTGAATTGTATAGATTGTTGTCTGAAATATCAAATGAGCTAATCGTATTTGTAGATATATTTTGTTCATTTGAATCTTTCAAAAAAATGCTTGCAGTTATTGAACTACGCTCATTGATAAAATATTCTAGACCAATATTTGCATTTAAACCCTTTCTATTTCTTTTATATTCTCTATTTTCTATCCGTGTGCTATCTATAATATTATTTGTTAAATAAGTTATATCAGAGTCAAAAATTCCAGGACTCCCTCCATTATTGTAACTTATGTTTGAAAATAAATTGATGTTATTTGATCGTAGGTTTAAATTAAGAGCCGATTGATAATTTTTTGGATCACCCAATGTTGCGTTTGCAGAACCGTTAAAACCGCTTGTTTTTCCTTTTCTTAAAATAATATTTATAATTCCTGCGGTTCCCTCTGAGTCGTATCTTGCGGAAGGCGAGGTAATTACTTCAACTCTTTCTATAGCGTCAGAGGGCAATTGTCTTAGTGTATTTGTATCGTTTAAACCTATGAGAGCAGAAGGTTTTCCATCTACAAGGATACGGACACTTTCATTTCCACGAAGACTGATAGTTCCTTCAGGATCAATATTTACAGACGGAACATTATCCAAGACATCAGCGGCTGTTCCTCCTCTTACGGTCATGTCTTTACCGATATTATAAATTTTTTTGTCCAAACGAATGTCTACAGTAGATTTTTCTGATATGACAATAATTTCATCCAAGTTATTTCCATTTTCTTCCAATCTAATGGTTCCTAAGTTTTTGTTTGAGGTAATTTTTTGAGAAAGAAATTTCTTTGTTTCATAAGAAAGAAATTCTACTCTTATGTCATAAATTCCTTTTGAAGTTTGGATGTTGAAATTCCCTGATTGATCAGTGATGCCTCCTGTAATTTTTTTTGTTTCGGTATTCTTTAAAATAATGGTTGCATATTCCAGGGGCTGATTTGTCTCAGCCTCTAATATTTTTCCATAAACCAAAAAAGTACCAGGGTTACTACTTTCTTGTCCTAACAATATTGTTATTGAGAATAGACAACATATGAGAATCCAATTTCTTATGATCAAAACAAGTATCTTTTATTTTACTTGCAAAGTTCTATTTAAATTTAATAAGTATTAGTTAAACAAAGGTTAAAGAAAAAACTAAATAATTGAATTGATATTTTCTGGAGGTCTTCCAATCACTGCTTTTTTATTATGAATGACAATAGGCCGTTCAATTAATTTAGGGTTTTGAATCATAGCTTTGATAATCTCATGGTCTGTTAGTTCAATTCCTCTAAAACGTTCTTTCCAAATTTTCTCATTTTTTCTTACCAATTCTACAGGTGAAATTTTAAGTAAATCGATAATTTCTTTCAATTCATTTTCTTTGGGAATATCGATTAAATAGTGGATGGTTTCAAACTTTTGTTTTGAATTTTCTAAAATTTTTACACCTTGTCTAGATTTTGAGCAACGAGGATTGTGGTATATTTTGATCATAAAAAGGAGATATTTTAAGATGATTTATTTTGTCCATTAATCATTAAATAGGATTTTAAAAAAGGGCTAATATCACCGTCCATTACAGCACCTACATTTCCTGTTTCATGAGAAGTACGAACGTCTTTAACTAATTTATAAGGATGCATAATATAGTTTCGTATTTGACTTCCCCATTCATTTTTTAATTTATTGGCCTCAATATCATCTCTTGCAGCTTGCTGTTTTTTGAGCTCAATTTCGTACAGTTGAGATTTTAACATTTTCATAGCAGTGGCTCTGTTATCATGTTGAGACCGAGAATTAGAACATGAAATTTGTATTCCTGTGGGTTTGTGAGTTAATTGAACTTTTGTTTCAACTTTATTGACATTTTGACCTCCAGCACCGCTCGATCTTGCGGTTATAATTTCTATATCTGCCGGGTTTACATCGATCTCTATTGAATCATCAGCTACTGGAAAAACATAAACAGACCCAAATGTCGTATGACGTTTTGCATTCGAATCGAATGGAGAAATACGAACTAATCTATGAACACCGTTTTCTCCTTTTAACCAGCCAAAAGCATAATCACCCTCAATTTCAATGGTAATTGTTTTTATCCCTACAACGTCTCCTGCTTGATAATTTAATGTTTTTAATGTAAACCCTTGTTTTTCTGCCCACATTGTATACATTCTAGATAACATTTCTACCCAATCACAACTTTCTGTTCCTCCAGCACCAGCTGTAATTTGTAGGGTTGCAGATAAAGCATCTCCTTCTTCAGAAAGCATGTTTTTAAATTCTAAATCTTCTAAAAAAGAACGTGTTTTTTCAAATTGTTCAATGACTTCATCTTCACCAATTTCACCCTCTTTGTAAAACTCATACAACACATTTAAGTCCTCGTTTAAAACGATAGTTTTGTTATAGTCATCAATCCATTTTTTTTTGAAACGCAAAGCTTTCATTGTTGTTTCTGCTTCTTTAGGATTGTTCCAAAAATTTGGATTTACCGTTTTTTCTTCTTCATTGGCTATTTCAATCAACTTTTTATCGATCTCTAGATAAGTTTTTAATTTTTCTATTCTTGAAGCTATATCTTTAAGTTGGTCTTGTGTAATCATAAGTATTACAAAAATAAATGAATTTTTAAGAATTCTTGCTTTAAAAGCTGATAGTTATTTCATAGATTTATAAAAAAATAAAAGAATAAAAAAAGTATTTTTTTCAACTCAATACAGAATATTTTTAAATACACAATATCAAGTATTTATCTAAATTATTACCATATACTATAAATATGAAAATAGACTTAATTTCAGATACGGTTACTAGGCCTACCAAAGAAATGTTACAAGCAATGATGAACGCTAACGTTGGTGATGATGTTTTTAAAATGGACCCAACAGTGAATCAATTACAGGAGAAAGCAGCCAAATTGTTTGGTATGGAAGATGCTTTGTTTTTCCCATCGGGAACTATGGCGAATCAAACTGCTATAAAATTACACACACAACCTGGAGATAAGTTAATTTGTGATACATATGCTCATGTGTACAATTATGAAGGAGGAGGGGCAGCTTTTAATTCTGGAGTAACATGTAAGTTAATCGACGGTAACAGAGGAATGTTTACTGCTGAACAATTGCAGAGTGCCCTGGCTGGTAGGTCCGATATCCATGTTCCCTTTTCAAGGTTGGTTTGTATAGAAAATACAACAAACAAGGGTGGTGGCGCTTGTTGGGAATTTTCAGAATTGGAAAAAATAAATAAAATAGCAGGAGAAAATAATGTTGCATTTCATTTAGATGGAGCTCGCTTGTTCAATGCTCTAGTTGCTAAAAATGAAACTCCAGAACAATACGGGCAACTATTTGATACTATTTCTATTTGTTTATCAAAAGGCTTAGGAGCACCAGTTGGTTCCTTATTATTGGGTTCTAAAGCACATATTGCAAAAGCATTGAGAATTAGAAAATTGTTTGGTGGTGCAATGAGACAAGTTGGCTTTTTAGCTGCTGCAGGAATTTATGCATTGGACAATCATGTAGAAAGATTGACCGAAGATCATCAAAGAGCAATAGAAATTGGTGAAGTTTTAAAAGCAGTTTCCTATGTTACAAAAATAGAACCCATAGAAACGAATATTATTATTTTTTATGTTGACGAAAAAATAGGAGCCAATACGTTTATTCAAAAAATGAAAGAAAAAAATATTTTATTAACACCTATGGGAGAGGGCAGAATCAGAATCGTCACGCACTTAGATTACACACTTAATATGCACGAAGTTCTTCTAAACGAACTAAAAAACTATTAAGAAACAATCCTATTTTTCTGAATTTAAATCCGCCAATTTTTTATAATTTGTGTTTAATTTTCTGAGTAATATACCATACAGCAATTGGTAGAACAGCCATAAAACTGCTAAAATTAATACCGTAATAACAATCGTAATAGTAGTTATTATCAGTATTTCCTTGTGACTTAAATTATCAAAATTAGTATTGATACTCGCTATGGTGACCACAATCATGATTAGTACAAAATAACTTAGATTGAATAACACATAATTTCTAACTGTTTTTCTAGTTTTGATGATTTTTGTCATCAATGTTTTTATTGAGTCTGTAGTTGAGATTTTCTTGTAATTTTTATAAAATGTCATTAAAAAATAAAATACGATTATGTAAAGGATAATTTGAGAGTAAAAAATAAAGTTAATCAAGCCCATTTTCTTATATACTGATAATGCTTCACTCATGTCTATAAAAAAACAACTTGAGTTTAACACTACAAATTCGATAAGACCAATAATGAAAATCCATTTTACAATGGATGATGATTTTGAATGTGCTAGTTTATAAATCTCCTCTGAAGAAAACTCACGAGTATCTTTGGGATGATTGTTCCAAATTTTTTTATATTTATCTAATAAATCCATGGGTTATGGGCTTAATATTTTCTTTAATTTTTCTTTTGCTCTGTTCATTCTTACCCTAGCGTTAATTGAAGAAATTCCTAAGGTTTCAGAAATTTCTTCATAGGGTTTATTTTCTAGATATAAATAAATTAAGGCTTTGTCAATATCATTTAATTGATGCATTGCTTTGTATAAAGCTTCCAATTGAAATTCTTCGGTTTGATCATAATCTGTAGCTTTAATTTTATATGCAAAATCATCAATATTTTGATATTTAATTTTTTTGGTTGACTTCCTATACAGAGAAATGGCTGTATTTAAAGCGACTCTGTACATCCAAGTACTGAATTTAGCGTCTCTTCTGAACTTTGAGTAGCTTTTCCAAACTTGTATTGTTATTTCTTGAAATAAATCATTGTGGTCATCTTGATTGGTCGTATAGATTCGACAAATCTTATGTGCTATATTTTGATTTTTTTCAAAGTCAGATAAAAATTCTCTTTCTAATTTTTTTTCCAATTTTATAATTTAAACCCTAACAATAGGTATCGTAAAGATATTAAATGTTACAATTTTCCTAAAAATATATTTTGCTCACAAAATTTTAGTTAAATTTGTTTATCAAATTCAGAAATAAATTGAACAGTATTAAACAAGATTTCACTATCAAAGACCTTGAAAATATTTCAGGAATCAAAGCACATACTATTCGAATATGGGAAAAGAGATATAACCTTCTTCACCCTAAGAGAACCAATACCAACATTCGTTTATATTCAAATAATGACCTTCAAAAATTATTAAATATTGTCCTGTTAAACAATAATAATTTTAAGATTTCAAAGATTGCAAAGATGTCTGATAATGAATTCTTAAATGCGTCTAGAGAAGTTGTTTTTAAATCTGCAATTGATGATCAAGCAATAAATCGCCTTAAATTATCAATGTTTCAGTTTGATAAAATTCTATTCAATAGTACCTATGATGAACTCCTTCAGAAAAAAACTTTTAGAGAAGTTTTTAAAGATATTTTTATTCCATTTTTACATCATATAGGCTTATTGTGGCAAACTGATACTTTAATTCCAGCACATGAAAATTTTATTTCAACTTTAATTGCTCAAAAAATTCAGTTACAAACAGAAAAAATTCAACAGGGTATTTCTAAATCTTCCAAAACCTACGTTTTATTTTTACCTGAAAATGAAATTCATGAATTAGGACTGTTATATTTGAATTATGAATTAATTTTACGAGGTAATTTTACAATTTATTTAGGGCAAAGTCTTCCCTTAGACAACTTAGATTGGTTTTTTAAAAACAGTAGTGAAATCTGTTTTATCACATCAATGACAGTGATGCCCTATGATCATAAAATTGAAGAATATTTTAGAGAAATTGACCTAATATTAAAGGACACTCCTCATCAACTAATTGCCATCGGTCAAAAAGTAAACCTTGTGAACATCGAAAAATTACAATCAAAAATTAATCTTTACAATTCTGTTTCAGATTTGTTGAATAAATTGTAGTTTTTTTTAATAAATAATATCTAATTATTCTATATTACAGAAAAATAAATAATGAAAAAAAACATTCATATAATTGGCTCAGGTTTTTCAGCTTTATCAGCTTCCTGTTATCTAGCAAAAGAGGGATACAATGTAACTATTTTGGAAAAAAATGAAACTCTAGGAGGTAGAGCCAGACAATATAAAAATGAGGGTTTTACTTTTGATATTGGTCCGTCATGGTATTGGATGCCAGATGTATTTGAACGTTTTTTTGCAGATTTTGGTAAGAAACCTTCTGATTACTATATTTTGGATAAATTACATCCTGGCTATGAGGTTTATTTCGGTGAAAACTCTTCATTAAAAATATCTAGTCATTTAGAAGAAATCTACGATCTCTTTGAAAAAGAGGAAAAGGGAAGTGCAAAACATCTTCAATCATTTATAAATTCTGCAAAATCAAATTACGAGACTGCTATAAAAGATCTAGTTTATAAACCTGGAGTTTCTCCCTTAGAGCTAGTTAATACTACTACGATCGCCAGGGTGTCTCAGTTTTTTTCAACGATAAGAAAACAAGTTAGAAAGAATATTAAAAATAAAAAATTAATACAAATATTGGAATTTCCTGTATTATTTTTAGGTGCAAAACCAAGTAACACTCCAGCATTTTATAATTTTATGAATTATGCAGATTTTGGCCTCGGGACATGGCATCCTAGGGGTGGAATGTATACAGTTATTGAGGGGATGGTTTCTTTGGCGAAAAGCTTAGGTGTTCACTTTAAGACCAATGCCAATGTTGAAAAAATTATAACAGATACCTCCAAAAGTGTCTGCGGATTGTTGGTAAACGGTGAAAATATTCAAACAAATTTAGTTTTGAGTGGGGCAGATTATCATCATACCGAAACTTTATTAGATGTTGCGAATAGACAATATTCGGAAAAGTACTGGGATAAAAAAACCTTTGCTCCATCGTCCCTATTGTTTTATGTTGGATTTGATAAAAAAATTGAAAATGTAAGTCATCATACCTTATTTTTTGATACAGACTTTGATGCACATGCAAAAGAAATTTATGATCATCCTTCATGGCCTACGGATCCTTTGTTTTATGCTAATTTTACTTCTCTAACAGATAAAACGTCTGCACCCGAAGGCAAAGAAGCTGGTTTTTTCTTAATTCCTCTAGCCCCAGGAATAGAAGATACTCCAGAACTAAGAGAGGAGTATTTTTATAAAATAATGGATAGATTTGAAAAATTAACAAACCAAAAAGTAACTACTCATGTATTGTTTAAGAAATCATTTTGTGTTAACGATTTCAAAGAACAATACAACTCATACAAAGGAAATGCCTATGGAATGGCCAACACACTTTTTCAAACGGCTTTTTTAAGACCGAAAATTAAAAGTAGTAAAGTAAAAAATTTGTATTTTGCAGGACAACTGACTGTTCCAGGACCTGGTGTACCCCCTGCACTCATCTCTGGTAAATTAGCATCAGAATTAATCATTAAAAATCAATTTTAAAATGAAAGAATTATTTGATAGTGTTTCTAATGATTGTAGTAAATTGGTTACAAAAAGCTACAGTACCTCTTTTTCTTTAGCAGTAAATATGTTATCTGCTGAAATTAGAAAAGATATTTATAATATTTACGGTTTTGTTCGTTTTGCAGACGAAATTGTAGATACTTTTCACGATTACGATAAAGAACAATTAATGATTCATTTCGAAAGAGATTATTATCTTTCAAAAGAGCAGGGCATCAGCTTAAATCCAATTTTAAATTCATTCCAACAAACCGTAAACAAGTATAACATTACAGATGAAATGGTTCAGGCGTTTTTAAAAAGTATGAAAGCAGACCTCTCCAAGACAGAATACAAAACAAAGGAAGAGTATGATGACTATATCTATGGTTCTGCTGATGTAGTAGGACTCATGTGTTTAAAAGTATTCGTGAATGGAAATGAGGAGTTGTACGAGACGCTTAAAGATGCTGCAATGCGATTGGGATCAGCATTTCAAAAGGTTAATTTCTTAAGAGATTTAAAAGATGACTTTGAATTATTGAACCGTTCTTATTTCCCAAACGTAGATTTGGGTAAATTAAATGCAATTTCAAAGCAATTAATTATAGATGAGATTGAAGCAGATTTTGACTATGCATACAAACATGGAATTCTTAAATTACCAATCGAGGCAAAATTTGGGGTATATATGGCCTATAGATATTACAGAAGGTTATTACAAAAATTAAAAGCCGTTCCCTCTGAAAAAATTATGGATACTCGAATTCGTATTTCAGATCCAATGAAAATAAACCTATTGGCAAGGAGTTATGTAAAATATAAATTGAATATTATCTAATGGTATACGCACTTATTACTTTAGCTGTATTTATAATTATGGAGGGCATTACTTGGTGTACTCACAAGTATGTAATGCACGGATTTGGTTGGTATTTGCATGAAGATCATCACCAGCCAAAATATAATGGTTTCGAAAAAAACGATGCCTTTTTTGTTGTTTTTGCAATTCCTAGTATGTTGTTGTTTTATTATGGAAGTTATACAACTCATACCTATTTATTTTTTATTGGTTTGGGCATTTTATGTTATGGATTGGCTTATTTCTTAGTACATGATGTTTTGATTCATCAACGATTTAAATGGTTTAAGAACACCAATAATACCTATTTAAGAGGCTTAAGAAAAGCACATAAAATTCATCATAAAAATATGGGTAAACACGATAGTCAATGTTTTGGAATGTTGTTTGTTCCTTTTGAATATTTTAAAAAACCTAAAATTTAAATTCTTGGTTTAAAAGGATTCTTTTTTTTAAATAGTAACAGTGTATTGCCTTAATGGATTATTACGATTACATAATTGTTGGCGGAGGTGCCTCCGGTTTAATGTCTGCATATAGAATGTCTAAAGACGTTTTTTTTGATGATAAATCGATCTTAATTTTAGATAAAGTAAAGAAAAATTCAAACGATAGAACTTGGTGTTATTGGGCAACTAAAAATGACGAGTGGAACGATATTAGTTCTGCATCATGGAACGATATTATTTTTAAAAGCGATCTTTACAACGCTAAAGAAGGTATAGCTCCTTACCAATATAAAATGATTCGAAGTAAAGATTTTTACTCAAAAATATTTACCCACTTAGAAACCAAATCAAACATTACTTTTCAATTAGCAAATGTGCTCAATATTGAACAGCGAGTGGATTTTGCAGAGGTTATTACAGCCGACACAATTTTTAAAACAAAAACAATTTTAAACAGTGTTCTTTTCAATGATGAGTACAAGAAGCAGACAAAATATCCTGTATTACAACAACATTTTGTTGGTTTTTTTATAAAGACAAAGAAAGACTCTTTCAATGAAAGCGCTGCTACTTTTATGGATTTTACTGTTTCTCAAAAGGGAAATACTCGATTTATGTATATTTTACCTCATGCTAAAAACGAAGCATTGTTTGAATATACTCTATTCTCAAAAGATTTATTGCCTTATGATCACTACAAATCTGAAATTGAAAAATATCTGAAAGACAAGAATATTAAGGATTATGAAATTGTAGAGAAGGAGCAAGGCTCGATACCAATGACCTGTTATAAATTCTGGAAAAACAATTCTAAAAATATTATTCATATTGGTACAGCTGGTGGTTGGTCTAAAGCGAGTACAGGCTTCACTTTTAAAAATACCACACAGAAAACAGCACAATTAATCCAACACATTAAAGAAGGAAAATCATTGACCAAATTTCATAAGATTACTAAGTTTTGGTTCTATGATTTATTATTATTAGATATCTTGTCTCAACAAAATAAATTAGGTGCTTCTATTTTTGGGAAAATGTTTCAGAAGAACCGTGCAAGTCGAATTTTAAAATTTTTAGATGAAGAAACTTCATTTGTCGAAGATTTGAAAATTCAATTAAAAATGCCAATTGGGCTATTTACAAAAGCTTTACTAAAAAGGATATTCTAACTTTATAAAAGCAATTAAAACATAGTTTTTTTAATAAAATTAAGTAAAACTGACCAAACACTTAACTTAGGATTTGGTAATTCACCTTTACCCATCATTTTCATTTGTTCAGAAAAATAGGAAATATCCAAGAAACCCATTTTATCAATAAATGTTAAACCTGTTTTTACCGGTGGTATGTGAACTTCTGATCGAGTTCCTTTAAAAAATTCCTTAGACAGGTGTGGAAAGACTGCAAAAGGACGTGCCAAACCAACAAAATCTAATTCATTATTTTCAATGGCTTTTGTCATAACATCAAAAGTTCTAAATCCTCCAGTTAATAATAAGGGTGCCTTTGTTCTTTTTCTTGCTTTTTTAATAAAATCAGCAAAATAGGCTTCTCTTTTTTTTGTGCTTTCTTTTATTTTTTTTCCTGCACCCATCATTGCTGCTTTTTCATAAGTACCCCCAGAAACTTCTATCAAATCCATCCCTTCTGCCGAAAGCATGTCGATAACTTCTAAAGATTCTTCTTCAGTAAATGCACCCCTTTGAAAATCTGCAGAGTTAATTTTAATTCCAATAGGAAAACTAGGGCCTACTTTCTTTCTTATATTTCTATAGATTTCCAGCGCAAAACGAGCCCTGTTCTCTAAAGAACCTCCCCATTTATCTTTACGTAAATTTGTAAGCGTAGAAAGAAACTGACTCACTAAATACCCATGAGCTCCATGTATTTGTACACCTTTCCATCCTGCTTTTTTAGCAACCAAAGCACAATCTCCAAACCCGTCTATTGCTTTCCAAATTTCTTCTTCTGTCATAGGTCTCGGTTTAGGAAACATTGATTTAATTGGTAATTGAACATCAGAAGCACTAACTACTTCTTTATTGAATTTAGGAGATTGTCTTCCAGGATGATTAATTTGCATCCAAAGATGGCTTCCATGTTTTTGTGAAACCGTTGCCCATTCTTTGAGTTCTGCTAAATATTTTTCATCTTCTATTACCACATTTCTAGGCTCATTTAACGCTTTACTATCCATCATTACATTGCCAGAAATCAAAATTCCTGTAGTACCTTCTCCCCAAGTTTTATAGAGTTTTATGATGCGTTCAGAAGGTTTTCCACCTTTGTCAGCATTGTTTTCACTCATAGCAGATTTTACAATTCTATTTGGTATCGTCACACCACATGGCAAAGTGAAAGGTTGTTCTAGAATAGTAGCTGTTTTCATTATGTAATAAGATAGATGTTGAATATCAACTGCAAAGTACCCAATATTAATGAATATTGGGTCTTTATTTTACAAATAGTATACTTATCTGGAAATATTGATACGTCTAATTTTGTTATGTTTATTTAGGAAACTTTGCTCTGATTTTATCCAAACATAAATTGTGAATACTACCTACATGAGAATGTTGTTTTCCTAAATCGGGTGTGTAGTTTCCTGCTTGTACTTGACCACCAATTTTTTGATAGGCTTCTCGAAAAGACATGCCCTCAACAACTAGGTTATTGATACTATCAACCGTAAATAAGTATTGATATTTTTCATCATTTAAATCAATATCATTCACGATAACTTGTTGGATAGCATATGTAAGGATGTCTAGAATATCTTTTACATCTTCAAAGGCATTGATGATGTTTTCTTTTAATAACTGAAAATCTCTGTGGTAACCCGTTGGTAGATTATTCGTAATTAGTACCATCTCGCCATGCAAAGCTTGAATTTTATTGCATTTTCCACGAATCAGTTCAAATACATCAGGATTTTTTTTGTGTGGCATGATGCTGCTACCAGTTGTTAATTCGTCAGGAAAAGAAATAAAATTAAAATTTTGACTCATATATAAACAGACATCCATTGCAAAACGTGCCATTGTATTGCACAGTCCTCCGAGAGCTGAAGCAATTGAACGCTCACTTTTCCCTCTACTTAATTGAGCTGCAACCACATTGTATTTTAGTGTAGTAAATTCTAATTCTTTGGTTGTTAGTTCTCTGTCTATCGGGAAGGAGCTACCATAACCAGCTGCAGAACCTAAAGGATTTTGATCGACTACTTTTGCAACGGCATTTAATACAAACACATCATCAATTAGTAATTCTGCATAGGCAGAAAACCACAAACCAAAGGACGATGGCATTGCTACTTGTAAATGTGTATAACCCGGTAACAAACTTTCTTTGTGTGAATCCGCTAAACTTAAAAGGGTATCAAATAATCTCTTCGTTTGATCATTTATAATTGATAAATTTTCTTTGTAATATAATTGTAGTGCCACTAAAACTTGATCATTTCTAGAACGAGCGGTGTGAATTTTTTTACCAACCTCTCCTAATTTGTTGGTTAATTCCCATTCAATCTTAGAATGCACATCTTCAAAAGAAGCTTCAATGGTAAAAGTTCCGTTTTCAATGTCTTTGGATAATTCTTGTAAACCTCTTTTTAGATCGTTTAATTCATCGGTAGTGATAATTCCAATTGATGCTAACATAGTCGCATGCGCCAAAGAAGCTTGTACATCGTATTTTGCAATATGCATGTCAATTTCTCGATCATTACCCACTGTAAATTTTTCTATCTGTTTGTCTATTGAAAATCCTTTATCCCAAAGCTTCATAATTTTTATATTTTGTATTTCCTACAAGGTAGGAGTTCATTGTATGGTTTATTTCTGTGCAACAATTACTCGATTCAATAAATCAGTATAAATAGCGATCCCTTCTTCAATTTCTGCAAGATATATAAATTCATTCGCAGAATGAGAACGAGTACTATCTCCAGGTCCTAATTTTAAAGATTGACAACTCAATACAGCTTGATCTGATAAGGTTGGTGAACCATAGGTTTTTCTTCCCATAGCTATTCCTGCTTTTACCAATGCATGATCCATATCAATAGCTGACGAATTTAATCTTAAACTTCTGGGAGTAATTTTTGTACAAGGTGCTTTTTCTTGTAAGATCGTTGTAATTTCTTGATTGGAATAGGCATCATTTACACGAACATCAACGACCAAATTTACATGAGCAGGAACCACATTGTGTTGAGAACCTGCATGAATTTGTGTGACTGTCATTTTCACATCTCCTAGGGCCTCCGAAGTTTTTTCGAATTTAAAATCTTTAAACCATTGTAAAACATCAATAGTGTTGTAAATAGAATTGTTTGTGTTGGGATGTGCTGCATGACTTGGAGTACCTTCTATTATCGCATCAAAAACCACCAATCCTTTTTCTGCAACGGCTAAATTCATTAATGTTGGTTCACCAATAATTGCTACATCAATATGTGGAATTATAGGCAACATACTATTTAAACCATTTTCACCACTATTTTCTTCTTCAGCAGATGCAACTAGGACTAAATTATAGGTTAAATTTTCGGATGCATAAAAATAAGTAAAAGTTGCCATCAATGATACCAAGCATCCACCTGCATCATTACTACCTAAACCGTATAATTTTCCTTCTTTAACAATGGCTTTAAAAGGATCATTTGTGTACGCAGTATTTGGTTTGACAGTATCGTGATGAGAATTTAACAGTATCGTTGGTTTTTTTTCATCAAAATATTTATTTGTTGCCCAAATATTATTTTTTGTTCTTTGAAAAGGAATCTGATATTCAGCAAACCAATCTTCTATATGTTTTGCTGTATGTTCTTCTTCTTTAGAAAATGATTGCGTCTCAATTAATTTTTTTAGAAGCGAAATTGCATTTGTGCTCAGTTTTTCGATACTCATCTTATAATGTGATTGTTGTAAAGTTTTTATTTTCGTTTGTCAACATGGCAGTATTCCCCAAATTCACTTCGTTAACACCTTTTTTTAATGCATTAAAACAATTTTCTAATTTGGGTAACATTCCTTCGGTTATGATTCCTGCGTCCAATAGTTCTTGATAGGTGTTCAAATTTATTTTTCTTATGACAGATTTTTTATCGTTGATATCTCTTAAAACTCCCTCCAATTCAAAGCAATAATAAATTGAGGTTTTATAGATCTTGCTCATTCCAATAGCAACTTGACTGGTAATTGTATCTGCATTTGTATTTAATAATTGACCATTTCCATCATGTGTTATAGCACAAAAAACAGGAATGAAACCAGCATTCATCAATTTGTCTATTGAGTCATAGGCCACTTCTTTTACATCACCAACAAAGCCATAATCTATCTCTTTTGAGGCTCTTTTGTCAGATTTGATACTATTGATGTCTGCACCACTCAATCCAATAGCATTGGTTTGCAATGCTTGTAATTTTGCCACGATATTTTTATTAACTAGTCCACCGTATACCATGGTAATCACTTCTAAAGTCTTTAAATCTGTAATTCTTCTTCCATCAACCATTTTAGATTCAATACCCAATTTTGTAGCAACATGTGTAGCACGTTTTCCACCACCATGAACAAGAATTTTCTTACCTTCTATTTGGGAAAATAATTTTAGAAAAGCATTTAATGAAGTTTCGTCTTCAATAATATTTCCTCCTATTTTTATGATTGATAGCTTTTCTTTAGGCATTTTCTAATATTTTTTTCAAAACCAGCTGGGCGGCATAAGTTCTGTTATTTGCTTGTTCAATTACCAAAGAATGATCACTATCTAACACTGCATCTTCTACTACTACATTTCTTCTTACGGGTAAACAATGCATAAATTTAGCAGTACCAATTTTCTTTTTAGTAATCATCCAGTTAGAATCGGTATTCAATACTTTTCCATAATCTTCGTAGGAGCTCCAATTTTTCGTATAGATAAAATCGGCATCCTTAAAAGCTTCTTCTTGATGATGATAAATAGGGGTGTCTTTAGTGATTTCTGGGTTTAAATTATATCCTTCTGGGTTTGTAATTACAAAGTCAACATCCATTTTTTGCATGGCTTGTGTAAAACTATTGGCTACTGCATGTGGTAGGGCCTTTACATGTGGCGACCAACTTAAAACTACTTTTGGTTTCTTTTTGAGAGTATTTTCAGAAATGGTAATCGCATCTGTTAACCCCTGTAGAGGATGTTCAGTAGCACTTTCCATACTTACAATCGGTACAGAAGCAAATTTTACAAACGATTTTAAGATATGTTCAGATTCGTCTTTTTCCTTGTCTGTCAAAGAGGGAAAAGCTCTTACTGCAATTACATCACAATATTGAGAAACTACGGCAGCTGCCTCTTTGATATGCTCTGCTGTCGTTCCGTTCATTTTAGTTCCATCACCAAATTCGATCCCCCAAGCATCACCAGATACGTTCATTACAATAGGATTCATTCCTAAGTTTAAAGCTGCTTTTTGCGTACTTAAACGCGTTCGCAAACTAGAATTAAAAAATAATAAACCTAAGGTTTTATTTTTTCCTAGTTCATTATTTAATAATGGATTAGCCTTTATTTGTTTGGCTTCTTCAATCCAAGTATTGATATTTTTAATGTCGTTTATGGAGGTATAATTTTTCATTTTCACTATTTTATTTTTGTAAAATCAACACTGTTTTCCATTGCATTTGTTATAAAATCATCATTTAAACCGTTTACAATCCATGTTTCTATTTTTGCTTTTTTACTCAAAGCAGCCGCTTCAATTTTAGATTCCATACCTCCACTACCATGGGAAGATTTAGAACGAATGACTTCTTCTTTTAAATGTTCAAAATTAATTACTTTTTGAATCGTTTTAGGACGATTATCTCGCATGGATTCTTTGGTGTAAATTCCATTAGTGTTTGTAGCAATGATTAATAAATCTACCTTTAATAATGAGGCTGTTAAAGCTGCTAATTTATCATTATCTCCAAATTTAATTTCATCGGTAGCTACTGTGTCATTTTCATTGATGATAGGAATGTAATTGTTTTGCACTAAAACATTAATTGTGTTCACGATATTCGTTTTACTTTCCTGCTTTTCAAAATCGGAATAGGAGAGGAGGCATTGTGAAGTTAACAGGCCATATTCTCTAAAAATTTCTTGATAAATTCTGATTAAGTGAGGCTGTCCTATTGATGCAAGTGCTTGTTTTACAAATACGTCTTCATGTTTACTCTCTAATTTTACAAACTGCTTTGCAACTGCGATCGCTCCAGAACTGACAATGATAAATTCACAGGTGTCTTTGAGTCTTGCAATTTGGTGTGCAATGTCTTCAATTTTTCCTCTTGAAATATTGTCTGTCTCTCTTGTGAGGGTATTAGAACCTATTTTCAGTAAAATGCGTTTCTTTTTTTGCATATTATCTTATTTGTCCATTTCCGTGAACATACCATTTGTTGGTGACTAAATGTTTTAGCCCTATAGGGCCACGTTGATGTAATTTGTCTGTGCTTATTGCCAATTCACCACCCAATCCTAATTGACCTCCATCTGTAAAACGTGAAGATGCATTGTGATAAACAGCTGCTGTATCTACATTTTCCATAAATAACTTAGCCTCAGCTTCATTATCGGTAATAATTACCGATGAATGCCCTCCAGAATAGGTATTGATCATTTCAACAGTATTCTGGTTGGAAGAAATTTCCCCAATGACAATTTTGTAATCTAAAAACTCTTCATACCAAACATCGTTTGAGGAGATTTCCGTAACATCCTCAAATTTTGAAAAGAAAGAATCTCCCAAAACCTCAATTTTTAACTCTTTTAATTTTGATACTAATTGGTTTGTAAAAGCTGTTTTATTGGGAAGTCTTGAATCAATTAAGACTTTGTCTATCGCATTACAAGCAGATATTTTTGACTTACCATTTAGAATAATATCAATAGCGATATCTGTGTTAGCCTCTTTGTGAACATATAAAAAGTTGTTTCCTCGTCCACTAATAATAAAAGGACATGTAGCATGTTTTTTTACGAAAGCAATTAAACGTTCTCCACCTCTTGGAACTATTAAATCTATTTTTTGAGTTGGTTTTTCTAAAAATTGCTGTGTCTCAGTTCGATTAAATTCTAGATATGTAACCCATTCAGTATCTGCACCGTGTTTTTCTAGGGCTTGATGCCATAATTCAACAATTTTTAGATTTGATTTTAAAGATTCTTTTCCACCTTTTAGAAGTATTTTGTTTCCGGATTTAAATGCAATTCCCGCAGCTTCAACAGTTACATCAGGTCTAGATTCATAAATGATCAACACAGAACCAAAAGAAGCTGTTTTATTATAAACTTGCATTCCATTGTCATGTTTAAAAGTAAAACGCTCTAAACCGACAGGATCCTCTTGCGAAGCTAAATGTTTGGCTGCATGAATCATTTCATCAACTTTTGTACTGTTCACTTTTAAACGGTCAAACATGGAGATGTCTTCTCCTTTGTAGGCTTCTAAATCTTTTTTATTGATACTTATAATTGCCGCTCTTTCTTGGTCGAGAAGTTCAGCCATTGTTAGTAAAACATTATTTCTAGTTGTTATGGATAATAAAGTATTCATTTTTTATATTCTTGGTTTTTTATTCATGTAAAGCATCGACCAAAGCTTCAAAAAACTGATTAATATGATCTTTTTTTATTGTTAGTGGAGGTAAAATTCTTAATAGTTTTTTATTTGCTGCTCCACCAGTAAATATCTGATATTCGTAAATTAATTTTTTTCTTAAATCTGCCACCTCATACTCAAATTCTAACCCTAGCATCAATCCTCTACCTTTGATGTTTTTGATTTGAGGAATTGTTTTTGCAATCTTTATAAAGTATTCAGACATTTCTTTTACATTATCTATCAAAGCTTCTTTTTCTATGACGTTCAAAACTGATAAGCTTGCAACACATGCCAAGTGATTTCCACCAAAAGTAGTTCCTAACATTCCAAATTTAGCTTCTATACTTGGGTGAATTAGAATTCCTCCAATTGGAAAACCATTCCCCATCCCTTTGGCAATAGAGATGATGTCTGGAGTAACATTATAATGTTGGAAAGCAAAAAACTTCCCAGAACGACCATATCCAGACTGAACTTCATCGGCGATAAAAAAAGTGTTGTTTGCCTTACAAAGTACATTTACTTGTTCAAAAAATTCTGCAGTTGCTTGATCCAAACCACCTACACCTTGAATAAATTCAATAAGTACTGCACAAACATCTCCTTTTTTAAGCTCTCTTTCAACTCCTTGAATATCATTCAATTCTAAAGTAGTCACTTTTTGTTGCGCATTTATGGGAGCAATAATCGTGGCGTTATCTGTTGCGGCAACAGCTGCAGAAGTACGTCCATGAAAACCATTTTTAAAAGCGATCACTCTAGATTTCCCCGTTTTAAACGAGGCTAATTTTAGCGCATTTTCATTGGCCTCTGCACCAGAGTTACATAAAAACAATTGATAGTCTTTGCAATCCGAAAGAAGTTCAATTTTAGTGGCTAACTGCTTTTGTAATGGATTTTGAATCGCATTTGAATAAAAACCCAACTTAGCAACTTGTTCTGAAATCGCCTTTACATAGGTGGGGTGACTGTGTCCTATGGAAATTACAGCATGCCCTCCATATAGATCTAAATATTCTTGATGATTTTGATCATATACATAGACTCCTTTTGCAGATATAGGAGTCACATCATATAATGGATATACGTTAAATAATCCCATTTTTTATTTTTTTATTTGGTTAATCTTATTAAAAGAAGTGTTAATTCCTTTAATTAATGAAGAACTTAAACCTTGGTGTTCCATTTCATTTAATCCCTCTATAGTACAACCTCCTGGAGTAGTAACTCTGTCTATTTCAGCTTCAGGATGATTGCCAGATTCTTTTAAAAGTGTTGCAGCTCCAAAACAAGTTTGCATCGCTAATTCATGGGCTTCATGTGCTTCAAATCCTAATTGAATGGCTCCTTGCGTAGTGGCTCTTATCAAACGCATCCAAAAGGCAATTCCACTGGCGCAAATAACCGTAGCAGCTTGTAGTTGTTCTTCTGGAATTTCCATCGAAACCCCTAAACTATTAAAAATAGTCTTTGCGAGTTCTATTTTTTCTTTTCCTTTTGTATTTGTTGAAAGACAGGTCATAGATTCTGCAACCGAAGCAGCAGTATTTGGCATTGCACGAACGATACTTAGCTCTTCACCAACAATAGCCTCAATTTTTGCAATTGAAAAACCAGTAATTACAGAGATCAGTACGTGATTTTTATCTAAGTGTGGTAAAATATTTTTTAAAATATTATTTAGATGTCTCGGTTGCACTGCAAAAATTAAAATGTCAGAATTTACTACCGCTTCGGTATTGTCTGAGCTTAAGATAACTTCATCATAATTTTCAAAATCTTTGATAGAATTGGTATTCCTCTTTGTCAAATACAAAGAACTCACGACTTTGTTCGTTAATAATCCTTTTCCGATTGATTGCCCTAAACTTCCTGCTCCAATAATTGCTACTTTCATATGTTAATTTTTTTTAATCAATACTACTTTTATATTTTAAAAATAGTTTGCTTTTAAGTTCAATCCAACCATTTCATCGAAACCAACCATTAAATTCATGTTTTGAATGGCTTGTCCAGAAGCACCTTTTAAAAGATTGTCAATAGTACTTGTAATTAATAATTTAGTGTCATGTTTTATTAAATGAAGTAAGCATTTATTTGTATTGACTACTTGTTTCATGTGAATGTCATTCTCAGAAACAAAGGTAAATACTGCCTCTTTATAGTAGTTATGATACATACTTTTTGCTTCTTCAATACTACCTTCAAATTTGATATAGGTTGTTGCAAAAATACCCCTTGAGAAATTCCCTCTATTTGGCATAAAGTTTATTTCAGCATTAAAATTGGATTGCAATTGATTGATCGTTTGATGTATTTCTCCTAAGTGTTGGTGATTAAAGGCTTTGTAGTGAGAAAAGTTGTTGTCTCTCCAAGTAAAATGTGTGGTTGAAGACAGTGAAGTTCCCGCTCCAGTTGCTCCAGTAACAGCATTGATGTGCAAATCATTGTTTAATAGATTATTGGCTGCCAAAGGCAAAATAGCCAATTGCAAAGCGGTCGCAAAACAACCAGGATTGGCAATGTATTTCGCATTTTTAATTTTTTCTTTCTGTAACTCAGGCAATCCGTAAACAAACTCTTTTCCATCGAATTTTTGATCTTTAAGCAATCTAAAATCGTTACTGAGATCAATAATTTTTGTATTTGATGAAAAACTATGGTTCTTTAAAAAAGCAGTGGAGTTTCCATGACCTAGACATAAAAATAATACATCAACTTCTGAATTAATACTATTTGTAAAACTAATTTCGGTACTGCCAATTAGGTCTTGATGAACTTTATATATTTTATTACCAGCATTAGAAGTACTGTACACAAAATTGATATTGGTTTTTGGGTGGTTTAATAATAATCGTATTAATTCACCTGCTGTATAACCTGCACCGCCTATAATTCCAACTTCTAACATACTTAAGAATTTACTTGTTGATATATCTTATTCTGATTTCCTAAAATCTTGATAAAACCTTTGGCATCATCTGCTGTCCAAGCTTTATTTTCTTCACCATAGCTACCAAATTTGGCAGACATTAAATCGTGTTTAGAAATAATCCCATCTAAGGAGAAATGGTATGGTTTTAAAGTAACCATGACATCTCCTGAAACCTTGTTTTGAGAACTTTGTAAAAAAGCTTCTGTATCTCTCATAACAGGATCTAAATATTGACCCTCATGTAGATGCATTCCATAGAAACTAGAAAGGTATTCTTTGTGTTGTAATTGCCACTTGGTTAATGTATGTTTTTCTAACAAATGATGTGCTTTAACTGTTATCAAAGCAGCAGCAGCTTCAAAACCAACTCTTCCTTTAATTCCAACGATGGTATCACCCACATGAATATCTCTACCAATTGCAAACTTAGAGGCGATATCATTTAACATTGCAATATTAATTTGAGGGATGTTTTCTTTACCATTTAAAGCCATTAATTCACCATTTTTGAATGTCAGTGTAATTTTTTCCTCACCCTTCTTTTCAATCTGTGATGGATAGGCTTCGCTGGGCAAAGGTTTCTCCGAGTTTAAAGTTTCAACACCACCAACACTCGTTCCCCAAAGACCTTTATTTACAGAGTATTTTGATTTTTCCCAAGACATATCAATTCCTTCGGATTTTAAATACGCTATTTCTTCTTCTCTTGTTAATTTTTGATCTCTTATTGGTGTTATAATATGAATGTCTGGAGCTAAGGTTTGAAATATCATATCAAAACGAACTTGATCATTACCTGCACCGGTACTTCCGTGAGCAATATAGTTAGCTCCAATACTTTTTGCATATTCAACAATTTCAATAGCTTGTATAATTCTTTCAGCGCTTACTGAGAGTGGATACGTATTATTTTTTAATACGTTACCAAATATTAAGTATTTTACTACTTTTTGATAGAAAGTAGCCACCGCATCAATATTTTTATAGGTAGAAACCCCCATTTTATAGGCATTGTTTTCTATATGATTGATTTCTTCCTTTGTGAAACCACCAGTGTTTACACTTACTGCATGAACTTCATATTCTTTTGATAAACTTACTGCACAATAGGAAGTATCTAAACCTCCACTGTATGCAATTACTAATTTTTTCATTTTGTTATATATTTCTAGAGGTTATGTTATTTTAATTGTCTGATTTCTGATTCAAAACGAGGATTGACAAAATATTTGTAACTCAACTCATCCCTTAATTTTCCTATTTTTTCAAGTTCTTTGATTAATATCTTAGACATTTCGGAAAGTCCAATATGGGTCATCCCAAGTAATTCATTGTAATGATGAACTTTGGATGTTTGTGCAATTGAAATTAGGAAGTTATTCGAATACAACTCTGTCATTTTAGACATTAATAGTAGTCCAAGATTATAATTACGATATTCTCGATCTACCCACAGAGTGGAACGCTCATATACAGAGTGTCCTTTTACATGATGTTCATGTGCAAAAATATGACCAATAACTTTTTCTCCTTTTTTCATTAAAAAACAGCCATTCTTTAACCGCCTTTTTAATAATTCTATGCGAACAAAATATAGTGAGGGTAGTACTTTTGATCTCTCTGATATGATTGTAAGCAATTCTTCTGAAAGTGTGTAAACAAGTTCGATTTCTATTCCTTTACCAAAACAATAGGTTTCTGCGTTGTAAATAACACTCTTAATATCTGTATTCAATATGGATTCCATTATTTGTTATGCCTTTTTATAAGGACCTGTATTATTTTTTTTTCAAATCTCATAACCTAATGGTTATTTTAAATTGATTGATTCGTTATTGTTCCTATTCTAAATAGAAACATATTTGTTTTAATAATGACGGAAGATTGAAAGTGAATTACTTTCTAAAACTGAATAAAGCCCCTTAGGGACGAGTTTTTGGAAAACGCAGAACAGACGTTTTGGTATTTTTTACCAAAACGAAAGAGATAAAAGATATGTTGTTTCCTGTTTTCACTGAATAACTACATTTACTATTAACTCTAAATCGTCGGCGTTAGCCCCTTTCGTTAATATTAGCTGCAAAATTACAATTTATTATGGATTAAACAATATTTAAAAGATAAAAAATAGGCTTTTTTAAGAGTTATAAAGAAGAACTGTTGAAACGTGTGTTTTATAAGATTAACGATCAATATTTGAAGAATACATTCACAATTTACTAAGGGGTCTATTTATTATATTTATTTTTAAACAAAACCTTCAAATAGTTTCGCATCCATCAAACTTTGATTATTTTTATAAATTATTATGGAATTTATCCAGAAATAATAAATCCTTTAAAAAAACGTTTATATCCTGATGAAAATGATTAAAAAAAACCTCATAGCTTCCCTAACATTCTTATTTTCACTATTTGCAGTAAGTTGTACTATTAATGATAAATTTAAAATAGAAAAAGGGAAGGTGGGAAATATCAACACTGAAACTACTATTCAAGAATTATCCACTATTTTTAAAAATGATTCTATTGTCAACAATTTAAGTGAAGGAGTTCAAGGTAGTAACTACTTTCAAGAAGATGATGAATATTTTATTTTTGAAAAAGGAGGCAAATTATTGTTAACTATCATACCAAAAGAACAATTAGATTCTACATCTACCATCAAGAGTATAGAAATACACGATGAACGATATAAAACCCTTTCAGGGATCAATATAAATTCTAGTTTTTCTGAAATTAACCTAAACAATAGCATTCATAAAATAGAGCGTACTTTTTCTTCTGCAACGTTGTTTTTAGATAATTTAAATACGACAATTACCATAGATAATGAGGAGTTAGGTTTGAAGGAATTTAGCACGCAGAAAGTTACCAAAGAACAAATTCCAGATTTAGCTAAAATGAAAACATTTATAGTCTGGTTTAATTAGGTTGATTTTTTTTGTAAGATGAAATCATTTTATTTATAAATTTAAAATCTATCATATGAATAAAAACTATACTGTTCAAAAAGCACCATTTATAGTTCCAACCCTAGATGGTAAATTAATTGAAGAACATTTTGGAAATGCAACTGATGGTGATTCACCAATAAGTATTGCTCATATGGTTGCACCGCCTGGCTGGAAAGAACCTTTTCAGACTCCCGAATTTGATGAATATACCTATATTATAAAGGGGAAAAAACAATTTATTATAGATAGAGAAACAATTATTTTAGAATCTGGTCAATCTATAAAAATAAAAAGAGATACAAGAGTACAGTATTCAAATCCGTTTGATAATCCCTGTGAGTATATTGCAATTTGTATGCCTGCTTTTTCAATGAATTTGGTCAATAGAGAAGATGTTTAATTTTTTTTCCTAGTGAGATAAAAAGGCAAATACAGCAATAAAAAATAAGGAATTACAAACAGTTCAACTACAAAAACATATTGAGGCCAATCTCCAAACACATCCAGTAAAGTTTCTGCATCTGGTTTTTTGTTGGTGAAAAAATAATTAGATCCTAAAAAATAATTTAGAACAAACATTAAAAGCATGTAAACTTGCATTGCTATAAACGATTTCCATACACTTTTTAATGTCGGTCTCATATTATAAATAAACGTAGCATACATCATAAAAAATACCAACCCTGCATGTACTAACCAGTATCTGAAAAATTGAAAATTTAAATAATTTTTTTCATCGGGTGTGATTAATGATTGTAAAGTTCCACCCAGAATTAAGAAATAGAATATTTCGTAGTATAAAAATTTTCTTGTGGTTGATAGTACTGGAATAATGAGTGCTAAAAAACTACATAAGTGTAATGGTAAGTCTTCTTGATAATTAAAATCACCCCGATAGATTTTTAAAAACGTTCCAAAAATGACCGATATGGAAATCGAAAAAGCGACAATATTACCAACCTTTATTTGAGTGTTCTTTTGTTGTTTTTTAGTCCATAAAATTAATAAACAGCCAAAGCAGACAATAAGAAAAACGAGCCACAAATGTTGTGAAGTGAATGGTATAAAATTTGTATTCTCTTTTAAGAAAAAATCATTCAAATTATAAAACTTTTAAAAATTAATTTTTTAAAAGTACTAATAATTTATTCTTTGGCAAGATAATAATGTATTTTTAAGTAACATTGCTATTGTCATTGGGCCAACACCTCCTGGAACAGGTGTAATAAATTCCGACTTTTTTGAGACTTCTTCAAAAGCAACATCTCCAACCAGTCTAAATCCATTTTTTTTGCTATTGTCTTCTAAACGAGTAATTCCAACATCAATAACAGTTACACCGTCTTTGACCATGTCAGCCTTTAAAAATTCTGGAATTCCGATTGCTGCGATGATAATATCTGCCTGTAATGTAATCTCATTTAAGTTTTTAGTTCTACTATGGCACATAGTAACTGTCGCATTACCAACGGTTCTTTTTTGAGATAATAAAATACTCATTGGACTCCCAACAATATGACTTCTTCCCAGAACAACTACATGTTTTCCAGAGGTTTCAACCTTGTATCTTTCTAGTAGTTCTAATATCCCAAAGGGTGTTGCAGAAATAAATGTAGGTAAATTCAAAGCCATTTTACCAACATTGGTTGGATGAAAACCATCTACGTCTTTATCAGGATCTACAGCCATTAATACTTTTTGTTCGTCTATGTGCTTTGGGAGTGGCAGTTGAACTATAAAGCCATCGATATTTTTATCTTTATTTAAACCTATAATTTGATTTAATAATGCTTCTTCTGTAGTATTTTCATCTAATCTAATTAGGGTAGATTCAAAACCAACACGCTCACAAGCTTTTACTTTTGCATTTACGTAGGTAATACTTGCACCATTATTTCCAACTATGATGGCCGCTAAGTGTGGTGTTTTTTTACCCTTTTCCTTAAGAATTTTTACTTCTAGAGCAATTTCTTCTTTAATATCAGCTGCTGTTTTTTTTCCGTCTAGTAAAATCATGTTATGTTAAGAATGTATTGTAATATTGGTTTTAGAAATTATTTCATTCCCTGCATCATTTGCATCATTTTTTTACCACCACCACCTTGCATCATCTTCATCATTTTGCTCATTTGATTAAATTGCTTCATCAGTTGATTGACTTCTTGTATGCTAGTACCAGAGCCTTTTGCAATTCGTTTTTTTCTGCTGGAATTTATAGTTGTGGGAGTACTTCTTTCATTTGGAGTCATGGAGTGAATGATTGCTTCAATACCTTTAAAAGCATCATCATCGATATCTACATCTTTCATGGCTTTACCTGCTCCGGGTATCATTCCAACTAAATCTTTCATGCTTCCCATTTTCTTTATTTGTTGAATTTGATTTAAGAAGTCATCAAAACCAAACTGATTTTTTGCAATCTTCTTTTGCAATTTTCTAGCCTCCTCCTCGTCATATTGATCCTGTGCTCGTTCAACTAACGAAACGACGTCTCCCATTCCTAGAATTCGATCTGCCATTCGATCTGGATGAAAAACATCAATTGCATCCATTTTTTCTCCAGTACCAATAAATTTAATTGGTTTGTCTACGACAGATTTTATGGTTAGTGCTGCACCACCTCGGGTATCTCCATCTAATTTTGTAAGAACAACTCCTTCAAAATTTAAAATATCATTGAATGCTTTTGCGGTATTTACAGCATCCTGACCCGTCATAGAATCTACAACAAACAAGGTTTCATGGGGATTAACAGCCTTGTGAATACTAGAAATTTCATTCATCATTTCTTCATCTACAGCCAAACGTCCTGCTGTATCAATGATCACCACATTTTTTCCCTTTGCTTTGGCATGTTGTATTGCGTTCTTTGAAATTTCAATAGGATTGTTATTTCCTACTTCGGCATATACTTCAATGTCAATTTGTTCTCCAACCACTTGTAATTGATTGATCGCTGCAGGCCTGTATACATCACAACCTACTAATAAAACTTCTTTAGATTTTTTTGTTTTTAGATAGTTTGCCAATTTACCAGAAAAAGTAGTTTTTCCAGAACCTTGTAATCCAGACATTAAAATTACGGTTGGTGACCCTCCAAGATGAACACCGACGGTTTCTCCTCCCATTAATTCAGTTAGTTCATCTTTAACTAACTTCACCATCAATTGTCCTGGATTTAGTGTAGTTAATACGTTTTGACCTAGGGCTATGGTTTGCACTCTTTTAGTAAATTCTTTCGCAATTTTAAAGTTCACATCGGCATTTAATAATGCTCTTCTAACTTCTTTTAAAGTTTCTGCAACATTGACTTCAGTTATTCTACCGTGACCTTTTAGGGTGTGTAGCGCTTTATCTAACTTATCGCTTAAATTATTAAACATAATTTGTCTTATTTTTTGGAACCACAAATATAAGAATTAGTGCCGATTTCTATACTCAATATCAACAGTTTTTTGTGTTGTTGATTTTTTAAAATCAGTAAAAAAAATGAAACCTTATCTAGCTATCTTAACTATTTTCTGGCGGGAATAAATTCCAAAGCAGCTCCGTTAATACAGTGTCTTTTTCCGGTAGTTTTTTTTGGACCATCGTTAAAAGAATGTCCAAGATGTCCACCACAAGTAGTACATTTTAGTTCTGTTCTAGCATATCCAATGTCATAATCTACGTCTAGCTCCACATTTTCTGTAATAGCTCTGTCAAAGCTAGGCCATCCGGATCCAGAGTCGTATTTGTGTTTTGATTTGTATAAAGGGGTGCTGCATGCAGCACAAACATATGTACCCTTTGACTTATTTTTATTAAAGGGGTGGGTAAAGGCTCTTTCAGTTCCTGCTTCGCGTAAAACATAATATTGAATAGCTGTTAATTGCTTTCTCCACTCAGCATTGTTTTTTTCAATCTTATATGTTTTTTTGAGAGTTGAGTTCTGTGCATTACTAGAACAATTTATCAAAAAAAGAATGCTTAGCATGGATAAAAGTGTTTTCATAAATTCAGAATTTTTTTGATAAAAATCAACTTGGTATATTTTGATCAATATTATTTTTGTTAAAGATAGCGCATGTAATTCTATAAAAAATGTTAATTTTATTTTTAAGTTTAATCTACATTTTACTTCATATTATAAAACAGAGCAACTAAACACATGAAAAAAATAGGAACATTTTTTTTAATAATTTTCTTTTTTGTTTCATGCAGTTCCGTTCCTATTACAGGTAGAAAACGAGTCAATTTTGTGAGTGATTCTGAAGTTTTACCCACCAGTTTTGCTCATTATAAAGACTTTTTAGAAGAGAATACCTTGTCTAAAAATAAAATAATGACTCGTCAAGTTAAAGATGTTGGAAAAAATATTTCTACTGCTGTAGATGTTTTTATGAGAGCAAATAAAATGATTTCAGAAGCCGATTCTTATGAATGGGAATTCAATTTGATAGATGATGATAAGGTCAATGCTTGGTGCATGCCAGGAGGTAAAGTTGTTTTTTATACAGGAATTATACCTATTTGTCTTAATGAAGATGGAATAGCAGCCGTCATGGGACACGAAATTGCACACGCTTTTGCAAAACATGGTCAAGAAAGAATGTCTCAAAGTAAGTTGCAACAACTTAGTAGAGAGGCACTTGCACTAGGAACTTCAAAAAAATCAGAAACAGCAAAACAAATTTGGAATACTACTTTTGGGATTGGCACTGGTTTAGGAATGTTAAAGTTTAGTAGAGTTCATGAACAAGAGGCAGACAGGCTTGGATTAATTTTTATGTTAATGGCAGGATATGATGGCGCTGAAGCTGCTCATGTTTGGAGTAGAATGAGTTCTCTATCTGAAGGCAAATCATCGCCCGAAATTTTAAGCACACATCCGTCAAATTCATCAAGAATTGAAGATCTCAAAAATTATTTACCTACTGCAAGAAAAATGGCTACTCAATTTATGAAAAAGGCAAACACTTTTATAAATTAACCTTAAAAAGAAATAGAATACCTATATTGTAATCGTTCCTATTTTTTGAACACTTTTCACTTTAAAAATATCTTATGTTAAAAATTGGAGATAAAAAATTAATCAATGCATGGGCATTTTATGATTGGGCGAATTCGGTATATTCTTTAGTCATTAGTACTGCAGTTTTTCCAATATATTATTCAGGTTTAACTGCTTCAGAGGGCTTCGCAAACGCGGACGGCAAGATTGCTTTCCTAGGAACTTTATGGACACCAACCACCTTATATAACTATGCATTAGCGTTCTCTTTCTTGATAGTTGCGTTTATTTCTCCTATGTTATCAGGAATTGCAGATTATGCAGGAAACAAGAAAAAATTTTTAAAGGGTTTTTGTTTATTAGGGTCGATTTCCGTAATGAGTTTATTCTTTTTTACCGGAAAAGAAACACTTTGGGTAGCCATTGTTTTTTCAATTTTAGCAAGTATTGGCTTTTGGGGAAGTATTGTTTTTTACAATGCTTACTTACCTGAAGTTGCAAAACCTGAACAGCAAGATAATGTGAGTGCAAAAGGATTTATGTTTGGGTATTTTGGTTCTATTTTACTTTTAATTCTATGTTTGATTTTAATTGAAACAGCGGTGTTTGGTTATTATGATAAACAATTTGGATCTCAACTATCATTTGTTTTGGTAGGTTTGTGGTGGCTTGGCTTTGCTCAAGTTACTTATGCCAACTTACCGAATGAAGAAAAAGTTACTTTGCCAAAAGACAACTACTTTAAAAAAGGCTTGCAAGAAATCCAAAAAGTGGCAAAAGAATTGTTTAAATATAGAGAGTTAAAGATTTTTTTAATATCATTCTTTTTGTTAAGTGTTGGTGTACAAACAATTATTTTAATGGCGGGTATATTTGGTACAATTCTAGGATTGGAAACCTTCAACTTAATAGCAACCATATTATTAGTTCAATTTGTTGGAATTTTAGGCGCTTTTTTATTTTCTAGATTGTCTAATAAAATTGGAAATATCAAAACCTTAAAAATCACGATTGTAATTTGGGGATTGGTTTGTTTTATTGGTTTCAATTTAACAAAAGACACGCCTAATATAGAGATGTATTTTTATGTCTTAGGTGCTTTAATAGGTCTTGTTATGGGCGCAATACAATCTTTATGTCGGTCAACCTATTCTAAATTGTTACCCAAAACAACAGATACAGCCTCTTATTTTAGCTTTTTCGATGTCACAGAAAAAATAGCTTTGGTTGTTGGGATGGTTACTTTTGGAGTATTAAACTCTTTAATTTCGATACAATCGAGTGTTTTGGCATTGGCTATTTTCTTTCTAGCTTCGTTTATCTCAATAAGTAGTATTAGGAAAACTACATATGTCTATTAATAAAAAACTCTTCTGATGAAGATAAAGACAAAGATAAGACTTGAGTATGCTATGAAAAATGGAATGATAAATGATTTATAGCCCAATATCAATAAAAAACTTATAAGCAGTAATTGAAAGCCTAATCCGAAGGTAGAAATTAGAGTCATTAACCAATTTGGAAAAGGTTTTCCATGAGAGGCTTTTTTATCTAAAGCATAAATAATTTTATCAAATATTCCATAAAATAATTTATACAAGAAGAAAAGAATATTCACATTTTGTTGTTTTTCACCTGGTAAAGCTGTTGGAGTTTTGTCTTCAAAAATTCGACTAGTGGTGTCTCCATTAAAATGGTTTCTTAAAATTACATAATAGTAATTGTATAGAGTCCCTTGCAGTTGAATACCAAAAAAGGCAAGCAATGCGAGTACTAGATTAATTTCAGTAACCTGCCATAACGTGATGAAAATGATCAAGTTTAAAATAATATCAGAAACAGAATCTAGATAACGACCTGTATAAGAAGGGTTCTTTTTGATTCTAGCCAATTCGCCATCGGCAGCATCTAGTATAGATTTAAAGATGAGGAAAAAAGCTGCACTTACATAATATTCTTTCGCAATACAGTAGATCCCAATTAAACCTGATATAGTAAACGCGATTGTTACATCTACTGGAGTAAATTTTGTGTTTTTCAATGAATTCGCAATCAATCTTGCAATGGGTCTTCCGTAATCTGATAAATCTAAAAATTGATATTTGGCAGGTAATTTAGACATGAAATGCTTTTGAGGTGAGCATTTTTATGACCCTAAAGTTATAAAACAGCACAAAATTAATACGATTCAAAATTATAGAAAAAGTAGAACAATTGGGGTACACTTTTTATTTTTTTTAATAAAAGGATAAAAGTACTGTTTTTACGAAGTAATCAAGAAAATAAAAAAAGCGTAGCCATGCTACGCTTTTTTTTATTACAATTAGAATTTTATTCAACGGTTACATTAAAGGTTACCTCAATATCTGTACTACCCCCAGCACTGGCAGAAGTTCCATCATTCGGTTTTGTAGGTTCGTGTTTTAATACTACAGTGATTGAACCAGAACCAGCTGCTCCAGAAGTTAAAGAAGTTTCTAACCCAAGAGGATTACCATTCCCATCAGCATCTGTTTTTGTTATCGCTAAACCAGCAACCGTAGAAGTAAAGAAAAATTCATGTTCATCATCTTCTTCTTCTATTTCTTCGGTAATATCTTCAGCAGGAGATTCAGTTTCATTTAATAATTCAATTGCTCCTGTATAGGTTGTATTCGCCTTTAAGGGACCAGAAATTGAATAAGTTCCCTCATTTCCACCTTCACCATCAGGATCGCTAAAAGATAAGGTAACGACATCAGTACCATTTGTTAAGGTGTAATTTAGTGTTGTAATCACTTCCTCTTCATGGTCATGGTCATCGTGGTCATCGTGGTCATCTTCAGAACACGCTGTAAAAGTTAGTGCTGAGATAAATAAAATTGCTAATAATTTAATTGTTTTTAGGTTACTTGTACTATTCATAATTTTGATTTTTAATAATTAATTTTAATTTTTATGTTGAAATTTCTTCCTAATTCATCAGCATAGAATCGGAATCTATTTAAATATTCTCTGTACGATACATCCAATATGTTTTCTATATTGAATTCTAATTTTAAACTTCCTTTTTTGAAAGCATTGAATGTTGCAGATGCACTGAAATCAAATAAAGAATATGCTGGTGGGGGAGTGCTTATATCTACAAATACCTCTTGTTGTGTAGATGGATTGAATGTAAAAAAGTTATAATTTGGATACTGGTTTTGGCGTAATACAGTTGTATTTTTTATACCAATGCTTAACTGATTCCATTTTTCATTCGTATACACAATGCGATTGCTAAAATTAGTTCCTGGCATATGAAGTAAAGGGATGTCTTCTGTCAAATTATTCCCTTGTATCCAACTGATATTCCCCAGATAATCGAATTGATGATTGATTCTTTTATTGAGATCAATATCGATACCGAAAATTTCAGCAGCTACTTGATCGTATTCCCAGACAGGAAAGGCACCTTTAATAGTTGTGGTAATCCCCGTTGGAATTAATTGAATAAATCCTTTGATCCTCTTATAATAGGGGCTTACAATAAATCCGAAATTATCGTTGCTTCTCTCTAAAGAAATATTGAACTTGTTGGCAATCTCTTTTTTGATATTTAAAAATCCAATTTCAAATCGAGCATTGCTATGGTGAACCCCATCGCTAAAAAATTCTGATGGATTTGGAACTCTAGTTCCTAATCCATAATGCATTAATAATGTGAACTCATTTTCCAATCGTTTTGAAAAACCTAAGCTAGATGAAACATTATGAAATGTGAATCTTGGATGTGTATCAATTCTTGTGTTGTCTATTTCACCCTCAAATTCAGGAAATAATTGATCAAAATTATATTTTTTCCAATCAGCTAATAAATAGGTTTTATTCGCATCTATCTTAGAGAAATCATATCGAATTCCAGCATTTATTTCAGTGCTTTCATCTATATGATAGCTTCCTGTGGTGTAGATGGCTGCATCAATTTTTTCATAATCAGGAATCAACGGTCTAGATCTAGTTCCAGCGACTGCATTGTTCTGTTGAAAGCGTCCTAGTATCCCGATATCAAATGAAAGATTAGGTAAAAAATCAATGTGTAGATTTGGTTGAAGACTTGTTGTAAACAATCGTAAATCTATAACAGGTCTATTTTCTCTATTTCCCCTTCCTAAATCAAACTCTTTTCTTCTGTTTATTTGAAAATCATATTGTACAGTTAATTTACCCAAACCTTTGAAACGTTTGTAGGCTTCAATTTTTCCTAAATGATGTAAAATAATTTGTTTGGGGTTCTCTATTTTGTATGAAAAATTATCTGTATTTCTAGGTTCAGGACTATTGATTGCCTGCACTAAATCATTTACATTACCAATATGTGATAATTGTAATATACCAAAATTGTTATTGACGATACTATAAAATGCTTCAAACCCTTTTTCAAAACCATTATAACCAACCCTAAAAGAAGCGTTAAAGTTCTGCATTCCAGTGTTGGTCAAGTGATAATTAGGAGTTTTAAAATCTCCAAAGCGTTTATAACTTGTTTGAAACTTGCCAAAATAACCAGATGTATAGGTTTTTACAATTTCTGTATTTACATTTCCACCCAAACCATTAGAGTTTGATGAAATTGAAGATTTCCCGAAAATACTGTCTTTAGCAGCATATTTTTTTCCACGAATAAGAATTAATCCACCGATCGCATCACTCCCGTATTTTAAAGTGTTTGCTCCTTTTATAACATCAATTCTATTGCTAGAATTCAAATCAAAATTTGGTGCATGCTCATCTCCCCATTCTTGATCAAACATTCGTACACTATTGTTAATAATTAATAATCTACTACTATGCAGACCATGAATCATTGGTTTAACAATTGTAGTACCTGTACTCAGTGAAGAAACACCACTAATTGTTTTTAATGCATCACCTAAAGATTTATCTGTATAATTTTCAATGACACCCTCTTTAATGGTTTGTTCGATGCTTGTCGTTGCTGTTTTTGTATTGTTTTTCACAATCACTTCATTCAGCTCCTCTAAATGGTGTTCCATCAAAATTTCTTTGAACAGATTTTTCTCAAGATTGATTGTTATTCTTTTCGTTTCGCAAGCAATATGTTTAATTTCAAGTTCTATTTTTCCTTCACATAAATCATTGAATTCAAAAAATCCCTCTAAATCAGTAGCGGTATATTTGTTTAAATTTATGATACGTATGGATGCACCAATTAAAGGTGTGTCTTCATGGAAATCAGTTATTTTTCCCTTAAAAAGAAGATTGCAGTTTTGAGCATCTATATGAATTTGTGATAAAAATAGAGCGATGCACAAAAAATATATTTTTTGCATTTTTAGTTTTTATGTTCAACAAGAAAAGAATTTTATGTTTGAACTTCACTTGGGGGGCCTCGAAGTGAAAAGGATAATTGCTGATGATTTTTTAAGAAATTATTTTTAAGACCTTTTGCTGATGTGATTTGAGCATCATAGAACTTTTTAATTGGAAAGTTATCAAAGTAAAAAGGCCCTTGATTTAATAGATGAAGCTCACATTTTGCCTCTTTTTGGTGAATGTGACTTTCTATTTTGGATTGACAAATAAGATGCTCATGGCTGCTAAAAGAGTGCAAGAATACTGTTATTGTTGGTATTATAAATACCAACAATAAGAAAGTGCTTACGATATGTTTTTTGTTTTTAAACAACCCTATTTATATTTTATCGCTCGTTACAGTAGATTAAATACTTATTAAAAAACGTCTGCAAGTTAGAACATTCCTGATGAATTAAACCTACATTAAGAAACTTTTTTTACAATCTAAAAGAGTACCTTTTATAATTTATTTTATCTTGTAGACTGTACCATCCGTTTTAAATTTACTAAACCCAATTTTAGCCGAAAAACTGTAAGAGGAATCTGTTACTTTAACAATTTGAACGTATATCGGTTTTTTATCTAATTCTTTTTTTGGAGATTTCATTTTCAGCGTGTAAAAGAAATTATTTTTCCATTTGATATAGAGGGTATCTGTATGTGTGATTTTTTTTACACTTGAAGAACCATCATTAGCAATTGATTGTATTTGCTCGTAATTTTCTATTTGAAGACTGTCTATCCTTTCAATTGTGGTCTTACCAAATCCATTACCGGCTGGAATTTCAAAAATTCCTTTTTTAAACCGATTTGAGTTGTCTTTAATCTCAGGTTTACAAGAGGCTAGTGTTGTAATTACAACAAGTATTCTTAATAAATTTTTCATTAAATCCCTGTATAATTTGAGGGGGTTATTGCTTTCAATTCTATTTTTATTTCTGAGGAAACATCCAAAGTGTCTATGAAATTTGCAATTGAAATTTGGTTTATTTTTTCATTTGTTCTTGTCAATCCTTTTAGAGCCTCATATGGATTTGGATACCCTTCACGTCTTAAAATAGTCTGAATTGCTTCTGCAACAACTGCCCAATTATTTTCTAAATCTTGTTCAAACTTTTCTTTGTTTAACAAAAGTTTATTTAATCCTTTGAGGGTAGCGCTAAACGCAATCATTGTATGACCAAATGGAACACCGATATTTCGAAGCACGGTACTGTCGGTTAAGTCTCTTTGTAAGCGAGAAATCGGTAATTTTGAAGAAAGATGTTCAAAAAGGGCATTGGCTAATCCTAAATTTCCTTCAGAGTTTTCAAAATCTATTGGATTTACTTTGTGAGGCATCGCAGATGAACCCACTTCACCAGCCTTAATTTTTTGTTTAAAATAATCCATAGAAACGTACGTCCAGAAATCCCGATCTAAATCGATGATAATTGTATTGATACGTTTTAATGAGTCAAATAAGGCAGCCATATGATCATAATGTTCTATTTGAGTGGTTGGAAAAGAGTGTTGCAGTCCCAATATGTCTTCTACAAATTGGCTTCCAAAATGTTTCCAATCAATCGTAGGATAGGCAACTTTATGGGCATTAAAATTACCAGTTGCACCTCCAAATTTTGCAGCATTTGGAACGTTGGTCAATAAGTTGAACTGCTCTTGTAAACGCGCTACAAAAACATTAATTTCTTTACCTAATCTCGATGGTGATGCTGGTTGACCATGCGTTCTTGCTAACATAGAAATATCTCCCCATTCAATAACTAACTCTTCCAATCGTTCTAAAACTTTCAAGTAACTAGGTACATATACTTCATTCATTGCTTCTTTGATAGAAAGTGGAATTGCAGTATTGTTTATATCTTGTGAAGTTAAACCAAAATGAATGAATTCTTTATGTTCTTGTAACCCTAAAGTGTCAAATTTTTCTTTTATAAAATACTCTACAGCTTTTACATCATGATTGGTAATGCCCTCAATATCCTTAATTTTTTGTGCATCTTCGGTGTTGAAGTTTTTATAAATTTTACGAAGGTCATCAAACAAATTTTTATTAAAGTTTGCCAGTTGTGGCAGGGGAATTTCACACAGTGCAATAAAATACTCGATTTCTACATGAACTCTATATTTGATCAAAGCTTCTTCAGAAAAAAAGTCTGCTAGTTTAGATATTTTATTTCTGTAGCGCCCGTCAATAGGTGAAATGGCATTCAATTTAGTCAAATTCATTTTGTCGTAGTTGTTATTCACAGCAAAAATAGTCATTTTAACAGATTTATAAAGTTGATTTTCGATGTTTTTACACTATTTATGAAATATGTTTTTAAACCTACTATTTTTTTGATTCCTCTCTAATTTTAGGGTTATTTCTAAATAATATTTAATTTTTCTTTTTATGAATTGTGAGCATTCGAAGTGAAAAACACACACCAATTTTTACATTCTAAAAAATAATTAGCTTTATAATTCAAATCATGAATTTTTTCAGTAAAAATATTAGGTTCAAAGTTGTAACTTTGTAAGCTCAAAATCGAATAATGAAACGAGTCGTTGTTGGTCTTTCTGGTGGAGTAGATTCCAGCGTTACAGCCTATTTATTAAAAGAGCAAGGGTATGAAGTTATCGGATTGTTTATGAAGAATTGGCATGATGATTCTGTAACAATTTCTAATGAATGCCCTTGGTTAGAGGATAGTAACGATGCAATGATCGTTGCAGAAAAATTAAAGATACCTTTTCAAGTGGTAGATTTAAGTAATCAATACAAAGAACGTATTGTAGATTATATGTTTGATGAATATAGCAAAGGAAGAACTCCAAATCCTGATGTGCTATGTAATCGAGAAATAAAGTTTGATGTCTTTATGGATATTGCCTTACAGTTAGGTGCTGATTTTGTTGCTACGGGACATTATTGTAGAAAAGATACAGAGATTATCAATGAGAAGCCAGTCTATAAATTATTAGCTGGCAAAGATGTCAATAAAGATCAATCCTATTTTTTATGTCAACTCTCACAACAGCAGCTTGAAAAAGCATTGTTCCCTATTGGTCAATTGACAAAACCAGCAGTAAGAGAAATAGCTAAACAAGCAAATTTAATTACAGCTGAAAAAAAAGATTCCCAAGGTTTATGTTTTATAGGGAAAGTTCGATTACCAGAGTTTTTGCAACAAAAACTACAACCCAAGGAAGGTGAAATAGTAAACATTCCTTTTGATTTTGAACAGTATACCAAATCAGTTCCAAAATTTAAAAACAAAGAAGCGGAACTTAATTATTTTTCAACAAAGTTTTCATACAAAAAAGAAGACGGAGACATAGTTGGGAAACATCAAGGTGCTCATTATTTTACCAAAGGGCAACGTAAAGGATTAAATGTTGGAGGAACCAAAGAAGCTCTGTATGTTGTAGAAACTGATGTAGTAGAAAATATAATTTATACTGGCGAAGGTAAAAATCATCAAGGATTATACAGGAATGTATTATTTGTTTCTAATGATGAAATTCATTGGATTCGGGACGATTTAGCTTTAAACATTGGTGAGAATATGCAGGTTGATGCTAGAATAAGATACAGGCAAACATTAGAAAAAGCTACTTTATTTAAGGTCGAAAATGGATTGTATGTAGAATTCGATAATAAACAGTCTGCCATTCAAGAGGGGCAATTTGTGGCCTGGTATCAAAAAGAAGAATTGTTGGGTTCGGGCGTAATTTCATAAATTAGTGTTACTGGAGATTTAACAAATTTAGAATTTATGATACTCTTCCGGATAATTTAGGTCAGAAAATCATAATATTCCTTTAAATTAATTTTTGAATAGACAATGCAAAACAAGATCACACAACTTTTTAATATCCAATATCCAATTGTTCAAGGGGGAATGGTTTGGGTTTCAGGTTATAAATTGGCATCAGCAGTTTCGAATGCAGGTGGTTTGGGGCTTATCGGTGCGGGTTCAATGTATCCAGAGGTTTTAAGAACACATATTCAAAAATGTAAAAAAGCAACCAACAAGCCTTTTGGGGTAAATGTACCCATGTTGTATCCTGATATTGAAAAAATTATAGACATAATTGTTGAGGAAGGAGTGAAGATTGTTTTTACCTCAGCTGGTAATCCAGAAACTTGGACTCCCTATTTAAAAGAAAAAGGAATTATAGTGGCTCATGTCGTTAGCTCTGTGAAGTTTGCTTTAAAAGCAGAATATGCAGGAGTTGATGCTATTGTTTGTGAGGGCTTTGAAGCCGGAGGTCACAATGGTAGAGAAGAAACTACAACCTTTACTTTGATACCAATGGTTCAACAAAAAGTTCAGATTCCTCTAATTGCAGCAGGTGGGATTGCTTCTGGACGTGGGATGCTGGCTGCGATAGTTTTAGGAGCAGATGCTGTTCAAATTGGTAGTAGATTTGCTGCTACTAAAGAATCTTCTGCCCATCAAAATTTTAAGACCTCTATTGTGAATTCAAAAGATGGTGATACCCATTTAACATTAAAAGAATTAGCACCCGTTCGTTTGATGAAAAATAAATTTTATCGTGAATTACAAGCGCTATACCAGCAAAACCCCTCTAAAGAGCAATTGAAAGAATTTCTGGGTAGAGCCAGAGCGAAAAAAGGAATGTTTGAAGGAGATTTAGAAAATGGTGAACTAGAAATTGGTCAGATTGCAGGGTTTATTGATGAAATAAAATCAGCAAAAGATGTTCTAAATGAAATAATTAAAGAATTTAATTTAGTTAAATCATTAATTCACAGGGATTAAAGTTTTTTAATTTAAATCAATTAATTACTATTACTTGTAAATTAATGTTACTATATTTGCACTTTAATAAAACGTTGTTAATAATAAAATTAACAACACAATAATTTTTTACAATGAATAAAGGTACCGTAAAATTTTTCAATGAATCTAAAGGTTTTGGATTCATCACTGAAGAAGGAACAAACAAAGAACATTTTGTACACGTCTCAGGATTAATCGACGAAATCCGTGAAAACGATGAAGTTGAATTTGACTTACAAGATGGAAGAAAAGGATTGAACGCAGTAAACGTAAGAGTATTATAATATATCTATTACTAGTTAAATTTTTATCTAAAAGCCTATCAAAATTTGATAGGCTTTTTTTTATATACGTGTAATTTTAATTCAATACAGTAGGGGATGTTATTTTATAGGAATCTTAATTTCATATAATTTTCTACTTGCATTGTTTAATTTATTTTCTCTTAACCAAGGGTTGTGAATCTTTAATTCTTTATATGTTATTCCAAATTTTTTAGCAAATAAAGAGATGTTAGAAATTACAGTATCTACTTTTACTGTTCTAGTTTTTGGAAACGTGTATAGATCCTCATTTTCTATTATAAAACCGTATTTTTTAGGATTCGAAATCACTTCTTTTAGTGCAATGATTCTAAAAACATATCTTTCTGTTTCATCAGCTAATAATGCATCATAATAATTATTTACTTGCTGTTTTTCTAATTGTTTATGAATTCCATAATTACCAGCATTATAGGCAGCAGCGGCTAACGTCCAGGAATTAAATCGTTCTTTAGATTTTTTCAAATATGCAGCAGCTACTTTTGTAGATTTTTCAATATGATATCGTTCATCCACATTGTTATTTATTTCTAAACCATATTCTTTTCCTGTTCGTTTCATAAAATGCCAGATTCCTGCTGCTCCTGCAGAAGAAGTTTCGTCTGTGAATGCGCTTTCTGCAAGGGCTAAAAATTTAAAATCATCAGGTAAACCATACTTTTTAAGAAGAGGTTCAAGGATTGGAAAGTATTTATTTGCTCTTTTTATAAGAAGTAAGCCATTCGATTGCCAATACGTATTTACAAGAAGCTCTCTGTCCATTCGTTCTTTAATATCATTTTTTTCAATAGGAACTCTTTCTCCTGCTAGATTTAAATTTTTTGGGAGTTTAATTGCTTTGATTTTATAAGACTCGTGTGTGAAAATTTCTTTAGCTGACTCATTTTTACCTATTCCATTTAGTAATAATATCGTACTAAACAAAAGAACTGTTAACGAAAGGAAACGGCTTGATTTACTCATAATTTCTAATTTTAAATATGATTTTAATAGAACATTGATTCGTTAGATTGGTAACTAATACTCTTCAATTTTTTGATTTTTTCTTATCATTATATGAACTTTCCTATCTATTGGGATGTGATTGCATCCATAAGGAAATCATTTATTTTTCCAGTTTTAAATACTAATTTTGTTGTCGTTTTAACTAGGGTACTTATTTTGTAAAATTAAACCTCACCAAACCATCATTGTCAATTTCTGTAAGAGAAATTGTGTGTAAAGTATTCACTAATTCAGGATTCCAAGGTGTTTTAACTTTGACATAATTTTCTGTAAATCCATTGATGAACCCCTCTTTATTTTCATTTTCAAATAATACATTGGCTTCCTTTCCAAGTTGACTCTCATAAAAAGAGCGTCTTTTTTTGGCAGATAGACCCCGCAACATTTTACTTCTCTTGGCTCGAACTTTTTTAGGAACTACTCCCTCTAAATTTACGGCTTCTGTATTGGGTCTTTCGGAGTAAGTAAAAACATGTAAATATGAAATATCCATTTCATTTAAGTAATTGTAGGTTTCTAAAAACAATTCATCTGTTTCACCAGGAAATCCAACAATAACATCAACACCGATGCAGGCATTGGGCATGACCTCCTTAATTTTATGAACTCTATTTGTGTAGGTTTGGACGCGGTATCTTCGTTTCATTTTCTTCAATAATTCATCACTTCCTGATTGCAAAGGGATGTGAAAATGAGGAACAAAAGAATCAGATTTTGATACAAAATCGATAGTTTCGTCTTTGAGCAAATTTGGTTCTATGGATGAAATTCGCAAACGATGGATCCCTTCAACTCTGTCTAATTTTCTTACGAGTTCTAAAAATGTGTGTTCATGTTTCTTGTTTCCAAATTCTCCTTTACCATAATCACCTATATTCACTCCTGTTAAGACAATTTCTTTAATTCCTTTTGACGAAATTTCTCTGGCATTGTTAAGTACATTTTCTAATGTGTCGCTTCTAGATATTCCTCGAGCTAGAGGGATTGTACAATAGGTACACTTATAATCACAGCCATCTTGTACTTTTAAAAAAGCTCGGGTTCTATCTCCAATTGAATAGGATCCAACATAGAAATCTGCTTCAGAGATTTCACAAGAATGAACTTCACCAATGTTATTTTTAGTTAAATCGTTTATATAACTTGTTACATTAAACTTTTCAGTGGCTCCTAAAACCAAATCAACGCCATCTACTGCTGCTAATTCTTCCGGTTTTAGTTGTGCATAGCATCCTACAGCAATTATAAATGCATTACTATTCTTTTTTAAAGCGTTTTTTACAATAGATTTAAAACGTTTGTCGGCATTATCTGTTACCGAACAGGTATTAATTACATAAATATCTGCGGTTTCTTCAAAATCAACACGTTTAAAACCTTCGTTCTCAAAATTGCGAGCAATAGTAGAAGTTTCTGAAAAGTTTAACTTACAGCCTAAGGTGTAAAAAGCAACATTTTTTTCTGCATTCATTCATTTACGTTTACTAGGCAAAAATACAATATTAATGATCATTTTTGAAATAGAAAAAGGAATTGTTATGAGCCTCTCTATTGATAATCTAGGAAATCTGATCAACGGATATGTATTAAAACTTTTTCATGTGGAGTAAAATTATTTTATGATGAAATTTGCCACTTAGCAAAGGTTGTTTATGATAAACAATTGATAGTGAAAGATTGTATGTTAAAAACTAGCGCCAATTGATTCTAGCCAAAATAGGGAAGTGGTCAGAAAATTCTTTTGAAAATGATGTAAATTGATTAATTGTGGCAGTTTTGTCAGTTAATATAAAATCAATTCTCATAGGAAACCAATAATTATATGTTTTACCAAAACCTTTTCCAGCTTCTATAAATCCGTCTTTTTTATTGTCAGAAATCTGAGTGTATACCCAAGAATAGGCTGTATTATTAAAATCTCCACAAATTATCTTTTTTCCGTTCCAATTTTTTTCATGAGCTAAAAATAATTCCGTCTGTTTTGCTTGTTTAAGAAAGTTTTTTTCAAGTTTTTGAATTAATTTTTCTGAGTTCTCTTGACCAAAATTTTCTTTTTTTGGAGAAATATGAAGGGATTGTAAATGTAGGTTATAGACTCTAATCGTGTCATTTTTTATCAGAATATCTGCAAAAATTATATTATTTGATGTGTTTTTTAATTCTAAGGAGCCCTTATTCACTATAGGTAGTTTCGAGTAAATGGCCATTCCGAAGTAGTTTTTTTTATTTTTCTTACCAATGTATTTATGTGGAAAGTTGATATCGTATTTTTCTAGGGAAATATTTTCTTGAACAACTAAAATGTCAGGATCATTATCTTCTATAAAAGAGAAGATTTTTTTTTCGATATCCTTTTCTTCTAATGATTTAAAATGATTGAACATTCTAACATTAAAACTCATTACTTTTAAATCTGAGTTTAAAGAAGTGTTTTTTTTCGATAGTTTATAAAAAGGGGAAACAGAAAACCAGCCAATTAATAAAATAAAGCCTGATAATAAAAGTTGTCTTTTTAATTTGATTAACCAGTAGGTAAAAAAAAGAATATTTAGGATTATTAAAACAGGTACAAAAAGACTTAAAATTGCAAAAAATGGGATGTTTTTTGGCGATATATAAGGTAATAAATAGGACAATAATAACAGTAAAGAAATCAAAGAATTAACGATGTATAAAAGCTTGTCAAAAAGTGATAACTTTTTCATGTTACTTTTTTCCTTGTTTAAATAAGAACTCTTTCTCACTTTGACTCAAAGCATCATAGCCCGATTTACTAATTTTATCTAAAATGATATCAATTTGTTCTTGATTGAATGAGGGGGTTCTTTTTGATTTTGACCTCTTTTTCTTTGATGTATACACTTTTTTGAAAGGACTTTTTTTGGTTTGGAAAGCAGAAGATACTCTATCCCAAAGACTTCTTTTTTTTAAAGATCCTTGATTTACATAGAAAAAACCAAACAATGCTCCTCCCAAATGAGCAAAGTGGCCTCCTGCATTCGATCCAGATAATGCTAAAAGATCGAATCCTACCCATATGGCAGCCAAATACCATAGTTTAACAAAGCCAATAAAACGTATTTTAAATTGATAATTTGGCAGGTAAGTTGCGATTCCTATGAATATTGCAGATATTCCTGCAGATCCTCCTATTAAAATTGAAGACCTCCCTTCAAACAATGGAAAGTAATTATGACTAAGTAAATATATAATTCCTCCAAAAAAAGTTCCTAATAGGTAAAATGAGAGTAATTGTTTTTGTGTAAAATACTCTATAAATAAATTACCAATGAAATTTAATGTGATAAGATTTAATAGGAGATGTAAAAAATCAGCATGTAAAAAACCATAAGTAATTAGTGTCCATGGCTTTGAAATTAATACTGAAAAATTATGATCTAAGGCAAACCATTTGAGAATCCCATTGATTTCAATTTTATATAACTCTTGAAATACTGAAATTAATAATGTAAAAATAAAGATGATTGAATTTACATAGATAATTTTTTCTACAATAGTTCCATTTTTATAGCGAGATTTTATTTCTTTTTTATAATCCATTAATTTATTATGAATTGATTCTTTTTCCAATACCATGCTATCATAAAGCCTATGATAGCCCCACCAATGTGAGCAAAATGAGCAATGTTTCCAATAGAGTAATCTGTCATTCCAAAGAATACATCAATAGCAATAAGTATGGGAATAAAATATTTTGCAGCAATTGGAATTGGTAAAAATATCAAGGCTAGTTTTGCGTCCTTAAAATACATTCCAAATGCAACTAGCACCCCATATACCGCACCAGAAGCACCAACCGCTTTTGCATTATATAGTCCAATAATTCTATTAAATTGTTCTTGAGTTATTTGTTCAATAACTCTTATATCAGTTGTTTTTGCTCTCTCTAATATAGTAATTATTTCTGACTGATCTAAACCTGCATTTACAAATAGATTATAAATACCATTAAATTGATAGTAATTGACCAATGTATAAATAAGACCCGCACCAATACCTGCCGAAAAATAGAAGAATATAAATTTATTTTTCCCCCACATTTTTTCTAAAGGTGATCCAAATGCCCACAAACCGTACATATTAAAAAGAATATGGCCAAAGCTACCATGCATGAACATGTGGGTAATATATTGCCAAATTCCGAAGTGTTCATTTTTAGGGAAATGAAGTGCCAATAGGTTTGAAAAATCTAACTTTAGAAATTGTGGACCCACAAATAAAATTACATTGATAATGATTAAATGTTTGATGGCATCTGTGATGTTGTTCATTGTTAATGATTAAATAAATTATCTATTTCGTTCAATGTTAATGTTTTGAATGTTGGTTTACCAAATGGTGAAATGGAAGGTTCTTTACATGAAAATAAATTGTTTACGAGTTCTTCCTGTTCTTTTTCAGATAATTGAGTCCCTTTCTTTATCGATAGTGTTTTGGCAAATGATTTTGCCATGACATCAAAATGGCTAAAACTCACATCAGGAACTTCTAAATTAATATCATTTAAAAGTTCTTCTAAAATAGTAGTAATTTTACTTTCGGTAATAGAAATTGGTATCCCCTTGATAGTAACATCATCTTTAGTGAATTCTTCAAAAGAAAAGCCTACATTTTCTAATTCTGTTTTTATGGTATAAATCATTTCAATTTCTGTTGAAGAAAAGGAGATTTTAACAGGAAATAATAGTTGCTGACTGTTGGCTTCTTTAACGGTTATATTCTCAAGGAAATCTTCATATAGGATGCGTTGATGTGCAGATGTTTGATGAATCAAAACTATACCAGATTTTATAGTACTAAGGATGTATTTTCGTTGAATCTGAAATGTTTTTTGAGTTTGACTATTTTGTTGTTTATCAAATAGTTCTATTTGATTTTCTTCCTCGTTTACAGTATCAGAAGTATATAACGATTCCCAACTTTGCGTTTGTCTTTCTCTATTGAACGGAAAAGAAATTTCTTTTTGCTCTTGTTCTTTGAAAGGATTGAAATCTGGGTCTACAGAAATTTTAGGGGGGCTAGCAGTCTTGGAATTTGTTTGAAGTTGATACGAGGGATCTAAATTAGCATCTCGATTAAAATCTAAAATAGGAGCAATATTATATTGTCCCAAGCTATGTTTTACAGTTGCTCTTAACATTGCATATAATGCTTTTTCATTATCAAACTTAATTTCTGTCTTAGTCGGATGAATGTTGATGTCAAGTGTATTTTTTGGGACTGTTAAATACAAAAAATAAGAGGGGTGTGAGCCCTGTTCTAATAAGCCATCAAAGGCATTTACAACAGCATGATTTAGATAGGAACTTTTTATAAAACGATTGTTTACAAAAAAGAACTGTTCTCCTCGTTTTCTTTTGGAAAATTCTGGTTTGGCAATAAAACCTTCAATGGCAACAATATCGGTTTGTTCATTTATAGGAACTAACTTTTCATTCATTTTATTTCCAAAAACATTTACAATTCGCTTTCTTAAATTGCTACTTTTTAAATGATATATTTCATTGTCATTGTGATGCATCAAAAAAGCAATAGTTGGATGTGCTAGAGAGACTCTTTGAAATTCATCAATAATATGTCTTGTTTCAACAGTATTAGATTTTAAAAAATTTCTTCTCGCAGGAATATTGTAAAATAAATTTTTTACGGAAATACTTGATCCCTCGCTTGTAGCAATATGATTTTGAGAAATGATTTTACTTCCTTCAATTTTTATGGAAGTTCCAAGTTCTTCTCCCTGTTGTTTCGTTTTTAATTCTACATGTGCAATGGCAGCAATAGAGGCCAAAGCTTCACCTCTGAAACCTTTTGTAGAAAGGTTGAATAAATCTTCTGCTTTTTCAATTTTAGAGGTGGCATGACGCTCAAAAGACATTCTAGCGTCTCTAGCACTCATTCCTTTACCATTATCAATTACTTGAACCAATGTTTTACCGGCGTCAATTAACACTAGTTTTATATGAGTTGCACCAGCATCAATAGCATTTTCTAGCAATTCTTTTACAACTGAAGCAGGGCGTTGTACAACTTCTCCTGCAGCAATTTGATTTGCTACATGATCTGGCAATAATTGAATGATATCAGACATTAATTAATTTTGAAAATAGATAAATCGAAATCGATGATGTATAAGAAAATGAAAACTAAAATTGCAATGATGATCAAAAGTGTTTTATTTACACTTTTATCTGAAGTTTTTAAATCATTAATTGCATCATTTAAATTAGCTTTAATTCCTTTATTTTTACCAGCAGTTTTTCTAAATTGATCTAATTTGTGTTCAATTTTAAAAGGGTTACCCTCACCTTTATAATATCGAGGTTGGTAATCAAATTTATTATGTGTGCGTTTTAAAAATCCCATATTTTAGAGAATGATTGATTCTTAGAAATTAAAAAATTAAACCAAACGAATACGTTTTTTCAAAGTTAACAGAATTAAAAGTAATTTTTAAAAAAATGTAGTTAAAAGTATATTTTATTTTTTAATAAAACAGTTGATTAAAAATGAATACTTTTTTATGCCTTATTTGTGTTTTTTAAAGCAGCCATTTTAATAGCAGCAACGGCACATTCAATTCCTTTATTTCCAAATTTCCCCCCAGATCTATCTATAGATTGTTGTTTTGTAGTATCTGTCAATACACAAAAAATTACAGGAACATCATATTTGAGATTTAAATCAACAATTCCTTGGGTAAGACCATCACACACAAAATCAAAGTGTTTTGTTTCTCCTTGAATTACATTTCCTATTGCAATTACCACATCTAATTGCTCTGTTTGAATCATTTTTTTACATCCATAAACCAGTTCAAAACTTCCAGGAACTTTCCAAGAAAGAATATTTTCTTTTTTAGCACCACAATCTAATAAAGTTTCAATAGCCACAGTTTGTAAGTTTTCAGTAATCTCGGGATTCCATTCTGAAACAACAATCCCAAATCGAAAAGGTTTCGCATTTGGGATTATTGCTTTATCAAAATGTGATAAATTGGTGGTTGCCATTTTTTTAGTTTGATAGTTTTTAAGTCGAATTTACAATACTACATTGATCACTCAAATACTAGTTATTCTGCATATTTAGCAGCTGAAATAAATTTATCTATGTCTTTTCCTTGATCAGATGAAGAGTAGTCTTCACTTATTTTTGCAAATAATGATGCTGCTTTGCTATATTCTTTTAGTTCCATTGCAGCTTGTCCAGCCTTGAATAAGAATAAAGGAGACGTAAATTCATTGTCTTTTAATGACGCTGCCTTTTCATAGTAATTTAAAGCATCTTCGAGTTGGTTGATGTCTGCAAAAGCATCACCTATTGCACCCAGAGAAACGGGTCCTAACATTTCATCATCAGACTTGAATTTATTCAAATATTCTATGGCTTTATCATATTGCTTCATTTGTAAATATGAGATGCCGGCATAGTAATTTGCTAAATTACCTGCATCAGTACCACTATATTTATCAGCGATATTCAGAAAACCATAATTTCCTTCAGCTCCTTCTAAACCTAAATTTAATAAAGAATCTATTCCAGAACCAGCTGTAGCTGCTTGATCAAAATATTTTCTAGGAAAGGCAATCTCATTAGACGCTTCTCGTTCTTGTGGTTCAACTACATACTTATTATATCCCATATAGCCTAAAACAATAACAACTATTGCAATTAAGGTAAAAAACAAAGGTTTGCTATTTTGCTCAATCCATTGTTCTGATTTTGAAGCAGTTTCATCTAAAGTGTTTAAAACTCCGGCTGTTTCAAATTCTGATTCATCGATTTGATTTTCTTCTTTTTTACTTTCTGGTTTATATTTTTTCTTGTATGTTGCCATGTTTATTTTAAATTATCGGTCACAAAAGTAGTTTTTTTAATTGGATTTTAAAAGTAGTTAATTCGCAAAATTTTCAATAATTTGCATTGCATTTTTAACAACAAATCTCACGAATGTATTTACAAAATATTTCATTAGTAAATTTTAAGAATATTTCTTCTCAATTTTTTGATTTTCAAAAGAAAATAAATTGTTTTGTAGGAGAAAATGGTGTAGGAAAAACGAACATTCTAGATGCTATTTATTATCTCTCTTTTTCAAAAAGCTATTTCAACTCTGTGGCAATACAAAATATTAGACATGGGGAAAGTTTTTTTATGATAGAGGGGGAGTATCTTTTAAATGATAGAAATGAAAAAATTGTTTGTAGTTTAAAAAAAGGGCAAAAAAAGGTTTTAAAAAGAAACGGAAAAAGCTATGAAAAATTCTCAGATCATATTGGTCAATTGCCTTTGGTGATTATTTCCCCGGCTGATCGAGATTTAGTTACAGAAGGTAGTGATACCAGAAGAAAATTCATAGATGGTGTAATATCCCAGCAAAATAAGGTATATCTACAAGACCTGCTATTGTATAACAAAGTACTTACCCAAAGAAATGCCTTGCTTAAATATTTTGCTGCCAACAGAACTTTTGATGCGTTGAATTTAAGTGTTTATGACGAGCAGCTATCTGAGATTGGAACAAGAATTTACAAAATAAGAAAAACTTTTTTAGAGGAATTTATTCCGATTTTTAATGAAAAATATCAAATTGTTTCTGGTGATAAAGAGCAGGTTAATTTGGTGTATAAAAGTCAGTTACATAATTTTTCTATGGACATTCTATTAGAAAACTCACTACAAAAAGATAAGATTATCCAATATACAACCACAGGAATTCACAAAGATGATTTAAATTTCGAAATAGGGGCGTATCCCATAAAAAAATTTGGTTCTCAAGGTCAACAGAAATCTTATTTAATAGCATTAAAATTGGCGCAATTTGAGTTTATAAAACAACAATCAAACGTTACCCCCATTCTACTATTAGATGATATTTTTGATAAATTAGATGAAAATAGAGTTTTACATATCATTCAGTTGGTAAATAATGATGAATTTGGGCAGATATTTATTACAGATACTCATTTTGAAAGGACTGAGAGTATCTTAAAAAAGGGGAGTAAAGCATATGAAATTTTTAAATTAGGGTCTTAATTTAAACTAAAAATGCTTGTATAGTTTTTTATAATTTTTGAGAATAGCTAAGTTTTATACATTGTTATCACAGTTAAATAATACAAATAATGGCAAAAAGAGAAAATGATTCTTTTTCAGTAAAAGATTTAATGCAAAGTTTTATCAAGGAAAATAATTTGAGTAAAGGAATGCGCAAGTTAAAAGTTGAGGAAACATGGAGGGAAATGATGGGTCCTGGAGTCATGGCACACACAAGTTCTGTAAAACTACAAAACAAAACTTTAATTATACAATTAACTTCTTCGGTATTACGTGAGGAATTGAGTTATGGAAAGGATAAAATTATAAAAATGATAAATGAGAAAATTGGGGAGACAGTAATTTCAAAACTGATGTTGGTGTAATAAAAAACTCACAACGAAAGTTGTGAGCTTGTAATGATTTTAATAAAGTGTTGATTCTTAAAATTGTTCTCTTCCAGAAAAGTGAAAATTCCCTTCTATTTCTGCATTTTCATTAGAATCAGAGCCATGTACTGCATTTTCACCCATTGATGTTGCATATAGTTTTCTGATTGTCCCAGCTGCTGCCTCAGAAGGATTGGTAGCACCAATTAAAGTTCTAAAATCATCCACTGCATTTTCTTTCTCTAGGATAGCAGCAATGATTGGCCCACGTGTCATAAAGTCCACTAATTCCCGAAAGAAAGGGCGCTCATTATGAACAGCATAAAAGGTTTCAGCATCAGCCTTTGTCATTTGAGTTTTCTTTAACGCTACAATTCTAAACCCTGCAGCATTAATTTTTTCAAGAATAGCACCAGTATGTCCGTTTTCGACAGCATCTGGTTTCAGCATTGTAAATGTTCTATTATTTGGCATTTTGTAAACTTTTAGTCTTATGTAAATAATTGTAAATGTGTTATAACATTCAATGCAAAACTACATATTTTTTTTAATAATATTGTATATTCGCCATCTATGATTTTAAAAGGATTTGAAGATTTAAAGCGCTTTTTAGAGAAACCAAAAAATATTGTAATTGTTGGACATAGAAATCCTGACGGTGACGCCATGGGTTCTTCATTGGCATTAAAACATTATTTTGATAAAAAAGGCCACCAAGCAACCGTTATTGTTCCTAATGAGTATCCAGAATTCTTACATTGGTTACCTGGTTCCAATACGGTTTATCGTTTTGATAGGCAAAATACTCAATCTCATAGAGCATTAAATGCATCGGATCTAGTTTTTCTTTTAGATTTTAATGCATTGCACAGAGTAGGTTTTGACATGCAAAAGACTTTAGAAAAGTACACCAATGATTTCGTAATGATTGATCATCATCAGCAACCAGATACTGTGAAATATATGTACTCAGATGTTTCTATTTCTTCAACCTCTCAAATGGTTTATCAATTTATAGAAATGAACAATGATTTAGAGTGCATTGATGCAGATATTGCTAGTTGTTTGTATACGGGTATTATGACAGATACAGGTTCTTTTCGTTTTCGATCGACCACGAGTACAACCCATCGAATTATCGCAAATCTAATAGATAAGGGAGCTGAAAATCACAAAATTCATAACCATGTGTATGATGCAAATTCATATAACAGGTTACTATTATTAGGACAAGCCCTCAGTAATTTAAAGATCTTACCAAATTTTAAGACGGCTTTTATAACTTTAACAACCTCAGAAAAAAATCAGTTTGATTTTAAAAAAGGAGATACTGAAGGAATTGTAAATTATGCACTTTCTTTAAAAGGAATTGTTTTTGCTGCGATTTTTATTGAAGATAGCGAACAAAAAATTGTGAAAATATCATTTCGCTCCAAGGGGAATTTTTCTGTAAATCAATTTTCAAGGAATCATTTTAATGGAGGTGGTCATGATAACGCTGCTGGTGGAAAATCTGATTTATCAATGACTGATACAGTGACGAAATTTACTTCATTATTACCAGAATATGAGGAAGAATTAAAAGTTTCCTATGAAGATTAAACTATTTCTTTTTGTCATTTTATACCTTTGTTATAGTTGTACTGAAGTAGCACCAAGAAGACCTATAAATTTCAAATCTTCATCAACTATTTTAAAAGAAACTTTAAAAACATCTATACAATTAAATCGTATCGAAGACGAGAAGATTTTAGAGAGTATCAAAAAAGACTCAATCAGAACTTATCGAGTTTCTTCCAGTGGTTTTTGGTATGCACATATCAATAAAAACGAGGTGAATACAAGGACTCCAAAACCAGGAGATGAAGTTACTTTTGAATATAACATTACCGATTTACAAGGAAATGTTATTTATGCTAAAGAAACAATGGGTATTAAGAAGTATCTTGTAGATAAAGAAGATTTTATTTCTGCACTTCAAATAGGAATAAAGTTGATGAAAATAGGAGAAACTGTTATATTTGTAATCCCATCCTACAATGCCTTTGGTGTTTCTGGAGATGGAAATAAAATAGGAATCAATCAGTCAATAAAAAGTACCGTAACGTTATTAAATATCAAGTAAAATGAAAATTATAAAAAGTGTCTTAACAACAGTAATAGTAGCATCAATGTTTTCTTGTGCTAACCAATTAAAAGAAGTGAAATCGTTAGAAACAGAGATTGATTCGGCAAGTTATGCATTGGGTCTAGATATGGCCTTAAAAGTAAAAGCAAATTTTGAAGAAGCTGATAGAGATCTATTCATACAAGGATATAAAAATGGAATAGATTCTACTAATTTGTTAATTAGTACTAAAGATCTTAATGGTTTTTTAAGAAGCTTTTTTCAAAAACAACAACAGGAGAAAACAGCACAAAGAGCTGAGGCTTCCTTTGGAAAAAATAAAAAAGCTGGAGAAGATTTCCTAGCTAAAAATAAAACAAAACAGGGTGTTGTTGAAACTGAAAGTGGTTTGCAATATATAATCTTAAAACAAGGGGAGGGTGAAAAACCAGTGACCACATCTAAGGTTAAAGTGCATTACCATGGTACAAATATCGATGGATCAGTTTTTGATAGTTCTGTAGATAAAGGTACCCCAGCAGAATTTGGAGTTACTCAAGTAATAAAAGGTTGGACAGAAGGATTACAATTAATGAAAGTAGGAGCGAAGTATAAATTCTTTATCCCACAAAATTTAGCCTACGGACCACAACAAAGAGGCGCAGCAATCAAGCCGTTTTCTACCTTGATTTTTGAAGTTGAGTTGCTAGATGTAATTAACTGATAAAAAATGAAGAATCTAATTTTATTTTTTGCGATATTATCTTTGATGTCATCGTGTAAGTCCCATAATTATAAAGGATTAGATGATGGACTGTATGCTGAATTACAGACAAACAAGGGTGCTATTTTATTATACTTGTACGCAGAAAATGTTCCGATGACAGTTGCAAATTTTGTTTCTTTGGCTGAAGGTACTCATAAAAAAGTTACTGATTCTATAAAGGGAAAGCCTTATTTTGATGGAATCCGTTTTCATAGAGTTATTAAAAATTTTATGATTCAGAGTGGAGATCCCACCAATACAGGAAGAGGCAATGCAGGTTACAAATTTGCAGATGAATTTCCGATTGACTCTCTTGGAAACTTACTTTACAAACACGATGATAAAGGCATTTTGTCGATGGCTAATTCAGGTCCAAAAACAAATTCAAGTCAATTTTTTATTACACACAAAGCAACGCCTTGGTTGGATAGAAAACATACTGTTTTTGGTAAAATTAAAGTAGGACAAAATACCCTGGATAGTATTGAGAAAAATGATACAATTGAAAAAGTTTCCATCATAAGAGTGGGTAAATTTGCTAAAAACTTTAAAGCACCAAAAGTTTTTGAGAAAGAATTGACCAATATTATCCTCAAAGAAGAGAAATATTTAGAAAAGTTAAAAGCCTTAAAAGTTGCTTTTTTGAGAGAGAAAGGACGTGATAAAGCGATGAAAACAAGTTCTGGATTAAGAATTTTAGAATTAAAAAAAGGGACAGGTAAAAAATTTAATGGAGCTCTACCTGCTTCAATGCACTATGCAATTTATCTTGCATCAGGTAAATTAATTCAATCTTCTGAGGGCAAAGCCCCATTGCAGTTTGTACTCAATAAAAATCCAATGATTGCAGGGGTTACAGAAGCACTCAAAGGAATGAGGGAAGGAGATAAGAAAAGACTCTTTATTCCTTATTATTTAGGATATGGGGAAAAAATGTACGGACCTTTTCCTTCAAAATCAGATTTAGTTTTTGAAATTGAACTCTTAAAAAACAGTAAATAATTTGTTACAAGACATCATTCAAATTGATCAAAATCTACTAATTTTTTTAAATAATTTAGGCAGTTCCCAATGGGATCCACTTTGGTTAATCATTACCAATCAACTGTATTGGATTCCCTTATTCATCTTTATCTTTTATTTAACGATCAAATCTTATGGATGGAAAACTGGTGGAGTTGTAATTTTGTCGATGATCGTTTTGGTTGTATTTTCTGATCAGTTTACAAATTTTATTAAAAACACTGTACAACGCTTGAGACCCAATAATAATGAGGAAATAAAACATTTATTGAGAACTTTAATCAATCCACAGAGTTATAGTTTTATGTCTGGACATGCAACTACGTCAACATTTTTTTCTGTGTATGTAATCCTTTTATTGAAAGAACATTACAAGCACATTTATTTTTTAATGTTATTTCCTCTGGTATTTGCCTACAGTAGACTGTATTTAGGGGTTCACTTTCCTATAGATATTTTTGTAGGTATTTTGATAGGAATCATTTTTGGAAATCTCTACTTTATTCTTTTTAAGAAAGTGGCAAAAAAGCTATTCATTTGATTTTTTGTTGTTAAAGTACAGGTATTTCGTAGCGTGGTAGTATGCTTCCAACAAACTATCCATTTTTCTTGCTCTAAAAGAATTTTCATTCTGAATATCTTTTAGGTCATTGGTTTTTAAATTATATAATTTTGTTGATTTGCTAATGGTTGTTTTTGAAAAATATAAACTATCCTGAATAAGACCCACAGCGGGTTCACCATTAATTTTCAAATATACAAATGACGAAGATTGAGTAGTACTAGAGTCTAAGAGGTTGACACCAAGTGTATAATTTGTATGGTTAATTTTTGCCAAACTAGCTGCTGTTGGAAATAAATCTATAAGATTTCCATTTCTTTCAATTTTTTTTGGTTTAATGAAATTAGGTCCGTGAATAAAAAATGGCACGTGTTGCAACTGAATATTTAAATCATATTCTTTGCTGAATTTATCAGTCCTTTTCATGGCTGTGTTGTGATCACCAAAAAAAATGAAAATGGTATTTTCATAATATCCGGCTATTTTAGCCCTGTCCAAGAATTTTCCAATATTAAAATCTAGATAACGCAATGCATTTAATTGAGCCAGAGATTTAAAGCCAGATTTTTTAAGTAAAGAATTTTCAATTTCGTCTTCATTAATGGGCTTGTAGGTTTCTTTTTTATCGGGAACTGTAAAGGGTATGTGATTTGAAGCTGTTTGAATATAAGCAATAAAAGGGGTGTTTTTTTTCGATAATTTTTTAAATTCTTTGTCTGATTCTTTAAATAATTCATAATCATCAATTCCCCATACGTCAGCTCTATTTTCAGTTTTATAACTTCCTTCTTCAAATATTTTTAAGTTGTTTATATTTGATTGAAAAACACTTCTAATATTTGCCCAATTGGCACTTCCTCCAATAAAATACAACTTTTCATATCCATCAAATTGGTCAAAAAGAATTCGCTGATCTTGAATCAAAGGATTTCTGGAAGCTGTTCTCACGTTTTCAATATCTGGCAATCCTGTAACACTTGAAAAAACACTCGCTGCAGTTCCAGATTTATGAACATAAAAATTAGAAAAACTCACGCTTTCTTGAATGATAGAATCCATTTTAGGAGTGCTATTTATTGGATTTCCATAAAAACTCATAGGTTTCACCCCTACAGACTCCATCATGACTATAATTACGTTGGGTTTTTTTCTGTATGTTGAATCAAAAACTGTGTTCCTTTCAAATAAAACAGAATCTTTGCGTAGTTTTAAATGATCTGCAATTACTGGGTAGTATGTTTTAAATTGGTTCATATTTACCCCTTCACTTCTGTATGCAAAGCTGTCAAAAAAGTACAAAACAGGATTTAAAGCGAATTGATTAACCGCGTTTTTTTTAGAGAAAAAAGCCTGACTCCATCTAAGTGGGTAATGTGTAATACTATTGTAAATACCAAATGATAAAATTAAAATAGTGACAATAAAATAGAACGTTTTTAATTTTTTAGAAATATTTTTTTCATTCTTTAAAAAATATTTATAGATAGTATTTGATAGTTTATAAATTACAAAGCAAAGAATTAATAATCCGAAAAAGCCTTTATATATAGGGTAACTTTCAATTAGCACTTGACTAGAAATTTTTAAATTACTTAAAAATCGAAGAGAAGAAGCATCTAAACGAATCGTTAAATAGTCATAGTATCCTAAATCAAATAGATAAAACAACGTAAGAACTAAATAAGCTAGAGTAAGATAGAACGTAGCTATAAGTTTGTAAATTTTTTGTTTAAAAAAACGATGATTGAGAACTAAAACGAATATCGCTAGAGGAAATAGTGTAATAACTGTTAATTTGATATCAAATCTGGTACCTAGCCAAAATGCTTTTTGAACCTCTGAGGAGAAAAAGCTATTTAATTCTGAAAAAAAAGTGTAAAAAAGAATTCTAAAAAAAGATGTAAATACCAACAAAAATAAAATATTTACAAAAATGTATTTGATATAATTAGGAATTTTCTTTGCCATTATTCGTTATTTGTACTGCAAATATATTTGTTTTGTAACTATAAAAAATAAACTTTTGTTTTTAATTGAAAAAAGAGAATAAAAAATAGATTTTCAGTAAATTTGCAATTAATTAATCAGGGAAAGAATATGAAAATATCATACAAGTGGTTACAACAATTTTTACAAATAGATTGGGAACCTTCTAATACAGGAGAATTGTTAACTGATTTGGGTCTAGAGGTGGAAGGGATTGAAACTAGAGAATCTGTAAAAGGAAGTTTAAAAGGAATTGTTGTTGGTGAGGTGTTAACATGTGATCAACACCCTAATGCAGATAGGCTAAAAATAACTACCGTAGATTTAGGTTCTGGAGAACCTGTTCAGATTGTTTGTGGAGCTCCCAATGTAGCTGCAGGACAAAAAGTACCTGTTGCGACTATAGGTACTATTTTATATGATGACAAAGGAGAGAGCTTTAAGATTAAGAAAGGAAAAATAAGAGGAGAAGAAAGTCATGGAATGATTTGTGCCGAAGACGAGTTAGGCTTAGGTAAAGATCACGAGGGTATATTAGTTTTAGATAAAAATTTATCTGCAGGAACTCCCGTTGCAGAAGTGTATAATATAGAAACTGATCATATTTTTGAAATTGGTTTAACTCCCAATAGGTCTGATGCCATGAGTCATTATGGTGTAGCAAGAGATTTGCGTGCAGGTTTAATGCAACAAGATGTAAATTTAGAATTAATATCGCCTTCGGTAAGTGATTTTCATGTAGATGAGAGAACATTAAGAATAGATGTAGAGGTAGATGATAAACAACAAGTGCCAAGATATTGTGGAATTACAATTACAGATATAGAAGTAAAAGATTCTCCTGAATGGATTCAAAACAGATTAAAAGCGATTGGTATTACTCCAAAAAATAATATCGTAGACATCACAAATTATGTTTTACACGAATTAGGACAACCTTTGCATGCTTTTGATGCTCAAAAAGTAAAAGGAAATAAAATATTAGTAAAAACATTGGAGCAGGGAACTAAGTTTACAACTTTAGATGAAATAGAAAGAGAATTGTCTTCAGAAGATATTATGATTTGTGATGCTGATTCAAATCCACTTTGTATTGCCGGTGTTTTTGGGGGGTATAATTCTGGTGTTTCAGAAAATACTACTACAATTTTCTTAGAGAGTGCTTATTTTAATCCAGTTTCTGTTCGTAAAACAGCAAAAAGACATGCGCTTAACACAGATGCCTCTTTCCGTTTTGAACGTGGAATAGATATTAATAAAACAAAATATGCCTTAAAACGAGCAGCATTACTAATAGAAGAATATGCTGGAGGAAAAATGGGTTCTGTTATTTCTGATTTTTTCCCTGAAAAAATTGAAGATTTTCAAGTTTTTTTATCCTACGATAATGCTTACAGATTAATTGGTCAAGAAATACCTAAAGAAACCATAAAAAATATTTTAGCCTCTCTAGAAATTAAAATAAATAGTGAAACAGAGGGAGGTTTGGGATTAACGATCCCTTCTTACAGAACGGATGTTCAAAGAGAAGCAGATATTATTGAAGAAATTCTAAGAGTTTATGGGTATAACAATATTGAGTTTTCACATAAATTGAATACATCCATTTCTTTTGATTCAAATCAAGAAACAAAAATAGAAAATGTTATTGCGCAGCAACTCACAGCACTTGGTTTTCACGAAACCATGTCAAATTCGTTGACAAAGCCTGAATATGCATCTTTATCTGAAAATATTAATGAAGAAGCAAATGTAGAAATGCTCAATCCATTAAGCAATGATTTAAAGGTAATGCGTCAATCTTTATTATTTAGTGGATTGGAGTCTGTCGCTTACAATATCAATAGAAAAAACAGTTCATTACAATTTTATGAGTTTGGAAAAACCTACCATAAATATAATGACAAGTACGAAGAGAATAAACACTTAACTCTTTTTGTGACAGGAAATAGAACTAAAGAGAGTTGGAGTGTTGCTAATAAAACGACGGATTTTTTCTTTCTAAAAGGAGTCATAACCTCTTTATTAGCAAGATTAGGTTTTGATAAATTGAAATCGGCTCCAAGTAAACAAGATATTTTTTCAGAAGCAATTTCTCTTGGTCTAGGAAAAAATAAGCTTGTAGAGTTTGGGACTGTAAAACGAACAGTTCTCAAAGAATTTGGAATAAAACAGGAAGTTCTTTTTGCAGATTTTAATTGGGATTTTATTTTAAAATTATCAGGTAATAAAAAAAATAAAGTTACTGAATTACCAAAATTTCCCTCAGTGAAAAGAGATTTAGCCCTTTTGTTGGATTCTAATGTAGCATTTGACGAATTGTATAACTTGGCCTTTCAATCTGAAAAAAAGTTATTAAAAGAAGTAGATTTGTTCGACGTTTATGAAGGCGATAAACTACCTGATGGGAAAAAGTCCTATGCAGTGAGTTTTTTGTTACAGGATGAAACAAAAACACTAGCAGACAAACAAATTGAAAAAATAATGCACAAATTACAGCAAACATTTGAAAAAAATCTAAAGGCTACCTTAAGATAGTTTGTGAAATTTTTAATCTGATATTTTAATAAAAAAACCATCTTATACAAAGATGGTTTTTTGCTATATATTGGTTTTTATTTTTAGACAGCGTGTTTGTGAGCTTTGTAGGAAGAACGAACTAATGCACCACTTTCTACGTACATAAATCCCATCTCTAAGCCCAGGACTTCATATTTTTTAAATTGTTCTGGAGTAATAAATTCCTTTACTGGTAAATGTTTTTTAGAAGGCTGTAGATACTGTCCGATCGTTAAAACATCTAATCCAACCCCTTGCAGATCTTTCATGGTTTCTATGACTTCTTTTTCAGTTTCACCTAAACCTAACATTAAACCAGTTTTGGTTCGCATTCCGTTTTCTTTAAGATATTTTAGAACTTGTAAACTTCGATCATATTTAGCTTGAATTCGAACTTCACGTGTCAATCTTCTAACGGTTTCCATATTATGAGAAACTACTTCTGGATGTACTTCAATAATTCGATCTATTTGTTTTGTATTTCCCTGAAAATCTGGAATTAGAGTTTCTAAAGTTGTGTTTGGGTTTGCTCTTCGAATTGCATCTACAGTTTCAGCCCAAATAATAGAACCACCATCTTTTAAGTCATCTCTATCCACAGATGTTATTACAGCATGTTTTATACTCATTAATTTGATAGAACGAGCAACTTTTTCTGGCTCATCCCATTCAACGGTTTCTGGTCTTCCTGTTTTAACCCCACAAAAACCACACGAACGTGTACAGATATTTCCTAAAATCATAAATGTTGCAGTTCCTTCACCCCAACATTCCCCCATATTTGGACAACTTCCACTGGTACAAATTGTATTTAACTTATATTTATCAACCAAGCTTCTTAATTCCGTATATTTTTTACCCACAGGCAATTTTACACGCAACCATTTGGGTTTTTTTGGTCTTTCTGCAACTATTACGGGTTCTATTGACATGTCATATTAGATTTGATGTGCAAATATACAAAGGAAAGTTTTAAATACTTGTTAAAAACCAAATGCTAAATGCAATTAAAAAAACAATTCCAATAATGCTTAAAAATTTTAAATAAACTCCAGGACGATCTTTTTTAGGGGTGTGTTTTCCAAAGATTAAAGTGTAATTGAGAATGGCGTAAAAAGGAGCTGTCAAGAAGGATAAAATAGTGGCAATTTTAACAAGAATTCCCATGTTATCCATACAATAGTTTAAGATTAAAAAAGTACCTGTAAATAACAAAATAATCCAAAACCAATATCCGTATTTAGATTCTTTTCCTTTCAATAAATTTGTGGCTTTGTTCATTGCCCTGGGTGATGCATCTAGGGTAGTTATAGTGGTGCTAAACATTGTTGTAAATGCTGCTATAGCTATAAAAATATAGGAAAATTGTCCTAAATTCTTAGTGTATAACGTTATTAATTGAGAAGCAAAAACACCTCCTTTATTTGAGAATGTTTCTCCAGTTTTATACATCACTAAGGCACCTAAAAGTACAAAACAAATACCTAAACAAAGTGTTCCTATATATCCTACATTGAAATCAAATATGGCATCCTCCCTTTTTGTTTTTATCATCAAGCTTTTATTTTTTTCTACAGACCAAATAGAATGCCAGATAGAAACGTCCAAAGGAGCGGGCATCCAACCTAAAAATGCGATTAGAAAAGTAAGTTCAACAGAACCAGAAGGAAGTATTTGGCTCACATCAAATGCTTCCTTTGTATTAGATAAAGCAACGCTTACTGCAATAATTGTACTAATTGTTAAGATGATGATGATGTATTTCATCAAATGATCTAACCATTTATATTTACCACCCACTAAAAAAAGAATACTGATAAACATTAAAACGGTAGACCATATTACTAAATCATTTGTAAATCCAAAAAGTTGGGAGGCCAATCCAGCCGTAACAATTGTTACTGCAGCTTGGATGGTAAACATTGTTGTAAAATTGAGAATATAATATGCTATTAAAATTCCTTTACCTAATTTCCGATAACCATCCAACAATGTTTCTCCTGTAGCCGCTGCATAGCGAGGGCCAAATTGAAAAAATGGGTATTTAAATAAATGTACCAATAGCAATGCCCAAAGTAATCCAAAACCAAATTCTGCCCCCGCTTTTGTAGACTGTACTAGATGTGAAACACCAATTGCCGCTCCTGCAAATAATAATCCTGGACCCAAAGAAAGTAAGAATGATTTTTTTTCTTTTTTTTTCATTTTTAATTGCTATTTGTGTCAATCACACAGATCATATTTTTTATGAAATTAAGTTTTTGTAATTACTTCTGCCAAGAGCTTTTTAGCACGTAGTAGTTTTACCTTTACATTGTTGATTGGTTCATTAATTTGTTCAGAAATTTCTCTGTAGCTCAATTCTTGAAAATATCGCAATTGAATAACTTCTTGATATTTGGGTTTTATTTGTTTGATATCCCTCAATAGTTTGGCTAAATTCTGTTCTGTAATAATGGTATCTTCTGGAGTGGGTCCCTCGTCAGCAATTTGGTAGATCTCTTTTTCTTGAATTTCAGAAGTATCTGCCTCAATAGAAATATTTTTCTTGCGTAAAGAATCTATGTGTATGTTTTTTGAAATGGTAATCAACCAAGTTTTAAAAATGTATTTTTCCTTAAAAGTATCAATTTTATCAAAAGCTCTTGAAAATGTTTGTATGGTTATATCCTCAGCATCATTTTCATTTTTATTTCTTTTTAGTTGATAATGATAAACATCAGTCCAAAAAGTATTTAATAGGTATCTGAACGCAGATTGGTTGCCTTTCTTAGCTTTAGCAATATTGAGGTCAATTTTTGTCCGGTTTATTTCCAATGAGTAGGTTTTGATGACAAATTAGTAATAAATATTGAAAAGTGAAAAAGTACAAGAATAATTTCTAAAAAAGGAAATACATAAGAGATTGAAGGTTCGTTTAATTTTTTAGAGGATATGTGAATGACAATAAACTGCACGATATAATAGGAGACTATAAGGGGTAAAACAACATTTATTGGGTAAAAGAAAAATAGCAAAGTTGCCAACCCATAAAATAAAACTTTAGAAATAAAGAACAATCCTAAAAAAAACTTGTGTGAAAACTTGTAATGATTTGCTGTAGAAATATGCCTTCTCTTTTGATAAAACCATTCAGAAAGGCTTTTAGGTCCAATAGATTCTGTAAAACTATTTTTTGTGGTGGTGATTATTGTATTCTTTTTATTTGCAGCGTCCTGAATAAATAAATCATCATCACCAGATTTTATATGCAAGTGATTGATAAATCCTTTTACCTTAAAAAACTCCGCTCTGTGGTACGCTAAATTTCTACCTACAGCCATGTACGGAGTTCCTAATTTTGCGTAACTAAAATATTGAATAGCAGTTAGTAAGGTTTCGAATCGAACAAGTAAATTTACCAAAGTATTTTCTCTCTTGTACTTACCATACCCTAAGACAATTGTTTTTCTAGGATTAAATTTTTGGCACATTTCATAAATCCAATGGTTAGAAACTGGACAACAATCTGCATCAGTAAATAGTAAATGATCATTTTTTGCAGCTTTGATTCCTAGCGTAAGAGCATATTTTTTATTCCCCCAGAAGGTTTCAATATTTTTTACTGTAATAATTTTAATCCTTGAATCTTTTTCAGCGAATGAATCCATTACCTCTGAAGTGGCATCTGAAGAAGCATCATTTATCAATATAAGCTCAAAATTAGTATACTTTTGATTTAAAATCGATGGAAGAAATTTTTTAAGATTTTCAGCTTCATTTTTGGCACAAATAATCACAGAAACAGGAATCTCTGCAGATTGATCATTGCTTTTTTTAGAATCAAATAAAAAGGAAGAAAATAGTAGGTAATAAATAATTTGAATGACTGTAAATACTACGAAAGAGTAGAAGAGCACAGTTAAAATCATCTAAAATAGTATTAGTTATGTTCAACTTCTGTACAGGTATCGAATTGATCTGGAGATTTTCCGCAAAAACCACAAGATTCTCCAGTTTTATTTAGCATTGGATTTTGACTGGCACAAGTTCCAGCAAACTCACCATCTTTTTTGATCCAAATTTTAATTGCAATTCCAGCAAAACCGAGTGCAAGTAAACCTATTGTAAGTAATAATAACTTCATAAAAACAAATAATTGACAGTGTAAAGATACATTTATTTATAGATAAATTCCATATTAGTTCATAAAAAAGGAAGGATTATAAGGGAGTATTATGTTGCTTTGGTACACGATATTCATTGATTAAAATGACCTAAAGTAATCCCTACTGATGAATATTATGAATTAATAATATTTACCTCAATCTCTAAGCTAATTTTAAATTTTTTTTGAACCGTTTGTTTAATTTTCTTTGCAAGTTCATAAATATCTTGACCAGAAGCATTTCTATAATTTACAATAACCAGTGCTTGCTTGTGGTGAACACCGGCATCTCCAAATCGTTTCCCTTTAAAACCACTTTGTTCTATAAGCCAACCAGCTGGTACTTTTATTTCAGTATCAGAAACTAGATAACTAGGAATAGTAGGATGCTCTTTTTTAAGTTTTAAAAATTGACTCATGGGAATCACAGGGTTCTTAAAAAAACTACCACTATTTCCAATTTCTTTGGGGTCTGGAAGTTTTGATTTTCTGATTGAAATTACAGCATCAGAAATATCTTTTAGCGTAGGGTTTATAATTTTATTTGAAATTAAATGCGTTTCAATTGCTCCGTAAGAAGTATTCAATTGATGGTTTTTTTTAGTCAATTTAAACCCAACAGAGGTAATGATGATTTTTCCTTTATGAGTATTTTTAAAAATAGAATTTCTATATCCAAATTTACAATCCTTGTTGGAGAAAGTTAAGATTTTTCCTGATGCAACTTCTAAACCCTCTACTACGGTAATTGTATCTTTGACTTCAACACCGTAGGCACCTATATTTTGAATGGGACATGTACCAACATTACCTGGTATTAAAGACAAGTTTTCAATTCCTCCATAATTTTGAGAAACACACCATAAAACAAAATCGTGCCAATTTTCACCTGAATTTACTGTTAGATATACAAAGTTATCGTCTTCTTTGTCAATGGAAATTCCTTTTGTATTGATGTGAATAACTAGTTTTTCAATATCTCTAGTAAGCAACATATTACTACCTCCAGAAATTAAAAAAAAATCCTTTTCAACTTTTAAAAGTTGTTGAAGTTCATAAACTGAATCAACAGAAATAAAACGTTTGGCAAATACAGAAATACCAAATGTATTATATTTTTTAAGCGAAATATTTTCTTTAATATTCAATTAGTGATTGTATTTTTTTAACGCTTTGGCTAAAATGTTAACGGATTTGATTAAGTCCTTTTTATTTAAAACATATGCAATTCTTACTTGGTTTTTTCCTTTACCTTCTGTTGAATAAAAACCGCTAGCAGGAGCTATCATCACCGTTTCGTTATTGTAGTGAAACTCCTCTAGAATCCATTGAGCAAAATGATCTGAATCTTTAATAGGCAATTCAGCAACACAATAAAAAGCTCCTTTGGGGCTTGTGACTTTTATACCTTTAATTTTTTGCAATTCAGAAATTAAGGTGTTCCTTCTTGCTACATACTCTTCTTTAACTTCATCAAAATACTTTTGTGGAGTCTCTAAAGCTGCTTCACTAGCGATTAAAGCATAGGTGGGAGGACTCAAACGCGCTTGAGCAAACTTAAGAGTCGTTTTTATAAAAGTGTCATTCTTAGAGACAATACATCCAATTCTTGCACCGCACATGCTATAACGTTTGGAAACAGAATCTATTATAATTGCATGTTGTTCTAGGCCTTTTAGAGACATTATAGAGGTGTGTTCTAAACCATCATATGTGAATTCTCTGTATACTTCATCAGCAATCAAAAATAAATCATGTTTTAAAACAATTCTCTTTAATTTTTGTATTTCTTCTTCCGAATATAAGTAACCAGTTGGATTTCCTGGATTACATATCAATATTGCTTTTGTTTTTTTTGTAATTAGTTTTTCGAATTCTTCAATTTTAGGTAACGAAAAATTATCTTCAATTTTTGATGTTACCGGTACAACTTTCACTCCAGAGGCTGTTGAAAATCCGTTATAATTTGCATAAAATGGCTCAGGAATGATAATTTCATCTCCAGGGTCTGCAATGCTACCTATCGTAAATAGTAGTGCCTCTGAGCCACCAGTTGTAACAACAATATTGTCTGAATCAACTTCAATATGATGTTTTTTATAATAGTTAACAAGCTTATTTCTGAATTGTTCGGAGCCTTCAGAGGGAGCATAGGCCAATATCTGTAATTCATTATTTTTCACAGCATCTAAAGCCTTTGTTGGAGTTTTTATATCAGGTTGTCCGATGTTTAAGTGATATACTTTAACTCCTCTTTTCTTTGCCTTCTCAGCAAAAGGTACCAATTTTCTGATTGGTGATTCTGGCATTTTTACCCCTTTCTTAGATATTGTTGGCATGTTTACTATTTATGCGTTATGATTGCGAATTTCCGAAATATATATCAGTTTATTCAGATTTTTTAAGATTAACTGTAAAATGAGTTAAATAATGGGTGCGTTAAAATCAGTTTGTTAATGTTTATAAATGCTCTGGTTACCTAGAGTTCATAAAGTTAAATAATTTACGAGAAAATTCAAAGATGTGAGAAAAACGCCTCTTTCGATTGGATTATAAATTAGGTTGGGCAAGAATTATTGATCTTTTAAAATACTTTTTTCTTTTACTAAGGAAATTTCTTTATTCACGATTCCTTTTATTTTAATTATTTTTCTCGGATTTTTTGCATTTGAAAAGATAGTGATAGATTTTGAAAAACCTCCAACTCTTTTAGTGTCATAGGATACTTTAATTTCTCCATTTTCTCCGGGCATGATAGGTTTCTCGGGTTTTTTAGGAACTGTACACCCACAAGAGGATTGGATTCTATTTATGATAATAGGTTGGTCTCCAATATTTTTAAAGATAAATACTTTTGTGCCATCAGATCCTTTGTCTATTTTTCCGTAGTTGATAATCTCCTCTTGAAATTTAAATTCTTGGGCATTTAATGAAAAAGATAAAAAAAGAATGATTGAAAGTGATCCAAATAATTTCATAATTAAATAATTTACTCAGTAAAATTAATATTAATAATTTGTTTTAAAAAATCAATCACTAATTTTCTCTAGAAAATTAGATAATTGTATTTTTACCGCCGATATTATAAAAAGAATACCAAGTATGACAATTCCATCGAAGTATGATGCAAAGCAAGTAGAAGATAAATGGTATGCGTATTGGATGAAAAACAACTATTTTCATTCAACACCAGATGATAGAGAACCCTATACAATTGTAATTCCTCCACCAAATGTGACAGGAGTATTACACATGGGACACATGCTAAACAATACGATTCAAGATGTTTTAATTAGACGAGCAAGATTATTGGGTAAAAATGCATGTTGGGTTCCTGGAACCGATCATGCCTCTATAGCAACTGAAGCCAAAGTTGTAGCTAAGTTAAAAGAGCAAGGAATCCAAAAAAATGATTTAACTCGTGAAGCATTTCTTCAACATGCTTTTGATTGGAAAGAAGAATATGGAGGAATTATTCTAGAACAATTAAAAAAATTAGGAGCTTCTTGTGACTGGGAAAGAACTGCTTTTACGATGGATCCTGAGATGTCTGAATCTGTCATTAAAGTTTTTGTAGATTTATATAACAAAGGACTTATTTACCGAGGGTATCGAATGGTAAATTGGGATCCAGAAGCGAAAACAACCTTGTCTGATGAAGAAGTAATTCATGAGGAAAGACAGGGGTATTTATATTATTTAAAATATAAAATTGAAGACTCAGAAGATACATTAACCATTGCAACTACCAGACCAGAAACTATTTTTGGAGATACTGCAATTTGTATCAATCCAAACGATGATCGCTTCACCCATTTAAAAGGTAAAAAAGCTATTGTTCCCTTATGTAATAGAGTTATTCCAATTATTGAAGATGAATATGTTGATGTTGAATTTGGAACAGGTTGTTTAAAAGTGACACCTGCGCACGATGAAAATGATAAAAAATTAGGTGATAAGCACCAATTAGAAGTTGTGGATATATTTAATGATGATGCCTCTTTGAATTCTTTTGGATTGCATTATCAGGGAAAAGACAGATTTTTAGTTCGCAAAGAAATTTCAAAAGAACTTGAAGAAAAAGGGTTTTTATTAAAAACAGAAGTTCATGTAAACAAAGTTGGAACCTCTGAAAGAACAAAAGCCGTTATAGAACCAAGATTGTCAGATCAATGGTTTTTGAAGATGGAAGATTTGGCAAGACCAGCCATTGAAGCTGTATTGGGAGAAAATGAAGACATCAATTTATTTCCAAAGAAATTTAAAAATACCTATCGACATTGGATGGAAAATATTCGCGATTGGAATATTTCTCGTCAATTATGGTGGGGACAACAAATTCCTGCATATTTCTATGGAGATGGGAAAGAAGATTTTGTTGTCGCAGAGAGTAGAGAAGAAGCTTTAAAATTAGCACAAGAAAAAACAAAGAATTCTTCATTGAAAGAATCTGACCTGCGTCAAGATGAAGATGCTTTAGATACCTGGTTCTCTTCCTGGTTGTGGCCCATGTCTGTTTTTGACGGAATCCGTCATCCAGAAAACGAAGAAATACAATATTACTATCCAACCAATGATTTAGTTACTGGACCCGATATTTTATTTTTTTGGGTAGCTAGAATGATTGTTGCAGGATATGAATACAAAGATCAAAAACCATTTAATAACGTTTATTTGACAGGATTGGTTCGTGATAAGCAACGTAGAAAAATGTCGAAGTCATTAGGAAATTCACCAGATGCTTTAAAATTAATTGAAGATTATGGTGCAGATGGAGTAAGAGTTGGGCTGTTGTTGAGTTCAGCTGCTGGAAATGATTTGATGTTTGATGAAGCTCTATGCCAACAAGGAAAAGGATTTGCAAATAAAATTTGGAATGCTTTCCGTTTGGTAAAAGGTTGGCAAATTGATGACTCATTAGAACAAACAGAGGTCTCTAAAATAGCTATTGATTGGTTCGATGCAAAGTTTCAAACCGTATTGGCAGAAATTGAAGATCATTTCTCTAAATACAGGTTGTCTGATGCATTGATGGCAATTTATAAATTGGTCTGGGATGATTTTGCTTCTTGGTTCTTAGAAATGGTAAAGCCTTCCTATGGATTACCAATAGATAAAAAGACTCATGATGCCGTAATTGAAGCATTTGAAAATAACTTAAAGTTATTGCATCCATTTATGCCATTCTTAACAGAAGAAATTTGGCAACATATAACAGAAAGAACTTCAGAAGAAGCGCTGATTATCGCAAAATGGCCAGAGGCAAAAAATATCAATGAGAAATTAATTGAAGATTTTTCTATGATTACAGATATAGTTTCGGGTATTAGAACTATTAGAAAAGAAAAAAACATTTCATTTAAAGATGCGGTTGAATTGTTTGTCGTAAATAATGAAAAATCTACTGCAGATTTAGATGTGGTAATTCAGAAGTTGACAAACACTGCGTCGATTACTTATGTATCAGAAAAAGTAGAGGGAGCTTCTTTTAGAGTAAAATCTAATGAATACTTTGTTCCTATTTTTATAGATAAAATTGATGTTGCAGCTGAAATAGAAAAACTAACAACCGAGCTAAAACGTGCAGAAGGGTTCTTATTCGGTATCAATAAGAAGTTATCTAACGAGCGTTTCGTTAGCAATGCCCCAGAACAGGTGATTGCATTAGAACGTAAAAAAGAAGCTGATACCAGAGCAAAAATAGAAACTATAAAAAGTAGTTTAAACTCCTTAAAATAATTAAAATTAATACATACAAATCTCAAAAAAATCAAATGAAATCAATCACAAAACCAAGTATTATTGTTACTGCTATTTTCTTATTGACAGTATCCTGTGTTTCAAAAAAGAAATATGTTGCTCTAGAAAATCAATATGTAGACACTAAAGCCAATCTTCAAAAAACAACCTTAGCAAAGGAAGCTCTTCAATCGAAGTTTACAAAAATTGAAAACAGAGTAGCGTTGTACAATGAAAAAATTAACTCTTTGAAAGGAGATAATATTACACTTAAAAAAGAAAATTACCTTAAATTAGATAAGGTTGGTAATGGGTTAGTTGTCTCAAATAAAACGAGAGAAACGATGAGGAAAACATTGTCGAAATTAGCTCCTGAAGTGTTGGCCAAAGCAAAAAGTCTGAAAGATTCTTTGAACTTGGCTATTTCCTACAATTTAAAAAATAAAATCAATAGCTCTAGTCTCAATAATTCTGATAATATCGATCTTGATCTTGATATTGACCAAACAGTCGTAATGATCTCTATTTCAGATAAATTATTATTTAATACTGCAAGTTATCGTGTTAAAAATGCTGCTTATCCCATTATTGAAAAATTAGCAAATGTTATAAAATCTGAACCAAGTATGGATGTGATGATTGAAGGTCATACGGACTCTAGAACTATCAGTACCGACATGATTCAAGATAACTGGGATTTGAGTGTAAAAAGAGCAACATCTATCATCAGGGTTTTAGAGAGTAAATACAATATTGATGGAAGTCGGTTAATTGCATCTGGAAGAGGGAGTACAATTCCTCTAGTTCCAAATACTTCAAAACAAAATAGAGCTAAAAATAGGAGAACTAGAATTGTAATACTTCCAAATCTTAATAAGTTCTTTGCTTTAATTGCAGCTGAAGAATAAAAAATAGATTGGATACTAATCATAAAAAACCCCTTATTTAGAGGGGTTTTTTATTGTCGGATATTTCATTGATTTTAGTAAGTTCTTCATCTGAAAAATGAGTGTTCTCAATCGCTTTCACATTATCTGCGATTTGCTCAGTTGTACTGGCACCAATTAAAACAGAGGTAATTCTATTGTCTTTCAGAATCCAAGAAATTGCCATTTGCGCTAAGGTTTGGTTTCTCTCTTTCGCAATTTTGTTTAAAGCGATAATTTTTGGTAATGTTTCTAGAACTTGGTCTGTTTTTAAAAAGGGACTTTCTCTTATTGCTCTTGAATCTTTTGGCAGTCCATGGAGATATCTATTGGTAAGCATTCCTTGTGCCAGGGGAGAAAAGCAAATAGCACCAACCCCAGAACTTCCAAGTAAATTTAGTAATCCATCTTCAATCCAACGATCAAACATATTGTATTTTGGTTGATGAATTAAACAAGGAGTTCCCAAGTCTTTCAATATTTCAAATGCTTTTTCTGCCTCAGTAGGTTGGTAATTTGAGAGTCCAATATACAATGCTTTTCCTTGTTTGACCATTAAATCTAACGCTCCCATTGTTTCCTCTAAAGGGGTTTTAGGATCTGGTCTGTGGTGATAAAAAATATCCACATAATCCAAATTCATCCTTTGAAGACTCTGATTTATACTAGAAATTAAATATTTTTTAGAACCGTTATCTCCATAGGGTCCTGGCCACATTCCATAACCTGCTTTGGATGAAATGATCAATTCATCTCGATAATTCTTAAAATCATTTTTTAAAATTTTTCCAAAATTCTTTTCAGCAGCTCCTGGAGTGGGTCCATAATTATTGGCCAGATCAAAATGGGTGATTCCATGATCAAAAGCACATGTTAATAAATTTCTTGCGTTCTTGAAATTATCATTATCTCCGAAATTATGCCACAAACCAAAAGAGAGCTCAGGCAATAGTAAACCACTATTTCCTGTTCTTCTATAGTTCATTTTTTCATAGCGATTTTCAGCTGCTATATAGTTGCTCTTTTTAGTCATGATGATTTAAAGTAGCGCTTCCTTTAACAATGTAATTGGGTGCTTTGCAATTCGATTCGTTCCATCGAATATTTGATGTCTACAGCTTGTTCCTGCTGCTGCAATTTCAGTATCTGAACTACAGTTTCTTATTTTTGGAAATAAAGTATCTTCTCCAACTTGCATAGAAACCTTATAATGTTCTTTTTCATATCCAAAAGAACCTGCCATTCCACAACATCCAGTATTTAGAATACTCACGCTGAAATTGGGAGGGATATTTAAAACTTTAAAACTTGCATGTGTTCCAGACAAGGCCTTTTGATGGCAATGACCGTGAATTTTCAGTGTCTTAGTCTTTGAGGTAAAAAGAGAACGATCGATTGCTCCTTTTTCTAATTCTTGAGATAAAAACTCTTCAAAAGTGAAACAGTTTTTTGCTATTTTTTGTGCGGATGCTTTGTCATCTGCCAAGCGAATATATTCATCTCTAAAACCTAAAATTGCAGAAGGTTCTATTCCTATCAAAGGAGTTTCATCAGTAACAACATCTTTAAAAATAGCAATATTATTATTGCAAATTTCTTTTGCTTCCTTTAAAAAACCTTTAGAAATATGACTTCTACCACTTTCATCATGAGCAATAGTTTTGACTTGATATCCTAATTTCTCTAATAAAATGACAGCATCTATTCCAATTTCAGCATCATAAAAATTGGTAAATTCGTCATTAAACAGATAAACTGTTTTGTTGGATGTTTTTGTTGGATGTTTTTTTAACCAACTTTTTAAAGTTTGTTTTGCTAGTTTAGGGACAGAACGCTCAACAGCAACTCCTAAAACTTTTTTAGCAAGTATTGAATTCGTAAAAAAATTGGTAATTGTAGGGAGATAACTTCCTAATTTATTGTATTTGGCATTGTTCGCAAATAATTTATTTCTAAACGAATACCCGTTGGATTCTTGATATTGATATAAGAATTCTGCTTTTAGAGTCGCAATATCTACATTACTTGGACATTCGCTTGCACATGCTTTACAACTTAAACAAAGATCAAAAACCTCTTTTAATTCTGTGTGGTTAAATTTATTCTGTTCTGTTGAATTTGTCAGAAATTCACGCAGTGTATTTGCTCTAGCACGAGTGGTGTCTTTTTCATTTTTTGTGGCTCTATAGCTTGGACACATGGTACCTCCTGCAGATACAGGTTTTCTGCAATCTCCAGAGCCATTGCATTTTTCTGCTAATTTTAAAATCCCTTCATTATCAGAAAAATCTTGAATCGTATTTATGTTGGGTTCTATTCTGTCAACATCGTAACGCAAATTTTGATCCATCGCAAAAGCATCCGTAATTTTCCCTTTATTAAAAACATTGTTTGGGTCAAAAGCTTTTTTGATACGTCTTAACAATTGGTAGTTTTTGTCACCGATCATTAAAGGTATAAATTCTGCACGTACAATACCATCTCCGTGTTCACCACTGAAGGAACCTTTGTATTTTTTTACCAATTTTGCGGTATCAGTCGTTATTTTTCTGAATAAAACAACATCTTCTTTTTTCTTTAAGTTTAAAATTGGCCGCAAATGTAACTCTCCAGCTCCTGCATGTGCGTAGTACACAGCATTTTGCTGGTATTTTTCCATTATTTTGGTAAATTCTTCTATGTAGTTGGGTAAGTCCTCAAGGGCGACAGCAGTGTCTTCAATACACGCAACTGCTTTCTTGTCTCCAATCATATTTCCCAGTAAACCTAGACCTGCTTTTCTTAGATAATGTACTTTGCCAATGTCTTTTCCATATACTTTCGGATGGTGATATCCAAGATTGTTTTTTTCTAGTTCTTCTATCAAGTTGTTTGCTAAAATCTCTGCTGCTTCAATTGTGTTTGCAGAGACTTCTAACATTAAAACAGCTTCTGGATCTCCTTGTAGAAAGAATCTATTTTTTGCTTGTTCTCTGTTGCTTTTCGTACAGTCTAATATGGTTTTATCCATTAATTCACAATTGTATAAATTGTGTTCCATTGCGGTAACAGTGGCAATTAAACTTTCATTGATACTTGTAAAATGAGAACAAACCATAATGCTCTCCTTTGGAGGTAAAGCATCTAACTGTAAGGTAATTGCAGTAGAAAAAGCCAAAGTTCCTTCACTTCCCGAAAGAAATTTGGCAACATTAATGGTTGGTGAGTTTCCACCAAACAAATCAGAAGTTAAAAATTCATCTACAGCGTATCCCGTGTTTCTTCGGTGAATTGCTTGCTTTGGAAATTGATCTTTTATTTCTTTTTGAACTGATTCCGAAATCAATTCAGAGTATATAGATTGATATATTTTTCCTTCTAGAGAGTTTTCTTGGGTCTTTTTTATAAAATCTTTAGAAGTAATTTCTTTAAAAGTAGCCGAAGACCCATCACTTAAAATAGCGTCAATTGCTACCACTTTATCTCGAGTAACACCATATTTGATAGAAGTACTTCCAGAAGAGTTATTACCGACCATTCCTCCAATCATACAGCGATTTGATGTAGAAGTATTAGGGCCAAAAAAAAGCTGATAGGGTTTTAAAAATACATTCAAAGAATCTCTGACAATTCCTGGTTCTAGTGTGATTGTTTTTGATGTTTCGTCAAAAGAAATAATATTGGTAAAATATTTAGAAACATCAACCACGATACCGTCTCCTACACATTGCCCTGCTAAAGACGTTCCAGCTGTTCTTGGGATAAGGGTAATCTTATTTTTGGTAGCAAACTCTATTAAAATTTTGAGATCTTTTATACCTTTAGGAAAAGCGACAGCTAAAGGTATTTTTCTATATACAGAAGCATCTGTGGCGTAGAGTGTTTGATGTAGTTTATCAAAAAGAACTTCACCAGTGAGTGACTCATGTAAGGATTTTAAAGAAGCGTTGTCAGTCATTATATACTGTTAGAAAGTAATAATTATTTACAAATATCCGAATAAAAATAGGATAGTTCATACAAAAGCTCATCGTAATTGACAATTTTATTAAATTATCAATTTTATGCTCTAAAAGAAGGGAAATATTAAATTATTTTTTAAGGATAAAAACTTTAGTTACCATTATTAATCAAATTTGAAGTTCAAAGATTTTTAAAATTATAGTTTGTTTTTTGAAGCTATAATTTTAATTCAAAAGGAAGGATAAAAAAATAATAATCAATCTAAAATAGTTTTTCTCTTAAATAGAATATTTATCTTTGGTTCAGATGAACAAAGTAAAAATCATAGAATGTCCACGAGATGCAATGCAGGGAATAAAATCACATTTTATTGCTACAGAAAAAAAGGCATTGTATATCAATTCTCTTTTAAAAGTCGGTTTTGACACGATAGATTTTGGAAGCTTTGTTTCTCCTAAGGCAATCCCTCAAATGAGAGATACTGCGGCTGTTTTATCTAAATTAGACCGATCAAAATCTACAAGTAAATTATTGGCAATTATTGCAAATGTAAGGGGTGCAAATGACGCTTCTCAATTTGAAGAAATTGATTCTTTAGGATACCCTTTTTCGATTTCAGAGAATTTTCAAATGAGAAATACTCACAAAACAATCAAAGAATCCATAAATACTCTAGAGAGTATTTTAAACATCGCTGATACTTCAAAAAAAGAAGTTGTAGTTTATTTGTCTATGGGTTTTGGGAATCCATATGGAGATCCTTGGAATGTAGAAATAGTAAGTGACTGGATAGAAAAATTATCAAAAATGGGCGTTACAACCTTATCATTATCTGATACTATAGGTAGTTCTAATCCAGCAACAATTAAATATTTATTTTCAAATTTAATCTCAACATATCCAGCAATTGAATTTGGAGCACATTTGCATACTACTCCAGATAAATGGTATGAAAAAGTAGCTGCTGCTTTTGAGTCAGGTTGTATGCGTTTTGATGGCGCAATAAAAGGGTATGGAGGCTGTCCAATGGCAAAAGATGAGTTGACAGGTAATATGCCTACCGAAAAATTACTGAGTTATTTTACAACACAAAAAGTAGCAACAGGTATCAAACCAATGAGTTTTGAAAGTGCTTATAACAAAGCTTTAGAGACCTTTAATAATTAATAATAACATGAAAAACACACATAAAGAACAAACAAAAATGAAATTTATCACATCAATTTTTTATCTGTTATCTCTTTTGACTATTGTCTCATGTTCTAAAGATGATGGTAAAATAGACCTTATATTTCTACAATTAAATGACGTATATGAAATAGCACCCATACAAGACGGGGAATATGGAGGGTTGGCCAGGGTAGAAACCGTTCACAAACAATTACTCGAAGAAAACCCAAATACAATGCTTTTTTTGGCTGGAGATTTCTTAAATCCTTCTTTACTAGGATCTATTAAGGTTGATGGTGAAAGAGTTCGAGGCAAACAAATGGTAGAAGTGATGAACGCTATGAATTTCGATCTAGTGGCTTTTGGAAATCACGAATTTGATATTTCACAAAAGGATCTTCAAAAGCGATTAAACGAAAGTAATTTTCCTTGGATTTCTGCAAATATAAAGTTAAAAACAGATCAGGGTCTCATTCCTTTTTACAAAGAAATAAATGGGCAACAATATCCGGTAGGGGAGACTTTTATCAAAGAATTTTCAGATGAAGATGGTACCAAAATAAAAGTAGGTTTTGTTAGTGTTTGTATTCCTTCCAACCCAAAAGACTTTGTTGAGTATGGTGACATGTATAAAAAAATAAGGAGTTCTTATGAGGCTATACAAAAAGATGTCGATGTAGTTTTTGGATTGACGCATGTTGCACTCGAAAATGATAAAAGAATTGCAAAATTATTACCTAATATTCCCTTAATAATGGGAGGTCATGAACACACACATAGCAATAATTTTGTTGGTGATGTTCAAATTTCTAAAGCAGATGCCAATGCAAAAACAGTGTATATTCATAAAATTGTACATGATAAAAATATACAAAAAACAACTGTTACATCCGAGTTAAAAGAAATTAATTCATCCATAAAGGATGATGAAAAAGTGAGAGCAGTCGTAAAAAAATGGCAAACAATTTTAGTTTCTCAAATTAAAAATGTTATTCAACGACCTAATGAAGTGATTTTTGAGGCAAAAATTCCATTAGATGGTAGAGATACTCCCATAAGAAGTAAGCAAACAAATTTGGGTCAAGTTATTACCAAAGCTATGTCTTTTGCTTTCAAGGATGAAGTAGATTGTGCATTAGTAAACGGTGGCTCCATAAGAATTGATGATCAATTAAGTGGCGCTATAACTGCCTTAGATATTTTTAGAGTGCTTCCCTATGGGGGTGGGGTTCTAAAAGTTGGTATCAAAGGAAGGCTTTTAGAACAAGTTCTCAATTATGGGGCTAAAGTTCGAGGTGAAGGTGCTTATTTACAGCGTTATAATGTGCAACAACTCGGTGGTCAATGGATGATAAAAAATAAACCATTGGTTTTAAATAAAACCTATACTGTAGCCTTTTCAGATTATTTATTAAAAGGGCTTGATATTCCTTTTTTAACTCAAAATAATAAAGGAATTACCTCTGTTTTTCAACCTCAAAATGATGATTTAGCCTTTGATATCAGAAAAGTTGTGATCAATTATTTAAAAACTTTATAGTGTAAAGCTATGATGTTAGGTTAATAAGTTTCTTTTGAATTTATTATTTATATTTATTCTAAATAAACTTTGTAAATATCGTTTTGTGTAGTATCTTTGCACAAAATAAAACGTTATTTATAATTAATCTTAATAAAAATGAAAAAAGTAATTTTATCATTATCTGTATGTTCAATACTATTATTTTCTTGTAAAAATGATTCAGATAATGACATTGATTTACCGGTAACAGAGGCACCAGCAAGTTATGCATTTGTTAGAAATGGAGCAACAAGTGTAAGTTATAGTGGTCAATCAACCAGAATAGCAATGGGAAATTTATTTGTCAGTGCATTAAAAGATGAGACAAAAACTGAATCACAGTTAGACGCTATGTTTGATCACCAAGAAGGCAGTATAGATTTTGGGATAGATTCACTAGATACCTCCTCAAAAAATTTACGAAGTAAAACAGCAGCATCATCAGACTTGTTTTCTGATAATAGCACAGATGCAATAGCTATAAAATCACAATTTGATGCATGGATTGCAGAGCAAGTAAGCGACGTATATCCATACTGGAATAACGCAGCTTCTGCTGGTTCTGCTGGTAAAATTCAGCAAGCAGGTGGAGGATCTACTCGATATGTTAATGGAAAAGGAGTTGAGCTAAATCAAATTATCAATAAAGGATTGATAGGTGGTTTGATGGTAGACCAAATGATAAATAACTATTTAAGTACGGCAGTATTGGATGCAGGAACAAATATATCTGATAATGATTTGAAAACATTAGCAAGTGGAAAAAATTATACGACAATGGAACACAAATGGGATGAAGGTTTCGGATACCTGTATGGAGCCGATAATGCTGAAAATCCTACATTGAGTGCTGATAGTTTCCTTAATAAATATTTAGCTAAAGTTGATGGAGATCCTGACTTTAAAGGTATCGCCAATACGATATATGATGCATTCAAACTTGGAAGAGCTGCCATCGTAAATAATGATTATATTACAAGAGACGAGCAGGTTGAAATAATTAGAGAAAATATTTCTAAAGTAATTGCTATTAGAGCTATTTATTACTTACAGCAGGGTAAAGCTGATTTAAATTCAGATATGGCTGCTGCTTTTCATGATCTTTCAGAAGGTCTTGGTTTTATTTACAGCCTTCAGTTTACAAGACAGCCAAATTCATCTGATTCTTACTTTACCCTCCAAGAAGTTACCTCTTTTATCGATACATTGATGGTTGGCAATGGATTGTGGGATGTTACTCCTGACACCCTAGATACGATGTCAGAAACAATAGCTGCTAAATTTGATTTTACAGTTCAAGAAGCTGCTAATTAAAAATAAAAAAAAGTAGTAAAAAGCAATACTTTTAGATTGCTTTTTACTACTTTTGTATCTTTATTTAGAATAAATAGAAATAATATGTTTAAAAATTTTTTACTTTTCTTAGGTTTTTTATTCATGATTTACTCCTGTACTTCCACAGAAGAAGGGGAGCTTGTCATCGCAGATGATTTTGATAGGTCTTTAATGTTGGTAAACATTGCAGATAATATCATACTTCCATCTTATGAAGATTTTAGTGAAAAAATGAACGAACTAAAAGCTTCAGGAGAATTATTTACATCAAATTCAAATCAAGTAAATCTAGAAGCGTTTAGAACTTCTTGGTTAACTGCATATAAAACCTGGCAACATATAGAAATGTTTGATATAGGTAAAGCAGAAGAATTACAGTTTAAGTTTCATATGAATGTATATCCTTTGACTGTTCAAGATGTTGAAGATAATATAGCAAATGGAAGTTATGATTTAGATAATGTTAATAATCAAGATGCTCAGGGCTTTCCTGCCATAGATTATTTATTAAATGGTATTGCAGATACAGATGTTGCTATTTTAGAAAAATATAACCAGGCTTCTGGTAACAATTACAAAAAATATATTTTAGATGTCTTAGATCAAATGAAAACCCTAACAGATATCGTTGTTTCGGATTTTAAAGCACAAAGAAATTCTTTTGTTACAAGTATCCAAAATAATGCAACAAGTGTTGTAAATAAATTGATAAATGATTACATCTTTTACTACGAAAAAGGTTTGAGAGCAAATAAATTTGGAATTCCTGCAGGTGTTTTTTCATCTAATCCATTACCAGAAAAAGTAGAAGGTTTTTACAAAAATAATGTCTCTAAAGAATTAGCTTTAGAAGCTTTAACAGCTGTTAAGAATGTATTTGAAGGATCGCATTACGCTTCTTCAGAAATTGGTGTTGGTTTCAGAGATTACTTGTTAAAACTAGACAGAACAGATATTGCTACTGGTATTACTTCTCAATTTAATCAAGCAACTACTACAATAGAAAACTTAAACAATAGTTTTTATAGACAAGTTACTACGGATAATACCGCCATGACCCTAACATATGATGTATTACAAAAAGTAGTTATATTATTAAAAGTAGATATGCTTCAAGCTTTCAATATCAATGTTGATTATGTTGATGCAGATGGAGATTAAAAAATAAAATAAACAAATTTAACACCTGAACTTCGTTGTATATTCAATAAATTTCAGGTTTTTTTTATCTTGATATATAAATACAATTTCAAAGCTCAAACAAATACTGCTTCTCTAGCAGTATTTCGCTTGTTTTTTGGATTAATGATGTTTATTAGTATTATTCGTTTCTGGTCCTATGGTTGGATAGAAAAATTATACCTAGTGCCCAAATTTCATTTTTCATATGAAGGTTTTTCTTGGGTAAAACCTATTGGAAATTATACCTATTTATTATTTGCTATTTGTGCGGTTTCTTCAATAATGGTTGCAATCGGTTATAAGTATAGAATTGCTATTCTTACATTTTTCTTGTCCTTCTTATACATTGAGTTAATGGATAAAACTACTTATTTAAATCATTATTATTTTATAAGTATAATAAGTTTTCTATTGATTTTTTTACCAGCCAACGCCCTATTTTCAGTAGATGCACGTAAGAGAAAAATTCAGTATTTACAAGTTCCAAAATGGACCGTTGATAGTATTAAATTATTATTAGTAATTGTCTATTTTTATGCGGGTCTGGCTAAATTAAATTCAGATTGGTTGTTTAGAGCAATGCCATTAAAAATATGGCTTCCTTCCAAATACGATTTGCCTTTTATTGGAGAAAACATCATGCAGCAGGAATGGTTTTTTTATGCCATGAGTTGGGGAGGGTTGTTATATGACTTGTTTATTCCTTTTTTATTACTATACAAGAGAACACGAATTTTTGCTTTTCTACTAGTTATATTTTTTCATGTTTTCACAAGTGTTTTGTTTCCAATAGGAATGTTTCCTTTGATAATGATTGTTTCTGCTATTATCTTTTTTGATGCGTCTTTTCATCAGAAAATAATAGGATTTTTATCAACTTATTTATTAAAAAATAAGTCCACCATCAAAGAGGTTAAAAATTATAATTACAAAAAAGGGAGACGAAAAATAGTTGTGACAATTGTTACTTTATTTTTATGTATACAAGTATTATTTCCGTGGCGTTATCTTTTATATCCGGGAGAATTATTTTGGACAGAAGAAGGATATCGTTTTTCTTGGAGAGTGATGTTGATGGAAAAAGCAGGCTTTGCAAATTTTAAAATTGTTGATGGGAAAACAAAAAAATTCTTTTATGTAGACAACAAAGACTTTTTAACCTCTTTTCAGGAAAAGCAAATGAGTTTTCAACCTGATTTTATTTTAGAATATGCACACTATTTAGGAGATCATTTTAAAAGTCAAGGTCACAAAAATATACAAGTTTTTGTGGAGAGTTATGTGGCTTTAAATGGGAGATTGAGTGCTATTTTTATCAATCCAAAAATAGATTTGTATCAACAAAAAGAAAGTTTTAAGCACAAAGATTGGATTGTTCCATTTTCGTCAGAAATTAAAATTAAAGGAATTTAAAATGATTTTAAAAAAAATAGTTCCTGTTATATTACTTTTTGTAAGTATCTGTGTTTTTGGTCAGTACAAGTATTCAGGAATTGTAGTAGATACAGATAACAATCCTATAAAAAGTGTTCAAATATATGATCAAAATGGAGGTTTACTAGCACAAACAAATGCCTCAGGGAATTTTATATTTTCATCTAAAAAGGAGGAGGTTTCTTTAGTGTTTTTTTTAGAAAACTTTAAAATTAAATATGTTGTATTTACATCAGACAATTTGGAAAACATTCAAATAGTATTGTCTCCTTTTCTAGAAGAACTTTCAGAAATTAAAATTACTTCAAGAAGAAAAAAAGTTTTTGAATTAAAGCGTTTGAACGATGTTGTTGGAACCGCTATTTATGCTGGAAAAAAAACAGAGGTTATTCTAGTAAACCAATCTACAGCCAATTTAGCATCTAATAATGCCAGACAGATTTTTAATCAAATTGCGGGATTAAATATTTATCAGAATGATGATGCAGGTTTGCAATTAAATATTGGTGGTAGAGGTCTAGATCCTAACAGAACTGCAAATTTCAACACACGTCAAAATGGTTACGATATCAGTGCAGATGTTTTAGGGTATCCAGAAAGTTATTATACGCCTGCAGCAGAGGGTTTAGATGAAATTCAAGTAATTCGAGGTGCAGCATCACTCCAATATGGTACACAGTTTGGTGGCTTGGTAAATTTTATTACCAAAAAACCAAATCCTCAGAAAGAAGTAGAAGTTATCACCAGAAATACTATAGGTAATTTTGGTTTGTATACAAATTTCACAAGTGCAAGTGGTACCATAAATAAAGTTTCCTACTATGGTTACTTTAATTATAAACAAGGAGATGGTTTTAGACCGAATTCTAGTTTTAAATCTAATAATGCTTTTTTACATGTAGATTATTCATCCAATGATAAAAATAGTTTCTCTTTTGAAATAACTTATTTAGATTACTTGGCGCAACAAGCTGGCGGGCTAACAGACCAAATGTTTTTAGAAAACCCTTATCAAAGCAATAGAAAAAGAAATTGGTTTCAAGTAAATTGGCTATTATATAATTTGAAATGGGTACATTCTATTTCTGAAAAAACAAACTTTTCTTTAAATATTTTTGGACTTGATGCATCTAGAGATGCCTTGGGCTTTCGAACTAACAGAGTTAACCAAATTGATCCCGATAGTGAAAGAGATTTGATCAAAGGGACATTTAAAAATATTGGTTTTGAGTCTAGATTTTTGACTAGTTATTCATTTTTTAATAAAAAATCAACTTTTTTAATTGGATCTAAATTTTACGATGCAGTTAATACCAATCTGCAGGGACCAGGTTCTATTGGTTCAGATGCAAATTTTACAATGCGTTTAGATGATTACCCTAATTACCCGAGGCAGTCCGATAGTAAATTTCCTAATTTAAATGTTTCATTATTTGGAGAAAATATTATTTATGTGAATGATAAATTGTCTATAACTCCTGGTTTTCGTTTTGAATATATAAATACTCAAAGAGATGAAATTATTAAAGATATTGTTACAGATGCAGCAGGAAATATTATTAATGAGAACCTAAGAGATGAAGAACAGACAAATAAAAGAAATTTTATTTTATTAGGAGTTGGTGCTAGTTATAAGTTTAATAATTCTTTGGAGTATTATGCAAATATTACACAAAATTATAGATCTGTAACTTTTTCTGATATCAGTACAGCGAATCCTGCTTTCGAAATTTCACCTGATATTACAGATGAAAAAGGATTTTCAATAGATGCTGGTCTAAGGGGAAATTATAAAAATTATCTTTCATATGATGCCAATATTTTTGGACTTTTTTATAATGATCGAATTAATATCTACACACGGGCAGATGGGAAAGCAGAACGAGATAATATCGGTGATGCAAGAATTTTAGGAATTGAAAGTTTGATAGATTTTAATATAAAAAAGTTCTTGACTAATTCTTCTGAATATGTTTTTAACTATTTTATAAATACCTCTTTTATTTCTTCAAAATATACAAAATCTCAAAAAAATGGAATTGTTAATAATGAGGTGGAGTTCATACCAAATATGAATATAAAAACAGGAATTCGTTTTGGTTATAAAAACTTTTTAAGTAGTATTCAATATTCCTATCTATCAAGTCAGTTTTCCGATGCAACAAATGCAAAAGGAGGAAGTATTAGTGGGGTTACAGGCGAAATCCCTGCGTATGATATTTTAGACATTTCTGCTTCATACAAATACAAGTTTTTAAAGTTAGAAACAGGAATTAATAACGTTTTAGATAAAAAATATTTTACAAGAAGAGCTACAGGGTATCCTGGGCCAGGAATTATCCCCTCTTCACCAAGGAATTATTATGTTGGTTTGGAGTTGAAATTATAATATACTTTCTTTATCATAAGTACAACTGACAGTCAAACACAACATGTGATAGGTATTTATTCATGGCATTTATCGCTTATTGAATAGCTCTACTTATTACAGAGAATTTATAAAAGCAAGCAAATTTTGTCGTTCTTTTTTGGTTAAGTTTTTATACCTGTTTTTAGATGCTTCTGCTTCACCGCCATGCCAGAGAATAGCCTCTTCAATATTTCTTGCTCTACCATCATGTAATAAAAACGTATGACGATTTACTTCTTTAATCATTCCAATGCCCCACAAGGGTTGGGTACGCCATTCATTTCCAGTAGCTAAAAAATCGGGTCTATTGTCTGCTAGATCACTACCCATATCGTGTAATAAAAAATCAGAAAAAGGTCTTATGGTAACATTTTCTAATAGCGTATTGAAATCATAATTATTGGATGTTGTAAAAACTTCTGTATGACAACTATTACATTTCAAATCTCTAAATAGTTTTTTTCCTTTCAATACATTTTGATCTTCATAATTTCTTCTTATTGGAACCGATAATGAAGAAGCATAAATCATTAGATTATTTAAAGATTTATCTGTCACTTCAGGTGATCCACCATTCGGCGCATTGAGACAATCTAGCTGAGGACTCGGACAGTTTTTATCAGGAAAAATAGAGGTCGTTAGTCCCATATCTCCGTTGAAGGCATCTGCAACCTGCTGTCTTAATGTAGGTTGGTTAGATTTCCATCCAAACCTGCCTAGCTCACTTTGATTGGTTGTGTGATTCCAAACATAATTTGCTTTTCCAGAGATACCATCACCGTCTCTATCAAACTCATCTGTATTCGCAAGAATATCCTCTTTAGACAAAGCATCAATTAATCCCAAACCAATGACTTGTTGTCCAACTCTTGGAGAGGTTAACACCTGCTGTAAAGATCCAAACTGTTCACGGGTAATTGTGTAAATTGGTTTGCGTAGTTCATAGGTTTCACCATCCTTAAATTGCCCCTTTATGATTTCATAAGTAATGTTAACTTTGGCTTCAAAAGGAATACTTAAATTTCCTCTATCTTGCAGTTGGGTCCCATAGTTGGCAACTGGTTTTGGTCCTCCAAAATCATTTGTGCCAGATTCACTGATACGCATTAAGAAACCAGCTGAAAATTCTTGATTTTGTTCCAAGGGTAAACCTCTACCATCTTTATTATGGCAAGCACTGCATGCCCTTGCATTAAAGGTTGGTCCCAAACCATCTCTTGCAGTTGTTGAGGCTGGAGAACTTACCCAATTTTGTCTAAATAAAGAATTACCAACAAAAAATAATAAATCTGTATTGGTGGGTAAACCTGGTACTGGTTGATCAAATGCATTTGCACCCAGAATAGAAGTTGTCAACCTTCCTGCAGACATCTCTTCACCTATTTCATATACAGTATCTAATGCTATATAGTCCGTTTCTTCTTTGCTACTACAGGCAGTAATTATGAAAAGAGCAATACATAGAGAGAGTAAACAAGTCATAGTTGTCTTTAAAAACAATGGAAACCAAACTGCCTTTGTACAGACAGGTTGAGAATTTGATGTATAATTCGAAGTCATCTGAATGATTTATACACTTGGGTCAATGGTTTCTCCTGTAATTAATTTTCCTGCTTTGGCAAGTTCATCACCTTGTTTTCTTAATGACTTAACTGCTGACATGACAGGGTTGTCAAAATTATCAATAGTTTCTGTCATTATTTGATGATCAAAATGACCAGCATTTGAAATCGTTTCAACTTTATTCATTACTTCTGTTGCGGTTGAAGACAAAGTATTGGCATCACTGGCGCTTACAAGTCTTAAAACATCTAATAAAGAGATGCCAGAAATAGAGGAGCCATCTGTAGTTTTATATGAGCCATTAATAATATTATTAATAGACTGAGCATTTGAATAGATGTCTCTGTGTGTATTGTCGGAAAAGCAAGATTGTTCGTCCTCTTGATTTTGATTTTCTACGGCAACGACCATTCTCTCTCCAGCTAATTCTCCTTTACTTAATTTTGCGGCACCTGTTAGAATTTTGGTAATTGCAATATCTGAGTGTAAGGCTAAAAATGAGCTTCTGTAACTAGCTCCGGGTTTCCATTGCTCAACAACACTTTTTACATCCTCTACTAAAAGCGCGGTAACTATCTTCAAATATTGTCCTCTTCTTGTTGCATTTGTTTCTGTAGTATAGTCCGTAAATGGTCTTTGTCCATTTAGTTTTAAAGAAGGCTCTGTATTGTCTTGTCCCCACAAAAGAAATTCTATTGCATGATAACCAATACTAACATTAGATTCATTGCTGTTATATCCTGATATTTCTTTTAATTTATCTTTTGTTAGTGTAGGGTATTCAGTCACATTATTTATAATATTTTGTCTGTTGTCTGATAAATCTTGTCCACCAGTTCCATTAGTAACATAATCTATCAATGCTTCATCCATAGGCCATGCATTAATATAGCCCTCAGGTTCTCCTTCAGAACCATCTATTGGACCATCGTAATAACGGAACGATTCTGTTTGGCCATAGGGCTCTCTAGAAATGATCCATTTATTTTTAGCAGCCTTAAATCTTGAATCAGTCGGATAGTCAACAAAAGCGTCTATAGCTGATTGTAAATCATAAAGTTTGTTCAAGGTATCTTCATAACTAGCTAGAACGATATTGACATAGTTTTCTACAAATTCTTTCTTTTTAATTTCAATGGTTGATGTTGGGTTGGTTGTGATAATTTCATCTTTAGAACAAGATGTTGCTAGCAATGCAAAGCATATTACCAATAGGGATACGGTTATTACTTTTTTCATTATAATTTATTTAGGGGTTAATAATGACCATAAACATATAAATTAAAAATCGCTTTTCAAATTTTTTTTTTTAAAATAAAACTATTTAGATTGTATTTCTTTACCTATGATAAAATTTTAAAATAAGTAAAAACATCACTAATCAAATATTTAATTGTAAATTTGCATGCAATTATACTTTAATTGCAACATGACGGCACACAATAACAAAATTTTAGGAGAAGGTTTAACGTACGATGACGTTTTATTAGTTCCAGCTTTTTCAGAAATACTTCCAAGAGAAGTTAATATTCAGACAAAATTTACCAAAAACATAACGATCAACGTTCCAATAATTTCTGCAGCGATGGATACGGTTACAGAATCTTCTTTGGCCATTGCTATTGCTAGAGAGGGAGGGATAGGTGTTCTTCACAAAAATATGACTACAGAGCAACAAGCTCAAGAAGTTAGAAAAGTAAAACGTGCAGAAAGTGGGATGATTTTGGATCCGGTTACTTTGCCTTTAAACGCATTAGTACAAGAAGCTAAAGCCAATATGAAAGAACACCGAATTGGAGGAATTCCTATTGTAGATGCGAACGGAACTTTAAAAGGGATTGTTACCAATAGAGACTTGCGTTTTGAACATGACAATCAAAGACCCATTGTAGAAGTTATGACAAGCGAAAACCTGGTAACAGCTCCTGTTGGGACTTCCCTAAAAGATGCGGAAAAAATTCTTCAAAAAAATAAAATTGAAAAATTATTAATTGTAGATGAAGTATATAAATTAAAAGGTCTAATTACTTTTAGAGATATTACAAAAGTAACACAAAAACCCATCGCAAATAAAGATACCTTTGGTAGGTTAAGAGTTGCTGCGGCACTTGGAGTTACTGCTGATGCTGTAGATAGAGCAGAGGCTTTGGTTCACGCAGGGGTAGATGCTGTTATTATAGATACCGCACATGGACATACAAAAGGGGTGGTGACAGTTTTAAAAGAAGTGAAAGCTAAATTTCCAACGTTAGATGTTGTCGTTGGAAATATTGCGACCGCATCAGCAGCCAAATATTTGGTTGAAGCGGGAGCAGACGCTGTAAAAGTTGGTATAGGTCCTGGTTCAATTTGTACGACAAGAGTAGTTGCAGGAGTTGGTTTTCCTCAATTTTCTGCAGTTTTGGAAGTTGCTGCCGCGATAAAAGGAAGTGGAGTTCCTGTCATTGCAGATGGTGGAATTCGCTATACAGGAGATATCCCAAAAGCAATTGCAGCTGGAGCAGATGCTGTAATGTTAGGCTCCTTGCTAGCTGGAACCAAAGAATCACCAGGTGAAACCATTATATATGAAGGAAGAAAATTTAAGTCTTATCGAGGAATGGGGTCTGTAGAAGCCATGAAACAAGGTTCTAAAGATCGATATTTTCAGGATGTAGAAGCAGACATTAAAAAATTAGTTCCCGAAGGAATTGTAGGTCGTGTTCCATACAAGGGAGAGTTACACGAAAGTATTCACCAATTTATAGGAGGGTTAAGAGCTGGAATGGGCTATTGTGGAGCAAAAGATATTTCTACCCTAAAAGAAACGGGACAATTTGTTAGAATTACTGCCAGCGGAATTAACGAAAGTCACCCTCATGATGTGGCAATAACCAAAGAGGCACCTAATTATAGCAGAAGATAGCCTCCTTTTAACATTATAATCATACAAAAAAAGCCGAGTAAAAATAACTCGGTTTTTTTTATAAAAGCTTTTTTTTGTAACTTTAAACACATTAAACCCTAAATCCTTAATTTTTTGTTATGAAAAAAAACACCTTTTTTAAAATTTTATTATTTACCATTCCTTTAACAGCATTTGTATTAATGTCTAATTCTGGAGGAAAAACTGGAGCATATTCTGGTTCTCCTGGAGATGTCAATAATTGTACTGCTTGTCATTCTGGTGCATCAGTAAGTGAAAGTAATATTACCATTACTACTAATATCCCCTCCACAGGCTATGCTTTTAATACGCAGTATGACGTAACCATTACAAATACTGCAGGAGGATCTAGAAATGGGTTTCAAGTTACTGCTGAAAAAGATAGTAATAATTCCAAAGCAGGAACATTCTCTATTGCAAATGGATCAAATGATACACGAGCGGTAAATGGCAATTCTCACATTACACACACTAGTTCTGGTAATAATCAGAGCTCTTGGTCATTCAAGTGGACATCACCCTCTTCTGATGAAGGAAAAATTACATTTTATGGGGCCTCAGTTTCTGGGAACGGTAATGGGGGAACTTCAGGAGATCAAGTTTATATAGGCAGTTCTGGTTCAACTTCGTCTCTAAGTTTTACCCAAGAAAAAGGGTTGAATTTTGATATATTTCCTAATCCAGCTTCAGAAAATCTAAGGATCCAACTACCCTCTGGTGTAGAGAATGCCTCCGTTGAGTTTTATGATTTTATTGGTAGATTGGCATTCACTCAAAAAGTATCGAAAACAATTAATGATATCAATGTCCATGATCTAAGTACTGGAGTGTATATTGTAAAAGTGCTTGCAGATAACAAAATAGGAACGAAGAAGTTTATTAAAAAATAATCATTCCCTTGTTACAAAAGAAAAAAATAAAACCGATTGTACTAATTCAGTCGGTTTTTTTATTAAAATTTTAAAGTAACTTTGTACCAGTTAAAAAAAGCTGAAATGAATTATATTCTATTTGATGGAGATGTTAGAAATGCTCTATTACCCTTTACATATACAAAACCAGTTGCCGATATTAGAATAGGAATTTTAACCATTAGAGAAAAATGGGAGAAGTATTTAAACTATACTACAACTACGATTACAGAAGAATATTTGGAAGAAAAGTACCCCATGGTAGAAATGGAGGTAAATATCATGATAAATGCTTCTTTTTGCCCGACTCCGTCCTTGGTTGAAAAAGTAAAAGACTTGTCGACCAATGAAGCCATATTCAAAGGTGAGGATGTGATTGCTTTTTATACGTCAGATTCTCAAGAGGAAGTGAATTTTGAAGACTATACTCAAATTGAGTTTGATGAAGAGCTTCTTCAAATAAAAAATACTTGGGATATTTTCTCATTAAATGAGAAAGCTATTCAACAAGATTTTGATTTAATTACTAGGGGAAGAAAATCACAGCCCATACCCGAAGGAACAAGACATCTTTGTAAAGAGAATATTTTCATTGAAAAAGGTGCAAAAATCAATTTTGCTATTTTAAATGCTTCTTCAGGTCCTATTTATATTGGGAAAGAGGCTGAAATAATGGAAGGTTCAGTCGTAAGGGGACCTTTTGCAATGTGTGAACACTCCGTATTAAAATTGAGTACTAAAATATATGGAGCAACAACATTGGGACCTTATTGTAAGGTAGGTGGCGAGGTTAATAATTCTGTTTTAATGGGATATTCTAATAAAGGGCACGATGGTTTTCTTGGAAATTCTGTTTTAGGAGAATGGTGTAATTTAGGAGCAGATACAAACAATTCTAATCTTAAAAATAATTATGCAGAAGTAAAATTATGGGATTATGAAACCGAACGTTTTGCTAAAACTGGATTGCAATTTTGTGGTTTAATAATGGGAGATCATTCTAAATGTGGTATCAATACCATGTTTAACACAGGAACCGTAGTAGGAGTGAGTGTCAATATTTTTGGAAGCGGATTTCCAAGAAATTTTGTCCCTTCTTTTAGTTGGGGAGGAGCCTCAGGATATACAGAATATAAAACAAATAAAGTTTTTGAAGTAGCAGGAGTAGTTCTAAAACGTAGAAATTTGGTTTTTGATGAAAAAGATCAAAAAATATTAGCACATATTTTTGAAGAAACTAAAAAATATAGAAATTACTAAGATCTCATTAACAATGAATCGAGTTTGTTAATACGTTCAATCACTTATTAGGTTTTAATAAGCGTCTACATCAATGATAAAACGAATGGGTCTAAACATACTTACTGCTTCAAAAGTATTCTTGATTTTTTGAAGTTGCTTCTTAGTCCCAACCAAACTTTGCTTTGGAGGAATTTTAATAACGATATTCTTAATATACTGATTTCTTATTCTAGCGACAGCAGGAGCAGAGGGACCTAAAACATATTCGCCAAAAGAATTTTGCAAGGCTTTTGCCAGCCAATTGATACCGCTATCAACTTTGTTGTAATCTCTGTGTTTTAGGGTGATTTTAATAAATCTGTAATAGGGTGGGTACTTATATTGCCAGCGTTCTTGTAATTGTTCCTTATACATCTCTGTATAATTTGTTGTGGCTACCTGCTGTAAAATTTGATGATAAGGATTGAAAGTCTGTATGGCAACATTTCCTTGTTTTTTATTTCTCCCTGCTCTACCCGAAACTTGAACCATCATCTGATACGCTCTCTCGTGTGCTCTAAAGTCTGGAAAATTTAACATGGAATCTGCATTTATAACCCCTACTAAAGAAACATTATTAAAATCTAATCCTTTGGAGAGCATTTGTGTTCCAACCAAGATATCAATTTCTCTTGTCTCAAAAGCTCCAATTATTTTTTGATAACCATGTTTACCTCGAGTGGTGTCTAAATCCATTCTTCCAATTGTGTAATTGGGAAATAATTCTTTTAATTCTACTTCTATTTGTTCAGTTCCAACCCCTTTATGATCTATAGAATTACTTCCACATGCGTCACAATTATTTGGCATCGCTCGTTGATAATTACAGTAATGACATTTTAATTCATGCTTAAATTTATGATAAGTCAGACTTACATCACAATTAGGACATTGAGGAGAAGCACCACAGGTTGTACATTCAACAACGGGAGAAAAACCTCGTCTGTTTTGAAATAAAATAACCTGTTCTTTCTCGTTTAAAGCCTCTTGAATGAGATGTATCAATCTATCAGAAAAATGACCTATCATTTCTTTTTTTCTGTACTTCTCTTTTGCATCGATCAATTCTATTTTAGGTAATAAAACATTTCCATAGCGTTTATTCAATTCAACAAAACCATATTTATGTTGTTGCGAATTGAAATAGCTCTCCAAAGAGGGGGTTGCAGAACCTAATAAAATTTTTGCTTTATGAATTTTAGCTAACACAATAGCAGCATCTCGAGCATTGTATCTTGGTGAGGGTTCAAATTGCTTATAAGAGGTTTCGTGCTCTTCGTCAACAATGATTAATCCTAAGTTAGAGAATGGTAAAAAAATGGAGGACCGTGCTCCTAAAATGATTTGTGTTTTAGTTTTATTTTCTATGAGGTTATTCCAAACTTCTACGCGTTCATTCATAGAATATTTAGAATGAAAAACAGAAATTTGATTTCCAAAATAAAACTGTAAGCGTGTAATAATTTGAGTTGTGAGTGCAATCTCTGGCAATAAGAACAATACTTGTTTCCCCTGTTCTAAAACTTCTTGTATCAGTTTTGTATAAACCTCAGTTTTACCAGAACTCGTAATTCCATGTAAAAGTGTTACATCTTTTTTTGTGAAGGTTTCTTTAATTTCTGAAAAGGCTTTTTCTTGAAATTCATTCAATGTTTTCAAAGAATTTATAGCACCTTTAAATTGAATTCTATCTGTTTGAATGTGATAAAATTCAAAGATATTTTTATCAACTAATGATTTTAAAATACTTGAAGAAATTCCAGCACTTTTCTCTAATGATTTGGCCTTTATGGGTTTATTTAGAGGTAACAATTGAAAAAATGTTAATACGGCCTCTCGTTGTTTTTTTGCTCTTGAAAGTTCTTTGACTAATTTTTCTAATGCATCCTCTGAAGTATAATCTGTGTGTAAACGAACATATTTTACTAATTTAGGTTTGTATTGTTCGTAAATTTCTTCTTTGATTGTAATTGCAGATTTTTTTATCAACTCATTTACTGTTGGCATTATTTTTTTCTTACCTAAAATAGCTCCAACTTGATGAAGGGTCAATTGCGATTGATGTTGCAATGCTTCAAAGATTAAAAATTCATCATCATTTAATAGAACTTCATTAGAAAAGTGTTCGTTTTTAAAAATAATGGTTTCACTTTCTAATAAAAAAGCCGAAGGTAAAGAGGCTCTATATACATCTCCTAAAGAACACATATAATAATTAGAAATCCATTGCCAATGTTGTAATTGTTGTTTATTAACGATGGGGGTTTCATCTAAAATTTGATGAATTTCTTTTGCTTCGTATAACGTTGGTCTAGATTGATGTATGTTTAACACCAGTGCTGAGTATATTTTAGATTTTCCAAATGAAACCGCAACTCGCATTCCTATTTGAAGAAAATTAGCCTCTTCTTCAGTTACAGAATATGTAAATGTTTTTTGAATGGGTATCGGCAATATGACCTCTATGAAATTTGGCAATCAGTTTGTTTTTAGCTAATTATAGTCTGAATTTACGAGGATTTGATTCTTTATTTTGAAACTTTTGTATCCTCGTTATTAATTTTTAGGAGCCCTTTCAAAACTACATAAAAATCAGGATATTTTTTTATTAAAAATAGATTCTTCCACTTTTTTAAAAAGCAAGAGTACCTTTTATACCAAAAACTATTGTCTCTTTTTTATTTGATAGTGATGTTGCAGCATAAAATTTATAAAAAAAACCTCCACATGGGAGGCTTTTGATGTTATTTTATTTTTTTTGCATTTTTTACCTTTTGCTTTGTGAGTGCTATTTGTATGACTTCTTTCATTTCGGTTACATAATGAAAAGTCAAACCTTTTAGGTAGTTCTCTTTAATTTCTAAAATATCTTTTTCATTTTCTTTACACAATATAATTTCTTTGATATTTGCTCTTTTTGCAGCTAAAATTTTCTCTTTGATCCCTCCAACAGGCAATACCTTTCCACGCAAAGTTATTTCGCCAGTCATGGCCAGTTTATTTTTAATTTTACGCTGGGTAAAAGAAGAAACCAAGGAAGTTAACATTGTTATCCCTGCACTTGGACCATCTTTAGGCGTTGCACCCTCGGGAACGTGTATGTGTACATTGTATTTTTCTAAAGTTTCTGGCTTGATACCAAATTCTTCTGCATTTGATTTTATGTATTGCAAAGCAATTGTTGCAGATTCTTTCATTACAGTTCCTAAATTACCTGTAATAGAAAGAGTTCCTTTTCCTTTAGAGAGAATAGATTCTATGAATAAAATATCTCCACCAACACTGGTCCAAGCGAGCCCTGTAACCACCCCAGCAACGTCATTATTTTCAAATTTATCTCTGTTTCTCGGAGTTCCTAGTATTTCTTCTACTTTCTCTGATGATAAAGTAGTATCGTACACTTCATCCAATGCGATACATTTTGCAGCAAAACGAACTACTTTTGCTATTTTCTTTTCCAATCCACGAACCCCAGACTCTCGGGTATATCCTTCGACAATTTGTTCAATTTGATTTTTAGTCAAATGAAGTTCTTTGGAAGTTAAACCGTGTTCTTTTAGCTGTTTCGGAAGTAAATGTCTTTTGGCAATTTCTATTTTCTCTTCTATTGTATATCCTGTAACGTTGATGATTTCCATTCTATCACGTAAAGCCCACGGAATTTGACCTAAATTATTAGCGGTAGCAATGAAAAGAATTTTTGATAAGTCATAGCCAACTTCTAAATAGTTATCGTAAAAAGCTTCGTTTTGCTCGGGATCTAGGACTTCAAGCATTGCAGAAGAGGGGTCTCCTTGATGACTTTGACTTAATTTATCTATTTCGTCCAATACAAAAACTGGATTTGAGGTACCAGATTTTTTTAAGTTTTGAATTAAACGTCCAGGCATTGCTCCAATGTATGTCTTTCTGTGTCCACGGATTTCAGCTTCATCTCGTAAACCTCCCAGAGACATTCTAACACATTTTCGACCTAGTGCCTCAGCGACAGATTTACCTAGGGAAGTTTTACCAACTCCCGGAGGTCCGTACAAGCAGATAATTGGTGATTTCATATCACCTCTTAATTTTAAAACAGCCAAGTGTTCTATAATTCGTTCCTTAACTTTTTCTAGGCCAAAATGATCTTTGTCTAAAATGGTATTGGCATGTTTCAAATCGAATTTATCCTCAGAATAAATACCCCAGGGCAATTCCAATAACAATTCTAGATAGCTTCTTTGAACACCATACTCAGCAGCTTGAGGATTCATTCTTTTCAGACGATTCAACTCTTTTTCAAAAGTTTTACCAATTTCTTTGGTCCACTTTTTAGTTTTTGCTTGTTGGCGCATTTCCTCTAGTTCCTCATCATTAGATGCACCACCTAATTCTTCTTGAATGGTCTTTAATTGCTGATGTAAATAATATTCGCGTTGTTGTTGATCTAAATCTTCGCGAGTTTTAGATTGAATATCATTTCTTAACTGAAGTTTTTGCAGTTCTTTATTTAAGTTTTTTAAAGCGAGTAAAGCACGTTCTTTCAGATTATCTTTCTCTAAAATTACTTGTTTTTGAGAAACAGATAAATCCATATTTGAGGAAATAAAATTCACCAAAAAGGAATTTGATTGGATGTTTTTAATGGCAAAAGAAGCTTCTGAAGGCAACATTGGGTTTTCTTTGATCACCTCTAAAGCTTGTTCTTTAATCGACTCTATGATAGCATCGAACTCTTTAAAATCTTCAATTTCTTTATCTTCATTTGCCTCTTTAACAGTAGCTTTTAGATAGGGTTTGTCTTGTATAATAGAATCAATTTCAAAACGTTTTTTACCTTGAATAATTACTGTTGTATTTCCATCTGGCATTTTTAAAACCCGTAATATTTGCGCAACCACTCCTGTTGTATGAATATCTTTCAAACTAGGTTTTTCAACCTCTTCGTTTTTTTGCGCAACCACTCCAATTACTTTGTCTCCTTTATTTGCATCTTTTATTAGCTGTATAGATTGGTCTCTTCCAGCGGTTATAGGGATTACTACTCCTGGAAATAAAACAGTATTTCTTAGAGGTAAAATAGGTAGAATTTCTGGAACACTTTCCTTATTAATAATTTCCTCATCTTCAGGAGTCATTAATGGAATTAATTCAGAATCTTCATTTAACATACTGTGAAGCGACAAATTGTCTAAATGCATTATTTTTGGCTTACTCATTTGCTATATCTCTGTCATACTGACATTTTTCATATAATTAATAAAAATATAAATCAGTTTATTTTTATTATATCACTGATAATCAGTACTTTAATTTTTAATTGATTTATGATCACTAATTTTAAGACAATTCTTGTGCCAAGGTCAATACTTCATTTTAATTCTTTTTGATAAAAAAGAAAGTTCATATTAAAAACTGTTAAAAAAGGGTATAAAGACTGGTAATTATGACTCCTTCGGTGTTATTCAAACGAACTGCTAACAATTCATTTTTTTCTTTAACTTTAAAGTTGAAGGGTGGAGCAAATACGTTTATGCCACTTTGTTTTTTGAGTCTAATACCCTGTCCTGAAATAATTTCTTTGTTTGGTATAAATACTTGATCAGGAACATGTTCCGTGATGATGACATACTTAAAAGTTTTGAGCTTGTTTGTAATGTTAAGGACTTCTGCATTGGACAAATGTTGTAATACCTGTCTTATCAAAGCACAGTCTCCTTTGGGTAAATCATCTTTAGCAATATCTAAACATTGAAATTCTAACTTTTCATTTTTAAATTTTTCTTTATTGTGATTGATAAGATTGGAGGCAATATCTACTGCAATATATTTTTTGGAAAATTTCACGAGTTTCTTACCTACATTAAAATCTCCACAACCCAAATCACAGACAACCATAGGAGGATTAAAAGAGTTTAAAAATGAAGAGACAATGCGTATATATGGATCTACTATTTTAGGGTCATGTGAGCCTATACCGGAATAAAATTTAGAGTTATTCTTACCCCAAAGATGCATTTCATAGATTTGCTCCATTGCATCTTTGGTAGGCCAAGGTTTTTTAGATTCTTTTTTTTTCTTCACAATGTTTTTAGTTGCTTTAAATTAGCCTATTTGACATCTGTATATTCAAAGATACCATTTAAAAAAAATTTGAGGAAATTAGATACAATTACCTCCCTTTTTTTTATCATTTTTGCTTTAAAAATAAAAATACATGTCTGGTATTACCATTAAAAATAAAAAATATAAAGGTTGGAAAAAATCAATAGAGATTTCTAATTCAGAAATAAGAATCATCCTTGTTCCAGAAATAGGGAGGATTATGTATTATGGTTTTGTTGAAGGTGAAAATATTTTTTATGAGAATCAAGAATTTGAAGGGAGAGCGTTTTCTTCAGGAGATTACTATAAGAAAGATTCAAAAATTCAGGCTCCCAATGTTGGAGGTAATAGAGTTTTACCTTGTTCCGAAGAATATTTTCATCTTTTAACAGGAAGCAGGCATGTTCCAGACCCTTTTATCAATGCCAGTTCTTATAAAGCTACCTGTTTAGATAATGGAGTTATTTTAGAGAGCCCAATTAGTAAGTTATTAGGGATACAAATAAAAAGAACGATCACAATTTCTGATCAAGGTTCAGAGGTAAAAATCGAACAAGAATTGATAAAAAAAACAACTGCACAAAATCAGGAAATCGAGAAAATTCCTCTCACAATTTGGAGTTTGTCAAAAATTAAAACACCCAATATTAGTTATTTACCGATTCAAGATAACAGCATTTTTAAAAATGGTTTTATGATACCTGTGTGGCCCGACTCTAAAAACAATGCTATTTCAAATGTCAAAGTTAATGCTGATTTATTGCAAATTCAATCTTCTGAGAACTTACCTCAAAAGGTAGGGGCCGATTCTAAAAAATGGGTTGCTGGTTTTTTAGAGAAACAGGTATTTGTTGAACAATTTAATTTTGATGAAGAACTCAGAGAATCCTATCCAGATCAGGGTACCTCAGTTACTATATTTGGGAATAACTTGTTTACAGAATTAGAATGTTTAAGTCCAGAAAAAACACTATCCATTGGAGAAAAAATTAGCTATGATTTATATTGGAGTCTTCACAGAGTAGATCATAAAAAATCGGTAAATAAACTACTGAAAGGTCTTTAAAAGTTGAGGCTGTTTTTTATTTATGAGGTGACCACCAAACCAAAAATAGTTTTAAAATTTCACCATTTTGTAGCTTTACCCAGCATAATGGTGCTATTTTTTTTTGAAAAAAATCAATAGATATTTGTTGAAACGCTTCATATTTTAACCAAGTAACATTTTTATGAGGTATGACAATCCAATCTTTTTTGTTGGGAATGTAAAACTTACAGTTTTTAAAAAGTGTGAGTTCTTTTGGATAAATATAATACCCTGTAATACAATTTTCATTTAATAATTTTAACCGAATATTAGGATTAGAGAAAGGAAGAAATAATTGAGCTTTAAAGTATACTTTTTGTTCAATAGTATTCGCTGTCAAATTGATTGAATTCAAATAATTAGTACATTCGTCTGAGTATAGTAGGGGGAATTGTTTTTCTTTTAACTTATTTAGTTTTTTACTCAAAGAATCATTTCGGTTGGGACCAATAAAATGATCGATTTCTGATTTTCCTACAGAAGCATCATACAAATAAAATTTATAAACAATCTCAAGATGAATCGTTTTATTTTCTCTATCAATGATAGAGTCTAGTTCACCCATCGTAACTTTATTTTTTTGAATTTGAATATTTTCACACAGTACTGTGATGGATTTTTCTTGATTTAATTGGAAAGAAACAAAACGTTCAATATATTTTCCAAGTCTTAATTTGTCATTTATTTCAATATCAATTTTTCTAGATTTAGCTTCAATTTTAAATTGATCTAACTGCAGTATCGATTTTTTTTTCCACAAACTATCTGTTTGAAGAAACCCTTCATATCTTTTTTGAATGTCTTTCTTTTTTTGATGCATCTTGATCCGAAGTTACAATTCTATTTTGTAAATTGACCCTAAAAACCTATCAAAATGCAATTCGAAAAAAGTAGTTTTCAATTTTTAAATAATTTAAAACAAAACAATAATAGAGATTGGTTTGCTGAGCATAAGGACAGCTATATACAAGCACAGCAAAATGCAAAAAATATTTTTGAACAAATCAATCAAAATTTACAAAAGCATGATGAGATTGAAAAATCTAAAATGATGCGTATCTACAGAGATGTTCGTTTCTCCAAAGACAAAACACCCTACAAAGCTCATTTTGCAAATTCATTTTCTAGATTGGGTAAAGAGCTAAGAGGAGGCTACTTTTTAAGAATTAGACCTGGAGAATCTCTCTTAGCTGGTGGTTTTTGGGAGCCAAATAAAGAAGATTTGTTTAGAATTCGAAAAGAGATTGAATTAGATGCCTCTGAAATTAAAGATATTTTAAACGAGGATAATTACAGAAAACATTTTGGGGGAAAATTTGAAAGTTTATCGGAATTGAAGACAGCTCCAAGAGGTTTTAATAAAGAACACCCAGAGGTGAATTTACTCCGTAAAAAGGGATTTATCGCTTCTAGAAACTTGACAGATTCAGAAGTTTTATCGCCTGACTTTATAGATAACGTTGATGAAAGCTTTCGAGCATTACGTCCTTTCTTTAATCTATTCAGTGATATTTTAACTACAAATTTAAATGGGGAATCAATTGTTTGATATTTTTACATTAAAAATAAGAGTTTCGTCAGACGATATCGATGTTTTACAACATGTAAACAACTTGGTTTATGTAAAGTGGATGGATGAAATTGCCAATAAGCATTGGGCATATTTAACAAAGGATACTCCCTTGCCACAATATGTTTGGGTTGTTGTTAGGCATGAAATTGATTATTTGAAGCAGGCTGGTTTGGAAGATGAAATTACTGTGAAAACTTGGGTAGGTGAAACCAAAGGTGTAACCTCTGTTCGTTTTATGGAATTTTATAAAAATGACCTTTTATTAGTAAAAGCAAAAACAACTTGGGCAATGTTAGATGCAAAAACCTATAAACCTTCAAGAATTAGAGAAAATGTTTTAAAAGTATTACAAGCTCCCAAATAAAAGTATCTTTGCATAAAATTTAGAGATAAAATGGCAACTTTTTCTTCCTTAGGAGTTCAAAAAAATTATATAAAAGCAATTAAAGAATTAGGGATCTCTTCTCCCTCAGAGATTCAAGAGAAAACGATTCCAGTTTTATTGAAGTCTACCACAGACTTCATAGGATTAGCGCAAACGGGTACTGGAAAAACAGCAGCATTTGGATTGCCGGTATTACATCATATCGACGCTAGTTCTCCTCATATTCAAGCATTAATTTTATCACCTACAAGAGAGTTAGTACAACAAATAAAAAAGCAATTATTTAAATTTACAAAGTTTCATCAGCATAAAATTTTTGTGGAAGCTGTTTTTGGTGGCGAAAAGATAGATCGTCAAATAAATAATCTTAAAAGAACCACACATATTGTTGTTGCATCTCCAGGTAGATTAATCGATTTAATTGAACGTGGTAGTGTAGATATAAGTCATGTTAAAACGGTAGTTTTAGATGAAGCAGATGAAATGCTAAGTATGGGTTTTAAACAAGATTTAAATCGAATACTAAAATTTACAACAAAAACAGATAGAAAAACTTGGTTGTTCTCAGCAACAATGCCAGAAGAGATCAAAAGAATTGTAAAAACATATATGGATACCAATGCCCCAAGAGTGGAAATTAATAGCAATTCATTGGTAAACGCCAATATACGTCATCATTTTACGAAGACAACCCTTAAAGAAAAGTTTCAAGATATTGTTTCTTTTTTAGAAAAAAGACAAGCACAAAGAGGAATTATTTTTTGTAGGACAAAAGCAGGAGCTCGGAATTTAGCAACCTTTTTGATAGAAGAAGGTTTTTCTACTGCAGCATTAGAGGGAGATATGCATCAAAAAGAACGTGATAAAGTAATGCGAGCCTTTAAGAAAGAGAATTTACAATATTTAGTCTCTACAGATGTATCTGCTCGGGGAATAGACGTTAGAGGATTAGAGTTTGTGATTCATCATCAATTACCAGAACAATTAGAATATTATACACACAGGAGTGGAAGGACTGCAAGAGCAGGAAAAACGGGTATTTCTATTGCATTTATTCTTCCCTCAGAACTAGAGAAAATACATCAAATACAAAAAGAATTACATATTAAATTTACAGAAGTTACCGTGTAAATAGAATTTTAACTCTTGCTTTTGAAATTGGGGTTTCTTGCCAACCTCTGATAAAAGTTTATTTGCGATTAAAATTATAGACAATTTATTTACTAAAAATTAAGATATGAAACCATTAGAATTCACAAATTTTGAAGATTTTAAATTAATGATTGGTAAACAATTACCAGTGGGAGAATGGTATACGATCAGTCAGCAAATGATTCATGATTTTGCAAATGCGACCTTAGATAAACAATGGATTCATATAGATGAAAAGAGAGCGGAAAGAGAGAGTCCCTTTAAAAGTACAATTGCTCATGGTTTTATGTCTGTAGCAATGATCTCTAAATTATTGGAAGCGTCTTTTTCAATAAAAAGTGTAAAAATGGGGTTAAACTATGGTTTAAATAAAGTTCGTTTTCCTAATCCGGTTCCTGTAAATAGTCAATTAAGAATGATTTCTGTAGTTAAAGAAATTGATACGATGACTAATCATGGGATTAAAGTTACTTTTTCTTGCCTTATTGAAATTAAAGGACAAGAGAAACCTGCTTGTGTTGCAGAATTTATTGCTGCTTTTTTTGAATAAAGACTGAGTTTAGAATAAATGTGTTCATAATTCTTATTCCTTGTTTTAAATCTCCACTATTTCAATAAAGCATAATTCCTGAATAAATAGTATATTTGCTTTGTAAGACAGAATACACTCTAGTTATTTCACTAGTTAGCCCTAGTTTTAATTTTAAGTTAAGTATTTAATCTTATCAGAAACAATAATTTTAAACCTTTTTAATTTTAATGGCAAAATCGCAACAAACATTTAGTAAAAGTGAAAAAGAAAAAAAACGTTTAAAAAAACGTTTGGACAAACAGAAAAAAATGGAGGCTAGAAAGGCGGAAAAAGAAGAGAATGGATCTGCTGGGATTCAATTTGCCTATGTAGACCATAATGGACAGCTAACAGACACTCCTCCAGATCCAAATTTAAAAGTTGAATACGAATTAGAGGATATTCAGATTTCAGTGACTAAAAAAGAAGATTTACCAGAAGAGGACCCTGTCAGAAAAGGAAAAGTTTCATTTTTCGATACTTCAAAAGGTTTTGGTTTTATAATCGATTCAGTGAATAATGAAAAATATTTTACCCATGTTAGTGGTTTAATTGATGAAATTGCCGAAAATGATAAAGTTTCTTTTGAGTTAGAAAGAGGAATGCGTGGAATGAACGCTGTTAAAGTGAAAAAAATATAAATAAAGAATTTATTCAAAAAAAACCTTCTTAATAGAAGGTTTTTTTTTGTCGTTTAAAAAGGAGTACAATTCCTTTGCATACGCAAAGGTATTCAGTATTATTTTATAGATTATAAAACTCCATGCTGCTTTCAATCAGCTCAATAGGAACTTTGCAATCGAGCTGGTAATCTTCATAATCATTGAGTAAAACAAAGTTTACTTGACCATTTATATTTTTTTTATCGTGTTTTAATAATTCTACGATGGCAGTAAAGTCTTCTTTTAAAAGAGTTGTTTTTTCATAAATAGATAGTATAAGTTTTTTTACTTCATCTACTTTATCAAAAGAAAACCCTAACAATTTAGAAGATAAGAAGCTTTCGCAAACCATTCCAATAGCAATTGCCTCCCCATGCGTAAGATTATTTTTGTCTTCAGATTTTAAGTAAAAAGACTCAATAGCATGTCCTAAGGTATGGCCAAAATTTAAAATTTTTCGAATATTATTTTCTCTAGGATCTTGTTGTACAACTTTATTTTTTATCTGAATAGATTTAAATATTAAGTCATTGATATTGTTTAATTTATGATTTTTTACCTCCATTAAAAGTTTAACATCATAAGTGAGGCCGTATTTAATAATTTCTGCGATTCCAGATTTAATTTCTCTTTCGCTAACTGTTGTTAAATAGTTGGGATCAATCAAAACCATTTGTGGATTTGCAAAAACTCCAATTTGATTTTTTAAAACTCCCAAATCGACTCCTGTTTTTCCTCCAACAGAGGCATCTACCATAGATAGTAGTGTGGTTGGTATATTTACAAAGTCAATTCCACGTTTAAAACACGAGGCAACAAAACCCCCTAAATCTGTAATTACTCCACCTCCTAGGGTAATCAGGAGACTTTTTCGATCTCCTCCTAAATCAGTAATTGCATTCCAAACCTCGATACATGTTGCTAGGTTTTTATTAATTTCCCCTGAGGTTATTTTTATGATTTCAATACAATTTGTGGTCTCTAAATTTTCAATAAATTTAGGGTAACAATGTTCAAAGGTATTTTCATCAACTAGAATAAAGAGCTTGGAATACTTTTTATGTTCAATTAAATGAGAAAGCTCTTGATAACCTTTGTCTTGAAAATCAACAGAATAAGTGTTGGCTTGTATGGATTTCATATGTAATTTTTTAATACCGCAAAATAAAAATAAAATATTTAATTATTGACATTCAATACCTATATTTGTTTACGTCAAATCCCTCTACAATATGAAACTTTTTGATAATACTGAAGTTGCCTTTTCTTTAAAATCGGATTCTCAATTAGAACGTGCTTATTTTTTGTTTAAAATGATTCAAAATCAACCTATGGTAAGAATAGGGAGTGCTGTTACGAATTTTGCATTAAAAGCACACATACCAATTGAGGGGTTAATTCGTTCTACAGTTTTTGATCATTTTTGTGGAGGGGTTACAGAGGATGATTGTCTACCTGTGATAGACCATATGTACCAAAAGGGAAACGTTCATAGCGTTCTTGATTATTCAGTAGAGGGAAAGGATGATGAAAAAAGTTTTGATGAAGCTTTGGCAAAAATTATAAGAATTATTGATTTTTGTGAAGAAAAAAAATCCATTCCTTATGCAGTTTTTAAACCCACAGGCTTTGGTCGTTTTGGTTTGTATCAAAAATTATCAGAAGGAAAAGTATTAAATAAAGTAGAACAAGAAGAATGGAGTAGAGTAGTAGCTCGTTTTCATACTGTATGCGAATTAGCCGCAAAAAAAGAAGTTCCTTTATTAATTGATGCAGAAGAAAGTTGGATGCAAAAATCTGCAGATGAATTAATTGAAGAATTAATGGAAGTCTACAACAAAGAAAAACCCATCGTTTTTAATACTTTACAAATGTATCGACATGATCGAATGGACTATCTGAAAGCTTTGCACAAGAGAGCAATCCTAAAAGGGTTCTATATTGGGATTAAAGTAGTCAGAGGTGCCTACATGGAAAAGGAACGAGAAAGAGCTGAAATAAAAGGATATGTTTCGCCAATATGTAAAGACAAACAAGCAACGGATGATAATTATAATAAAGCGATAAAGTATATGATGAAACATCCAAAAATGGCTTTGTTTGCAGGTACTCATAATGAAGAAAGTTCTTATTTAGTAATGGATTTGGCAAAAAAATACTGTATTAAAGAGAATGATAATCGTTTGTGGTTTGGTCAATTATTTGGTATGAGTGATCATATTAGTTATAATTTGTCTAGCAAAGGATACAATGTTGCAAAATACCTTCCTTTTGGGCCCGTAAGAGACGTGATGCCTTATTTAATTAGAAGGGCTGAAGAAAATACTTCAGTAGCAGGGCAAACAAGCAGAGAATTAAATCTTTTGAAAACAGAAAGAAAAAGAAGAAAAATATAATGACTAGTATTGAAGAAATAAAAATATTACTTCAGAAAAATAAGCAAAATCTTGCTCAAGAGTTACAACAAAGTAAGGAAGCGATTTCTCTTATAAAAAAAGGGATGCATTCCAATTTATCAGATGAAGAAAAAGAAAAAATTAAAATACAATTGTTAGATGTATGTAAGGCCATTCCTTCCCTGGCAGTGTTTTTATTACCCGGAGGTGCTTTGCTATTACCAATTTTGATAAAATTAATACCCGATATTTTACCTTCTGCATTTCAAGACGATTTCAAAGAATAACAAATCTTCTCTTTATTCACCATTTTAAAATCTAGATTTCGTTAGATCTGTTATATTTTGTGCAAAAAATAAACACCTTTTAAATACGGTGATATAGAAAAATAGGTATGCGTCATTTTATTGAGATTTTAGTTATTTATGTCTTATTTGATTCGCATTAGCATATGACAAATTAAAAAAAGAGAACAGAATTGCTATAAATCACATATAAACAACTATTTTTGCACGAAATTTAAGAAATTACAAATGCAATCAATAAGAAACATCGCCATTATTGCCCACGTAGATCACGGTAAAACAACTTTAGTAGATAAAATCATAGATCAAGCAAAAATTTTAGACGATCGTAAAGAACGTACAGATTTATTGTTGGATAATAATGATTTAGAAAGAGAAAGAGGAATTACCATTCTCTCTAAAAATGTTTCTATTAACTATAAGGGGGTAAAAGTTAATGTAATTGATACTCCTGGTCACGCCGATTTTGGTGGAGAGGTAGAACGTGTATTAAAAATGGCTGATGGTGTTTTGTTGTTAGTAGATGCTTTCGAAGGACCTATGCCTCAAACTCGTTTTGTACTAGGTAAAGCATTAGAGCTAGGATTAACACCTATTGTAGTTGTAAATAAAGTAGACAAAGAAAACTGTACTCCAGATTTAGTTCATGAAAAAGTATTTGATCTAATGTTTGCTTTGGAAGCTACTGAAGAACAGTTAGATTTTACAACTATTTATGGATCCGCAAAAAATGGTTGGATGTCTACAGATTGGCAGGATCCAAAAGATAACATTATAGACTTGTTAGACGCTGTTGTAGCATCTATTCCTGAAGCTCCTTATAGAGAGGGGTCTCCACAAATGCAAATTACTTCACTAGATTTTTCTTCTTTTACAGGAAGAATAGCTATAGGTCGTGTTTTTAGAGGAGATTTAGAGATTGGTAAAGATTATATGTTGTGTAAAGCAGATGGTTCTACTAAAAAAGTAAGAATTAAAGAATTACATGTTTTTGAAGGAATGGGTAAAGCCAAAACAGATAAAGTTAGAAGTGGAGATATATGTGCAGTTACTGGTTTAGAAGGTTTCGAAATTGGAGACACAATTGCAGATCTTGAAAATCCAGAAGCATTGCCTAGAATTGAGGTTGATCAACCAACAATGAGTATGTTGTTTACGATTAATAATTCTCCTTTCTTTGGTAAAGAAGGAAAATTTGTAACCTCTCGTCATTTACGTGATAGATTGTTTAAAGAAATGGAAAAAAACCTAGCTTTACGTGTAGATACTACAGATAGTGAAGATAAGTTTAACGTTTTTGGACGTGGAGTACTACACTTATCTGTACTGATTGAAACCATGCGAAGAGAAGGTTATGAATTACAAGTTGGAAGACCTCAGGTAATTATAAAAGAGATTGATGGTGTAAAATCTGAACCGTACGAAACGTTGTCGATCGATGTACCAGAAGATGTAGCATCGAAGGCAATCAACCTAGTTTCTTTGAGAAAGGGAGATTTATTGGTAATGGAACCAAAGGGAGATTTACAACACTTAGAATTTACAATCCCATCAAGAGGGTTAATAGGTCTGCGTAATAAGATTTTAACAGCTACCGCAGGTACTGCGATTATCAATCATAGATTTAGTGAATATGGACCTTTTAAAGGTGAATTCTCTGAAGATATCAAAGGAGCGATCGTTTCTTCTGCTGCAGGAAAGGCAACAGCTTATGCTATCGATAGGTTACAAGATAGAGGACGTTTTTTTATAGATATTAATGAAGAAATTTATATTGGACAAGTTGTTGGTGAAAATAGTAAGGATTCTGATATGGGTGTGAACCTTATTAAAGGGAAGCAATTGACAAATATGCGAAAATCAGGAACTGATGATGCTATGAAGATAGCGCCTAAAACAGATTTTTCTTTAGAAGAGTGTATGGAATATATAAAAGTAGATGAATATTTAGAGGTGACGCCGGAAAATCTACGTATGCGTAAGATTTCATTTAGACCGTAATCTAAATTTAACTATACAAAAATAAAAAGCTCAAGTTTTAACTTGAGCTTTTTTTATGAATAATGAATGCATCTACATAATGTTTAAAATGAACCATAAATCAAATAGAGAACATTTATAGCGTGCGTACAATTAATTCTTAAATGAGTTGTAATGCGATAGTTTTTCATTTGAAATTAGATCATTAATTGCATCCCAAAGAGCAATTCTTTTTTCAAGACATTGCTTAGCAACCGTAAGTGTTTCTTTCCACTTTTGGTCATCATTTCCACATAATTCTGTGATCATTTGAAGAGATAGTGGGCCGTGTTCGTCTCCATCTAACTCTATATGTCGTTCTAGGTAATAGGTAAGTTTGTTGTAAATGATATTTTCTGCATCAGAATTTTTTAGAATTTCAATAAACATATCTGGAATTACGTCTTCTCTACCAAATGTAAACGCAGAAGCAACAAGATGAGGTTTGTTGGTATCTATTATTGAAAATGAAAACTTCACAAAATCCGCTACTTTTTGATCAATATTTATTTGACTTAGCGAATAATCAAGCGTATTACCAGATTCTATTAGTTGAATAAAAGAATCAATTTCATTGGTTGTTGCATTGATTTGCAACATGGCATCCAAATACATTTCAAAATGGCTCTTAGGGATTCCTAATTCATTGATATCGCTTTCTTCTCCATGAACAATTTCATTAATAAATCTCGATAAGTTTGGGTTTTTAGGGGGAGTCCAAGGAGTTTGAACTGTTGTAAGATTCAATTGAAGATTTTTTAAAAGAGACATAAAATCCCATACGGCAAATACGTGATTTTCCATAAAGGTTTTAATATCATCAACTGTTTTTAAATTTCTGTAAAGCGTATGATTTTGCAATTGATTCCTTAATTGAGAAATCTCTTTTTCTATGTATTCTATTCGATCATTCATTGCGTTTATTGACCCTTTTAATGATTTATACCAAAGCCAGTCTAATAGCGTTATTTGAAGTGACAAATTTATGGCAATTTATTCAAAAATCAATGTAGATAAACACTTAATTAACACGAATTTAATAAGAAATAAGATTATTCTATTGTAAATAATTTATCCATCAATAATAGCTGTCATGAAATCAAGAATTACTCTTTTGCAGGAAGTATTTTACCAGTACATTCACCAAAACCTATACGAACTTCATCATTTTTGCAGTGAGCACGCATAATTACAGTATCATGATCATTTATAAACTTACGTGTTGAACCATCTTTTAGTTTGATTGGATGTTGCCCTCTCCAAGTCAATTCTAACATAGAGCCATAACTATCTTTTGTGGGTCCTGAGATTGTTCCAGATCCCATCATATCTCCAGCTAAAACAGGACATCCATTTACAGTATGGTGGGCTAATTGCTGAGACATCGTCCAGTACATATATTTGAAATTTGAGTTCGCAACAATCGTTTCTTCTCCATTTTCTGGTTGAATACCTACTTGCAAATGAATATCATAACTTCCTTTTTTCTCTTGTTTTAGGTAGGGAAGTGGTGGGTGAACTTGTTCTGGATTGTTGACTCTAAAAGGTTCTAAGGCATCTAACGTTACAATCCAAGGAGAAATGGTGGATGCAAAATTTTTGCCTAAAAATGGACCAAGTGGGACATATTCCCAGGCTTGAATATCTCTCGCAGACCAGTCATTAAATTGAACCAATCCAAAAATATATTCTTCGGTTTCTTCGATAGGAATTCTCTTTCCTAGGGCATTAGCATTTGTTGTGATGAATGCCATTTCAAGTTCAAAATCTAATAATTTAGTGGGTCCAAAACCAGGAGTATTAATCCCTTCAATGGGTTTTGTTTGACCATAAGGTCTTCTGATTTCTGTACCAGAGGGTATGATAGAAGAACTTCGACCATGGTA
>CBFIGS010000004.1:0-1607 GCA_965662295.1 Polaribacter sp. | reverse complement strand
AGTGCATTTTTAGCATCTCTAAATAAAGATCCTACATTTGTTGCATGCTCTTTACTTGCATAAAAGTCGGTATAATCTCCAACGGCGACAGGGAGCAACATTTCTACCTCATTGATTTTAAAAATTACCTTATCCTTGTGGTTATCATTGTCGCGAAGGGTTTCATTGACAATATCAAAAATATCTGCAATTTTATTACGGACTAAACGCCAAGTTTTTCTTCCATCTGCAATAAAATCATTCAAGTTGTCTTGTAAAAAAATATCATCTGTAAGTGGGATTCCGTCAAAATAACCCAATTGATGAAGAGCACCCAAATCAATTGCATAGTCACCAATTCTACTTCCAATAGTAATAATATCATCTCTTGTGATGAAAACTCCAAAAGGGATGTTTTGTATTGGAAAGTCAGATTCTTGAGATACGTCTAGCCAAGATTTTCTTTTTGGATTATTTGCAGTGATTATCATGTTTTATTTTTAATCAAATCTATGCAATTTTTTCTTTCTTTTATATTGAAATATCATCAATAACGTATTTTTAACATACTTTTTATCACTATTTTACAATTGTTGATAGAAATAAAAAATAATATGCAAAAGGTATGAAATTCAATATTCATTTTTATTATTTTTGTAGTTCTTAAAAAGACAAAAACCAATGCAACAAGACAATTTAATTTTTGACCTCATAGAGGAGGAAAAAGAAAGACAATTAAACGGAATTGAATTAATTGCCTCAGAAAACTTTGTAAGTGATCAAGTAATGAAGGCACAAGGTTCTGTTTTGACAAATAAATATGCCGAAGGTTATCCCGGGAAGCGTTATTATGGGGGTTGTGAAATTGTTGATATCGTCGAGAAAATTGCGATCGATAGAGCTAAAGAATTATTTGGTGCTGAATACGTTAACGTACAACCTCATTCTGGATCTCAAGCAAATACAGCTGTTTTTTCAGTTTGTTTAAAACCAGGAGATAAAATCTTAGGATTTGATTTATCACATGGAGGGCATTTAACTCATGGTTCTCCAGTAAATTTTTCTGGTAAATTATATCAAACATCTTTCTACGGAGTAGAAAAAGAAACAGGGGTTTTAGACTATGATAAAATTCAAGAAACTGCAACACAAGAACAGCCAAATTTAATTATCGCTGGGGCTTCTGCGTATTCTAGAGATATAGATTTTAAACGCTTTAGAGAAATTGCAGACAGTGTTGGTGCTATTTTATTGGCCGATATTTCTCATCCATCTGGAATGATTGCGAAAGGTATTTTAAATGATCCTTTACCGCATTGTCACATCGTAACAACTACTACACATAAAACACTACGTGGACCTAGAGGAGGAATGATCATGATGGGGAAAGATTTTGATAATCCGTTTGGTGAAACTCTCAAAAGTGGTAAATTGAAAAAAATGTCTTCATTGCTTCAATCGGCTGTTTTTCCTGGTAACCAAGGAGGTCCTTTGGAACATGTGATTGCTGCAAAAGCAATTGCTTTTGGGGAAGCATTGACAGATGAATTTTTAGAATATCAAATTCAAGTCAAAGAAAATGCTGCTGCCATGGCGAAGATATTTGTAGAAAAAGGATATGATCTAAT
>CBFIGS010000003.1:0-180945 GCA_965662295.1 Polaribacter sp. | reverse complement strand
CAACGATACGTGGAATACCTACCTGACGACCTAATAAGATGTGCTCTCTAGTTTGTGGCATCGGACCATCCGTTGCAGCAACAACTAAAATAGCACCATCCATTTGTGCAGCACCCGTTACCATGTTCTTTACATAATCCGCGTGACCTGGACAGTCAACGTGTGCATAGTGACGATTTGCTGTTTGATACTCTACATGAGAAGTATTGATAGTAATTCCTCTTTCTTTCTCTTCTGGAGCATTATCAATCTGATCAAAAGATCTAGCTTCAGAGAATCCTGCATCAGCTAATACTTTAGTAATAGCCGCAGTTAAAGTTGTTTTACCGTGATCTACGTGTCCGATAGTACCGATGTTTAAGTGTGGTTTCGAACGGTCAAAAGTTCCTTTTGCCATAATTATTGATTTTAATTCTTAGTTTAAATATATTTAGTGTTTAATAATCATATTAAATGAGCCAATGATGGGACTTGAACCCATGACCTCATCCCTACCAAGGATGCGCTCTACCAACTGAGCTACACCGGCTTATTGGATTTATTTGAGCGAAAGACCGGGTTCGAACCGGCGACATTCAGCTTGGAAGGCTGACGCTCTACCAACTGAGCTACTTTCGCATTCATGTAAACTTGTGGGGAGAGCAGGATTCGAACCTGCGAAGACGTAGTCAACGGAGTTACAGTCCGTCCTCGTTGGCCGCTTGAGTATCTCCCCTTACATTTACTATTTAAATGAACTTGTTGTTTTTGAGCCAATGGAGGGACTCGAACCCACGACCTGCTGATTACAAATCAGCTGCTCTAGCCAGCTGAGCTACATCGGCTTTTGATGTAAAAAAACAACCCGCTATTTCTAACGGATTGCAAATGTATAAAGTTTTTCTTTATTCTAAAACTTTTTGTAATTATTTTTTATATATTTTTTTTCTTTTTAGAGAATTATAGAATCTCTTCGTTTTTCTTTAGATCTTTTTAATTGTCTTTTTAAATTATCTACAGCAGAGTTAACCCCTTCCTCAAAAGTTTTAGCTTCTCTTTTAATTATTAATTCTCTCCCGGGTATATTAATTTTAACTTCTATTCGTTTATTTTCTTTATCACTGGTATTGATTACTTTTAAAAAAATTTCTGCATCAATTATTTTGTCATGAAACTTCGTTAGTGTTGTAAATTTTTCTTTTGCATACTTTAGAAGTTCCTTATCTGCATTAAAGTTCACTGATTGTGTAAATACCTTCATATTTCTTGATTTTTATTGCCCCTTGGGTGGGCTTGATTATAAACTTTTTTTATAACCTCAAGGCTGTTTTGAATATAGACTTGAGTTGCAGCTAAAGAGGAATGACCCAACAACTCTTTAACTGAATTTAAATTAGCCCCTTCATTTAAGAGATGTGTTGCGAAAGAGTGTCTTAATATATGGGGGCTTTTCTTCTCTTTGGAAGATATGGTACTAAAATAAGAATTTATAATTCTGTAAACAAGTGTTTCGTAAATTTTATTCCCTTTTTTTGTGATAAAAAGGGCTTCCAAACCAATTGAAAATTCTTTTTTCAATTCTAAATATTTTTCTAGAGTCTTAACTACCGATTGCAACAAGGGAACATATCTTTCTTTGTTTCTTTTACCTAAAACTTTAATTGTGCGATCTGAAAAACTTAGATCTCTTTCTTTAATATTAATTAACTCTGCCCTTCTAATTCCTGTAGAATAAAAAAGCTCAACAATTAATTTATCTCGTGTAGCTATGAAATCGTCATCTACCTCTATTTGAGAAATTACAGCATTGATTTCCTTGGAGGTAAATGGAACTTGAACTCTTTTTTCTGTCTTTAGGGATGTATGCTGTGAAAGAGGATGAATCTCTATTTGACTTGTTTTTAGTAAAAACTTATAGAAAGATTTTAAAGAGCTTATTTTTCTATTAATGGTTCTATTAGATAAGCTTTCACCCACCAAAACAACAACCCAACTTCTAATTTGCGCGTAATGAACTTCTGATAAATCTTCTTGATTGTATTCTGAAACTAAAAAATCCCTGAAAGAGAGTAGATCATTTTTATAAGCAGTGATCGTATGGGGAGAATATTTTTTCTCTAATGACAAATATTCTAAAAATGCATCAATCAAATTCTAGGTTTTTAATAAGTAAATCTACAAAAAAAAGCACAAAAAAACTCGTCGGGCTTTCAACCTAACGAGTTTGTGTTGTATTAAAATAAATTATGACTAACCTACTTCTTCTTGTGTTCTTAGTTTCTGAACATAAGATGCTTTAATTCTTTGAGCTCTATTTGCAACAGATGGCTTTGTAAAGTTTTTTCTGTTACGTAGGTTCTTCATTGTTTTCGTTCTATCGAATTTTCTTTTGTAACGCTTTAAAGCCCTATCGATGTTCTCTCCTTCTTTAATTGGTATAATTAACATATGTTGGCACCTCCTTTCATAAGTTCTTCTATATTTTGAATAGCTTGAATACTATTTTGTTTATTTTTTGGACTGCAAATGTAATCACAAATTGTGAATTGACAATTGGTATTTACAAAATATTTCAGGAATGAAAAATTAGGAATGACGGGGAGTTGTTTATTTAATGTAAAAAAATCTTTTAAGTAGCAGGATGGTACTCCTTGTGATCCAGTACAATTTTTGCGATAATCTCTTTTAGAATTTCAGAAGTTCCCCCTCCAATTGGTCCTAACCTACTGTCGCGAAATAACCGTGCCATTGGATATTCTTCCATATAACCATAGCCTCCGAGCATTTGCAGTGCATCATAGATGACTTCATCTGCCATTTTTGTTGAGAGTAATTTAGACATGCTTGCTTCTTTTACCACATAAACACCCTCATTGAGACGTTTTGCTATTGAATAATTATACTCTTTACACATGTCAATTTTACTTGCCATTTCAGCAATATTATGTCGTAAGGCTTGAAATTGGTCTAGCGACTTACCAAAAGCAACTCTTTCCCGCATGTATTGAACAGCATACTCCAAAGCATATTCTGCTCTCGCGTGAGCATTTATCCCCATGACTAACCTCTCTGAAGCAAAATGCTGCATGATGTATGGGAAACCTTTACCTTCTTCTCCTAAAATATTTTCAAGGGGAATCTCCACGTTATCAAATGCTATTTCTCCTGTATCGGAAGCTCTCCACCCTAACTTATCCAATTTTGTTGCTGAAACACCCGGGGTCTTTCTATCAACAACGAAAAGGCTAATCCCTTTATGCTTGTCTAGTGGATTGGTTTTCGCTGCAACGATTAAATAATCTGAATAAACTCCATTGGTTATAAAAGTTTTAGAACCATTTAAAATATAGGTATCACCTTTTCTGATTGCTGTAGAACGCATTCCTGCAACATCAGAACCTCCAAAAGGCTCTGTAATACACAAGCAACCAATCATTTTCCCTTCAACACTTGGTATGAGATATTTTTGCTTGATTGCTTCAGAAGCTTCTTCATTTAAATGCGTCATGGCCAAATATTCATGTGCCCAAATTGCAGCTGCAAACCCACCTGAATTAATCTTCTGTAATTCCTCTAAAAAAATTACGGTATAAAAAAGATCCAAATCCATTCCTCCGTAGGCTTCTGGAGTACACAATCCAAAATACCCCATTTCACCAAATTTCTCCCAAATAAAAGATTCGATAACTCCAGTCTTCTCCCATTTCTCAATGTGGGGAACAACTTCTTTTTTTAAAAAATCTTTGAAACTTGACCGAAAAGCCTCATGCTCTTCTGTGAAATACATACGGTTCATTTGATTCCTAATTTTAGGGTGTTATTTAGCATGCAAATATAAGACTATTCTATCATATTTCACCAAAGGAAAATCTTTGATATTTTTTAATTCTGAGATATCCTGAAACTCTGCGATCTCTTCTTTGTAATCAAATATTTTTTTACAAAGCTCATAATCTATGTATGGATTCTTTAACAACTCTTTGAAAGACAAAGAGTTAATATTCTTTTTTATAATCACTGGTTTTTCTGTAATTTCAAAAACTGAAAATAATTGCTCTATGATTTCTTTTTTCAAACCCCAAATCTCATAAAGCTGACTTTCAAAAGAAAATCCTTGTAATTTAGAACGATACTTAATTATTCTTTCTGATAGTTTTTCTCCAATCCCATAAATCACCTTAAAATCCTCTTTGGTAGCCTTATTAATATCGTTGGTAGAAACAGTTTTTTCTTTACGATTCGTCTCACCTTGCCTCAAGTCTTCTTTGTACTTATTTTGCTCATTTCTTTTAGAAACCCACTCTGGAAACTTAAAATGAGGCGCCATTTTTGCTAATAAAGTATCTGATACTTTTGTAATTTTCTGAAATTCTATTGCTGAATTGATGAACTTATTTTTTTTTCTAAAGAGCAATAACCTATCTATTTCGGCCAAAGACATTCCTAATTGCTCGCCTTTATAATCTGATATGTAATTAGGGTTGAATGGAAATATTTTGGAAATTCTACGTTCTCTTTCAATTGTTTCTAGACTATCTATGTGTTGACGAATTGCTGAAATTTTTTCAGCATTCAATGCAGATGTATCCTGCGAGGAGAAATCAGCAAACAAAATGATTGATTGTAAAATAAGAATCAAAAAAACAATAACAAAAATCCCATTTCTTTGGTTTTTATAATACCAGAAATGGGATTTAAATATTTTCATTTTTTTCTTTATTCTTTTTTTGATCGGATCGCATTTAAGTAACGTGCCAATTCTTCGCGCACTTTTGGGAATAGGAAGAATAATCCAACTACGTTTGGCACCGCCATTGCAAAAATCATTGCATCGGAAAAGTCGGTAACCGCCCCTAAACTAGCAGCAGAACCAATAATAACAAATAAACAGAATAAAATTTTATAGGCATAATCTGATACTTTAGAACGTCCAAATAAAAACATCCACCCTTGCAAACCATAATATGACCAAGATAGCATTGTTGAAAACGCAAACAATACCACAGCAACTGTCAACACATAAGGAAACCATGGAATCACGGAACCAAAGGCATTTGAAGTCGCCAAAACACCGTCTGGAGACTTGACACCATAAGTCATTATTTCACCGTCTCCATTGGTAATAATAATCACCAAAGCAGTCATTGTACAAACAACTACCGTATCTATAAAAGGTTCTAATAAAGCGACCAACCCCTCAGAAGCTGGATACTTTGTTTTCACTGCTGAATGTGCAATGGCTGCAGAACCAACTCCTGCCTCATTGGAAAAAGCTGCTCTTTGAAATCCAATAATCAAGACTCCTAATAAACCTCCTGTTATTCCTTCCGGATTGAAAGCTCCATTCCAAATTTGACCAAAGGCATTCCCTATTTGAGAAAAATTAGCTCCCAAAATAACAATTGCTGCTAAGAAGTAAATACCCACCATAAATGGCACTATTTTCTCAGTAATATTTCCAATTCTTTTGATTCCTCCAATGATTACAACACCTACTAAAATAGCCATTACAATCCCAAAAATTAATGAGGTAGACAAATCTTTAGAACCAATCATACTTCCAAATTGCTGTGCCGCTTGATTTGCTTGAAACATATTCCCTCCTCCAAAAGAACCTCCAATTACCATTACAGCAAAAAGAACCGCTAAAACCTTACCTAATTTACTCTTGCCAACATCCGCTAATCCTTTTTTCAAGTAATACATTGGCCCTCCATATATCGTTCCATCCTCTCCAACATCTCTGTATTTTACTCCCAGTGTACATTCTACAAATTTTGAGGACATCCCTAATAAACCTGCAATAATCATCCAAAAAGTTGCTCCTGGTCCACCAAGAGACAATGCTACGGCTACCCCTGCAATATTCCCCAAACCAACAGTTCCTGATAAAGCAGCTGTAAGCGCTTGAAAATGAGAAACCTCACCTTCTTCTGATTCAACCGCTGGAGTAATAGAATCCACTTCATCATACTTCCCTCTGACAATATTAATTGAAACAGGAAACATTCTTATGTTTACAAATTTGAATAATATTGTAAAAATCAATCCTGCCAAAAGAAGCATGATAATTACCAAAGGCATTTGAACTCCACCACCTAATTGAACGGGATAAAAAACAAAACCTCCCCAAGCATCTGCTACAGGCTTAAAACCCTCATTTATACTCTCCGCTATTCCTTTTTCTTGAGCACATAGAAAAAATGGTGCTACTAAAAAAAGTAGCGTAAGAAGTTTTTTATTCATCATATTATTTTATTAATTTATATTAAGAAGTAATTTGAATTAAGATGTTTGCAATATCATAAAAAATTGAACTTTTGACAAGTTTTAGAGGTTAAAAGTTTTCTTTAGCTTAGAGAATCTTTAAATCTATGTAAATCTTCCTTAAAAGACTTTGCATGGATCCCTAAGTTTCTTTTTGTATTACTCAAATCAAATCCAGTTTTTGATGGACGAACTGCTTTTTGATCGAGTTCTAAGGTTGAAATTGGCTTAATTAAATTATTATTTAGTTGAAAAACCTCCGCTATTTGTTGAGCAATTTTATAAATACTTAATGTCTGATTGCTAGAAATATTAAAAATTCCCTGAGCCTTCCTATCGATGGATATTTTACATGCCATCGCTAAATCTTCTACATAAGTTGGTGCTCTATACTGATCATGAACCATTGTAATTTCCCTTCCCCTCTCTAGCATGTCTTTTACCCAAAGAACAATATTGCTTCTTCGCATAGCACGTACTTTACCAAAAACTAAGATCGTTCTTAAAATTGTATGGGTTATTTTCGAATTTATTAAAACTTGTTCAGATTTTAATTTAGACATTCCATAATAGCTCAAGGGATTTGGCTTATCTGTCTCTGTGTAATTCCCTTTTTTTCCATCAAAAATAAAATCAGTAGAAATGTGAATCATATGCGCATTGATTTGAGTACCTACTTGGGTTAATAATTTTACCAACTCCACATTTATTTTGTCACACTCATTTTTATCAATTTCACAACGATCTACATTGGTCATCGCTGCCGCATTAATAATCACATTTGGGCTGGATTGTAAGAGTGTTTTTTTTAATAATTTTTCATCGGTTAGGTCAATGGAGTGATACTCAAAATCATCTCTTCCACTTCTGTTTTCACCTTTTGAAAAACCAAGTACTTGATAAGCGTTCTTTTCTTTTAATAGCAACTTCAAAAGACTTTGACCCAACAAACCATTACTGCCTGTAATTACAACTTTAATCATTATTTAAAATAATTGTCTTAATTTAATAATTTGCTCTGGCCTCCCCAAAACGATAAGACTCGAACCTAATGTTAATTTTGTTTCAACCTCTGGATTGATGATATAATCTTTATCAGGATTTCTAATACCAATCACTGTACAACCTGTTACTCTTCTCAAATCTAAATCTAAAATAGTCTTGTTAACATACTTTTTTGGTAAGTCGTGAACAGCAATTTCTTCTAGATTTGCCGTAGTCTCCCCTTCAATTGTCAAGCGATCTACAAATTCTATAACATCGGGTGTTACCACCAGAGAAGCCATGTGGTCTCCTCCTAATTTATCGGGCATAATTACATTATTTGCTCCAGCGATTTTTAATTTACCATAGGAAGACTCATCGGACGCCCTACTTATTATTTTACACTTATCATTTAACTGGCTAGCTGTTAAAACAACAAATAAATTATCTGCATCAGAAGGCAAAGCAGTAATTAAATTTGCTGCAGTATCAATCCCAGCTCTCAACAGGGTTTCATCTAAAGTTGCATCGCCATGGATGTTTAAAACCCCCTCATGATCCAACTCTGCAATCATCTCTTTGTCTTTCTCAACTACCACCAAATTTTTATTGTAGTTATTTAATTTTAAAATTGCTTGTTTTCCATTTCTACCATAACCACAAACAATCGTGTGACCTTTTAAACTTTTAATCTGTTTTTCCACTTTTTTGTGTTTAAATTGTTCAAATAATCTTCCACTCACCAAATATTCAGAGAAGATAGAAACTGCATACCCAAAAACAGTTATACTAGTTAAAATTAATAATACTGTAAATATTTTCTCTTCCGGAGTAAAAGGTTTCACTTCACCAAAACCGACTGTGGTAATTGTAATAACAGTCATATATAAAGCATCCACAAAAGAGTAATCAGACAAAATCATATAGCCCGCAACCCCGAGTAATAAAATTACAAAAACAAGAAAGAGTGTTTTATTAATTCTAGATGTCAACATATTCATAGGTTACAAATCAAATACTGAACTTCGTTTTGTGTAAATAAGGTCTTTTAACTTGAATACAAATGCCAATGTTAAATAGAACCCAAAAGACAATCCCACTGTAAAAAAAGTAACATAGATAAAGTATAGACGAACATTCACAGCTCTCATACCTAACCCGTCTGCGAGTCTAGAAAAAACTCCAAAACCATTTCTTTCAAAAAAATGTCGAATACGATCAATCATTTGTGAACAAAGTATTTATTTGCAAGGTACTATTTTATGATTTGATAACCATAGACAACTAAATTAAAATTGGATTCTTTAACTTTGTAAGTTCTAAAAAATTTCATTTGAAAGACCAGGAATACATAAACGTATATGGAGCAAGAGCTCACAACTTAAAAAACATTGATGTAAAAATCCCTCGTGAACAACTAGTGGTGATTACTGGTCTGAGTGGAAGTGGAAAATCTTCATTGGCATTTGACACTATTTATGCCGAGGGACAAAGGCGTTATATTGAAACTTTTTCTGCCTATGCCAGACAGTTTCTAGGCGGTTTAGAAAGACCAGATGTCGATAAAATCGACGGACTTTCACCAGTGATTTCTATCGAACAAAAAACGACAAATAAAAGTCCACGCTCTACTGTAGGAACCATCACAGAGATTTACGATTTTTTGAGATTATTATTTGCAAGAGCGGCAAATGCCTATTCTTTTAATACCGAAGAAAAAATGGTAAGTTACTCTGATGAACAAATTAGAAAACTTATTCTAGAAGAGTTTGCCAATAAAAAAATTGCCATTTTAGCCCCTTTAATTAAGTCTAGAAAAGGACATTACAGAGAATTGTTTGAGCAAATTTCGAAACAAGGTTTTTTGCGTGTTCGAGTTGATGGAGAGATCAAAGAAATCGAAAAGGGAATGCGTTTAGATCGCTACAAAACGCATGACATAGAAGTAGTCATTGATAGGTTACTAGTGAATGAATCAATAGAAAACCGTCTGGAAGAAACAATTAAAACTGCCTTATACGCTGGCAATAACATACTGATGGTTATTGATATTGACAATAATACCCCACGATACTTCAGTAGAGAATTAATGTGTCCAACATCAGGAATTGCTTACCCAAATCCAGAACCAAATACCTTTTCCTTTAATTCACCCAAGGGAGCCTGTTCTAAATGCAATGGCTTAGGAATTATTAACGAGATCAATATCAAAAAAATAATTCCAAATGAAACTGTTTCTATTCAGAATGGAGGAATTATTCCCTTAGGGGAGCAAAAAAACAGTTGGATTTTTAAACAACTGCAACATATTGCCGAACGATATCATTTTAAACTTTCTGACCCCATAAAAACAATTCCAAAAGAGGCATTAGATGTTATTTTAAATGGAGGAAATGAATCCTTTAAAATCGAATCTAAAACCATAGGAGTAACAAGAAATTACAACATTGATTTTGAGGGAATTATTGCTTTTATAAATAATCAACACCTAAATGCCGAAAGTACTTCTATAAAAAGATGGGCAAAAGGATTTATGGATGAAGTTTGTTGTGATCGTTGTGACGGAAAAAGATTAAAAAAAGAAGCACTCCATTTTAAAATTGCAGGTAAAAACATTAGTGACCTAGCCCAAATGGATATTACCGAATTGGCCTATTGGTTTCAAAATATTGAAAAGGACTTATCGGAAAAACAACTCATCATCGCATCTGAAATATTAAAAGAAATAAGAACTAGGATTCAATTCTTATTGGATGTTGGCTTGGATTATTTAACTTTAGACAGAACCTCAAAATCGCTGTCTGGAGGAGAAGCGCAAAGAATTCGTTTAGCTACTCAAATTGGATCGCAATTGGTAGGAGTATTGTATATCTTGGATGAACCAAGTATTGGTTTGCACCAAAGAGACAACCAAAAATTAATAGATTCTTTGATCAAACTGAGAGACATAGGAAATTCTGTCTTAGTAGTAGAACACGACAAGGATATGATAGAACATGCAGATTTTGTTTTGGATATTGGTCCTGGTGCAGGAAAACATGGAGGTCAAATTGTGAGTAGTGGAACCTATGAAGACTTACAAAAACAAAAGACTCTTACAGCCGATTATTTGATTGGAAATAAGGAAATTATCACTCCCAAAAAAAGGAGAAAAGGGAATGGAAAATTCATCAAACTTCAGGGAGCTAGAGGAAATAATTTAAAAAATGTTTCGGTAGATTTTCCTCTGGGTAAAATGATTTGTGTCACCGGTGTTTCTGGAAGTGGTAAATCTACTTTAATCAACGAAACTTTATATCCAATTTTAAATGCTCACATTTACAAAGGTGTAAAAAAACCAATGCCTTACGATAAAATTCAAGGGCTAGAACACATAGATAAAGTAATTGACATTGACCAGTCTCCGATCGGAAGAACTCCTCGCTCAAATCCTGTAACATACACAGGAACTTTTAGCGAAATTAGAAGTTTATTTGCCAAAACACCTGAAGCGGCTATTCGGGGTTATAAGCCAGGTAGATTCTCATTCAATGTAAAAGGTGGTCGATGTGAAAGCTGCCAAGGTGGAGGAGTTAAGGTGATAGAAATGAACTTTTTACCTGATGTTTACGTAGAATGCGAAAGTTGCCAAGGGAAACGTTTTAACAGAGAAACTCTAGAAATACGATACAAAGGAAAATCCATTTCCGATGTATTAAATATGACCATTGATGAGGCTTCAAGTTTCTTTGAAAATATTCCAAAAATTCATAGAAAATTAAAAACAATAAAAAATGTTGGTCTTGGATACATTACCCTAGGACAAAGGTCTACAACACTTTCTGGTGGAGAAGCACAAAGAATCAAATTGGCTGCAGAATTATCAAAAAGAGATACAGGGAACACTTTTTATATTTTAGACGAACCTACTACAGGTCTTCACTTTGAAGATATCAGAGTTTTAATGGATGTTTTAAATAAACTGGCTAATAAAGGAAATACTGTTTTAATAATAGAACACAATTTAGACGTGGTAAAACTTGCAGATTATATTATTGATGTGGGAATGGAAGGCGGAAAAAAAGGTGGAAAAATTTTGTGCACAGGTACCCCTGAAGAAATTGTAAAACATAAAACTAGTTATACAGCTAAGTTTTTGAAAAAAGAATTACATTAGTGAACTAATTGCAAATAATAACTTAAAAATTGATGCTTTATGATACATGATGACAGGAAAATAAAAGAAAAATATCAAGCTAAAACTTGGAATGAAATAAAAACGAACGACTCTTGGGCCATCTTTAAAATAATGGCAGAATTTGTTGATGGTTATGAAAAGCTAAGTAAAATTGGACCCTCTGTTTCAATATTTGGTTCTGCAAGAACCAAACCAGAAGACCCTTATTATATACTGGCAGAAGAAATTGCTTTTAAACTTACCCAAAACGGTTATGGAGTAATCACTGGTGGTGGGCCAGGAATCATGGAAGCTGGAAATAAGGGAGCTCGAAGAGGAAAGGGAACCTCTGTAGGATTGAATATAGAATTGCCTTTTGAGCAACATTACAACCCCTGGATAGACACTGATAAAAACTTAGAGTTCGATTATTTTTTCGTAAGAAAAGTGATGTTTGTAAAATATTCTCAGGGCTTTATTGTCATGCCTGGTGGATTTGGAACCTTAGATGAACTCTTTGAGGCCATTACCCTAATCCAAACAAACAAAATAGGACGTTTTCCAATTATTTTAGTTGGTAGTGAATTTTGGAAAGGTCTTATCGATTGGATTAAAAAAACACTTTTAGAACAAGGGAATATTTCAGAAAAAGACTTAAAATTATTTAGAGTTGTTGACACTGCAGACGAAGCAATAGAACATTTGAATAAATTCTATTCTAAATATCTATTAAAGCCAAACTTTTAAATTATTTTTCCCCCTATATGCATTTGAAAAAATATTATTACATATTAGTTTTTTGTTTTTTAGTCTCTCCAATTCTTCTATCGCAACAAAATTCGATTTCCATAAAATCCAAATTAGATCCAAAGGAAGATTTATTAAAAATTCAACAAGAAATTATTTTTCATAATACTTCAGACTCAACATTAACGAGTGTTTATCTTCATAATTGGGCAAATAGTTTCAGCAATAGAAAAACACCTTTGTCTAAAAGATTTATCAAAGATTTTAAAAAACAACTATACTTTGCAAAAAAAGAGGAACTCGGTTTCACCTCCATCAAAAGCCTTTCTATTGATCATCAAAGCGCAACTTTTGAAGAAGTAAAGAATCAAGTAGATGTCATAAGAATAATTTTAAATAATCCATTATTACCCAATTCAAAAACTAAAATAATTGTTTCCTATGTTGTAAAAATACCAAGTGCACGTTTTACAAAATACGGTAAAACATCAACCGGATATCATCTTAGAAATTGGTATTTAACTCCTGCAGTTTTCGATAATGGCTGGCAGTTGATGAGTAATTTAAATCTAGATGATTTATACGAGAATAGCACAAACTTTGAAATTGAAATTGAAGTTCCCAAAGAATATGTTGTTGAAAGTAATTTACAAGAGTATGCAACCAAGAATCAACCTAAAAAAACATACTATTTAGTTGGGAAAAATAAAACTGATATTATTCTAGGAATCAATAAAAAAAGAGAATTCAAAAAATTTACAACAAAAGAAAACGCTGTTCATACAAATATTTTTTCAGAAGAATTAGGCTTTAATTTAACAACTGATATTTTAAATAGAGAATTACTTTTCATACAAAAATACTTAGGAAAATACCCTCATTATAAAATATATATCGACCGGGCTACACAGAGCAAAAACTCCATTTATGGACTCAACCAATTGCCCAAATTTTTGCGCCCTTTTTCCGATACTTTTAAATGGGATATCACCATGTTCAAAGCTGTATCAAAAAGATATATAGAAAATACAATTCTGTTAAACAAAAGAAAAGATTACTGGCTCATTGATGCACTTCAAAATTATTTAATGATCGAATACATAAATCATTTTTATCCAGAAGTTAAACTTTTGGGGAATGCTTCAAATTCCTGGTTGCTAAAAAAGTTTAATATCTCTCAATTAAAGTTCAATGATAAGTATCCTATTGTATATCAATTTTCAGCACGTAAATTTTTAGACCAAGCCTTGAATACCTCAGCAGACTCGTTATCAAACTTTAACAGAAAAATAGTTAATAAATACAAAGCAGGTTTGGGGTTTAGATTCCTAAAAGGATATTTAGGCGACACCCTATTAAATGAAGCCATTAAAGAGTTTTATCAAAAAAATCAATTACAAATTATATCTAGTCATAAATTTGAAAACTTACTATCCTCAAAAACCTCTAAAAATTTAGACTGGTTCTTCAATGATTTTATAAAGACTAACAAAAAAATAGATCATACAATTGAGGATATTAAAATAGAAAAAGACAGTATCTCTGTATCCATAAAAAATAAGAGAAACATCACAACTCCTGTCGCGATTTATGCCATTAAAGACAAAAAAATTAAACAGCAAAAGTGGGTGACTGGTGTAACCGACACAAAAACCATACAATTTAAAAAAGAAGATTATGACGCCTTTGTTCTCAATTATGAAAATCTTTACCCAGAACTCAATGTCCTAGATAATTGGAGACAATTTGATAAAAAAATCTTCAACAAGCCTGTAAAATTATCATTTTTAAAAGATGTAAGTGATCCCAATTTCAACCAACTATTCTATCAACCAGGTATGGGGTATAATTATTACAATGGAGTGACTCTTGGACTCACATTACATAACAAACCCCTTATAAAGAGGAACTTTGAGTTTAGTGTATCGCCCTATTATGGCACAAAAAGCAACACTGTTTTAGGACAATTTTCTTTACTGTACAATCAGTTTTTTGAAAAAACTAAGATTTACAACATTGCTTATGGATTGTTAGGAAGCACATCAGATTATGCACCAAACCTATCCTATAGATCATTGATTCCTCACGTAAAGATTCTTTTTAAAAGAAAATCTTTGAGAGATGCAACCACAGAATCTGTAGTAGCAAAACTGGTGCATATCGATAAAGAAACTGGTCCCAACTCCATAAAAACTCCACAAGACAATTACAGTGTATTTAGTCTGAGTTACAACTATGTAAACCCTGATATTATTAAGGAATTTAGGTATCGTTTTAGCGCAGAATTTGCGAAAAATTTTTCAAAAGCAACCATGGATCTTCGATTTAGAAGCTTAACCTCATCCAATACACAATTGGATTTTAGACTTTTTGCGGGGGCATTTTTAAATAACAAAACTACCGGAGATTATTTTAGCTTTGGTTTGGATCGAAGTAATGATTATCTATTTCAACTTAATTACTTTGGAAGATCTGAAAGTAAAGGTCTGTTTAGTCAACAATATATCATAAGCGAAGGGGGATTTAAATCCATATTGCCCACCCGATTTGCAAATGAATATATGATAGCGACGAACTCCAGTATAGGTCTGTGGCGATGGGTGGAACTATATACGGATATGGCTTTTCTAAAAAATAGAAATAAATCTATTTACTTTGGATACGAAAACGGGATACGCTTTAATTTTATTCATCAAATTTTTGAAATTTATTTTCCTCTGTATTCAAATAATGGTTGGGAATTGTCTCAAGCAGCTTATCCACAAAAAATACGGTTTTCACTTTCTACAGACATAGATTCTATCTTCAATTTTTTTAGACGTGGTTTTTTCTAAACCAACCAAATTTTTAATAGTTTTAATTATTATTGAATTATACTCAATAAAATAGTTAATAACTGCATTAATATTGTCAAATATTCAATAAATATTTAAATTTTTAAATATCAACTAAAAAAACTACATTTGCACAACCTTGAAATGATTCCATACCAATGCTGAAGGAAAAAACAACAGACAACAAACACAAACTTTCTTTTGAAGATTTTAAAACTGAGGTTTTGAATGACTACAAAATTGCAAAAATTAGCAGAGAGTGTAGTTTGTTGGGAAGAAGAGAAGTACTGACAGGAAAAGCCAAGTTTGGAATTTTTGGAGACGGGAAAGAAATCCCTCAATTAGCAATGGCTAAATCTTTTAAAATCGGAGATTTTAGATCTGGCTATTACAGAGACCAAACATTTATGATGGCCATTGGGGAATTAACTGCACAACAGTTCTTTGCTGCTTTGTATGCACATACAGATATAAAAGCAGATCCTATGTCTGCAGGTAGACAAATGGGTGGTCATTTTGCGACACACAGTTTGCATGAAGACGGCACTTGGAAAGACTTGACCAAACAATACAATTCAAGCTCAGACATTTCGCCAACCGCAGCTCAAATGCCTCGTCTATTGGGGTTAGCTCAAGCATCAACAATTTATAGAAAAGAAAAAAGTGTTCGACATGCCTCTAAATTTTCTATAAATGGAAATGAAATTGCTTGGGGTACTATAGGAAACGCAAGCACGAGTGAAGGATTATTTTTTGAAACCATAAATGCTGCAGGAGTTTTACAAGTTCCAATTGTAATGAGTGTTTGGGATGATGAATACGGTATCTCAGTGCATGCAAAGCATCAAACTACAAAAGAAAGTATTTCAGAAATATTAAAAGGCTTCCAGAGAGAAAATGGGAAAGAAGGATACGAAATTTTTGTAGTGAATGGTTGGGATTATGTACAACTAATAGACGTCTACAACAAAGCAGCAAAAATCACAAGAGAAGAGCACGTTCCTGTTTTAATTCATGTCAAAGAACTTACTCAACCGCAGGGGCATTCTACTTCCGGATCTCATGAAAGATACAAACCAAAAGAACGATTAAATTGGGAAAAGGAACATGATTGTATCACAAAGATGCGAAACTGGATTTTAGACTTTGAACTAGAAACTGAAACCGGAGAAGTTCTCCGTTTTGTAGACTCAGAAGAAGAAATAATTATTTTAGAAAAAGAACTAAAAAAAGAGGTTATAAACGCTAAAAGAAATGCCTGGAATGCTTTTATTAATGAAATAAAATCTGAACGAACTTTGGCATGTCAACTTTTAGATAAAGTTGCTACCAAGAGTAAAAATAGCGCTTTCATTATCAAACAAAAAAATGATCTACTCTCTATTTTAGAACCTTGTCGAAAAGATGTTTTATCCACCGTAAGAAAATCACTTCGTTATATAAAAGACGAGTCTTTTGCTGAAAAAATATTACTTCAAAATTTTATTAAAAATTCTCTACAAGATGCCGCTAAAAAATTCTCGTCACATTTACACAGTGAATCAGACTTTAAAGCTAACAATATATTAGAGAAAAAACCTACATATACTAAAAATAAGACATTGGTAGATGCAAGAATTATCATGAGAGATAATTTTGATGCTATTTTAAAAAAATACCCAGAAGTCGTTATTTTTGGGGAGGACGCAGGTCTTATTGGCGATGTAAATCAAGGTTTAGAAGGACTTCAAGAAAAATATGGAAAAATAAGAGTTGCTGATACTGGTATTAGAGAGGCAACAATTATTGGTCAGGGTATTGGCCTTGCAATGCGTGGCTTAAGACCTATTGCAGAAATTCAATATCTTGATTATTTACTGTACGCATTACAAATTATGAGCGATGATCTAGCTACGCTTCAATATAGAACTTTTGGAAAACAAAAGGCACCACTGATTATTCGAACTCGAGGACATAGATTGGAAGGGATTTGGCATGCAGGGTCACCAATGGGCGGAATCATAAACAATGTAAGAGGAATTCATGTTTTAGTACCAAGAAACATGACAAAAGCTGCAGGATTCTATAACACATTGTTAGAGGGTGATGAACCAGCACTAGTGATTGAATGTTTAAATGGATACCGATTAAAAGAAGAATTACCAATTAATTTAGGAGAATATAAGACCCCCATTGGACAAGTTGAAACCATTAAAAATGGAACAGATCTAACGGTAGTATCCTATGGATCAACTCTACGAATAGTTGAGGATGTCGCCCTAGAATTACAACAAGTAGCGATCAATATCGAAATTATTGATGCACAAAGCCTCCTTCCCTTTGATTTGAATCATGATTGTGCTAAAAGCCTATCAAAAACCAACAAACTACTCATTATTGATGAAGATATTCCTGGCGGTGCCTCTGCCTACATTCTTCAAGAAATTTTAGAAAACCAAAATGGATACAAATATCTAGATAGCAAACCTGCTACTTTGACCGCCAAAGCTCATAGAACAGCATATGGTACCGATGGTGATTATTTTTCAAAACCTTCTGCTGAAGATATCTTTGAAAAGATTTATGAGATCATGCATGAAGAAAATCCTACCAAGTACAAAAGCTTATATTGATCTAACGAAAAGTATTCCCTAAAATTTCTTACTACTCACTCGAGTTGAGAAACGACTTCTCTATCATGTATATTTTATCAATAAAATAGACTATACCCTTGAAAATAATAATATTTATTTGCCCCATTATGTTTAGAGAAATATTGAACAGAATGTTGATCAAAATTTATAATAGTCTTAACAGTACCCATCTATTATAAAGCCTTATTTTTGCGGTAAAATAAAAAAATGAATATCATAGAGAATTTAGAATGGCGTTATGCTGTTAAAAAGTTTGATTCAAAAAAACAACTTTCTTCAAATCAAATAAATACCTTAAAAAAAGCATTTAATTTAACGGCCACCTCCTACGGATTACAACCTCTAAAACTTATCGTAATTCAAAATAAAGAAATTCAAGAAAAGTTAGTAGCTCATTCTTGGAATCAAAGACAAATAGTTGATGCTTCTCATGTTCTAGTCATTTGCATACCCAATAGTTATACCACAGAAGAAGTGGAAAATTATTTTAATTTAGCTAAAAAAATTAGAAAGACACCTGATTCAATTACAGATCCTTTTAAAAAATTTTTAACTGCTGAAATTGAAAACAAGACACAAAAGGAACTCTCCATTTGGAATAAAAACCAGGCTTATATCGCATTGGGAAACCTAATGACAGTTTGTGCAGTTGAAAAAATTGACGCCTGCCCAATGGAAGGTTTTGTCCCTGAAAAATATGATGAAATTTTAGGTTTAAAAAAACAAAATTTAAATTCGGTGTTGGTCCTACCTGTAGGTCACAGGGCAGAAGATTGTCATATGAAAAATTTAGCCAAAGTAAGAAAAGACATTCAGGAAATAATAATAGACATCAATTAAGTTTAGAGCATAAAAACAATCGAAAACGATGAGTAATGAAATAAGGAATTTAGAACCTAAAATTATTTGGAATCACTTTGCTGATTTAAACGCAATTCCTCGTCCTTCAAAAAAAGAAGAACAAGTAATTGAATTCATGATGAATTTTGGTAAAAATTTACATCTTGAAACGTTTACAGATTCGGTGGGTAACGTCATTATTAAAAAACCAGCAACAAAAAACTTTGAAGACCGGAAAACAATTGTCCTACAAAGTCATTTAGACATGGTTCATCAAAAAAATTCTAGCACTATTTTTGATTTTGAGAATGAGGGAATCAACATGTTCATTGAAGAAGATTGGGTCACAGCAGATGGAACCACTTTGGGTGCAGATAATGGCATGGGAGTAGCAGCAATAATGGCTGTTTTGTCCTCAAAAGAAATACAGCATCCAACCATTGAGGCGCTATTTACCATTGACGAAGAAACGGGTATGACAGGAGCTATGGGCTTAAAGCCTGGCCTTTTAGAAGGAGAGATCCTTTTAAATTTAGACACAGAAGAAGATGATGAAATAGGAATGGGTTGTGCAGGTGGCGTAGATATTACTGCCACCAGAAAATACTCTGAAGAGTTAACTCCTGATAACGCGAAAGGATTTTCAATCACTGTTAAAGGATTGAACGGAGGGCATTCAGGAATGGATATTCACAAAGGATTAGGAAATGCGAATAAAATCATGAACCGCTTATTATTTGAGGGTTTTACAAAATTTGGTTTGCGAATTTCAGAAATTAATGGAGGTAGTTTACGAAACGCAATACCTCGAGAAAGTAAAGCGATTGTTTCTATTGACGAAGTCTCCATGGAGATTTTTCTAAAAAAAATACAACAATTAATTACCCGCATTAAAAATGAATTTTTAACAGTAGAACCCAACTTAATTATTGAGATTCAAAAAGTAACAACTCCCGAAAAAGTGATGGAAGTAGGTGTTCAAGAAAATTTTATAAAGGCAATTTACACTTCATTAAATGGTGTATACAGAATGAGTCCTACTATTTCCGGACTCGTAGAAACATCCAACAATATTGCGAGAGTAATTGCAAAGGAAGGTTCAATTAAAATTAATTGCTTAACGCGTTCTTCTTCTGATAGTAGCAAACAAGACCTTACAAATTCATTAAAATCTGCTTTTGGGTTAGCTGGGTTTGACATTAAGATTTCTGGAGAATATCCGGGTTGGCAACCTAATATTCATTCAAAAATATTAGAGGTGGTTTCTAACATTTATGAGGAATTACACGGAAAAAAAGCACGTATAGCAGCTTGTCATGCAGGGTTAGAATGTGGTATTTTAGGACAAAATTATCCAACAATGGATATGGTTTCTTTTGGCCCTACTATTTTAGGAGCTCACTCACCTGATGAAAAGGTCAGTATTTCCTCAACTCAAAAATTCTGGAATTTTTTACAAGAAATTCTAAAAAATATTCCTAAAAAATAAGTACTGAATTCATTTATGCAATTAGAACAAGTACCTAATTTTCTCTGAATAAATTTGTTTAAAAGCTTTACTAAAATACTCTTAAAAACCTGAAATAAAGAAGTTTGTAAGTTTACATTTTTGTTAACATCTTTCATTCCATAAAAACAGAAAAAAATGTAAATTTACTACTTGTTAGGAAAACTTCTATAATGGGTAAAATTATTGCTATTGCAAATCAGAAAGGTGGTGTTGGTAAAACAACGACCAGCGTTAATTTAGCGGCTTCTTTGGGAGTTCTCGAAAAGCGCGTTTTATTAATTGATGCTGATCCGCAGGCAAATGCATCCTCCGGATTAGGCATTCAAGTTGAAACTGTAGAAAAAGGTACCTATCAAGTACTAGAACATACCATTTCGGCAAAAGAAGCTATTGTAAAGACTGCTTCACCAAATTTAGACCTAATTCCAGCTCATATTGATCTGGTAGCAATTGAAATTGAACTGATAGATCAGCAAGAGCGTGAATACATGTTGAAAATAGCATTGGCTGATCTCAAAAATGATTACGATTATATTTTTATTGATTGTGCTCCATCATTAGGTTTGATTACCTTAAACTCTCTGGTCGCTGCAGATTCTGTGATCATCCCGATCCAATGTGAATATTTTGCACTGGAAGGACTGGGCAAACTATTAAACACCATTAAAAGTATTCAAAATATTCACAATTCAGAATTAGACATAGAGGGATTATTACTTACCATGTTCGATTCACGCCTTCGCCTCTCTAATCAAGTAGTTGATGAGGTCAGAAAACATTTTTCTAGCATGGTTTTTGATACTATTATTAGACGAAATACTCGTTTAGGGGAAGCACCAAGCTATGGTGAAAGTATTATTGCATACGACGCAACAAGCAAAGGTGCCGTAAATTACTTAAATTTAGCACAAGAATTATTAAAAAAGAATTCGTAAAATGGCAAAAGCAACCAAGAAACAAGCTTTAGGAAGAGGATTATCAGCCTTATTGAAAGAATCCTCTCACATAATTTCTGCCACCGACAAAAATGCAGATAAAGTTGTCGGTAGCATTATCGAAATTGGCTTAGACTTGATTGATGTCAACCCTTATCAACCCAGAACCTATTTTGATGAAGAAGCCTTAATAGAATTAGCTAATTCCATCAAAGAACTTGGTGTTATTCAACCTATAACCGTTAGGAAATTAAATGAAAATAAATTTCAATTAGTTTCTGGTGAGCGTCGTTTTAGAGCTTCTAAGTTAATAGAAAACAAGACAATACCAGCTTATATTCGACTGGCCAACGACCAAGAAATGCTTGAAATGGCATTAGTTGAAAACATACAACGTAAAAATTTAGATCCGATAGAAGTTGCTTTATCTTACCAGCGATTAATTGACGAAATTCAGTTAACTCAAGAAGAATTAAGTGTCAGGGTTGGAAAAAAACGTTCAACGGTAACCAATTATCTGCGTTTGTTAAAATTAGATCCCATATTACAAACTGGAATGAGAGATGGATTTATTTCTATGGGACACGGTCGAGCAATGATTAACATCCAAAATACAGAGGATCAATTAGCAATATATGAGAAAATTTTAAGCGAAAAATTATCTGTAAGACAAACTGAGGAACTTGTAAAAAACTTAAAATCAGGAACTACCAACAAGCGAAATAAAAAGCAAGTTCCTAACTATGTAAAAACGAGTATTCCTGAAATAAGTGAGTATTTTGGGCAGAAAATTAATGTTACAGTGAGTTCGAATGGAAAAGGAAAAATTTCAATCCCATTTCATTCTGAAGAAGATTTCAACCGAATAAAAAACTTATTAAAATAAGTGTTTTTAAAAAGAATCATATTATTTTTTTTCTTTGCATTTTTTTCTGCAACTCTTCTAGGGCAAATAGATTCTGTAGAGGTTAAAGATAAAATATCTACAAAAAAGCTTACATTTCAAAAAGGAGGTATTTATAATCCTCTAGCTCCTGCTAAAGCGGCATTTTATTCGGCTGTTTTACCTGGACTAGGACAAATTTATAATAAAAAATATTGGAAAGCTCCCATCGTCTGGGGTGCAATGGGTACTAGTATTTATTATTATTTAAACAACAACAAAGAATACAAAAGGTATAGAACAGCTTATAAATTGAGGAGAAATAATTTAATTGATGAATTTACAATTAATGGAACTGAAGTAATTTCTTTAAGAACACTAGAAAGAGCCCAAGATCAGTTAAGAGAAAATAGAGATTTATCACTTTTAACAACGATTATTTTTTATGCTTTACAAATAGTAGAAGCGAGTGTAAATTCGCATTTACTTCAATTTAACACCGATGATAATTTATCATTTAAACCTACTTTTATAAATGACCCTATTGGAATAGATGCTCCAAAAGTAGGTCTCACCATTAAATATAATTTTTAAAATGAAAATCGCACTATTAGGTTATGGAAGAATGGGTAAAGAAATTGAAAAGATTGCTTTATCTCGAGGACATGAAATCGTAATTAGAAAAGATGTAGATGATACCATTGATATAACTTTAGCAGAGGTTGCAATCGATTTTAGTGTACCCTCTTCGGCTTTTAATAATATTACCGATTGTATCAATAATAATGTTCCTGTCATCTCTGGGACAACAGGTTGGCTAGAGAAATATGATGAGGTTGTAAGACGATGCGAAAAAAAGAAAAGTGCTTTTCTGTATGCCTCTAACTATAGTCTGGGAGTAAATATTTTTTTTGAACTAAACAAACAGTTGGCAAAAATGATGCGTCATTTGCAAGACTATGAGATCTCTATGGAAGAAATTCATCACACAAAAAAATTAGATGCACCAAGCGGAACAGCAATCACCCTAGCAGAGGGAATCATCGAAAATTCCTCGAAAAAAAATTGGGAATTAGGGGAAAAAACTTCTCAGGAAAATATCCCTATCAAAGCAAAAAGAACTCCCAACATTCCCGGTACACATTCAGTTTGGTATACCTCTGAAGTGGATTCCATAGAAATTAAACACACTGCAAACAGTAGAAAAGGGTTTGCATTAGGAGCAGTAGTTGCTGCAGAGTGGATTCTTGGAAAAAAAGGAGTTTTCTCAATGAAAGACGTACTAAATATTGATTAATGATTTCAACTATTTTTTCTACTAATTAGAAAAAATTAAAATATTAAATTATGGCATTTACAGAATGGTTTATCTTTTTTCTAGCGATACAATTGCTTCATTTTTTAGGAACTTGGAAACTCTACAAAAAAGCAGGGAAAAAAGCATGGGAAGCTTTGATTCCTATTTATAATGGAATTATTTTAATGAAAATTATCAACCGCCCAAAATGGTGGATTGCCTTATTATTTATTCCTGTTGTAAATCTTTTAATGTTTCCCATAATTTGGATAGAAACTCTAAGATCATTTGGTCATCATAAAAAACAGGATTATTTTTTAGCTATTGTTAGTTTGGGATTCTATTTATTTTATATTAATTACGCAACAGATTCAGTACACAATCCAAACAGAAATTTAAAATTTAAATCTGAAATAGGAGAATGGATTAGTTCCATTGCCTTAGCGATAATTGTTGCTACTTTGGTTCATACCTATATTATCCAACCATTTACAATCCCTACATCATCCTTAGAAAAATCATTACTGGTTGGGGATTACCTTTTTGTAAGTAAATTTCATTATGGCGCACGAGTTCCTTCTACAGTAATTGCTGCTCCAATGGTTCATGATTCTTTACCATTTATAGGAACAGCCTCTTATTTAAAAAAACCTCAACTTCCATACACACGTATACCTGGTATTCAAAAAATTAAAAATAATGACATTGTCTGTTTTAATTGGCCTGCAGACACCTTGGCAACCATGTGGGGAGATACTTCTGGAAAATTTACCTACAAACCTGTAGACAAAAAAACCAATTATGTAAAACGCTCTGTAGGTATTGCTGGCGACTCTCTAGAAATGAGAAATGGATATTTCTATATCAATGGAAAAAAGAACGACTTGCCGGAAAGAGCAAAATTACAATTCTATTATACTTATGAATCAAAAAAACCGATTGATCAAAATACATTTCCGAAATTTTTAATTCACAAGGAGAGAACTGGAGTCTATAAAATTTTATCTGAATATTGGGAAAACTCCAAAGTACAAAACGCAATAAAAAAGAATGGTAACTTATCTAAAATTGGATCAGATTCTTTGTACATAGAAGTTGCAGGAAGTATAAACCCTGATTTTGCAAGAAAATTGAAAATGTTTTCTGTTGAGAATAAGATAAACATTAATTTAACCGAAGAGGAAGTAGCACGTTTATCTAAATATCCATTAACTGTTTCTATCAATAAGATAAATCATGAGGCTGATAAAGCCATATTTCCTCATATTGAAGAGCTTGGTTGGAGTCAAGACAATTTTGGCCCCATATACATCCCAAAAGCGGGTACCACGGTAAAGATCGATTCAAAGTCACTTCCTTTTTATGAACAAATTATCAAAAATTATGAAAATAATGACTTACAGGTTGTTGGTGATCATATTTTTATCAATGGAGTTAAATCGAATTCCTATACTTTTCAACAGGATTACTTTTATTTAATTGGAGATAACAGGCATAACTCTCTAGATGGCCGTTATTGGGGCTATGTTCCTTTTGACCATGTCTTAGGAAAACCAGTGATGGTATGGTTTAGCTGGGATGCAAATGCACCTTCTTTGGTTGCTAAATTAAAGTCAATTCGTTGGAATAGAATGTTTACAACTGTTCATGGGGAAGGTAAACCTACCTCATACAGGTATTTAGTTTTTACACTTATTCTATTATATATCGGTTATAGCTTTTATAAAGGGAAAAAGAAAACTGTAAAAAAATAAGGACGATGTCGTTGTATATTCCTACTTATTTTTCCCCGATTTCTCAATATGCTCAAATTATAAAATCTGATACCATTTTCTTTGAAGTAGAAGATAATTTTCAAAAACAAAGCTATCGAAATAGGTGTTACATATACAATTCTAATGGAAAGCAACTATTAAACATTCCGCTAAAAGAAAAAAAGGGAACTTCATCTTTAAGAAAGAAGACGAAAGACATGTTAGTTGATAACAATTCTCATTGGCAAGAACATCACTTGAAATCTTTACAAACAGCCTACAGAGCTTCTCCTTTTTATGAATTTTATGAAGATGATCTACTAGCAATTTTTAACAAAAAATACACCTTTTTACAAGATGTAAATATTGACACGTATTTATTTGTAACAGATGCTTTACAGATAAGTCAACAGTATTCTAAAACAAAAGAATATGAAATAATCACGGATAAAAATGATTATAGGATCCTTGCAGATATAAAAAAACAACCAAAAAAGTCTCGAGATAAATACATACAAATGTTTGATAATAAGCACGGGTATATCGATAATTTATCAATTTTAGACCTTCTATTCATGGAAGGTCCAAATGCCATTAGCTATTTAAAATAATAACGTTTTTTTTAACTGTTTTCATCAAAAAAATTCTTCATCATAAATTACTTATTTAATGTTTAACAGTGGATTGGATATTATATTTTCCAAATTTAGGATTAGCTCATAAAAATAAGTAATTCTAAAAAAATGATTATTTCAATGTATGTCTACGTAACTAAGGAATCAATATATTAAATTTGTACTAGTTTAGTTGAATAAGTTACATTTTGTTTCCCTAAAAGATAATATGAACTTTATAAAAAAATTTACAGCACTTTATTCTCTTTCACAATCTGATGAGTTTGTTGAAAAGTTGACCAACAGTTTAGAAAAAAAAGTTTACAAAAGAAACGACAACATTATAGAGTTGGGAGAAACTCCTTCAAAGTTTTATATCCTAAAGGAAGGAGTTGTTAGAAGTTATGTCATCGGTCCAAATGGAAAAGAACACATTAAAATATTACACAAATCTGTTTGTCTTTTTGCTCCTTTAACTGCGCTTGTTAAAAAAGAAGCATCAACCTTAATCTTTGATTGTCTAACAGATTGTGAAATTTTTGAAGGTAATTACTATGATTTTTTAACATTGACAAATTCAGATTTAGAGTTTTCAAGTTTTTATATAAAAATACTAGAAGCAGGTTATATAAATTCTGAGAATAAAATTTATGATTTGTCTGTATTAGATTCTACGGAAAGATACCTTAAACTTAAAAAAGAAATTCCTGACATTGAAAACCTGATTCAGCAATATCACATTGCCTCTTATTTAAACATTACCCCAACACAGTTAAGTAGAATTAGGAAAGAGTATTATTCAAAATAGTTTTACAACTCATAAAATGATTTCCTCGCTTGACTAGCTTCTATTTTAATTTTCAATTGGCTAATTGAGTTGCTATTAAAAAAATCTTTTAATAAGATTCGAAAACTCTGAAGAGATATTCAACCTAAAAATTAAAAAAAGGTACACTATAGTAATACATGTACTTTTTAAGAACATATTTACAATTGGATGAACTGGGAACTTTGAGATATAGATCTCTTCAATAGAGAAATCCCAAAAATTGAACAACAGATATAATGACGCAATGATAAAAATCATCATCAATGTTTTTTTAGTATAGGGAATCATAGAGAATTTCCTTTTTACAAAATACAATTTAAACGAATTCGCAGAAAAAATAACCATTAAAGTTGCTAATGCCAAACCATCTGTTCCCATCTCTAGCTCGTAATAAAACAGTTTATTTAAAAAATAGACAGACAATGCCATGCAAACACTGATGGGTAACATTATTCTGTAAAACTCTGAATTATTGATAATAGCCCCATTATTCCCCATAAAACCATTAAATAATTTGAGTAAAGAGATCATGAATACAACCAATACACCTCCTGCATATTCTTGGGGAAGCAACAAATAAAGCTGTTGAATGTTTGTATTTATCAACACAAAGAAAAGGCCGCTAATCAATAGTAAATTAATAGAACTTTTTTTATACAAAGAGGCTACCTCGTCATGATTATTTTCATTCAAGGTTTTAGACGTAAGAGGCTGTAAAATATTTAACATTGCTCTACTAGGAGCTTCAATAAAAGACCCAATAAAAACAGCTACAGAATAATAGGCTGCTTTTACCAAAGATTCTTTTCCGGGAATCATAAATTTATCAATATCTAAAATAATTGCACCAGCACTTCCTGCTAAAATAATATAGGCTGAAAATCGAAGTACCTCTTTAAAATTATCAGGAATAGAGAACGTAAATTTTGGAAGGTATAATTTAAAAGCATACAGCATCATAATAAGGGTTCTTAAAAAATAAGCTCCCGTCAAATAGTAAATAAATTCTGTCTTGGAAATAAAACCAAAATAAACAGCAAATAATAAGATCATAACAACAACTCTGTTATATAATTCTTTCAAAATATTACCAATCACAGATTGAAAATGAACTTTAGCCCAAGCATAAAAAATCTCAAAATAAGAGGTTGAGATCGCAACCAAAAAAATTATAAAAGTGTACTCTTTAATAATTGTATTCTCTCCAGATAAGTAATCCCCTATTTGTTGGTAAAAATGATTTCCAAAATAAGCGATTGGAACTGCTATGAATAGTGGTAAAAAAAGGACAGAAGACAAAAAACGATCTTTCTCTAATTTTGTAAAATAACTCGAAAAAAACTTTATAATCGCATGATGAACCCCTAAAGCAATTAAAGGCATTAACAAATTGGATGTAGAGAGTAAGAAGGTAACCAAACCATAGTACTCATCTTCTAAAAAACGAGTATATAAAAACAATGTATTGATCCCACCAAAGGCAAAACCTAAGTAAATAAAAAGTGTATTCTTTAAAGATTGTTTAAAAATAATCCCCATATTACGAATGTAAACTATTAATAATAAAAGCCAACTTTTTTGTGATTTCTTTTCGATGATATTTATGGATGTTTTTAGAACTCATTTCTAAATTTCCGTTTTTATATTGATCATATAGTTTTAATATCTCAGACGCTTGCTTTTCTTCGTTCTCAAAATCAACAACGACACCAACGTCTGTATCCTCTAGTATCTGAGCGAGATCACCCTTTTCTGGACCGATAGCGAATATAGGTCTTCCAGCAATTAAATATTCAAATAATTTCCCTGTTAAAATTCCCTTATTCTTTTTAATATTCGGAATAAGTAATAATAAAACTTGAGATTTTCTTTGATATTCAATAGCTTTTGAATGATCTACATAATTAATAAATCGAGTATTGTTTGCTAATTGATTTTTTAAAACTGCTCTTTTTACAGAATCAGAAATATCACCAATAAAATTCAATTGCAAATCATTCTTAAAGTTTTTATTCTTTGAACAAAGCAACTGTAAAACCCTAAATAAATTTTCAGGATTGCTTTGTTTTGGTAACATACCTATATAAGAAATTGTGAACTTTTCATCCAAAGCTACCTTTGCAGATTTCATAAATTCATCGTCAAAACCATTGGTTAATACCTCTACTCTATTGGCACTTTTTGAGAACTCTTTTTTAAGTGTATTGCTAACTGTGAGCACACAATCTGCATTTTTCAAAACAAGCTCTTCTAACTTTTTATTTTTATTTCTAGCAAATGGAAGTTCCTTGAAGTCTTTGTTATAGTATACATCGGACCAGGGGTCTCTAAAATCAGCCAACCATTTTACCTTATTTTTTTGATGGAGTTTTTGTGCAATTAAATGTGTGCTGTGAGGGGGTCCCGAAGAAATAATTACATCTACAGTTGTTTTGTTGAGGTATTTCTGAAGGTAGTTTACAGAGGGTTTTATCCAAAATAATTTTGGATCTGGAATAAAAAAATTCCCTCTTATAAAAGACAAAAAACTACTTTTAGAAGTATTTGAAATTCCACTGTTATGCTGTAAATTCTTTTTCCAAAACAATATATTTGTCGGCTCCCAAATAGGGTGTTTTAAAATTTCTATGTTCTCGGGGATTTCATTTAATAAAGAGTAGTCCTCTGTTGGGTAATTAGGGTTACTAATGGTATACACAACAGGTTCAATATTAAAATTTTGCAAATACTTCACAAACTTTAACCAACGCTGAACACCAGAACCTCCGGCTGGCGGCCAATAATATGTAATGATTAATACTTTCAAGAGTGTAAATTATCGTATAAATGTAACAGTTTTTTTGAGGTTTGTTCCCAAGAAAACTTATTTTCTATAAACTCTTTTCCGTTATGACCTAACTCATTTCTTAACTTCTCATTGTGATAGAGTGTTAACAATTTATCAGAAAAATCTTGAACATCTTTTTCTTTATGTACCAAACCTGTATTATTATGCTCAACCAATCTTCTTTGAGCAGTAGCATCACTCACTAAAATGGGTTTTCCAAGGCTCATGTACTGAAAGATTTTGTTTGCATATGCAACATCATGTTGTAAGTTTCTATGCAAAGGTGAGATACAAATGTCACTCGATAAAATGTAAGATTGAAATAAGTCTATATTTTGCCATCCTTCAAAATCTACATGCTCATTTAACATTGATCTTTCAACTTCTTGTTTTAAAATTCTATCTGTCGTATTTTTTCCTACGATTACAAGTTTCAAGTTTGAAATTGTATTTTTTAATTTTTTAACAGCACATATAGCTGTGAGAAGCCCCCGCCTTGTATGAGTATCACCCAAATACAAAATAACAAATTTATCTTTATATCTGTCTGCAATAACTTTATCAATATTATAATTCCTGTAGAAGGATTCTCTTATGGTATTAGGGACTAAAACCAACTTATTTTTTGAAGAAGGAATTCTTCTTACTAAACTATTTATAAACTCAGGTGAAACAGAAATAACTTTATCTGATTTATGAATAAATTCTTCTTCTTTATTTTTCCACTTTTTTGGAGAAATCAAGTATTTTCCTGGAAACTTTTGAAGATGAGGGTATAATTTCATTACCTCTGGAGTATTATCATGCAAATCCAAAACAACCGGCAAATTGTATTTTTTATTGGCGTAAAAAACTGATTCTGCAATGCGAATATCATGTATGTGTAAAACTTCAATTGAATTTAATTTTATAAAATTTACAATTTTACTTTTCATGCACATTGTATACAAAGGAATGGTATATGCCAGAGCAGAGAGTTTGTATTCTATTTTGTTGGATACATATCGTTTAATGTGAATGCCATTAACAATTTCAGATTGAAGCTGATTACCATAATGCAAACAAAAAAGGAAAACTTCATGACCTGCTTCTATGAGAGAAACTGCTTCGTTTTCAACCCTAGGATCTGGAGGAAATACGGCATCTAAAATCATTCCTATTCTCATACATTCTTTTTTTTCTGCATAAACGACATAGATAAGGGATTCCTAACTCCCAAATCTAAAATTGTTGCTGGGCTTGGCAAGACTTTTTTATAAAATCCGAGGTGTCTTGAAATCTTTTGTGTAAAATTTATAAAGTAAAATTACTAAAATATATAAGAAATAGCAATGTTGATAGAACTATATAAAAAAAGAGAGAAGATTAAATCTTCTCTCTATCCCTTTTACATAGCAAATTCAAATTAATTAAAATTTTAAATTCGGTTAGGTAATTAAATCTAAGTCATTTGTATTAATTAAACTAATTATATATGAGTCTTTTTATAAAAAGCACAAGCAAAAAAAAAAAAAAATTGAGGCAAACACTCATAATCAATATCGTTTGTTTATATTTAGTCTAAATAAAATTGATTTGAAAAGAAAAAATAAATACCTAATACTCCTTGTGGCTTTAACATCTTGTTGTTTTACCTCAGGACAGGGATTGTCAAAAGACAGTTTATACCTCAAAAAAATCTTTGCAAACCAATCAAATTGGGACAGCATACTTCATTACGCCAATAAATTAGAAACATCAAAAAATGCCTGTTTCGTTTATGAAGGAAAAATTCACAAATCCAAATATTATTACAAAAAAGGAGAATATCACAAATCTGAAAAAAAAATTAGAACCATCTTAAAAGAACTTCAAAATAAAGATGATTTTTGTTTTACAAGAATCAGAATAGAAGCTTTAAATAGGTTGTTTTGGATTAAAAAAAATCAAAAATCTTATGATGAAGCGCATAAATTTTTAATAAAAATTGAAAAAGAGATAAAGAAAATATCAATAAAAAATAGCTATTACCAAACCATAATGTTGACATTGGTAATCAATCAATCAATCATTGAATCTTTGATCGGACATGACAAAGAAGCACGGAAAATTTTAAAAAAATATATTTATTTTCAGTATGATAATTATCAAGAATTTTCTAAAAAAGCAAATAAAGCAAACATTTTAAATATGATTGGAGAATCTTATTTAAAATCTAATTGTTGCCATACAAGTAGTGAATTAGATTCTGCAAGTCTCTATTTTAAAAAAGCTTTCGAAATTACAAAGACCTTCAATCCATTACATAATGATTCTGAAATTCTTTATAACATAAGAACATCGGAAATATTAGTTGCGAAAAAACAATACAACAAAGCATTGGAAGTGTTAAGAAAATGGAGTTTTAAGGCTAAAAAATTAAAGACTGATCAAACTCTTAACTCCTTAAAAGCGATTTGCTTCTTTAATTTAAACAATAGTGACTCAACATTATATTATGGTAAAAAGGTCATAGCTGACCGAAAAGAAAAGGGAAACTCAGGAAAAAATTATGAAAAAATATTGGAAATTTTAGCAGATCAATATTATAAAAATAAACAACTAGACAGCGCAACTAAATATTCAAAATTAGCTATATCAGAAATAAAAATTATCGGAAAAAATAAGGAAGAAATTAACAAAGCTCATCATAAGCATGAAATTAAAAATATGGAAGAGCAAAAAGATAACCTTATTTCTAATTACAAAAAGGATTTTAATACATTCTATACATTTCTTATTGGTATTATAATTTTTCTTGGTACTATATTTTTCTATTCATATAATAAAGGAAATATTTCCAAAAAAAAGCGACTTTTAGATGAAAAAAAGAGGGTTCCAATACCTCAAAAAAAAATCTATTCCATAGATCCTAAATTGGAACAAAAAATTATAAACGGATTAAAAAACCTAGAAAACTCCAGCGATTATCTTAGCACCTCATTCAATCTTAATAAGTTTGCAAAAAGGCTACAAACAAATACGTCTTATGTATCTTTTATCATAAATAACCAAGAGGGAATAACGTTCAAACAATATTACACATCACTCAGAATTGAATACATCGTCAAAAAATTAAGAGAAGACAGCACGTATAAGAAATTCACCATACAATATCTTGGTGAAATTGTTGGATATAAAAATGCTTCTGCTTTTACAAGAGCTTTTAAAAAACATCAAGGAATAACACCCTATAAATTTATTAAACAATTATAAGAACCGATTATTTATTTTTACCGAAGAATAAACCTCCTATAGGAATACCAAATAATAGTAGATAAGAAAATAACGAAATAACACTTCCTTGTTGAATGACTTTGGGAGCAAACTTAAATTCAATGGTATGTTCTCCCGGGGGAATTAGCATTCCTCGTAGTACATAATTTATTCTGTAATGAGGAACTAGCTCACCATCAATGTAAGCATTCCATCCATTTTTGTAATAGATTTCAGAAAAAACTGCAAATTGTTCATTTGTTGTTTTGGAAAGATAGGTTAAGGAATTAACATCATAATTTAGAAGTTCTATTGTATCTGTAGGATGCATCTTGAAGGAAGATTTCAATTCTTTTTGAGTTGAAGAGGATCTTTCAAAAACGGCAACATTCTTTGTATTTACTGAGTCTAATGCTAGTATTGCCTCATTCGCAGAATTGACAACTTTTAACCTCTCTACAAACCATGCATTTCCATTCGCCTCGGGATTTAATTGAGCTTGCTTGATACCTTTATCAGAATCAACAATAAAATACTTGGTATTTAACATGTTTAAAACCTGACGGTTATTTTTGGCAATTTGATACTCAAATAATTCTTGATAACGCATCATTTTAGCAGCATGATACCCACCAATAGACTGATGAAAATATGAGGTACTACCGTCATTCATTGGATTTACTGTAAAATTACCAACTCTAAAATGAGAGGTATCTTGTAAAATTATTTTATCTGCTTCTGAGGCTTTAAAAGGTTTTTCATTTTTTCTTGAGGGCTTAAAATCAGCCTCATTTACATATTTTTTATTGATTGAAATTAAATCAAATAACATAAAAATAAGCAACAGGACGATAAGCCCGACTTGTTTTAGTTTGTTTTTCAAAAAAACGTACAAGACTGTCGCAGAGAGTAATGATAAGAGTAGAGATCTAAAAGAATCATATAATAACAATGATTTTCTATCTGCTATTACTGCATCGACTAAACCTGGTAATTGGCTGTATTGAGAGTCTCTTAAACCCTCAAAAGTAGAAAAACTGTGCGCTAATAATAATCCCAGAACAAGTAAACCACTAAAAACATACAATGTTTTCTTTAGCGCCTCTTGCTTATCGGCCGTAGAGATATTTGGTAAAAAAAATTCTTTTAATCCTAAAATAGCCAAAATAGGAACACACATCTCCGCGAGAACCTGAATGGATGAAACTGCTCTAAATTTATTGTATAATGGAACATAATCAATAAAAAAATTAGTTAACAGATCAAAATTTTTACCCCAACTCATTACAATTGAAAAGATTGTAACAGCTACTAGCCATTGCTTTACCCTTCCTTTTACTAAAAAAATCCCTAAGAAAAATAAAAAGAAAATAACACTACCAATGTAAGCGGGGGCTTCAACAATTGGTTGATCTCCCCAATAAAGCAACACTTGTTTAGCGTACTGATCAGCTACTTTTTTTCCAGCTTTTTGTTCTAATAATTTATAAAATTGAGAATCATCATCCAATTCTTCAACAGTTCCACCACCCATGAAACCAGGGATGACTAAATTAAAGGTTTCTAATTTTGAATAACTATATTCTGTGATATAGGATTTATCTAATCCGTTTGAAGTTACTTTCTGACTGCCATCTGGATTTATGGTGAGTTCAGATGTACCTCTTGTACTTTGATCAGCATATTCTTTCATAGCCATTAAACGTGGAGAATTTGCACCAATACCTATCAGAACAGCAACAACAACAATAGCGCTATGTCTTATGAAATCTGTTATTTTTTGTTCCTTTATCGCATCTATAAAGGACACAATGCCAAAAATTAATAAACAAAAACCAAGATAATAGGTCATCTGAGGGTGGTTTGTATAAATCTCTAAAGTCATGGCTAGACTCGTAATTACAAAACCTAAAATATATCGTTTTTGAAAAACCCATAGAACTCCTGCCAATACAAGAGGCATGTAGGCAATTGCATGTGCTTTTGCATTATGGCCGGCGCCAAAAATAATGATTAGGTAGGTTGAAAACCCGAAAGACAATGCCCCAAAAATTGCCAATCTCCAATTTACTTTTAAAGCCATCATTAATACAAAAAAACTTAAAAAATATAAAAAAGTATAATCAGCTGGTCTTGGTAAAAAACGGACTGTTTGATCTAAAACTCTTACCAAATCGTTTGGGTAATAGGCACTAATTTGATAAGACGGCATTCCGCTAAAAGAAGCTCCAGTCCAATAGGGTTCTGTATTTTTATCTGCTCTAAAGTCATTAATTTCCTTTACCATTCCTTTAAATTGAGTGATATCAGATTGCTGAATTTTTTGACCTTTTAAAACAGGATTAAAATAGATAATCGAAGCCAATATAAAAATTGCTACAACTAAAACATAAGGAAGGAATTTGGTAGAAATCTTCAAGTTTCTATTTTTTTATTGTTTTTAAACTTTATGGATTAAAAAAATCATTAGAGGCACTTAATCAATTTCCTCGAAATCTACATACTCTCCAACAGAACTTTTACTTTTTTGTTCATTTCTTGGTTGTGTATCGATTACCGTTTCTCCTTCTGGTACTGAACTTTTGTATTGTTGCTGATTGCCACGATATTGTTGTTGAGCTTTTCTTTTCATGGTCTCAGCTGCTTTTTTTATTAATAAGGGTGCAAATAATCTTGCTAAAAACTTAAAAACATAAGAGAAAAGTATAATAAAAAATATCGTTTTTAATAAACCCATTTTATAGTGTAATATGAATACAATTCAAAAATAACAATTTGATTACAATTGGGGCAATATCAATCCATAAAAAATTCACAATCTTAAAAAAGCATCCAATACTTTCCCTAAATAGCAATTTTATTCTATGTTTGTCTTGTAAACTAATTTTAAAAAAAAGCTAATGAAAAATCGGATACTACAACTTGCTTTGTTCTTTTCTTTATTCGTTTTTTCGTCTATTTACGGTCAATACACCGATGTTATCAATTCCAACAAACCAGGGTTTTCTGAGAGTCCCTATAGCGTTGGAACAGGGGTATATCAGTTTGAAAGTGATTTTTTCTATAAAAACACAAGTACAAACCCTACTTTTTCAAAACCACAAACTTTTGGAGTTGACCTCTTTTTTAGAACAAGTGTTTTTTTAGAAAAACTAGAGGTAAACACTCAGTTAACCTATCAAAAAGAAACAATTAATCGTAACTTGAATTCTAATAATTATACTGCTGGATTGAGCAAATTTACAATTGGCGCAAAATATTTATTTTTTGAGCCCGTCTATAAAGATGTTAGCAAAGAAATTAGAAGTTGGAAAAAACGAAATGCTTTTGATAAAAAACGATTGATTCCATCTGTAGCTGTCTTTTTGGGAATGAATACAGATTTTGTTAATAACATTCATAAAACCAACGGTATATCACCAAAAGTGGGTGTATTACTTCAACATAATCTTACCAATAATTTAAATATTATTTCAAATATTTTTTATGATAAAATCGGAACGAATTTCTCTGAGGTATATTACGTAATTTCAGCCACACAAAATTTTACTAATCGATGGTCTGGTTTTATGGAACATCAAAAGATTTTTCAAAATCACCAAGAAAACTTAAATTTCGGTCTCGGCTTTGCCTACTTATTTAGTAATCATTTTCAGATTAATATCTCTGGAAGAATTATACAAAATGAAAATGTTGACGGTTTTTATAGTGGTATAGGGATGTCCTACAGAATTGACAAACACCAAGATTCTTTTATTTCACTAGACGAAAATGGACAACAAATAAAAAAGAATCCAAAACGAGGATACAATAAAAGTCAAAAAAATGGATTTTTCTCTCGAATTTTTAGCTTTTTTAAGAAAAAACAAAAAAGAAGAGCTACAAGAAAAAGAAACTAACTACATGCTTTTTATATGATGATTGTATTAAAAAAAGTTACGACTCGTAAAGAAATGAAAGACTTTGTAGTCTTTCCATTTTCGTTATACAAAAACAATGAATATTGGGTACCTCCTATCATTAAAGACGAGATAAATAATTTTGATCCAACAAAAAACCCTGTTTTTGAAAATGCGGAAGCTCATTTTTTTTTAGCCATTAAAGAGGATCAAATTGTTGGGAGAGTTGTTGCAATCATCAATTGGTTTGAGGTTACACAACAACAAGTAAAGAAAATACGTTTTGGTTGGTTTGATGTCGTCGATGATATTGAAGTAAGTAAAGTTCTTTTAAACAAAGTTAAAGAAATTGGTTTAACTAACAATCTTGAATATATTGAGGGACCTGTGGGATTCAACAACCTAGATAAAACAGGAGTATTAACAGAAGGTTTTGACCATATTGGAACCATGATCACTTGGTATAACCACCCCTATTACAAGGAGCATTTAGAGCAGCTAGGATTTGTAAAAGAAAAAGAATATCTGGAAAATAAATTCAAATTTAAAAATGTAAATGCAGCCTACTTTGACCGAATAAGTACTATTTTAAAAAAGCGTTTTAAACTTCAGGCTTTGGATTTCAAAAAGACCAAAGACATCCTCCCCTATATTGAAGAAATGTTTGATGTTTTTGATAAAAGCTATTCAAAGCTATCAACATTTGTTCCAATTTCTGATGCTCAAATTACTTATTTTAAAAAGAAATATATTTCTTTTATAAACCCAGAATACATCAAATTTGTAATTGATGAACACAAAAAGCTAGTGGCATTTGCAATTGTAATGCCGTCATTTTCTAAAGCCTTACAAAAAGCAAATGGTAAATTATTTCCTACAGGAATATTCCACTTATTAAAGGCTAAAAAAAAATCAAAAGAGGTTACCCTATATTTAATTGGGGTACATCCAGACTATCAGAACAAGGGAATACACGCCATTATATTTGATCAATACAAGAAAACATTTACCCCTTTAGGTATAGAAAATTGCTACAGAACTCCAGAATTAGAAGATAATGAAGCGATCAAAAAAATATGGAAAAATTTCGAACCAGTCACTCACAAAAAACGTAGAACTTATAAATTAGACATCAATGCAACTATTTTATAATCAAGAACTAAGTGCATCATCAAAACAAATTACTTTTGATAAAATCGAAAGTAAACATATTGTTCGTGTTTTACGAAAAAAAGAAAATGATATTCTAAAAATTACAAATGGGAAAGGATATTTATTTGATGCAAAAATTAGTTTCGCCAGTGATAAAAAATGTACCGCAGATATCATTTCAATAACTAAAAAAAATAAACCCTGGAATTACTATCTTCATATCGCAATCGCCCCTACTAAAAATAATGATCGAATTGAATGGTTTTTAGAGAAAGCAACAGAAATTGGCATCGATGAAATAACACCACTTATCTGCTCCAATTCTGAAAGAAGAGTTGTTAAAATAAAGCGTTTCGAAAAAATCATTCAATCCGCTATGAAACAGTCTTTAAAATATACTTTACCAAAAATAAATGCCCCTAAAAAATTTGATGACTTCATCAATCAAAATTTAGAGGGTACAATTTGTATAGCGCATTGTGAAAAGCAAGAAAAGAAGTCATTAAAATCTATTGTAAAACCATCCGAAAAAGTAACAATTCTCATTGGACCAGAGGGTGATTTTTCTTCTGAAGAAATAAAAAAAGCATTGTTTAAAAATTATATTCCCCTTTCTTTAGGTAACAGGAGGTTAAGAACAGAAACCGCTGCTTTGGTTGCTGTGAGTGGGGTGTCTTTTATGAATGAATAACTTTTTACTATATTGCTTCGATGATACCCAAAAGAAATATATGAAGCCTCTCTTTTATTTATTAATTAGTTTTTCATTCATACTCGCTAACGCACAAGATGTTGCCATCCTAAAATATAGTGGTGGTGGCGATTGGTATGCAAATCCAACTGCAGTTCCAAATTTAGTTTCTTTTACAAACGAAACTATTGGAACTACTATTTCTAATATACAAACGGTAGCAATTAACAGCGAAGCCATTTATAACTACCCCATTGTTTTTATGACAGGTCACGGAAATGTATTTTTTTCGGAAACTGAAGCTCAAAACTTGAAAGACTATTTGATTTCTGGTGGATTTTTACATATTTCTGACAACTATGGATTGGATACATTTATTAGAAGAGAACTAAAAAAAGTGTTCCCTAAATTAGAACTCATAGAAATCCCAACCAATCACCCCATCTTCAATCAGACCTATAAATTCTCTAACGGAATTCCAAAAATTCATGAACACAATAAAGAGTCTGCCCAAGGTTATGGCCTTTTTTACGAGGGAAGAATGATTGTTTTTTATGACCATGAAACGGATTTAAGTGATGGGTGGGAAGATGAAATTATACATCATAATCCAAAAATTATTAGAGAAAAAGCACTCAAAATGGGTGCAAATATTATTGAATATGCTTTTAATAATTAAGATGTTTTTAGATATAGACAACATTCGTATCAACTTTGATGAAAGTGGGTTGTGGATTTTAAATATTGCCATAGCCGTAATCATGTTTGGTGTTGCATTAGGCATTTCAATAAATGATTTTAAACGACTTTCTAAAAGCCCTAAAATAGTTTTTGTGGGGATTTTTTCTCAATTTTTTCTATTACCAGCAGCGACATTTCTGGCAATTATTTTGATACAACCACATCCAAGTTTTGCTCTAGGAATGATGATGATAGCAGCTTGTCCTGGAGGAAATGTCTCTAATTTTTTTAGTAAAATGGCTGGAGGAAATGCTGCATTATCGGTTAGTTTAACCGCTTTTGCAAGTTTAGCCTGTATTCTAATGACGCCCTTAAACTTACAGTTTTGGGGGAGTTTGTACGCGCCTACAAATTCTATTTTAAAAACAGTATCTCTAAACCCATATGAATTATTTAAATTGGTATCATTAATTCTAGGAATCCCTTTGGTCCTTGGAATGCTCATGAAACAGTATTATAAAGAAATGTCAATAAAAATTGAAAAAATGCTAAAACCCATTTCTATGCTGGTTTTTATCATATTGATTCTAATTGCATTTTCTCAAAATTTAGAGATTTTTGTAAATCATATCCATCATGTACTGTTCTTAGTTGTCTTTCACAATCTCTTCGCCTATGTACTTGGGTTTTACACAGCCAAAGTTTTTAAATTGGACAAAAAGAATTGTAAAACCATAGCCATTGAAACAGGAATTCAAAATGGTGGTTTAGGGTTATTATTAATCTTTAGTTTCTTTGACGGTCTTGGTGGAATGGCGCTATTGGCAGCTTTCTGGGGTATTTGGGATGTGTTTTCTGGTATGACATTGGCCTATTATTGGGGTAAAAAAAATAAAAACTTAATTAAAAGCATTTGATTTATGATTCAAAAAAGTTGGTTTACCCTCGTCTGTAGCTATATAAAATTGGGATTATTTTTTTACAGCAAAAAAATTAGAGTCCGAGGCCGAAAAAACATTCCTACAAAAGGGGCAATCGTCTTTGCTGTAAATCATCCTAATGGGTTAGTAGATCCTTTGTATGTAACTACAACAAATAGCAGGCAAAATCATTTTTTAGTAAGAGCTGCCTCTTTTAAACACCCCTTCATAAAAAAAATATTAGAATCCCTGTATTTAATGCCAATTTATAGAATCAGAGACGGAATTCAGCAATTAGCAAATAATCAAGAAATTTTTGAAAAGTGTTATCATATTCTTAACAAAAGAGAAACTTTAATGATTTTCCCAGAGGGAAGTCACGATAAGAAAAGAACTGTAAGGCCATTAAGCAAAGGTTTTACGAGAATCGTATTTGGAGCTTTAGAAAAGCACAAACACTTAGAAGTTAAAGTCATTCCTGTGGGTATTACCTATCAACATCCTTCTCACTTTCCTGCAAAAGTTTGTATAAATTATGGACAGCCGATTGCCACAAGAAGTATCATTGAGAATCATAACCGTGCTAAATCCATCAACATATTAAAAGCAGCAGTTACCTCACAGTTAAAAGAATTGAGTGTGCATATTCCCGATGATGAAAATTATGAGCATATCCTGCAACAATTAAATACTGCCCAAGTTGATTTTACTGAAGTTGATAAAATTAATGAAATGATTAAAAACGGCAATATTCCTGCAGGGAAAACAGCTAAGAAAAACTTTTTAAAACCTTTATTGTATCTTATTATTTTAAATAACATCCTCCCTTTTTTAATATGGAAAAAAGTAATCAAAAAAATTGATGAAATTGAATTCATTGACACATTTCGGTTTAGTTTAAATTTAGGAATGTTTCCTATTTTCTATACTTTCAAAACATGGTTAATCGCTTACTTTTTTGGAATTTTAGTAGGATTTTTCTATTTAACAGTATCTGCTTTATTAATCATATTTTATGTAAAATGTTCTCCCACAAATTCAAAAGCTCATAAAAACCTAAATCAATAAAATAATAAACTCTTAGTGCAATATAGCATCCTGAATTATTTGCTGTATTTCTGTGCGCATATTCGTCTCAATCAATTCATTATTATCCATTGATGGGTAGACCCTATTTGATAAGAAAACATAAATAATTCCACTTAGGGGATCTGCCCAAGTGTAGGTACCGGTGAAACCAGAATGTCCAAAACTCTGCTCTGAAACACAACCGCAAGTCGCTTTGACTTCGGAATTTAATTGAGGTTTATCAAATCCAATCCCTCTTCGTACCTTTTGATCAGAAAAATACCGTGTATTAAACGTATCTATCGTTTTTGATTTCAAATAACGTTTACCACCATAATATCCTTTTTGCAAATACATCTGCATGATCTTAGCTACATCATTTGCATTGGCAAATAATCCTGCATGACCACCCACACCTCCCAACATTGCAGCACCCATATCATGCACATGACCATGCAATAATTGGTTTCTATAATAGCTGTCTTTTTCCGTAGGAATGATTTCTTTCTTGTCGAATTTTAATAAGGGAAGATACGTAGTTCTATTTACACCTAAATACTGATAAAATTCTTCATTCACTAGTATAGATAAAGATTTCTGATACTTTGTTTCAAGAATTTCTTTGAGTATATAATATCCGAGATCACTGTATTTATACTCGAGAAGCTCTCTTTGATCTGCATTTTTTATGTATTTATAAATACTGTCTTTATAGTGTTTGTTCAAATACAAATGCTCTGCTACTTTAACATTAAATATCGGAGTCTTTTTTGAACGATAAAATTGCTTTAAATTGTTACCTGTGATACTGTCCTGTGTTTTTTTATAAAATGGGATCCATGATTTTAATCGACCAAAATGAGATAGAATTTCTTTCACTGTTAAGGTATCTTTATTGGAATCTTTGAAAGAGGGTAACATCTCCATCAATGAGCTATCTAAAGAAATTTTATTGTCTTCTTCTGCCTTCATAATTAGCGGAAGGGCTGCCAAAATTTTAGTTAAAGAGGCGACATCATAAATATCTGTATTTTTAACTTTTTTTATTTCTTTATCGGTATGATATCCATAACTTTTGGCAAAAATAACTTGGGAATTTCTCGCTACTAAAACTTGAAATCCAGGAGTCATTTTTTTTGCTAAAATAATGCTTGCCATAGAATCAATTTTTTCTAATTTTTTTGAAGACATATCAACTTCTTCAGGAATTGCATATCCTAACCTACTCAATTCTGAGGTGATAATGCCATGACCCTCTAAAAATTTATGATGAATAGAAACGGGTAATTTACCTTTGGCTCCAAAAGCTCCAAAAATTAACTGGGCAGACAATTCTTGAGCTATTTTACTATTCTGATAAGAAACAATTATGGATGCTATATTTTTATATTTTTTTACTTGTAAAAGACTGTAAGGACTCGCAAAAACATCCAAAATAACATCTTTATTTCTTGCTATTTCTTGTAACCAAACTAAGTCTTTATTATTGAATTTATAACTTTTCCAAGGGTTTGAATTTGATTTATGAAAACCGATAATTACTAAATTATACGGTTTTAGTTTGGTTATAATTCCTTTTAAAGTAGTCTCAGAAATTACATCTACTTGGGTGTATTTCTGTAACATACTTACAAAGTGGTTTCCTGGAGCATCTCCTAATTGAACATAAGCTATTTTTCTTTTTTCTAAATTCCTGATAGGCAGCTCCCCTATTTTGTCTTTGATAACAGTCAATGAATTTTTAACCAATTCTCTGTGTAGTAGTGTATCGTCAATTGTATTGAGATCCTTTTGAATATTTTCTATGATAATCGGACGATAATTATGCAACCCAGCCCAATATTTTGCTCTTAATATCTTTTTAACGGAAAGAGTAATTCTTTCTTCTGTTAAGGTTTTTAATTTGATCGCTTTTTTAATTAATTTGACAGTCGCTGGAATGTCTTGAGGAATTAACAATAAATCATTTCCTGCTTCAATTGCAGCCAAATTAATTTCAGCTGAGGTTGCATAATTTGAAGCCCCCTTCATATTTAAACCATCTGTGATTACCAAACCTAAAAAACCGAGTTTTTCTTGTAATAAATTAGTCACTACATTTTTGGATAATGAAGAGGGTAATCTCATATCGGGTTCTATACTTGGGATACGTAAATGGGCCGTCATCACAGAGGTAATTCCTGCGTCGAACACTTTTTCATAGGGATATAGTTCAGTAGAATATAACCGATTCATATCAAAATTTACCACAGGAAGCGTAAGATGAGAATCTGTAGCAGTATCTCCGTGACCAGGAAAATGTTTTGCCGTCGCTAAAACACCCCTACTTTGAATTCCCTGAGTAAATGCAATCGCTTTTTGGGTTACATTTTCTTTACGTTCACCAAAAGAGCGATTTCCTATAATTGGATTTTCAGGATTTGTATTGATGTCAACCACTGGAGCAAAATTCATATGAATTCCCAATCTTTTACAATGATTTCCTATGTGCTCCCCCAAATTTTTGATAAGTGAGTCGTTTTCAATAGCACCCAGAGTCATGTTCCAAGGAAACTTGTACGTATTTTTCAAACGCATATCTAAGCCCCATTCTCCATCGAACCCAATCATTAGGGGTGTTTTAGATATTGCTTGGTATTGATTGGTAAGTGCAGCTTGTCTTTCAGGAGTTCCTTGCATAAAAATCAAACCCCCAACATGATATTTTGTGATCATTTCAGTGATAAAATCTTCATGTTTTTCATCACGATTAGAATATGCTTGTACCATGAATAACTGACCTATTTTTTGATCTAAAGTCATATTTTTCATAATACTATCTACCCAAGTATATTGCGCTTCTATATCTTTCGTCCTAAGAGGATCAACACGCTGTGCAGATATCCCTAAAACGAAACCAATACATACTATCGCAAATAGCTTACTCTTCATATATTGAATGCTGTATTTTATGTAAAAAAACGTTTGTGCCAGCTTTCTTTTGCAGGAATTTCCCAATGATGCTCAAAAGCGGCTTTTGTGTTTACCATATTATCAAATACTATTGTTTCTGGTGTGACTTTATGGTCTTTTACTAACTGCTGAAAATTAAATAACTTTACAGAATTGATACAATCGTTATCCCTAAAGGCAACATTCATTTTATCCATTAAATCTAAAGATAACTCCCTTTCTAGTTCCTTGATAAAACGAACAGAGCTATCTATTGAACATCCCGAAACAGTATTGAAAGTTTCATCTACTGCCAGTACTAAAAAATGATTGTATTTTATGGTAAATGATCCCTTCAAATCATCTCCATGACGTGTCCATTGATTGATGAATTCTTCAGATTTTATGGAGATATGTGCTACCTCTTTTTCAGTAAACTCTCTGTCGGATTGATAAATCCACAAACGAGAATTGCTTGGTAAATTTTTATAGGCTGTAAACATTATCTCAAATTAAATTTTTGTTGCAAAGCTTCTAATTTTTCTGCATCAGAAATGCTATGTTTAGCTTCAAACATTCGTTCTTTAATCTCTCTCAATACCTTTTTTGTGTAGAGCGGGAAATCTGCATTCTGAATCCAATTGTGATACCCTGGGTTTTCATTAAATACCTCTTCTACGGTTCTACCTTTGTATTTTCCAAAGGAAAAAATTTCTTGATTTTCTTCGTTCATCAAAATAAAACCTGCAAAATCTGCTCGAACACCGTGCGTTGAATAGTCACTCAAGGCATCTACAGAATTTTCAATATCATCATATTTACCCAATTGAGCGAGCAAAATTTCATACGTTGCGTTGGTGTCTGCTTCGGCACCATGAGCACCCTCTAACACTTTTCCACAATAAAATTGATACCCAGCACTTAAGGTTCTTTGTTCTTTTTTATGAAATATCACTTGTACATCAATGGCTTTTCTATGATTCATATCAAAATTTATTCCTACCCGCATTAACTCTTCTGCTAACAACGGAATATCAAATCTATTTGAGTTAAATCCAGCTAAATCAGCATCGGCTATCATTTCATTTACTTTTGATGCCAATTCTTTGAAGGTAGGTTCTGTAACTACTTTTTCATTTGTGATTCCATGAACATCTATTGCTGCTTGAGGTATTTCAATTTCAGGATTTACCAACCAAGTTTTACTTTCTTTATTCCCATTTGGAAATACTTTTAAAATCGAAATTTCAACAATTTTATCGGTAGCAATGTTAATTCCAGTTGTTTCTAAATCGAAAAATACGATTGGTCTTGTTAGGTTTAATTCCATGATTTTTTTTTGAACTACCAAAAACACCCAAGAAGACAAAAATCACCTGTGTAAACTTGAACGAAAATTCGTAGTAATTTAATTAAAATTGTTAACATCTATTCTCAACTCTATTACCGTCATATTCAATAGTTACAGAGATTCTTTAGGATGAAATTATCTTTGAATAAATTCATCTCAAATATTTTTTAAAGATAAAAAAAATAGTGATTTGTTATTAGATTTTCGTCTAATTTTATGACAATTAGTTTGTGTAAAAAAACCATTTATGATTAAAAAAAATTATTTATGTAAATCATAATTTTAAGATCCACTTTTAATTTCGTTATTTTCGCGATATGGTAAAAGAAATACAGCTCAGAATAAATTTAGTAGAAGAACGAATGGAAGAAATTCTTTTACACAAATCCTCCAAAGTATTGGGAATTGATAAAAATCTAATTTCTGCTGTAAAAGTGCTTCGTAAATCGATTGATGCTCGAAAAAAAAATATCCTATTTAATTATAAAGTTGCTGTATATATTGAGGAAGAAATTCCTGAAAATTCGAACTATATTTTTGAATACAACGATGTTTCTAATGCCAAAGAAATTCATATTATTGGTTTTGGTCCTGCAGGAATGTACGCTGCACTTCGTTGTATAGAGTTAGGGTACAAACCCGTGGTTTTAGAGCGTGGAAAAAATGTCCAAAAAAGAAGACGAGATCTCAAAGCGATCAATCAAGATCATGTTGTAAATAACGATTCAAATTATTGTTTTGGTGAAGGCGGAGCAGGAACCTATTCTGATGGAAAACTCTATACGCGTTCCCTAAAACGTGGAGATGTAAGACGTATTTTTGAAAATCTTGTTTTCCATGGTGCAACAGATCAAATTTTAATAGATGCGCATCCTCATATTGGAACCAATAAACTTCCTAAAATTATTCAAAATATCCGTGAAAACATTTTAAAATTTGGTGGCGAAATTCATTTTGAAACTCGTGTAACAGATTTTATCATAAAGAACAACAAATTACAAGCGATCCAACTTCAAAATGGGGAGGAAATGTCTGTAAATTCTGTCATCTTAGCTACAGGGCATTCTGCCAGAGATATTTACGAATTATTACACAAAAAAAACATTTCCTTAAAAGCCAAATCTTTCGCAATGGGTGTACGTGTGGAGCACCCTCAACAAATTATAGACCAAATTCAATATCATTGCTCGGGAGAAAGGGATGAATTATTACCTGCTGCTGCCTATAGTCTAGTACAACAAGTAAAAAACAGAGGCGTTTACTCTTTTTGTATGTGTCCTGGTGGTTTTATCGTTCCAGCTGCTACTTCAAATGGAGAAGTTGTCGTAAATGGAATGTCGCCTTCTCGTAGAAATAATAAATTTGCAAATTCTGGAATTGTTGTAGAACTAGATATTGACAGAGACTTTAATAAATATGAAAAATTTGGTCCGCTAAAAGGATTGGAATTTCAAAAAGATTTAGAAAAAATTGCCTTTTATGCTGGTGGAAGATCACAAACAGCTCCTGCACAAAAATTGGTTGATTTTGTTGATGGAAAAACCTCTACAGATTTGAATGAAACTTCTTATCAACCCGGATTAAATACGGCTCCTTTACACTCTCTTTTACCAAAAATTATTGGAAGTAGATTACGAAAAGGTTTTGTTGAATTTGGTCGAAAAATGCATGGTTATTATACCAATGAAGCGAATATTATTGGTGTTGAATCTAGGACTTCATCGCCCGTAAACATCCCCAGAAAAATCGATTTAGAACACCCGGAAATTGAGGGATTATTTCCTTGTGGGGAAGGGGGTGGATATGCCGGTGGAATTATTTCTGCTGCGATGGACGGTGAGCGTTGTGCCGAGGCTGCAATTGCAAAGTTATAGAGGAATACTAATAAGTAGTTTTTACAAAGGTCTAAAAGGTTCCGTATTTTTGAATCTTTATAATTATTTATTTAAAAAGTTCTAGAGATATTAAATCCAAAATGAATATCACCTGCAAAAAAATCATCCGTTGTTTCCGTAATAAAACTTTTTTCTATCATTGTAATGGCATTGGATAAAATCAGCTGAAACACATGACCTCCTGTTTCAATATCAACTCCAAATGCTAATGAATTTCTTGCATTGATTGATTTTGATTCGTCCATAGCAAAATAGTATTCGCTATTGAACGAAACTCTTTTATTTAATTTGATTCTTGTCCCTAAACCTAGAGCAAAAATATCGTGCGGGTCTTCATTGATTCTTACGGTATTTCTGTGAACATATGTTGGCGTTAATTGAAATGAGAAAGAAGAATTCACTTTTCTAGCAATTAAAACCTGACCAACATAAAACAAACTTTCTGAAAAAGTTCTTTTGTCTGATGGGTCAAAATCTTTGAGTGTTTTTACGGCTACACTCCCAAAAAGTGAGACTGCAAACGGAAATGAATTGGCACCTTTTTTTTGTTTTAACAAACTGTATTTCATAAAACTATCATAGGTTTTCTCATAACTACTTCTACCCAATCCAATTGTTATATCATCATTCAACCCATATTCTAGAGCAAAACGGATATTAGATTGATCCAATCCAAAAAGTTCATCAAATCCTAAATTTACCCGACCAAATCTGTGAGAAATAAGAAATTCTAACTCTTTGTCTTTTCTGTTTTCGATTGAGTGTCCGTTAAGAATTCTAGTTCCTTTAAAAGTTGCGGTAACTATTTGATCTGTTTTTGGAGTTTCTTTCTCTAAAACATCTAACAGATCTTGTGCAAAACACTGGAAACTAACACTACATATAAAAAGAGTACATATAATTTTTTTCATCATTTGTTAATTATAAGGCTTGTGATTAAATTCAAAAGTAATGTTAATTTCTTCGGCAATTTTTTTAAAAACAAGTCTCGGAATTTTCACATCAAAATCTTCCAAAAGTATGTTGAATGTTCCTTTAACAAGAATAGTTTCTCCATTTCTTTTAAAAATCGAGGGAACCACAATTTGCTTACTTACTCCATGAATAGTAATAACTCCTTTGACATCGTACTTTGTTTCAACAGTTTCGACACCATCAAAATTTAAAATATCACCTGTAAAAGTTGCTTTTGGAAATTTATCTGACTCTAAGTAATTCTCATTGAAATGCTCTTGCATTAATGCTTTTTTAAACAGGAATGATTTTATTAAAATAGAAATCGCCATTTTTCTTTTTGAAACATCTATAATACTCAAAACCTGATTATTTTCTGCTTTTATATCTTCTATTGGGGTAGAAGAAAAGAATGTTATTGCTCCATTTTTTGTTAAATATTGTTCTTGTGTATGGGTATGATATGCGAACAAAAAAGAAATTAAAAGTACGTAAATTGATTTCATTTTATTAAGTGTTTAGTTCATTCATTAATTACCTCTGACTTTACGAGAATAACGTCCATTAAATATCCTGTACAAACTCCTTTTAAAGTAATCCTTTGACCTTCACTCAAAGCCTGTATGTCTTGAGAGGTATCCTCAGACAAATGACACAAAACATTGCCAAAATCTTGAGTAGTTTTTAGGGTAATGATGCCTTTTTCTTTGACTACTTTTAGTTCAGATATGATTCCAGAAACTTCAATAATTTTATCTAGGTAGCGTTTATTTGCTTTGGATTCGTCAGAAAAAAAATCATCCATGATTTTATCTGCGGTTAGGCTTATATCTTTTGTTGATCCCATAATATTTCTATGAGGTGTGTTGTACGTTTGGTAAACAATAAAAAAACAAAGACTCCCGAAAATTAAAATTGAAATAATAATTTTATTTTTTTTCATCCATTCTATTTTAATCGTTTAGAGCACCGCCATCTACCCAACAAACAATTGCATCAATTTGCTCTTGGGTAAGAGACCCCTGCTTAGGCATTTCTCTACTGACAACCTCAGATTTTATACTTCCCGCTACTAAACTAATCTTATTATAGGAAGTTAAATCGGGATAAATCCCATTGGTTCCATGACATTGAATGCAATGAGCATCTATAATGGGTTGAACATTCGCTGCAAAAGTGATTTCTGAACAGGGGTCATCAGCAACAAGCTCCTCCTCTACATTTGTTAAACAAGATGTTAGGACGATTACTAAACAAAATAAAATATATTCTTTCTTAATTTTAAAATAATTTTTCATACATACTGATTTAATATCGTTTGTAAACAAGATGACAAGACTTAGTGATTGATACAATTGCCAATCTTAATGATTCATTTTTTAATAAATTAAAGTCCATTCATAAAACTACTGTAAGGATCTTTAAACTGAGTACCTTCTACAAATCTAAATTTACTTAATTTTTTAAACTCCACCAAAGCCCAAAGAATGAACTCTTTTACAAAATAAGCGTCGGCAGTATTCATCTTTGGTTGATATTCTTTTAAAAATGCATCGAGAGGGCTCACTTTATCTAACTCATTTTTATATTGTAATTCTGAAAATTCATCTAATAATTCAAATTCTTCATTGGCATTGAAAAACCAGGAAACAATGTCATCATAGGGTGTTTCAGCATCTTGTTTTTCTAACTTTTTGATCTCAGGAAAGTAACTTGGAAACAACTTTTTGATCGCATTTTTAATCAATTTTTCAGATACCACCTGCGCACCCTCCTGTTCCCCCTCATAAACTAGCTCTACTTTACCGGTGATCGCGGGAATTATCCCATCAAAATCACTCAGACGAATCATTGTTTTTTCGTCACCTGAAATTAATGATCTTCTTTCTGCTGTACTCAACAAATTTTCAAAAGCAGTGATACTCAAACGTGCACTAACTCCACTTTTAGCATCAATGTACTCACTTTCTCTAGCCTCAAAAACAATTTGTTCTAATAAATCTTTTGCCAATTCCGGCACTTGAATAAATTCCTTTTGAGCAACTGTTTGAGTAGCCTCTTGTTGCGTAATCATTTTTGCAGTCTCTATATCTTCGGGATAATGAGTTAAAATTTGTGAACCAATTCTATCTTTTAAAGGAGTTACAATACTTCCTCTGTTGGTATAATCTTCGGGATTTGCTGTAAATAAAAATTGCATATCTAAAAGTAAACGAAGTTTAAACCCTCTAATTTGAATATCTCCTTCCTGTAAAATATTGAATAAAGCTACTTGAATCCTTGCTTGTAGATCTGGCAATTCATTAATTACAAAAATACATCTATTTGCACGAGGAATCATTCCATAATGGAGTACTCTGTCGTCTGCATAACTCAACTTTAAATTGGCTGCTTTTATAGGATCTATATCACCTATAATATCCGCAACCGTGACATCTGGAGTTGCTAGCTTTTCTGCAAATCGATCATTTCTATGCAACCAAAAAATTGGAGTATCATTCCCTTTTTCCTCAATCATTTCTTTGGCAAACCTTGAAATTGGGTTGAAGGGATCGTCATTAATTTCAGATCCTTCAACTACAGGGATATACTCATCTAATAGCCCAATCATCAATCTTGCTAGACGTGTTTTTGCTTGTCCTCTAAGACCCAGTAAATTGATATTATGCTTGCTTAAAATGGCTCTTTCCAACTCGGGAATAACAGTGTTTTCATACCCATGAACTCCTTTAAAAACAGGTTCTTTATTCATTATTTTACTGATCAAGTTTTCTCTTAACTCATCTTTAATAGATTTAGAGGTATAACCAGATTCTTTTAGGGCTCCAAGTGTTTTTATTTGTTCTATTCTCATTTATCCTTTAATTCGTTTTTTTCTATTTGATTCGTAATCTTCAAAAATCATTTCTCCTAAACCTTTTAAACCGGTGTAGAATGCTTTTCCTTGATTTGCTTTTGTAAATGCTTTTACAAACTGCATTAAATACCTGTCTTGCGCAATCATAAAAGTGGTAATAGGAATCCCTAATTTTCTTGCTTGTTGCGCCATTGAATAACATTTGTCTACGATGTATGCATCTAAACCATTGCTATTTTTATAATAATGACCGTCTGGTAAAAGTAGACAACTCGGCTTACCATCAGTAATCATAAAAATTTGTTTGTTGGTATTTTTTTTTCTTCGCAACAAATCCATAGCAAGCTGCAAACCAGCCACAGTATTTGTGTGATAAGGGCCTACTTGCAGGTAGGGTAAATCTTTGATTTTAATAGACCAAGCATCATTCCCAAAAACAATAATATCTAGGGTATCTTTAGGATAACGGGTGGTAATTAGTTCTGCCAAAGCCATTGCAACCTTTTTAGCAGGTGTAATTCGATCTTCACCATACAAAATCATAGAGTGACTAATATCAATCATCAAAACCGTGCTCATTTGGCTTTTATGAAGTGTTTCTTCAACAATTAAATCTTTTTCTCTTAGATTAAAACCATCGATTCCATTGTTAATTTGTGAGTTTCTAATGCTTTCTGTAATTGCAATTTTATCTAAAGAATCTCCAAATTGATAGGATCTAAAGTCTCCCGTATGTTCATCACCAATTCCTTGAGACCTACTTTTATGATTCCCAACACCGCTTTTCTTTATATTACCAAAAATAAGTTTTAACGCTTGCTGTCTTATTGCACGTTCTGTCTTGGCTGTAATTTTAACTCCACCTGAACCATCTCCCTTTACCTCTTCTTTGATGTACCCCTTATTCTTTAAATCTTCAATAAAATCCTCTAATGTATAATTTTCATCTGTTAATTTATATTCTTTATCCAAGGATCGCAACCAATCGATTGCCTCATCAAAATCTCCTGAGGTATGTGTGATTAATTCTTTAAAAATTTCAAATAATTTTTCAAAAGGAGATTGTTGATCTGCTTGATAAGATTTGAAGATAAAACCTTTTCTGATCGTATTATTTTTCATCTGTATAAAAATACGGCTTTATTAAATGAACAAAAAAAGATTAACATAGCTTTATGATTTGAGCAATCATTATTTTAAGAAAAGATTATGAAATCATAAAATTTATCATAAAATTAACAGCCCTACTGATTTAAAAAAAACAACTTGCACACTGAAATTTAAAAAAAAAGTAAATTTTATGAAACTAATTCAAATTAATAAATCAACAGTTCTTCTAATATCAATTTTGACTCTTTTTGTATTAGGTAACCAAAATCTACATGCACAATTTTGGAAAAAAAAGAAAAAAGAAATTAAAACTGTTAAAAAAACACCTCCCAAAAAGAAAGTAAAATCGATAAAGGACTTAACTAAAAGTAGCAAAAAAATTGAAGGTTTGTTTACGATTTTTCAAGATACCATAACCGGATCCGTAAATCTATTGATAAAGGAAAATCAACTTGATAAGGAATTCATCTACTTTTCACAAATTGCAGATGGTGTTGCTGATGCGGGAAAAATAAGGGGTTCTTATCAAGGTTCTAGTATCTTTTATGTAAAAAAATACTTTAACCGTTTAGAATTTGTTGCCCCAAATACCTCCTTTTATTTTGATAAAAAAAATGCGATCTCTAAATCTTCGGTGGCTAATATTAGCGATGCCATCATTGCTGCTGGTAAAATACTGGCTTCAGATCCCAAGACCGGTGAATACCTGATTGCTGCTGATGGGCTATTTTTATCCGAGACATTTACAAGAATAAAAGGGCCAAGGTATCCAGGACAATCTCCATTTGCTTTTAGCTTGGGTAGATTTGACAAAACAAAATCTAAAATTGAAGAAATAAAAAATTACCCAGAAAACACGAACGTTAAAACTGAATATGTATATAACAACCCTTCTGTTTTAAATGGTGGTAGTAGTGCTGTAACTGATGGAAGAAATGTGTCCATCAAGGTCTTTCATACATTTATGAAGATGCCTGAGAATGACTACGAAACAAGAATGGATGATCCAAGAGTTGGATACTTCTTAACACAAACAAATAATATGACATCTACTGATGTTGTCAACTACAGAGACTTTATTCACCGATGGAAGTTGGTAAAGAAAGATCCTAATGCAACAATTTCTGATCCTGTTACTCCGATCACTTGGTGGATAGAAAATACAACACCTGTAGAATTTATAGAGACAATTAAAGAGGGTGTTTTAGCATGGAATGTAGCATTTGAAAAAGCAGGCTTTAGCAATGCAATGGTTGTAAAAGTTCAGCCAGATGATGCAGATTGGGATGCCGGTGATGTCCGTTACAATGTATTACGATGGACCTCTTCACCAAATCCTCGTTTTGGTGGTTCTGGTCCAAGTTTTGTCAATCCAAAGACTGGTGAAATTTTAGGTGCAGACATTATGTTGGAATATGTACATTTTACAAATAGAGTTTATTATGACAGAGTCTTTAATAATGCTTCGGCTTTAAATTTTACCGCAGCAACTGAAGAAGAGGAAAAAGCAGCCTTTTTTTTAAAAAATAAAAACAACCATTTATTTTGTTCCAAGGGACATTTAATGCATGAAAATACTTTATTTGGTCAAACTGTTTTAGCCGCTTCAGGAGCCTCGGATCTTGAAATGAAAGGACTGAAAGAACAAGGCATGAAAGCTTTAATCATGCACGAAATTGGTCATACTTTGGGTTTAAATCACAATATGAAAGCGAGTCAATTATTTACCCCCGAGGAACTAGCAGATGCGGATTTCATCAAAGGAAAGGCACTGTCAGGTTCTGTAATGGATTATGCTGCAATCAATTTAACCAAAGACAAAAGCAAACAAGGTCAATATTATGACATGGCTGTGGGACCTTACGATGTTTGGGCAATTCAATTTGGATACACTCCATTCAAAACAAACTCTGAAAGAATTGCTCTATTAGAAAGATCTACAGAACCAGCATTGATTTTTGGAAATGATGCAGATGATATGCGTTCTCCGGGAAAAGGAATTGACCCTAGAGTAATGATTGGTGATTTATCCAACGATCAAATTAAATATTCTATCGATAGAATTGAATTGTCGAATTCAATGATGAAAGATATCAAAACACGTTTTATCAACTCTGGAGAATCCTACATGCAATTAAGACAAGCATATTATATTTTAAGCGGACAATCTGCAACGGCAGCTGTTGTGATTGCTAGGTTTATTGGTGGTGTGTATGTAGATCGAACAAAACCAGGTCAAATTGGAGGAACAAAACCCTATACCCCAGTAAGTTTAAAAGATCAAAAAAGAGCAATGAATGCATTAAATAAATATGTTTTTGCTCCAGATGCTTTTAACGCACCCAATGATTTATATAATTATTTAGCGGCTCAAAGACGCGGTTTTAATTTCTTTAGCGGACCAGAAGATCCGAAAATTCATGAACAAGTGTTAAGTTACCAAACAAGGGTATTGGCTCACATTACGCACCCAAATACCTTACAAAGAATTTCAAATTCTGAATTGTATGGAAACAAATACAAGCTCGCTACTTTTATGACAGATTTAAACAATGCCATATTTAGGAGAGACGTAAGAGGAAATATCAACTCTTTTCGTCAAAATTTACAGGCGGCTTATACTAAGGGATTAATTCAAATAATTACAGGGAAATCGAGCAGTAGATATCCAATAGCTGCAAAATCTATGGCGATTTATAATTTGAAAAATATTAAATCTTGGGTTAGCAATGGAACAGGTAACATTGCTACCAAAGCTCATAAGAATCACTTAAAAACGTTGATTACAAATGTGATGAAAGAGATTAAATAATCTCATAAGAATTATCTATTACAAACCGTAATCATTTCGATTACGGTTTTTTATTTTTACACTATGGCAAAAGTTTTAATTACTGGAGGTACTGGTTTAATTGGTGTAAGACTAAAAAAAATACTGATTGAAAAAAATCATACAGTGGTCATTTTAAGTAGAAATCCTAAAAATAAAAATGAATTTAAGTGGGATCCTTCATTAAACCATGTTGATGAAAAGGCTCTAAAAAATACAGACTATATCATCCACCTGGCAGGCGCAGGAATCGCTGAAAAGCGTTGGACAAAAAAAAGAAAACAAGTAATTATTGATAGCAGAGTGAATACTGCTAACTTGCTATTCAAAAAAGTCAATGAATTAAATATTGATCTGAAAGGTTTTATTTCAGCTTCTGGAGTTGGTTATTATGGTGCGATAACCTCCAAAGTAATTTTTAAAGAAACAGCAAAATCAGGTACTGATTTTTTAGCTGATGTTTGTCAGAAATGGGAAGAAGCTGCGCAACAGTTTTCAAAAAAAAACATTCCTGTAACCATTCTTAGAACTGGAATTGTCTTGGCTTCAAAAGGAGGAGCCTTGGACAAAATGAAAACTCCAATAATAACTCCTTTAGGTTCTGGTAAACAATACATTCCTTGGATTCATATTGATGACTTGTGTCATATGTATGTAAAAACAATAGAACATAACTTAACTGGAATTTTTAATGCAGTAAGTCCAGAACATCATACGAGTAGAACTTTTTCAAAAGCCTTGGCAAAAAATTTAAAAAGACCCTATTTAGGAATTGGAGTTCCTCAAATTGCATTGAAAATACTATTTGGTAAACTGGCAATTGTTCTTTTAGAAGGAAGTAGAATATCTCCAAAAAAAATCGAAAAAATAGGATACTCTTTTCAATTTAAAACACTTAAGAGTGCGTTAAGCAATCTATAAGACTTCTAAAATATCGTTGTGATGTTTAAGGTAACTTCACTCCAAGTTATAGAAATACCATCTGCACCTCTGTGCAAATCTAAACATACATTATTTAAAGAAGCCAGCGCTTTGGATGCATTCCAGTTATTCACGTCCATGGAAGCCTTCATGTTAAAAACTCTATCAGCAATTGAATACTTGAAAGGTACTTTTTGAGAAACTCCATTCATTTTAATTTCCACAACTCCATTTGTAGTATCCGTTAATAATAACTTCCCTGAAAGTAGTTTAGTATTATCCATAATACCAAAAAAGAACTTTTTAATTTTATAATCTCTGCTTGAATTTTGAGTAAAAAGACTGCTCACAGGTATAGAGAATTCGGTATTATGAATTGCTTCTTTAACTGTATTTCCCTCTCCTCCTGAGAGTACATTCACTTTTTTGAATTGACCTCCCACAGGTATTTTATCTGAGGTTTTATATGCAGTAAAATTAATTTGTTTACTCGCTTTTTCTATGGAGAATTCAGCAGTACTATTTGGAGCTTCTACTTTTATTTCCTTTATTGGATTTACTTTTTTTTCAGTTTTACAAGACAAAAACGCAACTAACAATAATGATACAAGAAGATTTTTTTTCATAATAGTATATTTTTAATTTAAGATCGTATTTGCTAATTCAATATATCCTCGCTTGGCATCCTCTGTTGACATTCCATTCAATTGCATCCAAGCGTTGAACTTAAACGCACTTCTAACATTCAGCCCACTATCATCAGGAGTGTTATTTCCATAATTAGCCTGTTTATAGTAGGCATAGAATTTTAACATTACATCAGGGGCTAAATTCTCCTTCAACCCAGAAATCTTATCAAAAGCATCTGTAAACTCTTTGTCTAAGTAAGATTTCATACATATTATTTTTCAGCAATTGCTTGGATTCCGCCTTTCACTTTGTCACCCAAAGATACTTTTAATTTGGTTCCTAAAGGAAGAAATAAATCTACTCGAGATCCAAATTTAATAAAACCTGCATCAGTCCCTTGAATTACTTCATCTCCCTTTTTTGCATAGTTCACAATTCTTTTTGCTAGTGCTCCAGCAATTTGTCTGTACAATACATCTCCGAAAGTCTTGTTGTGAATAACAACAGTGGTTCTTTCATTTTCTGTTGAAGCTTTTGGGTGCCAAGCTACTAAATATTTACCGGGATGATATTTACTATATTTTACATCTCCACTCATGGCATACCTTGTAACATGCACATTAATTGGAGACATAAAAATCGATACTTGCAATCTCTTTCCTTTGAAATACTCTGGCTCTTCAACCTCCTCAATCACAACTACCTTACCATCTACAGGAGCAATTATAGTATCACTATTTAGAGGAGTATCTCTTTTAGGATTTCTAAAAAACTGTAATATTATTATTAGGAATCCAACAATTACAATTTGTATTAGTTTTACCAACCAAGAAATTTCAATTAGTTTTTCTGTGCAAATAACACCTATTACTGAGATTATTAAGGCTGTTAAAATTATTCTATATCCTTCTTTGTGAAAACGAATCATGCTTATATTATAAAATTAATGTACAAATAAATAAATGGTGCTGCAAATAGTATGCTATCTAACCGATCTAACATTCCTCCATGACCTGGCATAATGTTACCACTGTCTTTGATGTTAGCTTGTCTTTTAAATTTGGATTCTACCAAGTCTCCTAAAGTTCCTATTACACTTATAATGAATCCTATAGTCAACCAATTCATGAGTGTATAATCATTATTATATTTACTAATGATATAAGCAGATAATAGTGTAAAGAGAAGTCCTCCTATAAAACCTTCTTGTGTTTTTTTTGGAGAGACCGAAACAAATAATTTTCTTTTACCTATGTTTTTCCCGACAAAAAAGGCAAAACTATCATTGGTCCAAATCATCAATAAAACACAAATCATTAAATTGGGATTATAGCTCCCTTTATAGATTGGTAATAAAATTAAAAAAATTGTAGAGAAAATTAGATATCTTGTCAATAAGCCAAATTTGGATCGATCGGTCAAATACCTAATTTCTTTTTTAGCTAACAGAGAATACATAAGGTGTAAAGAAGATACAATCGTAATTCCTAAGATCAATACTGTAGCATAACTTTCATGTCTTTTTAATATCAAGAATAAGGTTATTCCAAAAAAAACATACCCAATAATCCCTTTTAAATTGATAAGCTTAGAAAATTCCCAAACACATAATAAACTGAATAAAGAAGTTAAAATAATGTATGATTCTTTTGAAAGAAGAATTGCCAATAAAAATAGTAAAACGTAGATAAAACCCGAAAAAATCCTTCTTGTAAGGTTACTCATATTATAAATCTTCTAGTAACAGCAAATATAAGTTTTTTGAATTACTGTTTCCATAATTCAAGAAATTATCGTCCCCTTTATTGATACTGTAATTTTTCACGGCAGAAATGTTTGTTGGTAAGTTTTCTTTGTAATGAGTTTTTATACCTGTCAAGCCTTCTCCCATACTTTTAACAAACTGACTTGTAGTCGCATAAACTATAAAATTTGGTGGCATTTCAGACAGTTTATTACTCTTTAGTTGATTGGAAGAAAATAAAATATCTCCGTTATCTACAATGAGGTGCTCACAACTTGTAAAAACAGGAATATCTAAATCAAAACCTTGAATTGTAGCAACCTCATTTTTGCTAAAAAAAGAAGATAGGTTGTCATCCAAAAGAGAAAAACGATTCCAATTATTTTCTTTTAAAATATGTTTCAAATTATCAGAAACTTCTTTTACATTTAAACAATAGAGGAACATTCCTCCTTTGCCAACAAAATTATGAACGAACAATTCGTCTAAAGAAAGATTTTTTTCTTTATTAGTAACTTCTTCACTAGGTTTTTCTTTGGCAGGAAAATTGAAAATTTTTTTAAAAAAACTCATTTAAATAACGATATTCAATTATTCTTCGATGGTACTTGTTTTTGTTGGTAAAACTTCTTCGTTTATCTTCTCCTCTTTTTCCTCCTCTTGTTCGAATGGTCTTTTACCAAATATCTTCTGTAAGTCATCTTTAAAAATAACTTCTTTCTCTAATAATAACTCTGCTAGAATTGTTAATTTGTCTTTATTATTTTCTAATAATTCAACTGCTCTTGTATATTGAGCTTCGATCATTTTAGAAATTTCCTGATCTATTTTTTTAGCAGTTTCTTCACTGTAAGGCTTCACAAAAGAGTCATTACCCGAAGAATCATAATAGGTAATGTTACCAACCTCTTCATTTAAACCGTATACGGTCACCATGGCTCTCGCTTGTTTGGTTACTTTTTCCAAATCACTTAAAGCGCCTGTAGATATTTTATCAAACATAATTTTTTCTGCAGCTCTTCCCCCCAAGGTCGCACACATTTCATCTAACATTTGTTCTGTTTGAACAATCATTCTTTCAGCAGGTAAATACCAAGCAGCTCCTAAAGATTGACCTCTTGGTACAATAGTTACTTTAACCAATGGTGCAGCGTGCTCTAACATCCAACTTATAGTTGCATGCCCTGCTTCATGAAAAGCAATGACTTTTTTCTCTTTGGGTGTGATCACTTTATTTTTCTTTTCTAACCCACCTACTATTCTATCTACAGCATCCAGAAAATCTTGATGATGGATAGCTTTTTTACCATTTCTTGCAGCAATTAGCGCAGATTCATTACACATATTTGCAATGTCGGCACCCGAGAAACCAGGAGTTTGCTGTGCTAAAAACTCTATGTTAACATCATCTGCTAATTTCAGAGGTTTTATGTGTACTTCAAAAATTTCTTTTCTTTCATTGATATTCGGTAAGTCTACATAAATTTGTCTATCAAATCTCCCTGCTCGCATCAGAGCTCCATCCAAAACATCTGCTCTGTTTGTTGCTGCCAGGACAATCACATTGGTATCTGTTCCAAAACCATCCATTTCTGTTAATAACTGATTCAACGTATTTTCACGTTCATCATTTCCACCAGTCATATTGTTTTTACCACGTGCTCTACCAATAGCATCAATCTCATCAATAAAAATAATAGACGGTGATTTTTGAGCAGCTTGTTTGAATAAATCTCTAACACGAGAAGCTCCTACACCAACAAACATTTCAACAAAATCAGAACCTGATAAAGAGAAGAAAGGAACATCTGCCTCACCTGCTACAGCTTTTGCCAACAATGTTTTCCCTGTTCCGGGAGGGCCTACTAAAAGAGCTCCCTTTGGAATTTTACCTCCAAGAGACGTATATTTTTTTGGGTTTTTTAAGAAGTCTACTATTTCTTGAACCTCTTCTTTTGCTCCTTCTAAACCTGCAACATTTTCAAAAGTGGTCTTTACTTTGGTATCTTTATCAAATAACTTAGCTTTTGATTTTCCAATACTAAATATCTGACCGCCACCACTGGCACCACTTCCACCTGACATTCTTCGCATAAAAAATAACCAGACTGCAATTAAGATTATAAATGGTAAGAATCCTATAATGGTATCAAAAAGACTGGTTCTATTCTCATTTTTTAAATCAAAATCTAAATTATTTAACTGCTTGGATTTTTCAATATCATTTTCAAAATTTTGCAAATCACCAAAATTATGCTCAAATAAGTAGGACCCTTTAGAATAAAAAGTTGAACTGATCATCTTTTTATATCGTTCTTTGGTTTGCGCTTCTTCTTTGATGAAAATTTGAGCTAAATTATTATTAACAATGATAATCTTAGAAATATCATTCTGCTCTAAGATAGTGTTGAATTCATTTTTTGATATGTTTTTAGTTACTAAATCTCCGTTATTGAAAAACTGAAATGCCATTATCAATACAAATATCGCAGCATACAACCAATAAGCATTAAACTTAAATTTAGGCATATTAGAATTACTCTCTTTTTTTGAATCGTTCATTTATTTAAAATAAAAATTAAACTGGATTAATCTCTGTAATTTTTGCATCACCCCAGAGACTTTCAATATCATAATACTCTCGAACGTGTTTCTGAAAAATATGTACAACCACGTTAACATAATCCATTAAAACCCACTCAGAATTTGTTTGCCCTTCAATATGCCAAGGTTTGTCTTTAAGCTCTTTACTTACTAATTTTTGGACTGAACCAGCTATTGCATTTACTTGTGTGTTCGAATTACCTGAGCAAATTATAAAATAATTACATACTGTATTTTCTATATCTCGTAAGTCTAACAATTGAATATCCTCTCCTTTAACATCGTCAATCCCTTTAATTATTAAAGCGATTAAGTCATCTGAACTCACACTTTTGTTTGCCATTAATTAATTTTATAATTTTAAGCAAAGTTATTATTTTTTTGTGAGTAATTTGTGTAATATTACAGTAGTTTACACTTTATTTAACACTTGGAAATAATCAAGCTTACAACCACCGAATCAACAAATTCTTATTTAAAGAATTTGTTGAAAGAGAGTACCCCAAAAAATTTCACAACAATTGTTACTAAAAAACAAACCAAAGGAAGAGGTCAACAAGAAAGCAACTGGTTATCTGAGCCCAATAAGAATCTGACTTTCAGTGTATTTGTCTCTCATAAAAATTTAAAAATAATTCATCAAAAAAGCTTGAATTTTGCAATCTCTCTTGCAATTTATGATGTTTTATTGACCAAAAATTTATCGAAAATCGCTATTAAATGGCCTAATGATATTGTATCAGGAAATAATAAAGTTTGTGGAATACTTATAGAAAACACTTTTAAAGGAGATCGCATAAAAAATTCTATCATAGGGATTGGACTGAATGTGAATCAAGAAAAATTTCCAAAAACACTTAAAAATATTACTTCTTTAAAGTTAGAAACTTCAATTGAATTCGATCTAGATGAGCTGCTAAAAGATCTTCTGTTGGAAATTAAAAACAAATTAAATTTATTAGCAACTCAAAAACTTGCACTTTTAGAGAAAAAATACACTGCTGTTCTCTACAAAAAAAACATTCCCTCAATGTTTAAAAATAGTAGTGGTGAAATTTTTTTAGGAATGATTATTGGAATTTCTGAAAATGGTAAAATACAGATTCAATTAGCCAATGATTCTGTAAAAGAATTTGGGATCAAAGAAATTTCCTTGCTTTAAAGTTTACTGATATTTTGGGTGAGTGTATCTATGAATTTTGTCAATGGTTTTTTAATCATCATGGCCATCATTGGATTGAAATCCCCATGAAACTGTAATTGAACCGCAGAGGAGTTTTCAGATACTTCTTGAATATGTGCTTCTAAGGTAAAAGGCAACTTACTACTTGCCGCCCCAAGAGAAATCTTAGAGAACTCTATTTTCTCTTTAAGGATTAATCTAATTTCAGGCATTCCTTTCAATCCAAAAATAAACGAACTTCCATCAACTTCAAATTTCTCAATATTTTCAGGCATTAAATGTTTGAAATTTGGCAATTCTATAAAAAAAGTATACACTTCTTTTGCAGATTTCTGAGTTGTTACTTTCGTTCCTTCGATATTCATTGTGTTCTTTTTATTGTTTCCATTCACTTGGGCTCCTTCTCCAATCTGTCAAAGTAAGTAATTCTTTATCAGATATATAATTACTATCCAACGCTTGTTCTAACAAGTTTTCATAATTACTGAGCGTCGTCAAACCAACATTTTTATCTTCAAAATTGGCACTTGCAATATCAAAACCGTATGAAAAAATAGCGACCATCCCTTTGACAACAGCTCCAGCTTCTTTAAGGGCCTCTACTGCATTTAAACTACTCTTCCCTGTACTTATTAAGTCTTCAATGACTACCACATTTTGGCCAGACTCTAGATAACCTTCTATTTGATTTTTTCGACCGTGTTTTTTTGGTTCTGGCCTTACATATATGAAAGGAACACCTAATTCCTGAGCCACCAAGACTCCAACAGCAATGGCCCCAGTAGCAACACCCGCAATTACATCTGGCATACCGTGTTGCTGTTCTACTATTTTGGCAATTTCTTCTTTTAAAAAAACTCTCACTGCAGGATAAGATAGCGTAATTCTGTTATCACAGTATATAGGTGATTTCCACCCCGAAGCCCATGTAAAAGGTTCGTTCGGACTTAATTTTATGGCTTTCATCTGCAAAAGAAGTTCAGCTGTTTTTTTTGCTATATCTTTGTTTAATATCATACGGCAAATGTATAAAGTTTTTATAAAGGATAAACCAATTATTTTAACAGATTTAATACTTAAAGAAAATAAGTATCCTGTTCATACATTTGAAAGCCTAAATTTTGAAAAAATTTTAGATCAATTATCGTCTAATTCACTAAAAGGTGTTGTCATTTACTGTAGTCATTTAGAAAAATCAAAAGAACAATTTTTAAAAAAATTCAATCGAATTTCAGCTGCAGGAGGACTCGTTTTAAATTCTAAAAAAGAAATCTTATTTATCTTTCGAAATGGAGTTTGGGACCTCCCTAAAGGAGGGATAGAAAAAGGGGAATCGATCAAATCTGCTGCAATTAGAGAAGTGAAAGAAGAATGTGGTATTTTAAATTTGAAAGTGATAAACCCTTTGACAACTACCTATCATATTTATGATCAGGATGGGCTAAAACTCAAAGAAACTTTTTGGTTTTTAATGACTTCAGAAAATAATAATGTATTAACACCCCAAATTGAAGAGGGCATCACAAAAGTAGCCTTTAAAAATGAGATCGCTTCAGAGAAAGCTTTAAGGAATTCTTACGAGAATATAAAAATGGTATACGACACCTACAAGGAGGGTTAATATTCTAAAAAAACCTACTATCTTTGCCGACTTGAAAAATAACATGAATTATGACTGAGTTTATAAGTAAAAGGGTGAAAAACGTACGAAATGATGTGTTGTCGGGTATTACGGTAGCATTAGCATTAATTCCTGAAGCAGTAGCCTTTGCCTTTGTGGCTGGTGTAGATCCTCTTGTGGGATTGTATGCTGCTTTTATGATTGGATTGATTACCTCTATTTTTGGTGGAAGGCCAGGAATGATTTCTGGAGCTACAGGCGCCCTAGCGGTGGTCATGGTTTCTCTAGTTGCTGAAGGGAATTCTATGGGGAATCCTAATGAAAATTTAGGGCTATACTACCTATTTTTAACCGTAATTTTAATGGGATTTATTCAGGTACTTGCCGGCCTATTTAAACTTGGGAAATTTGTAAGATTAATCCCACACCCTGTAATGATGGGATTTGTAAATGGGTTAGCGATTGTAATCTTTTTATCTCAATTAGGAATGTTTAAACAGACCATCGGTAAAGAAAAAGTCTGGTTAGAAGGAAGTTCTCTGGGCTATATGGTTGGTTTGGTCGGCTTAACAATGTTCATCATGTGGGGTCTACCAAAAATAAAAATAACAAAGAAATTACCTGAAGCACTGATTGCCATATTAGTTGTTAGTGGAATTGTAATTTTTTCAAACTTAGAGGTAGCCACCGTGGGTTCTTTTATTAAAGATGGCGGTGGAGAAGGTTTAAAAGGAGGCTTTCCTGTTCCTGTATTAGAAACTTTCTATAACATCCCCTTGAACTTTACCACCTTTAAATTTATCTTTCCTTATGCACTAATATTAGCGGCCATAGGGTTAATAGAATCTTTAATGACGCTAAACTTAATCGATGACCTAACAGAAACCCGAGGAAATACCAACCGAGAATGTATTGCCCAAGGTGGTGCTAATATTCTTACAGGTTTGTTTGGAGGAATGGGAGGTTGTGCCATGATTGGGCAATCTATTATTAATATCAAAGGAGGTGGACGAGGACGTTTGTCTGGAATTACTGCAGCCGTTATGCTACTAATGTTTATTCTTTTTGCTTCTTCCTATATAGAGAAAGTTCCAATTGCTGCTCTTGTAGGTGTAATGTTTATGGTGGTCATTGGAACTTTTGCTTGGTCTAGTTTTAGAATTTTAAATAAAATTCCAAAAACAGATATTTTTGTATTGATCTTAGTTTCTTCACTCACCGTAATTTTTGACTTGGCTATTGCGGTTATCTCTGGAGTCATCGTGAGTGCATTGGTATTTGCTTGGGAAAATGCTAGAAGAATTAGAGCTAGAAAACGTTTCAAAGAAGATGGAACTAAAGTATACGAAATTTGGGGGCCTTTATTCTTTGGGAGTATCGTTACTTTTAATGAAAAATTTGATGTTAAAAATGATCCTGAACGTATAGAAATTGATTTTATTGAAGCACGCATTTCAGACCATTCTGCCATTGAAGCTATTTTTGCTTTGGTAGAAAAATACCATATTGAGGGTAAAAAAATCAAACTTAAACACTTAAGTAAGGATTGCAAAATACTACTATACAAAGCCAGCCCCATATTTACTGATATTATAGAGGAGGCTATTGATGATCCAAGATACCATTTAGCAGCAAATCCAGAGGATTTCCCTAACCCTTTAAGCGACTATAAATTTTAAACTAAAAACAATACAAAGCTCCACTTGTTAAAGTGGAGCTTTTTTATTTTAAACAAATAATAGATTATACCAAACCACGATCTACCAGTGGCAAAGATCTAACACGATTACCAGTTGCATTAAAAATAGCATTACAAATTGCTGGAGCAATGACTGGAACACCAGGCTCACCAACACCTGTTGGTGGAGTATCCATATTGTCAATAATCGTAATCTCTATGTTAGGAGTATCTTTCATACGTGTCATTGGATAATCATAAAAATTATGTTGTTCTACAGCTCCATTTTTTGCCGTAATTTTTCCAAACATGGCGAGAGACATTCCAAAGATTGCAGCACCTTCTAATTGATTTTTAACATTATCTTTATTCAATACCAACCCACAATCAATAGCTGTCCAAATATTTTCAATTTTTATTTTGCCTTCTGTAGAAGAGACCTCAACAACTGTGGCGACATAACTGTAAAAACTATAATGAATGGCCAAACCTAGACCATGTCCTTTGGGTAATTTTTTTCCCCAATTCGATTTTTTAGCAACTGTTTTTGAAACGTTTTTTAATCGTTTAGAATCAAAAGGATAATCAGACTTACCTTTGATAAGCTTATCTTCTCCTAATAAATTCAAGTGAAATTCTAATGGGTCTTTTTTTGCAGCAAATGCCAATTCATCTACAAAAGAGTTGTTCCCAAAAGCACTATGAATATGAACTACCGAACGCATCCAACCAATTCTTAGATGTGATTCTGCTTTTACATTTTCTAACCTAAAATTTGCTAAATTATAGGGTTTATTCGTAAATCCTTGATTGAGTTCAAATCCTGAAGCAAAATCGGACATGGGTTTGAACGAAGAAACAATTGAAGGGAGTCCAACACGTTGTAACCAACCAGTAACTTGTCCATTTTCATCCAAAGACCCTTTTAAATATTGAGCACTTGTGGCATGATAAAAACTATGTTGGATATCATCTTCACGCGACCAAACCACTTGAACGGGTGCCTTTATTTTTTTTGATAAACTTACTGCTTCAACTACAAAATCAGATTTTGATTTCCTTCCAAATCCCCCTCCTAAAAAAGTAACATTGATTGTAATATTCTCTAAGGGGATTTCAAAAAAGTGAGCCAACTCTGCTCTTGCTGTTTGTGGATCTTGAACGGGTGCCCAAACTTCGATTTCATTTCCTTTAAACCAAGCTGTGGCATTGGGCACTTCCATAGGAGCATGTACTAAAAAAGGAACTGTGTAGGTTGCTTCAATTGTATTTTTACTCTCTTTAAAAGCCGCTGAAACATTTCCACTACTTCCTGAAACCAACTTGCCCTTTTGATGAACTCTTTGCACTAATTTTTCTTGAAATTCTTCTGAATTAAAAGATTCATTTTCTCCATAATTCCATTCAATACTTAAATTCGTTTTTCCCTGAAAAGCAGACCATGTATTATTTGCAATAACAGCCACCCCTCCCAAAGCACCAAAAAACTGACCCGTTGGAGGAATCACACGTTCTAACTTAAAAACATCTTCTACTCCAGGTGTTTGTAATGCCATTTTTTTATCAAAATTTCGAACAGTCCCAAAAGTCACCGGACATCTGGCAATTGCAGCGAATTTCATATCTGGAATTCGAACATCTACACCATAGTTAGCGGTTCCATGTGTAAAGTCTTTTAGATCTACACTTTTTAAAGTTTTCCCTATATACTTAAACTCCTCAACTTTTTTTAATGTGATATTTTCCTCCAGGGGTACCTCAACTTTCACAGCTTCATCAACCAAATCACCAAAGAAAATTTTTTCACCGTTAATTTTGTTAATTATAAAATGTTTTTCAGCTTCACAAGCTGTTTCAGCAATGCCCCATTTTCTCGCCGCAGCTGTAATTAACATGAATTTTGCAGTGGCTCCCATTTTTCGCATGGGTAATAACATGGTTCTTACACTTCTCGAACCATCTGTATTCTGATTTCCGTATTTGGAATTCCCCGTAGCTTGTTGAACCGAAATATATTTCCAATCCGCTTCCAATTCATCTGCAATGGCAGAAGCCAATGATGTTCTAATTCCTTGACCCATTTCAGATCGGGAAGCCATTATGATAATATTCCCATCTTTTTGAATTTGCACGAATAGGTTTGGAGTAAAGCTCCCTTGTCTTTGGGCTATAAACTCTTTTTTATCAGATGAAACGTTGCATCCTAACAATATCCCTCCTGAGGCTAAACCAACCCATTTTACAAAATCTCTCCGATTTACTTGTTGAATCTTACTCATACTGATGTATTTTTTAGTGCAGCGGCTTTGTGAATCGCTTTCTTGATTCTTGTGTATGTTCCACATCTACAAATATTATTGCTCATTGCAATATCAATCTCTTCATCTGAAGGATTGTTAATTTGATCTAGTAGAGATGTTGCTGCCATGAGTTGCCCAGATTGACAATACCCACATTGTGGCACGTTTCCCTCGTTCCATGCTTCTCTTAAAAATTCTAGTGTTTTTGAAGTTCCTTCGATTGTGAAAATTTCTTTACCTACTGCAAAAGAAGCTGGAATGCTACATGATTTTACAAGATTTCCATCAATTAAAACGGAACAGGCACCACATTGGCTAACGCCACAACCAAATTTAGTTCCTGTTAATCCTACAATATCTCTAATTGCCCATAACAATGGCATGTCTGAAGGAACTTCTAAAGTATGTGGCTTTTTGTTAATAGATAAATTTATTTTCATGTGTACGTCTTTTAAGAGCTACAAGTTACACAATCAAATTAATAATTAAAAATAAAAGACAAGCTAGCTTTTCATTCAGAGTCTTTGCAATCAAAAAATTATTGTTTTTTGTTTTCTAAAATTCAATTGAAGACGGCTCCCAGGTTATAGGGTCTCCCAAAAGTTGATATTTCTCACTAATAATTTTAGCGTTGTTGGGACGAAACCTGATCAAGGTATAATCAGTAGTTCTATTCTTATAAAAATCTTTCCATTCTTTTTTCCAAAATACATCTTTTTTAGCTTGACTATTGACAATTCTAGCAATCCCTTGAAAAGTTACATAACTCCCTGTTTTTTGATCAAAATAAAACAACGTTGCAGTTTCATTATTCTGAATTTGTCTTACTTTTAAACTCTTCGGATTAGTTGCCATCCATACTGTAAAATTTTCATCTGGTAAAAAAGGATCCATGACTCTCACATGAGTAACTCCTAAAGAATCAATCGTTACCAATGCACAATTTTTTGCATTTGTCATAATCTCTTTTGCAATCCCTTTTACATCTTTTTCAATGGATTCTTGGGAATGATGGCAACTAAATAAAAAAAAAGCAGCGATGTAAACAATAAAAAATTTCATCATTTAAAAATTTTAAAAATAGGTAAACGTAAATGTGCGAGTTCGTAATGATTGGTTTTCTTATAAATAAAGTCTAATTGTATTGAAGGGCTATTAGCAAACTCCTTGTCTGTTTTTAATTTCTCTTCAAATTCTTTTTTAACCATTGGATGCGTTTCTAAAAAATCTACTGCAATATCTTCAAAAACGTAGGAAGAGTACCCTTCTTTTTGCTGTAATATCGTATCAAAAAAATTCCAATTAAAAAAAGAATCTGTTGCTTCTGTCTCGAGGGTCTCCATAAGATATCGAACTCCAAATTGATGGGTTTCAATATACAAATCACCCTTTCTAAATTGAATTTCTTGAATTGATTTCTTTACAGTAGTGTCATAGTGTAAATAATGACCTTCATAGGCTGTATTTCTTGTTTTGTAATCTGCGATATGAGATACTTCAACCGAAATTATAGTATCTTTTAAAAGTCTAGAAAATTGAATATTATTATTTTGAAGTCGATTTACAACGGAATGCCAACCTTGTTGTAAAATATAGCCTTTTGGAATCACAACTTGTTTAACAGGTGTATAATTGTTGTAATATGGAATGGGTTTTGTATAGGGTTTCGTTTGATCATAAAATAAGCGTTTCCCTGTAGTTACTTTACTCTTTATCTCCGTGGACTCATATCCTTTAAATTGTAATTCTGTGGGATGCTCATAATTCACCTTAAAATCAATCGGATATGTTTGTTTTGCAAAAATTTCTTTCGTTGCATTTTTACGTAATTTTTTAATTTTGGCAGACTTTTTTTCTAAAAAATCTAATGTAGAAAACAACAATTCATAAGTTTGTTCTACTCGAATTTTATAAGGCTTTAGCATATGTGTTTCTACCATTAAACCCAAAGTATGAAACAGTGAAGTATAGCCTGTAGAATATCTTGGTGTATCATAAAATTGTGAAAATCCTTTTTCAGGAGTAGTTCCCCAAACATTGACATAAGGAGTGATGTCAATTTTTTTTTCATGCAAAGAATTCTCTATACTCGGACGCATTTCTTGTTCTAAAAACACTCCTAAACTCCCTCCTAATTTGTTGTGCTGCGTAAATAAATGTGTAATTGCATACTGATAATCTGCTCCATTACTTACATGATTATCGATAAAAACATCAGGGTTTACACTATGAAAAATTTTAGCAAAAGCGGCGGCATTTTTTGAGTCTTGTTTTATAAAGTCCCGATTTAAATCAAAATTTCTAGCATTTCCTCTAAAACCATATTCTTTGGGACCATTTTGATTCGCTCTTGTGTGGGAATTTCTATTGAGGGAACCTCCAACATTGTATACAGGAATGATACAAATAATCGTGTTTTTATATTTTTGCTTCAAAGAATCATTGGTTACAATGTCTCTCAAAAGCATCATTGAAGCATCTATTCCATCAGATTCGCCTGGATGGATTCCGTTATTGATTAAAATTCTATTTTTTGAGGTGTTTTTTATTTCCTCAATATTATCAATATTTCCACTATTATAAACCGCTAAATGAAGAGGTTCTCCAGCATCTGTCTCTCCCAATGAAAATAGAGAAATTGCCGAATATTCCTCTGACAACGCTTCATAATAAGAAATAATAGACCTGTAATCTGGAGTTTCAGTCCCATCAGATCGTTCGAAAATTGTAGTGAATTTATTTTTGGTATCTATTTTTTGTTCACAAGAAAAGAGTACAATTAAAAATAGTAGTACAAAAAAATTTTTCATTGTATTATTTGATGTTAGGGTGTTATTCTTACACACTCAGGAACTAATCTTGTATAATCTCCATGATGTTTTATGACCTCTCTAACTATAGAAGAGGAAATATAAGAAGTACTCGCCGCTGTCAACAAAAAAACAGTTTCTATAGGTGCGAGATCTCTATTAGTATGAGCTATTGATTTTTCAAATTCAAAATCTGCAGGATTTCTAAGACCTCTTAAAATAAATTCTATCTCATTGTTTTTACAAAAATCTACGGTTAATCCTTCATAGGTGACTACTTTAATTTTTGGATTTCCAGTAAAAGTATCTTCAATAAATTTTTTTCTTTGATCTAAAGAGAACATGTATTTCTTATCGGAATTTACACCAATAGCAATAATTAATTCATCGAACAAAGTAAGTCCTCGGTTAATAATATCTAGATGACCTAGCGTAAAGGGATCAAATGACCCTGGAAAAACAGCTTTTTTCATATGAACGTGTTTAATCTGAAAATAGGGATCGATATATTTTTATAAAAATAGAAAAATAAGTTAGAACAAAGAGGTTTCGCCTCCATTAATTAGTAGGAACCTAGAGATCGTATAATCGCTGAATCAAACAATTCTCCTAGTGAAATTCCTGCAGCCAATGCTTGTTGAGGCAATATACTCTCTTCAGTAAGTCCTGGAACTGTGTTCATTTCTAGGAAATAGGGTTCTCCATCCACTAAAATATATTCAGAGCGAGAAAAGCCAGACATATTTAAAATTGAATATACTTTTTGGGCAGTTGCCTCCACTGTTGCTCTCTCTTGTTCAGTAATTCTTGCCGGAGTAATTTCCTGAGATTTTCCCTCATATTTTGCTTCATAATCAAAGAAGTCATTCTCTGTAACAATCTCAGTGATCGGCAAAACTTTGAGCACGCCTTTGTAAGGGATAACTCCAACTGAAACCTCAACTCCGTCTAAAAAGGACTCTATTAAAATCGCTGAATCTTCTTTGTAAGCTTTTTCTATAGCAGGCAATAGTTCTTCTTTTGTATATACTTTAGAAATCCCATAACTAGATCCAGCATTATTTGGTTTTACAAAACAAGGCAATCCTACTTTCTGTATTATTTGATTTACATCAATATCCACTCCTTTATTTAAATAAACAGAAGTTGCTGTCTTGATTCCATATTCTTTTACAACACTTAAAGTATCTCTTTTGTTAAATGTCAATGCCATTTGATAAAAAGGAGCTGAAGTATGTTTCATATTGATCAAATTAAAATATGCCAACAACATTCCATTTTCTCCAGGAGCTCCATGAATTGCATTAAACGCACAATCAAAAATGATTTGTTTGCCGTTTAATACAAACGAAAAATCGCTTTTATTAATAGGATATTCTATCTCTGAATCATCTAAAGTAACCCATTTATCTTTAAAAATGCAAACTCTAAAAAGAGTGTATTTTTCTTTATCTAAATGGTTGTAAACAACATTTCCACTTTTAAGAGAAATCTGAAATTCAGATGAATAACCACCCATGACGATCGCAATGTTCTTCTTCATTTGTTTGTATATATAAAAAACAAATTTATCAAAATAATAATAGAAATCGCAACGTTTAGTTTTTATATCTTTGCAGGGTCTAAAAAACAAAAAATGAGTGTTTTTAAATTTTTAAAAAGTACATCCTTCTTCAAACAAATTGCGTTGGCAATTATTGGTTTGCTCATCGTTATTTTTGTCTTAAAAAAAGGCTTGGAAATTTCCACCAATCATGGTCAAAAAATTCAAGTGCCAGATTTACATAAAATGAATTTAGAAGAGGTTGAACGAGAACTAAAGGCACTTGATTTGGAATTTATAATTATTGACACTGCAAGTTACAATCCTAATTACCCAAATAAATCTGTAGTTGAACAAACCCCAGATTCTGGAGAATTTGTAAAAGAAAAACGGAAAATATACTTGACCTTAAACCCTTCAAAATATAGAGATGTGACCATTCCGAATTTAAATGGTAAAACAAAAAGACAAGCAACTTCTCATTTGCGCTCTATTGGTTTTCATGTTGATTCAAATTACACTTATGTAAAAGATATTGGTAAAGACGTTGTTCGAGGTCTACGCTATCAAGGCAAAAAATTAAAACAAGGAGATAAATTACCGTTGTACTCTATTTTAGACTTGGTTTTAGGTGATGGAAAAGGAAATTAATATGCTCCGCTGAAAATTAGAAAATGCAAGAAAACAATTCACAAGAAATAGAAAATGATGATTTGTATGAACATCACAGGTTTATCGCTAGTGAGGGTCAAGAACCGCTAAGAGTAGATAAATTCTTAATGAATTTTATCGAAAATGCGACGAGAAACAAGGTACAACAAGCAGCCAAAGCTGGTAATGTTTTGGTAAATGACGTTGCTGTAAAATCGAATCACAAAGTAAAGCCAAACGATGTGGTAAGAGTTGTTTTAGCCTATCCTCCCGCTGAAAACCTGTTAATTGCAGAAGACATTTCTTTAGATATTATTTATGAAGATGATGCTGTAATTGTTGTTCATAAACCTGCAGGAATGGTGGTGCATCCTGGTCATGGAAATTATTCTGGAACTCTAGTGAATGGATTAATTCATCATATAGAAAATTTACCCTCTAACACGAATGAAAGACCAGGTTTAGTTCATCGAATAGACAAAGATACCAGTGGATTGTTAGTGGTTGCAAAAACCGAATTTGCAATGGCAAATTTATCACGTCAATTTTTTGACAGAACCACAGAACGCTTGTATTATGCATTGGTTTGGGGTAATATTGAAGAAGATGAAGGTCGTATTGAAGGCAATATTGGGCGTAGCCTAAAAAACCGTCTACAAATGAGTGTTTTCCCAGAGGGTGATTTTGGAAAACACGCAGTGACACACTACAAAGTTTTAGAGCGTTTAACCTACGTGACTTTGGTTCAATGCAAACTTGAAACAGGAAGAACACATCAAATTAGGGCACATTTTAAACATATAGGCCATACCCTTTTTAACGATGAACGCTATGGTGGTAACGATATTTTAAAAGGAACCACCTTTACAAAGTATAAACAGTTTGTTCACAATTGTTTCAAAGTGTTGCCAAGGCAGGCATTACACGCTAAAACTCTAGGATTTACTCACCCGATCTCTGGGGAGTTTATGCAGTTTAACTCTGAAGTCCCCAAAGACATTTCAGATTGTTTGGAAAAATGGAGAACCTATTCTGAAAACTCTAAAGAAGAAATAGAGTAAATTTCACAGCATTAAATACTACTAGCAACAACCAGAGCCTGGATCACAATAATTTTGCCTGTCAGAAATTTTAATTCTTGGTTTCTCTTTTGGAATTATACATGCATCTTTTGCTAAACAAGCGGTAATTTTAGAAGTTAACAAAAAATTTGTTCCATCGAAATCTAAATTATAAGTTCCAATAGTATCTTTTCCTTGGTATTCTACCTCTATTTCTAGATCATCAAACTCAAAAATCTTTTCCGATAACTCAATAATATTTAACAACTTATCTGGGTGTAATCTGTGATCATAGTCGTTTTCTTCCCAAAGTTGAAAACTGATAACAGCCTCACTTCTAACCTTTCCTCCACAGTCTATGTAATCTTTAACTACTTTACCCACCTCAGTTACGTGGAAATGTTTTGGCACTGAATTTCCATTAGGCAATTGAAATCCAATACACTCAATACTTTTTAAATAATTTTTTATTTCTGATAATTTCATACTACTATTTTAAAAGAGATCGTTTGAATTTTTGTATCATTTAGTCTACAAAAGTATTTTATATTTTACTCAAATCAAACATATACCCCAGAGAAAAACTAAAGAAACCCGTAGTTTTCAAATCTTGTTCAAAAACAATTGGATTTGGTAAATTAATAGCATATCCTAATTCAACATCCCAAGAATTTGTTGTTAAAGAAAAAGGAAGACTGATTTGAGTATTAAGCAAGTCGAAAATATTATATGAAAAGTTCTCTATTTCTCTTACTCCATTCGAAAGGACTATTTTAGAAAATGCTAAAGTTTGCTTGGCAATAATAAAATTAATACTAGGACTGAAACGCAGGGCAACTTTTGAGGTTCGCTTTAGAATAACGTTTGTAAAAGTACGAGAAACAATTTGATAAGAACTATCTGAACCAAAAAGATAAGACGCAGCAACTGACGTTCCTAAAGTTCTTTTTTTATTTCTAATTTCTACACTAAGATCTAATGAATTTGAAAAATCCTCAAAACCATCTGTGTAAAAATATTTTGTATATCCTAAATTGTAAAGAAGTTTCTTGTGTTTTCCAAGGGTATTAAAATATCCCAAAGAAACACTCGTAAAATCCCAACTCGGATCAAAGTTTTGATAATAAACCCCCGAAACAGTGGCATTAAATCCTGAGGAATTATAATATGAAAACTGCGGTACCACATTAAACTGATCGGTTCCAGAATCTCTACCAGAAAAATAGGTATTGGTGTTGTAAGATAATGAGGTATATATAAAATGATAAGAAAAATCACTTTCTAACAATTCCTCTAAAAACACTTGATCGTTAAAAAAAAGTTCATCAATTAAAATGTCTAACTCCTCTAAATCTTTTTCTTGTGCATGCAAACTAAAAGAGGTTGCCATTAAAAACAATAGCAACCCAAAAACTCTTTTTGTATTATGTATCTTTTGAAAAAGATTCTTCATCAAATATTATCAGCTAATTTCCTTTGTTTCTTTTTTTCTTTCCATTGTTCGCTTTTTTAAGTCTAAGTCCTCCTTTAAGTTCACCCCTATCTTTGTACTTCCTAATTTTATCTATTCGTTCTTTTAGCATTTTTCTCTGTTCACTCGTTAGTGTTTTTCTAAAATTATTTCTAGTTTCTCTAAGACTGACTTGCTGTTTTCTAACCATGTCTTTTTGAATTACAGAAAATGAAGCCAACAAACGTTGTCTGAGTTCTTTTTTAGAAATTCTTCTGTCTCTTAACAGGGATCGTTGCTCTTTAGTAAGGGATGCTTTAAAAGCCTTTCGATTTGCTTTCATTACTTCTTTTTCCTTTTGTAACAAATTTCTTTGTTCTTTTGTTAACTCTTTTTGAATGACATCAAATCTGGAATTTTGAGCAATAAAGGTAGAATGACATAGCATCAAACTAAAAAAGCCTATCGTTAATATGTATTTATTTAATTTCATTTTTTCACTCTTTTTTTAACTTAAAATACCTAAAAACTAATTAACAGGCATCTTTTGCTGCCTCAAATGCTTTTTGATCATCGATTGTTGCTGTTGTTCCGTCCTTATATTCAATATCTATTGGGAAGTTCAAGTTGGCCTTTTCTTTCATTTGTGGATTTGCCTTGTGCCATGCTCTAAGCAATTTAAAATCTGCTCTTTCTATAATATCTATTAGGGTTCCATCTTGCATCGTATACTGAACGGGTAAAATTAATTTAAAACATTTTCTTTTGTCTTTACCTCTCTTACAAGAGTCTTTCATTCTTCTTAAGTCATCTCTATCAATTAAAGTTTGAAGAGATCCATCTTCAATTGTTACCTCAACAGGAAAAACTAATTTAGGTCTTCTTTTAATCCCTTTGTTTGCAGCATACCAATCTTTAATCATACCCCATTCTTCTTTGCTATCCAAGGTTATTGAGGTATTGTCTGGCATGATAAAATCTATTGGAAATACAAATTGAAAACATTTGTTTCTTTTGAAGTTTCTTTTGCTGTCAGTATCTAGCAATTGTTTTCCTTCCTTAGAAAAATAAACCTCACTTTTTACTTCTACTCTTGATTCATTATCCGTTTCTAAAAAAACTTTATACCCGAAATTTTTAGCAAACTCCACCTCTACAATATGGCTATCAGCTAAATCCCCTCTGAGAGCTGATGCTGTTGCTGCAGGCAAACTGGTTGCTGCAACAGAAACCCTAGTGGCATTTTCAATTTTCTCTATCAATTGAGTACCCTCTATTTCAAAATCATTTAGACCCTCTGAATCTGAACATGACACTAACAATAAAAAGGACATAAAAAAAACTGTAATTGCATAGCAAAAATTATTTTGCTTAAAAATAGATTGTTTAAAAGTTGAAGCTCTCATAAATATTTAGTTTTTTAATTCGTAATCGTTTCTGTTATTTAGAACTATATTTGGTTAAATAGTTTGAAATTAATAATTTTTTATAAAATAATCGTTTCGAGAAGTTCCTGATTTAGGTAATTATCTAATAAGGAATCTTCTTTAATCAAATTTTCAAACAGAAAATTATCTATTTTTTGTTCAAAAAAATCAGATTTAAGAATGATCTCACTGTATAAAGTTTCATCGGCAAAAGCATCAAACTTAGCATCGTCTACCCATAGAGACTCAACCAAGTAAGTCTCAGAAAACGTCAAAGATTCATAATACGATTCATGAACCCCCTTTTTATTGTTCCTGTTTTGAAACCAAAAAGTCAAACTCATCATAAAAACGAACGAAGCGGCAACCGAAAATTTAAAAGAAGGTCGTCTCCAGAAAATCAATGGTTTTTTTGCTTCTTGATGAGCTGGTGGATTCTTTTGAGATGGCAACCTCTGTAAGATTGATATTTTGGATTTCTCAAAATATCCGTCAGGAACGTCAGTCCCTAAATATTTTTTATGATACTTAGAGACATCACCTTTAAAACCTTTTTTTAAAAAGTTTTGTTTGTCGTTTTCTTCTATTGATTTTGTCATGGGTCAATTACTTAGAACTTATTTCTTTTAAAAAGTTTGATTTTTAAAGAACTATTTTTTTTTCAATAATTTTTACTGCTGTATAATAGGTCGATTTCAGGGTGCTTTCGGGCACTTCTAAAATTTCAGATATCTCTCTAAAACTCAAATCATCAAAATATTTCATTTGAAAAACACGTTGTTGTTTTACGGTAAATTCATTCACGATTTTAGCAAGTTTTTTTTGAATTTGATCACCATTAAAATATTCATCCTCAAATAAAACTTCGGTAAAAGAATCAGAAATTTCATCAATAGAAACATATTTTTTTTTACGATTTTTCTCCAAAAAGCGAAGTGATTCATTGTAAGCTATTCTATACATCCAAGTATGTAAACTACTTTTTTCTTGGAAATTATGAATACTTTTATAAACCCTAACAAAGGTATTTTGCAAAACATCATCAGCATTTTCATGAGTGATAACAATCTTTCTAATGTGCCAATACAAACGCTCTTGATAAGCATCAAGTAGTTCACTAAAAGCAATGTCTTTCAATGAAGAATCCTTTAACTTTTTTAAAAGTTCAGCGTCTTTAAACAAATATCATATGTTTGATTTCTATTCTTTGACACAATATAAATCATATAGTTTGATTCTTATGAGAAAAAAAACAAAAATAATTTCTATAAATTTAACCAATAGGTTTATAAATTTAAAATGCTCCATTAATTTGAGGAACTTTATAATGATTAGTACATTTATACTTTATTTTTAAGTATTAATTTTTTCAATCTCATCAAATGAAAATCATTATATCTCCAGCAAAATCCTTGGATTTTGAGACAAAAGCTCCTACAAGCTTACACACACAACCCCGTTTTTTAGAACAATCTGAAAAACTGAATAAAAAATTAAAAACACTTTCAAAGAAAAATATTGCTGAATTGATGAAAATTTCTGACGCATTATCTGCCCTGAATTATGACAGAAACCAAACTTGGAAAACACCTTTTTCTCCAAACAACGCAAAGCAAGCGATTTACTCTTTTACGGGTGAGGTTTTTAGAGGAATCGATGCACAAAGTTTAAGTGAAGAAAAAATACCACTGCTACAAGACCGATTGAGAATTTTATCTGGCCTCTATGGAATATTAAAACCTTTGGATTTGATTCAGCCCTACCGTTTAGAAATGGGAACCAAGTTATCGGTTCAAAAAACAACAAACCTCTATAAATTTTGGGACGACCAAATTGCCAAATCTTTGAATGAGGAACTAGAAGAAGGAGAATTGCTCGTTAATTTAGCAAGTACAGAATACTTTAAAGTAATTCCAAAAAAAATCTTAAAAGTTCCCATGATCACCCCTGTTTTTAAAGATTTTAAAAATGGAGAATACAAAACAATTATGACATTTGCGAAAAAAGCTCGTGGATTAATGGTTCGTTATATTATTGATCACAATATCAAAACAATTGAGGGATTGAAAAATTTTAATGTAGAAAGATATCGTTTTTCTGAAGAGATGTCTTCTGAAAATGAGTTGCTGTTCACGCGCTAACTTTTCATTTTATACATCACCCAAGTGTGAGGTGCAGTAACTGCAAACAAGACCACAAAAATAATGGAAGAAAACAAACTCACTTGAGGAATCAGTTGGTAGATAACCAACATGCCAAGAATACTTATAATCCAATATATAAGTGCTTTTTTTACATAAGAGATCATACTTTCTTTTGTCAAATCTCCATAAACAAATTCAACTTGATTTATAATGGAAGGAATGGAATGCCACAAAATAAAATAAATGGCAAAACCTAGAATAAGAGAAGAAGTCTTAAACACCAAAAAAAGAAGCCCTAAATAAAAGATTTCTGTTAAAAGCATCTTTATATCCAACGATTTTTTAAAGACCAAATACAAGCTCATTATTGAAAGAACAGATAGAGAAACCCCCAAGGAGATCTCTATTTGAAACTCAGTAAATGTTGCGTCGGTGAGTTCTCTCATAATATGATCTACATCTGCTATAGATACGTAAAAAAGCATAGAAAAAATAAAGACTCCATAAAACATGTAAAAAAACACATTGAATAGGTTATTTATAGTTATTTTTTCTCCGAGATGTTCTTCTCCAAAGTGATAAGAACTTAATAATACAAATAATAAAATTGCCAAAAATGAACTAGAAAAATAAATTAAAACACAGCATAAGATGATTATTAGGTATACAATTAAATGTTTTGAATAAGAGCGATTATCTAATTTCCCTCTCGACAAAATAAGTAAATCATTTGCTCCATGTAAAATCCCTAGAGAAAGAATTAATATAAAAGCAACAGAATCCTCAACAAATCTCCCAAACTGTGTACTAAACCAGAAAAAGAAAAACGTAAAAAAAACCATGAAATTTTGGTAATTTCTCTTAATTTCAATACTCATTTTACAAATTTAATAATTTTTGCTTATATTTGGTTTAGAGTTTATGTAAAAAAACCATAAACTATTTTATTAACTTAATTTTTTTAAACATTATGAATTTATCGATTAATTTTCTTTCTGTTGCTAAAATGGCTCCAGATGATTATGTTGGATTTACATTTTTTGTAGGTTGTATGGCTATGATGGCAGCATCTGTATTCTTCTTCTTTTCAATGAATAGTTTTGATAAGAAATGGAGAACATCAATTCTTGTGTCTGGTTTAATTACCTTCATTGCAGCAGTTCACTACTTTTACATGAGAGACTATTGGGCTGCAACAGGCGATTCACCAACTTTCTTCCGTTATGTAGATTGGATCTTAACTGTGCCATTAATGTGCGTTGAATTTTATTTAATACTAAAGGTAGCAGGAGCAAAAAAATCAATGATGTGGCGATTAATCTTGTTATCAACAATTATGTTAGTAACAGGATACTTTGGAGAAGCAGTATATACTGACAATGCCGCTTTTTGGGGATTTGTCTCTGGAGCAGCATATTTTGTTATCGTTTACGATATTTGGTTAGGATCTGCAAAGAAATTAGCAGTAGAAGCTGGTGGTGCTGTATTAAGCGCTCACAAGACTTTATGTTGGTTCGTACTTGTAGGTTGGGCAATTTATCCTCTTGGATACATGGCTGGAACTGAAGGTTGGTATACTCAATACCTAGGAAGTTTTAACGTAGATGTTTTATACAATATAGCCGATGCAATTAACAAAATCGGATTTGGTTTAGTTGTTTATTCTTTAGCGGTAAACAGTTCTGAAAAATAATTTTTAGAATACCAATAGATATAAAAACCCAATAGTTTAAAAACTATTGGGTTTTTTTATTTACAAATGTTATTGTCAAATAACATAACAACAATGGTTTTAGCAGTCTGCCAAACCAACATTGACAGCCAAACCTCCTTCTGAAGTTTCTTTGTATTTTTTATTCATATCCTTTGCCGTTTCCCACATGGTATGAATTACTTTGTCCAACGGTACTTTTACATTCTTAGGATCCACATCCAAAGCCATTTCTGCAGCATTAATTGCCTTTATAGCTCCCATTGCATTTCTTTCTATACAAGGTATTTGAACCAAGCCCCCTATGGGATCACAAGTTAACCCAAGGTGGTGTTCCATAGCTATTTCTGCGGCAACTATACATTGAGCGGCAGATCCGCCTAATAATTCTGTCAATGCAGCGGCAGCCATTGCTGAAGAAACACCAATTTCTGCTTGACACCCACCCATTGCTGCAGAAATAGTGGCATTTTTCTTAAAAAGACTCCCAATCTCCCCTGCTGTCAATAGAAATTTTTTAATGTGTTCAAAATCGGCTTTATGATTCTCTATGACTAAATAATACATTAACACAGCAGGAATTACACCAGCACTTCCATTGGTAGGTGCGGTAACGATACGTCCCAAAGAAGCATTTACTTCATTTACGGAGAGTGCAAAACAACTTACCCATTTTAAAATTTCTCGAAACTTTACTTCCGTATTCCTAATCGCAGTCATCCAATCTTCTGGATCTGTATAAGAAGCCCCTTTTACCAATGTAGCATGTGTATCAAATGCACGTCTTTTTACACGAAGCCCTCCGGGTAATTCTCCTTCTGTATGACATCCCAAATACATAGATTCTAACATGACTTGCCAAATTCTTTTTAGTTCAACATCAATCTTATCAGCATTCCTTAAAACCAATTCATTCTTCAGTACAATATCTGATATGGTTGCATTATCACGCTCGCAATAAGACTGTAGTTCGATAGCTTTACGAATTGGATACGGAAATATTGGATCTTTTTGGGCTGCTTGCTGCTCTAAAACAGCATTTTCTTGTTCGACAAAACCTCCTCCAATAGAATAATATGTTTGAACTGAAATTTCCATACCATTGCAATACCCTCTGAAGGTAATTCCATTGGGATGATAAGGTAAAAACTCCTTATTGAATACAATCGACTCCTTTAAAAAAGATATTTTCTTTCCTCCTTTGAGGTAAATTTGTTGTTGAATATTGATTCTTTTCACAATAATGAAAATATCTTCAATCGGAATGTGTTCAGGATCTGCCTCACTCAAACCTAATAATATTGCAAGGTCTGTAGCATGTCCTTTCCCCGTGAGTGACAGAGATCCATATAGATCAACTGTTATTTGATCTATCTCTTCAAATTTTTGAGAATTCCTCAGTTGTTGCATCCAAAGGGATGCAGCTTTCCAAGGTCCTAGGGTATGAGAGCTCGATGGGCCTACCCCTATTTTAAACATATCAAAAACACTTATAAATTGCGACATTCTCAATAATAATTAAAAATTATATTGTAAATGTAAAAAATAGAGTTTAATTAAGTATTTTTTTGACATAATTTAATTTATTTAATGAATCAATTCTAACACTTCGTATCTAATAAAACAAAAAAAGTACTCTTTTACTATCATTTTTTTAAATCTATAAGTTGTTTTCTCACAGATAAAATTGAACTAATTAGGATGTTTTATGTCAAATTGTCACCTATTTAAAAACTATTTATTCTAAAAACTGACATTTTAAACTCAAAAAAGAGTTGGCACAGCCTTTGACTAATTGAAACTGAAATTGAATTTAAAAAAACTAATATAAATATAGTATTATGAGTAAAATAATTGGAATTGACTTAGGAACAACCAACTCATGTGTTTCTGTAATGGAAGGAAATGAGCCTGTTGTAATCCCTAATGCTGAAGGAAAAAGAACAACACCATCTATTGTTGCCTTTGTGGAAGGAGGAGAACGTAAGATTGGAGATCCAGCTAAAAGACAAGCGGTAACAAACCCAACCAAAACTGTTTATTCTATTAAACGTTTTATGGGAAATAAATTTTCTGATGCTACTAAGGAAGTTAAAAGAGTTCCTTATCAAGTAGTAAAAGGAGATAATGACACCCCAAGGGTAGATATTGACGGTCGTTTATACACACCTCAAGAAATTTCTGCAATGGTGTTACAAAAAATGAAAAAAACTGCAGAAGATTATCTTGGTTCAGATGTAACTGAAGCGGTAATTACTGTGCCAGCATATTTTAATGATGCCCAAAGACAAGCTACAAAAGAGGCAGGAGAAATTGCAGGTTTACAGGTAAAAAGAATTATCAACGAACCAACAGCTGCAGCACTAGCATACGGATTAGACAAATCTAATGACGACAAAAAAATTGTTGTTTTTGATTTTGGTGGAGGAACACACGATGTTTCTATCTTAGAATTAGGAGACGGTGTTTTTGAAGTATTGGCGACAGATGGTGACACACATTTGGGTGGAGATGATGTTGATGAAAAAATCATCAACTGGTTGGCAGAAGAATTTAAATCAGAAGAAAACATCGATTTAAGAGAAGATCCAATGGCTTTACAGCGTTTAAAAGAAGCTGCTGAAAAAGCAAAAATTGAATTATCATCTTCTGCACAAACAGAAATTAACTTACCTTATGTAACTGCTACTGCTAGTGGACCAAAACACTTGGTAAGAACTTTGACAAAAGCTAAATTCGAACAACTAATTGACGATTTGGTAAAGAGAACGATAGCGCCTTGTAAAAAAGCGTTAGACAATGCAGATTTGTCTATTTCTGATATCGATGAGATTGTTTTGGTTGGTGGTTCGACAAGAATTCCAGCTGTACAAGAAGCCGTTGAGAAATTTTTCAAGAAATCTCCAAGTAAAGGAGTAAATCCAGATGAAGTTGTTGCCTTAGGAGCTGCGATTCAAGGAGGAGTTTTATCGGGTGATGTTAAAGATGTATTGTTATTAGACGTTACGCCTTTATCATTAGGAATTGAAACAATGGGGAATGTTTTCACCAAATTAATTGATGCAAATACCACCATTCCTACTAAAAAGTCACAAGTATTCTCAACAGCAGTAGACAATCAACCCTCCGTAGAAATTCATGTTTTACAAGGGGAAAGAGCAATGGCTGCAGATAATAACACCATTGGTCGCTTTCATTTAGATGGTTTACCACCAGCACAAAGAGGTGTTCCACAAATTGAGGTAACTTTTGATATTGATGCCAATGGTATTATAAAGGTTTCTGCTTTAGATAAAGGAACTAATAAATCTCATGAAATTAGAATCGAAGCTTCTTCAGGTTTATCAGAAGAAGAAATCGAGAAAATGAGACAGGATGCAGAAGCAAATGCTGATGCAGACAAAGCCGCTAAAGAAACTGCTGAAAAAATCAATGGAGCAGATTCTATGATTTTCCAAACGGAAAAGCAGCTAACAGAATTTGGAGATAAATTATCTGACGATAAAAAAGGACCTATCGAAGCAGCTTTAACAACACTTAAGGCAGCTCATGAATCTAAAGACTTGGCACAAATTGATGCGGCAATGGAAACTATCAACGAAGCTTGGAAAGCTGCCTCTGAAGAGATGTATGCTGCACAAGGCGGAGCTGAAGGAGGAAACCCAGGAGCTGAACAACAAGGTCAACCAGAAGCAAACGATGCTCAAGGAGACAATGTTGAGGATGTCGATTTTGAAGAAGTAAAATAAATAGTACTTTTCTATATCAATGAAAACGCAATCATGTATTTGATTGCGTTTTTCTATTTTGATCTATTTAGAAATCTACATTCTTTATCATTCAAATGAAATTCCTTCAGTACATTTATAATATTATCCTGTCAGTATTTTGAAAACCTACCATCAAAACAACTTTTTTAAACATACCTTTTGTCAATTTCAAGAGGTTAAAGACTTTGAGTTTCCGGAAAAAGCTCATTACAAAAGCAAATTTAATAGCAAGTATTTCTATACTCGTGAAGGCGTTTACAGAAAATCAAATCATTGGGGGAGAGTTGCAAATTGCAGATGGAGATTGAACAGCAATACAAACTATAGAAATCAAAAAAGGGTTACAGGATTTGCCAAATGGAGCGATTTTTATCCCTTAAATGAGTCTGCGAAATTATTTTTTATTGAAATTGATTTTGAAAATAAGACTGCTGAGATTCAACCCAAAACAGCAAGATCGTCACACCATCTTTTCACATTTTCAGAAGCTCAAAAAAGAGTCAAAAAAATCTATCAATTATTCAAAGAAGACAAATGGGCCTCCTACTTTGACATTGAAATAAATGAATTGAGGCAAATACTTTTCACAGCATACATCAATTCTGATAAAACATTACAACAGCTTAAAACCGATCAACTATAAATTATATTTTAATAAATTTGTAGGACTAAGTTTCACAAAAAATAAAAGCTTCTTTAGTTTGAAGAATTAAAAATACGAATCGGAGTCGTTCGTCCTTATTACTCTTTTGTGAAAAACTTTTGAAATTAATAATCAATTGAATCAATATGAAAAAATTAGTGCTGGTGATCTCATTCCTTTTCGGTATCATACCCTACACAAGTAGTCAAGAAAAAGAATCATTTACACTTACCGTAGAGATTTCTGGATTAAAATCAAATAAAGGAACGATAATCACTGGTATCTATAACAGTCAAATTGGATTTTTAAAAAATCAGTACAAAAGTGATGTTGTTGCAATAAAAAATAAGAAGGCTACCATCGTTTTTAAGAATTTAAATCCCGGAGAATACGCGGTTTCTTTTATTCATGATGCAAACAAAAACAATAAAATGGATACCAATTTTTTTGGAATTCCCATAGAAGATTATGGATGCTCCAACAATGCTAAAGGTTTTATGGGACCCCCAAAATATAAGGATGCGAAATTTCTACTCACAAGAAGCAAGACAATTCAAATAAAAATATAAATACACCATAACTCACTAAGTTTTACGATGGAACCGAATCAATGTATCCTTCAAAAAAATTATTGATTGCTATATTTATAAATTCAATCAAATTCTTATTCATTCCTGTAAAAATTACCAATTACAAATTGATTTTTTGAAGTTTTGTTTTTTTGTACTTTAGCTAAAATATTTTTTGAATGAAAATTAAAAAACTCTTTTTTACAATCATTTTTATTTCTTTTCTATCTTGTAGCAAGGGACTGAAAACAGCTACGATAACAGAAAAGATGTATTCTTCAATAAAAAAAGAACTAGCACCAGATAAAAGAATAGCACTTTTTGACATCCAATTTCACCCTGCAGAGGGTAAAATAATTTTGAAAGGTGAAACTACTTCTAAAAAGGCGTTTTCAAGATTGCTAGACAGTCTTAATTATCATCAAATCAACTACCTTGACAAGGTGCGTATCTTGCCAGACTCAGCAACAGAAAATCGACCATTTGCTGTTGCAAAAAATGCCGTTATAAACATTCGTTCTCAGCCAAAACATTCAGCAGAATTAGGAACACAAGGCTTATTAGGAATGGGACTTAAAGTTCTAGACAAAAAAGGTGATTTTTATAGGGTCCAAACACCTGACAATTATATTTCTTGGGTAGACAAAGGAGGAATTTACACAATGGATACAAAAGAGTTTGATTCCTGGAACTCTTCTAAAAAAGTTCTATTTACTGATAATTTTGGTTATGTATACGCTTCAAAAAACAAGAATTCAGCTATTATTTCTGATATTAGTTTGGGAGGTATGTTAAAATACCTCTCTGAGGATGCTACTTTTTACGAAGTAAAGTATCCAGACAATAGAATTGGTTTTATTAAAAAAAATAAGGCTGTCATCTATGATTTCTGGTTAAAGAATTTAGAAAGCACTCCTAAAAACATTGAAATTATTGCTAAAAAAATGAACGGATTTCCTTATTTATGGGGAGGTACTTCTGCCAAAGGAATGGATTGTAGCGGGTTTACAAAAATGGTTTATTTAATGAATGGTTTTATAATTCCCAGAGATGCCTCTCAGCAAATTAATGCTGGTAGAACAGTAGATCCTAATTTAAAATTTGAAGGTTTAGAAAAAGGGGATTTACTTTTCTTTGGAAAAAAAGCTACTACAACATCGAATCAACGGGTAACACATGTAGGAATTTGGTTGGGAAATCATACAATGGAATTCATTCATGCCTCGGGAAATGTGCATATAAGTTCTATGCATCCAGAACAACCAAATTACGATGCCTTTAATAAAAATAGGTATCTAGGTAGCAAGCGCTATTTAACTACTATCGATAAAGGCATTGTGAACCTAAAAGAAGGTCAATTAAAACCATAATACTTCCATATAAACAATAAAAAACCCTTCAGAATACAAAATCTGAAGGGTTCTTATTTAGAGTCCATAAGAGAATTAATAGAGTACACGGAACTTAATTGTTCCTTCTACGTCTTTTAAATTCTCAATTACTTCTTTGTTGTATTCTTTATCTAAATCTGTAATTACATAACCCACTTTTGGATCTGTAGATAAGTACTGACCCGTTATATTCAAATCATATTTGGCCAAAATTTTATTGATTTTTGCCATGACTCCGGGAACATTTTCGTGAATATGTAAAAAACGGTGAGCATCCGTTTGTCTCGGTAAACGAATGTTTGGAAAGTTTACAGCGTCTACTGTATTCCCAGAATTAATATAAGCCATAATTTTATTTGGAACAAAATCTGCAATATTTCTCTGTGCTTCTTCGGTACTACCACCAACGTGTGGAGTTAAAATCACATTATCCAGTCCTTTTAATTCTGTATAAAAATCTCCATTTTTTCTTGGTTCAGTTGGGTATACATCAACTGCTGCACCCGCTATTTTACCAATCTTTAGAGCAACTACTAATGCTGAAATATCTACTACAAAACCTCTTGCTAAGTTTACTAAGTGCGCTCCATCTTTCATCTGCGAAATCTCTTTCGCTCCAAAGAAATTATGATTCGCAGCATTGTCATCAACATGCAAAGTAACCACGTCAGAAATTTCTAATAGTTCTTTTAAGGTATTCATTTTAGTTGCATTTCCCAATGCCAACTTATCTTCTACATCATAATAACAAACATCCATTCCAAGGGCTTCGGCCAAAACAGACAACTGCTTACCAATATTCCCATAGCCTACAATTCCTAATTTTTTACCACGAACTTCTCTTGACCCTTCGGCTGTTTTATTCCATTGTCCGTTGTGAATTTCTGTACTTCTCTGAAAAACACTACGCATTAACATGATAATTTCACCAATAGCCAATTCAACTACAGATCTGGTATTGCTATAAGGAGCATTAAAAACAACAATTCCTTTTTCTTTACAGGCATCCAAGTCAATTTGTTTGGTTCCAATACAAAAGGCACTAACGACCATCAATTTTTCGGCAGCATCAACAACCCTTTGCGTGACATTTGTTTTGGAACGAATTCCTAACACATGTACGTCTTTTATTTTTGCTATCAGCTCATCTTCTGACAAACTTTTAGAGACTGTTTCAACAGAAAAACCATCTGTAGATAGCTTCGTAAAAGCATCTGGATGCACATTTTCTAATAATAAAATTTTAATTCTATTCTTCGGGTATGAGATATTTCTTGGCAACTTGTTAACGTATAAAAATTCATCTAAATTTGGGGCAATATGGTCAGCATTTTCTGTTGTTTTCTCCCTTGAAACATTCTCTGTATAGGCAAAAAATTTATCTGCTACACCTGCTTCACGAGTAACATAATCGCTGTACCCATCACCAATAACTTGTATTTCTCCTTCGAGATTCATCTCTTTCAAACATTGGATTTTTCCATTGTGTTGTGAAAGTGGATTATTAGCATCAAAACTAATAATTTTTCCATCTTTTGCAAATTCAAACGTATTTGCAAACACCCTTTCTGAAGGGATGTTATATTCTTTTACAATAGGATCTATAAACTCTTTAAATCCACAAGAAATTACATAAATATCTTCTGCAAAGTTTTCAAAAAATTCTTTGTTGCTTTCTATAGATTTTGAGACTTGTTTTTTCAAAGCTACAACCAAACCTGTTAAATCGGCTTGGTGGGCATTCAATAGCTTGATCCTTCTTTCTAAAGATTCTGTAAAGGAGATTTCACCATCAATTCCCAAATTAGTAATGTCAATTATTTCTTGAATAATTTCATCTTTTTTAGGATTATTTTTAAGTGTAATTTCGGCTAAAACATCCAATGCCTCTACACGGGTTAAGGTGCTATCAAAATCGAAAATATAATTCCTTTTTTTGGTCATCATTCCTTTATCAGACTTGTTAAAATTTATGAGCGTAAATTTACAAATTTAGAAGATAAATAAGAAGCTATTTCACAGTTTTATGATATCTACTTTATATCCTATGAATATGAAAAACAGTTTACCAAAAAGACACCTTAGGCTCAAAAAAATTGTCAAATCCTAAAGAAGTAACCACCAAACAATTGGTAATAACTCTACCCAGAAAGAACTATAATATTTCGATTGCGCTGTTTTTGATCGCATCAAGAAAACAATTACAAGAAAAAAGAACATCATAAATGCCATCTTAACCCTAACTTCAGAAGAAATAAAGTACTCTAAAATCAGTGAAAAAACTAGTAATAAAACCCCTAGCCTCTTTGTTCTTTGCTCGCCAATTTTCTTTGGAATTGTTTGTAAATTGATTGCATCATATTTTACATCCCTGATATCAAAAGGCAGAATTAAAACGATTACAATTAAAAAACGTTGCAACATGCAAAGTAACATGCTTGAAGAAATTTCTTTCCCAGCAGCTAATAATGGAATTAGAACAGTAAAACCTGACCAAACGAAAGCAACAACCAAGATCTTCAAATAACTCACCTCTCTTAAACTTTTGTCAAAACCACTTAAAAAAGGGACGGCATATAGAAAGGTCAATCCTACAAAAGGAATTGTAAAAATTAAGGTCTCTATCGAAAGGTGAAGTGCGTAATAACACATGGCAAAAAAACACAACAACGAAAATATTTGAATTATTTTTAAATTATGAGTCAAACTTCTATGATGTAATTTTGCCACCCCAGCATATTTCACAAAGTTATATCCAGTAATTGTTCCAAAGAAAATAAAGGAATTCAAATACTCATTGTGAGAGAGCCCAAAATAGTATTCCGTAGTTCTTACAAACGCATAAACAGCGATTGCCACATGAATACTAGCATTCACGTAAAAATTCAATACTGTTTTTAAAAAACTCATAAAACAAAAATAACCTTTATGTTCATAACATTCATTAATTAGTTAATAATTAGCTGTTGTTTTTTGAACTTATGGGATCTACATAATTGATTTAAACCTTATTTTTGTAAAATCAAAAAACCATTATTTTTTTTAGGGATAATTCAATCATTTATAAATCAAAAAAAATGAACACTAACTTGTTTGAAAATAGACATATTGGTCCTGATAATAAAGAAATTGAAAAAATGTTATCGACTGTAAAAGTTGAGACATTGGATCAATTGATTTCGGAGACAGTTCCCAGTAACATCCATTTAAAAGAGGAGTTGGATTTGGCTCCTGCAATGAGCGAATATGAATATTTAGCCCATATCAAACAACTATCTGAAAAAAATAAGGTTTTTAAAAGTTACATAGGAATGGGATATCATGAAGCAATTGTGCCAAGTGTCATTCAACGTAATATTTTAGAAAATCCAGGATGGTATACTGCCTACACGCCCTACCAAGCAGAAATTGCACAAGGACGTCTGGAAGCCTTGTTAAATTTTCAAACAATGATTTGCGATTTAACAGGAATGGAAATAGCAAATGCTTCTCTATTAGACGAAGCTACAGCAGCAGCAGAAGCGATGGCTTTATTGTTTGACGTTAGAGAACGTGGAAAGAAAAAGTCAGGAGCAAATAAATTTTTTGTTTCAGAAGAAGTCTTACCTCAAACCCTTTCTTTGCTTCAAACTCGCTCTACTCCCATCGGAATTGAATTGGTAATTGGTGCTCATGAAGATTTTGATTTTTCTGATGATTTTTTTGGAGCTATCATCCAATACCCCGGAAAATATGGACAACTCTTTGACTATGAAGATTTTGTTGCAAAGGCAACTAATAATAATATAAAAGTAGCTGTGGCTGCCGATATTTTATCGCTGATAAAATTAAAAGCACCAGGTAATTTTGGAGCATCTGTAGTCGTTGGGACGAGTCAACGATTTGGAATACCATTAGGGTATGGAGGTCCTCATGCAGCTTTTTTTGCAACAAAAACAGCCTACAAAAGAAGTATTCCAGGACGTATTATTGGCGTCACAAAAGATAAAAATGGTGATCGTGCATTGCGCATGGCATTGCAAACTAGAGAACAACATATCAAACGTGAAAAAGCAACTTCTAACATTTGTACAGCGCAAGTTTTATTGGCTGTCATGGCAGGAATGTATGCCGTTTATCACGGAAAAAATGGCTTAAAATACATCGCAGATTATGTACATGAAAATACCAAAATTTTAGCTGTAATTTTAGAAAATTTAGGTTTCAAACAACTAAATACCTCTTATTTTGATACGATTCTACTCAAAGTAGAAGCGTCCCAATTAAAGCCTATTGCTGAGGCAAATAAGATCAACTTCAACTATATAGATGATCATCATGTTTCTATTTCTATAAACGAAACCGTTGGAGTTCATGAAATTGAGGCAATTGTTCATTGCTTTAAAGAAGCTTTTGGTTTAAAATCAGAAAAAACAACCCCCTCAACAACAAGCGTCATCCCTGAGAACATTCTCAGAAACTCAGGATTTTTAGAAAACGAAATCTTTAATAAGTATCAATCTGAAACAGATATGATGCGATATGTTAAAAAATTAGAACGTAAAGATTTAGCATTAAATCATTCCATGATCTCGTTAGGCTCCTGTACTATGAAATTGAATGCAGCCTCAGAAATGCTCCCTTTAAGTAATCCACAATGGGGAAATATTCACCCTTTTGTGCCTTTAGATCAAGCGAAGGGATATCAAGAAGTCTTAAAGAAACTAGAACAACAATTAAACATCGTAACTGGTTTTGCAGGCACTTCTCTACAACCTAATTCTGGCGCTCAAGGAGAATTTGCAGGTCTTATGACAATTAGAGCATATCATCAATCTAACGGAGATTCACACAGAAACATTTGTTTGATTCCAGCTTCTGCTCATGGGACAAACCCTGCCTCTGCTGTCATGGCAGGAATGAAAGTCATCGTTACCAAAACAGCAGAAAACGGTAATATAGACATCAATGATTTGCGTGAAAAGGCAGAAATCCACAAAGACAATTTAGCTGCTTTAATGATTACCTATCCGTCCACCCACGGAGTTTTCGAAAAAGAAATTAAAGAAATTACACAGATCATTCATGATCATGGAGGGCAAGTCTACATGGATGGTGCAAATATGAATGCACAAGTTGGCCTCACGAACCCAGCTACAATTGGTGCAGATGTTTGTCACTTAAACTTGCATAAAACATTTGCGATTCCACATGGTGGTGGGGGTCCTGGAGTTGGCCCAATATGTGTTGCCCCACAATTAGTTCCCTTTTTACCAACCAATCCACTGATTTCAACTGGAGGTAAAAAAGCAATTTCTGCTATCTCTGCAGCACCTTGGGGATCTGCTTTAGCTTGTTTAATTTCTTATGGATACATCACAATGTTAGGAGCAAAAGGATTAAAAAACACGACCCAATTAGCCATCTTAAACGCCAATTATATCAAAGAGCGTTTGCATGGTTATTATGAAACCCTGTACACAGGAGAAATGAACAGAGCTGCACACGAAATGATTATCGATTGTAGAGATTTTAAACAAAATGGTATTGAAGTTGTAGACATTGCAAAACGTTTGATGGACTATGGTTTTCATGCACCAACGGTTTCTTTTCCTGTTGGCGGAACCATGATGATTGAACCCACAGAATCTGAGAGTTTAACTGAATTGGATCGTTTTTGTGATGCGATGATTTCAATTCGAAAAGAAATTTCTGAGGCGTCCAAAGAAAATCAAAACAACCCATTAAAAAATGCACCACACACGCAAGAAATGTTAACTGCAGATGCCTGGGAATTACCCTACTCGAGAAAACAAGCTGCTTTTCCACTGGCATACATTGCTGAGAATAAATTTTGGCCAACGGTTCGGAGAGTCGATGATGCTTTTGGCGATAGAAACTTAATTTGTTCCTGTAATCCTATAGAAGATTACCTGTAAATACATGAAATAAAAGCTCAGAAATAGAATAGCCCCATTGACACATACTTTTTTAATAACTCATTCAAGACCTATTTATTAAAAATTTGAACTCCCAAGTATAGAATCATATATCAAATAAAAAAAACTCCAACAATTACTTGTTGGAGTTTTAAATATGTGAAAATTGTGTAAGAATTACTTCTTGAATTTTGCGTATTTGTTTTTAAATTTATCAATACGTCCTGCGGCATCGATAAGTTTAGATTTACCAGTGTAAAATGGGTGAGAAGTTCTAGAAATCTCTAATTTTACTAAAGGATACTCAACACCATCAACTTCTAAAGTTTCTTTAGTGTCTACAGTAGAACGTGTTAAAAAAACATCTTCATTTGACATGTCTTTAAATGCTACCATTCTATAATTTTCTGGATGAATTCCTTTCTTCATTTTATTCTATTTTAATACTTTAATATTAGTTTTGTAAGAGTATAGTTGGTAAGGCTTACTCTCTTTCTAAATAGCGATAAGATACTATTTTGAGGATGCAAATTTAACCATATTTTTTAATTTACAAATAAATATGTTGTTTTTATTTGCTTCAATAAATACAATCATTACATTTATACTTACTTTTGTTCGTAAATCGTCCTTTTTCAAGCCTTTGTTAATTATTGAGAAGACGAAACCACACATAAAACCATTAAGAATGAAAAAATATTTTTTACTTGTTGCTTTTTTAGCGTCATTTCTGCTATCAACCTCTTGCTCCAATGAGTATGTATTTCATTTAGAACACCAAAAACAAGTTCCTTTTAACACAACGATTCGTATTTCTTTAAAGGAAAAGGAAAACAAACCAATTCAAAGTGTGCAATTTTTTGTGAACGGTAAAGAAATTCATTCTAATAATGAGTCTTCAATAGAATTAAATACCAAAGATATAGGTATTGGAAAACATCAAATTTCAGCACTAATCTTCTATCCTGAAAAGACTAAAAAAGAAAATAGTTTTTTTGAAGTTCTAGCCAATAAAGCCCCAACCGTTTATGATTGCAAGATCATCAACAAATACCCTCACGACAAAAAAGCATACACACAGGGCTTAGAATATTACAAGGGGTTTTTATACGAAACCACGGGGCATAGAGGAGAATCTACCCTGAGAAAGGTTGCGATTAAAACAGGGAAAGTACTCAAGAAAACAGCCTTGGATGAAAGATATTTTGGAGAAGGAATGACTATTTTTAACCAGAAGATATATTGGTTGACATGGCAGGCTAAAAAAGGGTTTGTGTATGACTTAGAAACTTTCAAACAGGAAAAAGAGTTTTCATACGATAAAAGCATAGAAGGATGGGGGTTTACTCACAATGAAACCGCATTGATTAAATCTGATGGTTCTCACAAAATTTGGTTTTTAAATCCGAAAACTTTGAAAGAAGAAAAATCAATTCAAGTATATACAAACAAATATGCTGTGAAAGATTTGAACGAATTAGAAATGATTAATGGAAAAATATATGCTAACAAATACCAGCAAAACGCGATTGTAATTATCGATCCAACTACCGGAATTGTAGAAGGAATTGCAAATTTAAAATCCTTAAAAAAGGAAATGGAGAAGACCCAAAAACTAGTTTCTCAAGACGAAGTTTTAAACGGAATCGCATTCGACTCTGAAAACAATAGAATGTTTGTTACTGGAAAAAACTGGGGAACCTTATTTGAAATAGAATTGATAAAACAATAATTAACTTATAGAAAAGTGCTATCATTATAAAAAATTGAATTGTATGAGATCTCTGTTTGCCATTCTTTGTTGTATTTTTCTTATTTCTATCAGCTCCTGTAGAAAAGACTTCGAAACCATCGCTAGTTTTGGAAATTTAGAATTTTCAAAAGACACGGTATTCTTAGATACTGTATTTTCCAATATTGGCTCTGCAACCTACAATCTAAAAGTATTTAATAGAGGAAATAACGCCATCACCATCCCTCAAATAAAATTAAAAAATGGACGTGATTCAAACTACAGATTAAATATCGATGGAATCCCAGGAAAAGAATTTGAAGACATCGATATTTTAGCCAAAGACAGTATCTATGTATTTGTAGAAACGACCATAGATGCCAACAGTAATTTACAGCTTTTATACACCGATCAAATTTTATTTGACAATGGTACAAATCAACAAGAGGTAGATTTAGTGACCTTAGTTGAAGATGCCAATTTTATTTTTCCAGGAAAAGATGCCATTAGCATGAAAATTGACAGCCTTACATTGGATGGACAGCCCACGAGCATCAAGGGTCGTTTTTTAACCGATGCAGAATTGTCCATATTTACAAGCACAAAACCAACAGTTATTTATGGCTATGCTGCAATTCCTAAAAATAAGACATTGACTATTGAAGCCGGTGCTAGAATTCATTTTCACGACAATTCTGGTCTCATTGTAGATAAGAAAGCTACGTTAAAAGTAAAAGGAACACGTTCAAAAAAAGTCATTTTCGAAGGAGATCGCCTAGAACACTCTTTTAAAGATATTCCAGGGCAATGGGGAACCATTTGGATGCGAGCAGGAAGCGTAAACAACGAAATACAACACGCTGTTATTAAAAATGGAATTATCGGTGTTTTAGTTGATAGTTTAGAAACTCCTTCTCGTCCAACCCTAAGACTTGAAAATACAGAAATCTATAATCATAGTAATTTTGGTATTTTAGGAAGAGAAACAAACATAGAGGGTTATAATTTAGTCGTTGGGAATGCAGGACAAGCATCTTTGGCTGCAACGATTGGAGGCACCTATAACTTTACACATGCTACATTTTCAAATTTTTGGAGCAATAGTCTACGACAATTACCGGCGGTTCTAATCAACAATTTCTTTGCATATAAGAATGAGGCTGGTGAAGAAATTATTGAAACTAGAAATTTATATGCTGCAAATTTTACCAACTGTATCTTTGATGGAAACAACCCTATCGAATTTTTAATCGACTACGTAGATGGAGGCGGTATTTTTAACTATAACATTAGCAGTAGCATGATTCAGTTTAATGACATTAACAATTCTTTTACTGACATTGCTCAATTAGACTTTACAAACTCTTTTTATCAAAACATCATTCTAAATGGGAATTCGAATTTTAGAGATCCTCAGAAAAATGATTTTGTAATTGGGGAAAAATCTGATGCAATTAACAGCGCATCATCTTCGCCCTACCCTCTGGATCTTTTAGGAGTAGATCGAACCTCAAAACCAGATATTGGTGCTTTTCAACATGTTATTTTTGAATAGTTATTTCTTGTAAACAACACCTTCTTTCATGACAAAAACAATGTTTTCCATCGTAGAGATGTTTTTTGTTGGATCCTCATCTACCGCGATGATATCAGCGAAAAAACCTGTTTGAATTTGTCCAATTTTATGCTCCATTTGTAACAACATTGCATTGGTAATCGTTGCAGACTGAATGGTTTCCATAGCCGGCATTCCAGCAGCTACCATAAAACCAAACTCTTTTCCATTTTGCCCGTGTTCAAAAACTCCTGCATCTGTTCCAAAAGAAATTCCAACTCCTTTTTTATATGCTTTTGCAAAGGTTTCCTGAATTTGCGGACCCACTGCTAAGGCTTTTGGTACAACAATCTCTGGGTAAAACCCATCAACAGTGGCTTTTTCTGCCACTTCTTTTCCTGCCGTCAGGGTGGGCACTAAATAGGCATTGTACTTTTTCATAAGTTCCATGGTTGCATCACTCATGTAAGTACCATGTTCAATGGTTTTTACACCGCCTATAATTGCTCGTTGCATGCCCTCATCTCCATGAGCATGAGCAGCGACATGCATTCCATAATCTTTTGCAGTATCGCAAATTGCTTTCACTTCTTCTAGGGTAAATTGAGGATTGTCTCCCGATTTGGCAACACTTAAAACACCCCCCGTTGCGGTGATCTTAATACAATCCGCTCCATTTTTATACCGTTGACGAACTGCTTTTTTGGCATCTTCAACAGAATTGATCACTCCTTCTTTGGGACCAGGATTTCCGATTAGTTTTCTACTACTTCCATTTGTAGGATCTGCATGCCCTCCTGTTGTTGCAATAGACTTTCCTGCAGTATACACTCTAGGACCTATAATTTTACCTGCCTCTATCGCTTTTTTAATTGAAATATTGACCCCTGTTCCTCCCAAATCTCTGACAGTTGTAAACCCACTTAATAGTGTCATTTTTGCAAAACCAACCGAATTAAATGCAATATCAGCTTCATTGAGAATATAACGGTTTAATTGTGTCTGACGATCAAATTCTTGTTCTATGTGTACATGCATGTCGATCAATCCTGGCAGCACTACTTTGTCCTTTAAATCGATGACTGTAGCGCTCTTATTTTTTGGCAATACATAACCCTCAAAAATTTTTACAATCGTATCAGCTTTGACAAGAATTGTTTTTTTTGAATGGATCGTACCCGTATTGGTATCTATAAGACTCCCACAAAGAAGGTAGGTTGTTTGGGCAACTGAAATTTGAATAAAGAATGACAGAAAAAGGAACAATGCACTTTTTTTCATCTGATCGCTTTGTTAGTTTTCACGGAATAAAAAATATATTTCGAGATTTATTTGATTAAATTTTATCTTTAAATGTATGAAAAATTGAGTAGATTGCTAGTTCAAAAATGATAAAATGAAAAATGTTATTATTACAGGAACCAGCAGAGGTATCGGATTTGAATTGGCAAAACAATTTGCAAATAACGGACATCAGGTTTTGGCATTATCAAGAAATACGAAACCATTAGAGGAATTCAATCATCAAAATATTACTGTAATTTCTATTGATTTATCGAACAATTCAGAAATGCATAAAATAACAGCATTTGTAAAAAGTAACTGGCAAAAAGTTGATATTCTGATCAATAACGCCGGAAAATTAATAAACAAAGCATTTACAGAATTATCTTCAGAAGATTTTCTTGAAGTATACAAGGTAAACGTTTTTGCAGTTGCTGAGCTCACAAAATTAATGATTCCCTTTTTACAAAAAGGAAGTCATGTGGTAACTGTAAGCTCTATGGGAGGTATTCAAGGAAGCATGAAATTCCCAGGCTTAGCAGCATATTCCTCTGCTAAAGGGGCAGTTATTACACTCTCTGAATTATTGGCAGAAGAATACAAAGAACAAGAAATCGCCTTCAATGTGTTAGCCATAGGAGCCGTTCAAACAGAAATGTTAAAAGAAGCCTTTCCTGATTATCAAGCCCCGCTATCAGCACAAGAAATGGCAAATTATATTTTTGATTTTTCGCTAACAGGAAATAAATTTTACAACGGAAAAGTCTTACAAGTATCCTCTTCAACACCATAATTTTACTTGAATACAACCTATCAAAAATACATTCCCGAAAAGGCGATTCCTTTTGTTCAATTTTTAATTGAAATTCATCATTTTACACTAAAGATTGTAACTCAAAGAAAAACAAAACATGGTGATTTTAGAAAATTACCAAATGGACAATTTCAGATTACAGTAAACAATAACCTCAACAAATATCAATTTTTGTTGACATTGGTCCATGAAATTGCACACCATGTTACCCATCAAAAATTTGGAAGAGTTCAACCACATGGAAAAGAATGGAAAACAGTTTTTCAACACTTAATGCTCCCTTTTTTAAGTCCAGAAATTTTCTCCAAAGAAATGCTCCCTTTTTTGGCCAACTATCTTAAAAACCCAAAAGCAAGTACAGATAGTGATCATAAATTATCTCTTATTCTTAAGGGAAATAAAGCAGAAAAAGGAAAAAGTTTCATCCATGAGATTCCAGTGGGTAGTTTTTTTGAATTTAAAAATATCCGCTACAAAAAAGGTCTAAAAAGAAGAACAAGATTTGAATGTTTGAAAATTGAGACCAACAAAACATATTTATTCAATCAAAATGTTGAAGTGATCCCTCTTGAAAACAACTAAAAATTAAGTTGAATTTAAAAATGATCCTAAAAAACATCTCTAACCAGAAACTGGTTTCCGAGTTACCTCTTCATAAAAAGTGTATCTAAATTCATTTCTTTTTGCATCCAAATTTGCAATTCTTTTTCTTTGGAAGCAATCATGCTATCGGATATATTTGAATTCCATTTAATGGTTGCTACCGGAATTGTATCTACTTTGATAAAATCTTTTGAATACAAAACCTTTGCAAAACCCACTTCTTCAATAGCACTGTATCTAATTTTTGCATCTTTTGCTATCCTACTAAATGCAACAACTTTTTGGTTATTATTTAAAGCATCCTGCTCAATTCTATTGTTTAAAGATAAAATTGTTTCCTGTAAATCTGTAATTTGATTTTGCAACCCAATGATTCTATTTTTTGCCTCCTGTAACTCCTCTCTTTTCTCTTTATAGGCTGTTGTAATAAGTTCAAAACTTTTGGTATCACTTCCCTTTATATCAATTTTCACCTCACGCAAACGATCATATCTAGGATCATTAAGCAACCTGTTCTCCAACATATTTTTTTCAGCCAAACTAACCTCATTAAAAAAATTGAGCTTTAGAATTTTTGTATCTGAAAAGTAATCTTGATCTATTAATTGAAAATTTCCAATAGTACGTATTTCATTTTTCACATACGCTTTTAATTGTGCATTGACCCTACTTTCCTCTAAAGCAATATAAAACGTATAGAAGGCAGGGATCATTACAATGACACCGACCACAGTAGCGATCGTAGCATACCGTTTTCTTTTGGCAGCATTTGCGTATTTATGCATTGGAAAACGCAACAGTTTCAATACTAAAAATGTAGCTAAAGCAATAAAAATCGTATTGATTGTAAACAGAAACATCGCGCCAAGAGCATACGTAAAACCAATTGATTCTCCAGAAAATCCTTTGGCTAAACCATATCCGGCAGTACAAAGTGGCGGCATCAAAGCGGTTGCAATGGCAACCCCAAAAATGACAGAGGCAACAGTTCCTTTTTTTGTTCTAGCAACCATTAACGCCAAACCTCCAAAAAAAGCAATAAGAACATCTCTAATATCGGGTTTTGTTCTTCCTAATAGCTCTGAAGTATCTTCACTCAACGGAAAACAATAAAAAAAGATAAAAGAAGTAAGCAAACTCAACACAATCATGGTTGATAAACTGATTGCAGATTTTTTAAAAATTTCAATATCATTGATTGCAAAAGCACTTCCTATCCCTAAAATTGGACCCATCAGTGGTGATATTAACATGGCTCCAATCACAACTGCAGTTGAATCTGCATTTAATCCAACAGAAGCAACAAAGACAGCAAAAATGAGAATCCAAGCTGTTGCTCCCTTGAAAGGAATGTCTGCTTTTATGGCCCCCATAGTGGCTTCATAATCTGTGTCCTCTCTAAAATCTAGGAGTTCTTTTAGGTAATTTTTAAGCCCAAAAAACAACCCTTTCGCGTTGTTTCTTATATTTTTCTTGAGATCTTGAGCTGCTGCTTCTTTCACATGATTTTTCTCCATACTCTATAATTTAGAACCTGTGAAAGATACAAAAAAAGTGAAGGGAATTTACTCTAAATAAATTTTATCAATTTCTAGTGTAAAGTTTTGAGCCTTTTTATTTCCTATCAAAAAAGCAAGTTCTTGAATGCTTTCTGAAGAAAAATTATTCATATTTAATTTTCTTCCTCTAAAGGAAGGATACATGTCTGAAAGTTTTATGCGAATCGTTTGCCATGCACCATTAGTTTGAAAAAAGGAGATAAAAGAATGAGGAGCATACACCTCATCTTTGAGTCTGAATTGATAGGTATTTCCATCGCCTTTCACACGGATAACAACATGCTTAAAATCGGTTACTTTAATTGTTGAAAAACGATGTCTTAAGGAAGAAAAACCACCGTTATTTTCTAATGACACGGTTCCGTAGAACACACCATTCCCTTCTTTATTTATCTTTATATTACCTTGAGACCTTCCTCCCATTACAACGTCATCTACAACTCTCCATTGAGAAATAGTTGCATCAGAGTTAAAATCAAAAATTGTCTTGTTGGAACTACTCATGGAAAGGATGATACAAATTGACATGAATATTGTATTCATAATTGATTAATTTAATACTTCAAAAATACTCACTAGTAACTTATTTTTTGTTGAAATAATGTTAAAAAAAAACTCCGCACAATGTGCGGAGTTTTAAAGGATGTGACCGGGCTGGGGCTCGAACCCAGGACCCTCTCCTTAAAAGGGAGATGCTCTACCAACTGAGCTACCAGGTCATTTTTTCTTTTTAGCGGGTGCAAATATATAGTATATTTTCAAAAAAACAAACCTATTATCTACTTTGTTTCTTTTAAATACGCCTCTCTTACTTTTTTGAATAAATTCGAAGAATAGACAAAACTGACAACTGCTTCATTATCAGTTTTAAAGACCTCATCACTGGTTCCTTCCCAAGCTTTCTGACCGTCTTTTAAAAAAATTATTTTTTCTCCTATTTCCATCACAGAGTTCATATCATGAGTATTAATTATAGTAGTGATATTATATTCTTCTGTAATTTCTTGAATTAACTTATCAATGACAATGGCTGTTTGTGGATCCAAGCCGGAATTAGGTTCGTCACAAAATAAATATTTAGGATTCATAACGATCGCTCTCGCAATTGCGACTCTTTTTTGCATTCCTCCAGATAATTCTGCGGGTAATTTTTTATTTGAATTTTCTAAATTGACTCTTTTCAAAACAAAATTTACACGTTCTAACATGACCTCATAAGATTGTTGGGTAAACATTTTTAATGGAAACATCACGTTCTCTTCAACAGTTTGAGAATCTAACAACGCACTTCCCTGAAAAACCATCCCAATTTCTTGCCTCCATTGTTGCTTTTCATTTTCTGTAAATTTTGAACTCAACTTTCCATCAAAAATAATAGATCCATCATCAGGAATATGCAAACCGATTAAAGATTTTAAAAAAACAGTTTTACCAGAACCACTTTGACCAATAATCAAACTGGTCTTACCTGGGTGAAAAGTAGCCGAAACTCCTTTCAATATGTTGTCCCCTCCAAAACCTTTGTATAAATTTTTTACTTCTATCATTGTCTAGGTTAAAAGCATTTGAGTTAAAAAATAATTTGCGATGACTATTAAAATCGTAGTCCAAACAACAGATTGAGTACTTGCTCTCCCTACTGCTATTGATCCACCTTTTACATAATATCCATGATAAGCAGGAACTGTAGCTATTAAAAATGCAAAAATGAGTGTTTTAATCATTGCATATGTTAACAAAAACGGATTGAAATCAGTTTGAAGACCTGCAATGTATTCGGTTCCCGAAAAAAGACCCGACAGTACTCCAGAAACCCAACCCCCAAAAATTCCCAGAAACATTCCTAATGATATTAAAAATGGATAAAAGAATACCGTGGCTATTATCTTGGGTAAGACCAGGTAATTTAATGAGTTGATACCCATCACCTCTAAAGCATCAATCTGCTCTGTGACACGCATAGAACCAATACTAGATGTAATATAAGACCCAACTTTTCCCGCCAAGATGATCGAACAAAAGGTAGGAGCAAATTCTAAGATTATAGAGCGTTTTGCAGCAAAACCAATTAAGGATTTTGGAATGAAGGGACTCTCTAAATTTAGAGCCGTTTGCAAGGCTATGACCCCTCCAATAAAAAAGGAAATAAACATGATAATTCCGAGAGATTTTAACCCTAAATCTTCAATCTCTCTCAATATAGCTTCATAAAAAACTTTTGAACGTTGTGGCTTTTTAAAAACACGTCCTAACATTATAAAATATTTACCAATGTGCTCTAGGTAATTCATTGCATTTAATTTTATGCTAAAGTATTAAAATATGATCAATAGAAAGTTAAATTTATAAGATCTATATAAAAAATAAGTACTTTTGACACATATTTAATTGATCGTTCATGAAATTTAAATTCCTTCTCACGATTCTATGCTTGTTTTTCCTATTAGGAGGCTGCAAATCTGGTTCTTCTCCGAAAAAAACCAAGTTGGTTGTAGGGATCGTCATTGACCAAATGCGATATGATTATTTAACAAGATTTGCAGATCGGTTTGGAGACGGTGGATTTAATCGAATATTACAAGGAGGGTTCTCCCTAGAAAATGCTCATTACAACCTCATCCCTACTTACACAGCTGTTGGTCATGCATCCATTTACACTGGAACAACCCCCAGTGAGCACGGAATTATCTCTAATGATTGGTATGATAAATACGAAAAAAAATCGGTGTATTGTGTGTATGATAGTGCATATAAGACATTAGGTAATAGTGGATTAAATGGTCAAAAATCTCCAAAAAGATTAGTTACCTCAACAATCACTGATCAATTGCATTTGGCGCAAAACATGCATGGAAAAACAATTGGTATTTCGATAAAAGATCGGGCAGCAATTCTACCCGCTGGTCATACCGCAAATGCAGCATATTGGTATGATGGTGAAAATTACAATACTTGGATAACAAGTACCTTTTACATGAATAAAATTCCTCAATGGGTCACCGATTTTAATGCTGACAACAAAGCAGATGAGTATCTAAATAGCCCTTGGGAAACTCTTTATGGAATCGACAGTTATAAAAACAGCAGAAGTGATGACAATATTTTTGAAGAAACATTAATAGGACAATATGCTCCTACTTTTCCCAAAGATTTAAAATCCTTACGTTCCAAGAATAATAATTTTGATTTATTAAAAACGGTTCCTGCTGGCAATACCTTTACGGTAGATTTTGCGAAAGCAGCAATTGTGGGAGAAAAATTAGGAAAAGGTACATACACCGATTTCTTAGCAGTCAGTTTTTCATCAACAGACTATGTGGGTCATAAATATGGCGTTTCTGCCATAGAAACAGAGGATACTTATTTAAGATTGGATAAGGACCTAGCCCATTTCTTTCAGTTTTTAGACAAACAAGTAGGAAAGGATAATTATACCCTTTTTCTAACGGCAGATCATGCGGCTGTTCATAACCCAGCATATTTACAATCCTTAAAAATACCTGCACATTATCTAAATGCTGAAAAGTTAAAAATCTTCCTTTCAGAGATTACCAAAAACTATTTCAATTCATCAGATTTGATTGAAGATGTTTCTAATTACCAAATTTTCTTGGACAAAGAAAAAATGGCAGCTCTAGACTTGGACAGACATACTGTTGCACAAAAGTTAGCAGATGAAGTCGTAAATTTCGAAAACATATACAAGGCAGTTACCGCAAATACGCTTCAAACAACTCATTTTTCATCAGGAATCTTAAATTCTCTTCAAAACGGTTACAACCAAAAATTCTCAGGAGATGTCTTGATGATTCCTAACCCTGCAACCCTAATAAGAGCTAGGAAAGGAACGAGTCATGGCTCTGGGTATTCATACGACACGCATGTACCGATTATTTTTTATGGAAACGGCATCAAAAAAGGAGTCTCTAAGAAAAGATACACTATTACAGATATTGCGCCAACCATTGCCAATTTATTACGTATTGAGGCACCAAATGGCACCAATGGAGAAATTATTGATGAGGCATTGAGTAAATAAATCTTAACTACTTTTTTTTGGGGAGAAAAACCTCTGCCATCATACAACGAGCGCTTCCTCCTCCACAAGCCTCAATGGTCTCAAGAGAACTTGAAATAATCTGGCAATGATGTTGTATTTGAGTTTGTTGAGAGGGTGTTAAACTTTCCAAAGCTGCTTGACTCATAATTAAAAATCGTTCTTCACCTTTGCCACGAACTTGCAACATATTTCCTGCAAAACAATCGACTTGATCTTCCGAAATATCAATGACTTTTTTTCCATCCTCCTTAAAGTGTTTCAAAAGATGTTTACGTTCTGCTTTATCATCAATAGAGGACAAACAAATGACCACAAAAGTTTCTGCAATACACATCATAACATTTGTATGATAGATCTTCTCTCTTTTACCATTTACAGTTTGGTTGGCGGTAAAAATAACGGGGGTATATTCAAAATCTTCACAAAACTCTATAAACAATTCTTCATCTGCTCTGGGGGAAAGTGCGCAATATGCTTTGCTATTTTCTCTATCCAAGATCATACTTCCAGTTCCTTCTAAAAAGATAGTATCTTTTTCAGCAGCCGTATAATCCATTACGTTTTCTATTAAAAAACCTTCATTTTCTACCTGTTCTAAAATATCTTCACGTCTTTCCAAACGTCTATTTTCAGCAAACATTGGATACATAGCTACAGTACCCTCTTGATGAAAAGAAATCCAATTGTTAGGAAATATAGAATCTGGAGTATCAAATTCTTCTGTATCGGCAACAACAATGACATGAATTCCAAAGCTGCGTAATTTTTCTACAAAGGCATCAAACTCCTTTTGGGCTTTTGCAGTGAGTGTTGATGGAAGAATGGCCTCCTCTTTTTTTTGATAATAGTTGTTTACAGCCGTTTGTTCATTCATCCTAAAATGTATAGGACGGATCATCAAAATTGTATTGGTCGTTTGATGCATTGTTTTATTCTATTTAAATCAAAACTAAACTTTTTTTGAATATTGAAAAGCGCATTTTAACATAATTTATTATTTTGTTTAACTTTTATTTAAAATAGTTTAACAAAATAATAAGGATTTCGTGTTTAGCTTTAACCTAGTTTTGTTGGAGAATATAAATTTAAAACATCAACTTCATGAAAAATTTAATTAAAGTAACCGCATTAATTCTAGTTATAAACCTCTTTTATTCATGTAATAATGACGATGACAACATTACAATCGAAACCAACACGATCGTAGATGTAGCAGTAAACAATCAGTTAACTTCTCTCGTAGCAGCAGTAACCAAAGCTGAGCTAGCAGGCACTTTAAGTGGCCCTGGACCATTTACAGTATTAGCTCCTACCAACGAAGCATTTGCAGAATTTCTAAGCGCTAATAACTTCAACTCCTTAGATGATGTCCCTAATGATCTATTGACTCAGGTTTTACTAAATCACGTTATTGACGGAAGCCTAAAATCAACAGATCTATCTACAGGATATGCAAACACCAAAGCGACAAGTGCTGCCTCAGGAAGCCCAATGTCTATCTATATCGATACCAACAATGGTGTTCAATTCAATGGAGTATCTTCTGTAGCAACTGCAAATGTTGCAGCAGATAACGGTACAGTTCATGTTGTAGATAAAGTGATCGGTTTGCCTACTGTTGTAACTTTTGCAACGGCAGATCCAAACTTCTCAATTTTAGTTCAGGCATTAACTCGCGAAGATTCTTTCACGTATGCAGCTACACTATCTTCATCAACAACCCCTGCTCCTTTCACAGTTTTTGCTCCTATCAACAGCGCTTTTGTTGATTTATTGGTAGAGTTAAACTTAGTTGACTTGAGTGAGGTTCCAACAGATGTATTAGCGTCTACCCTCAATACACATGTGGTTGCTGGAGCAAATGTTTTAGACACAGACCTAACCGATAATATGAATATTTCAACACTTGGAGGTGCTTTGACCGGAAATGTAACCGGAGGCGCTACCCTAACGGATTCAAAAGACAGAGTAAGTAATATCATTGCAACAAATGTTCAAGCGAACAATGGAGTTGTTCACGCAATAAATAAAGTATTGTTAGAATAAGTAAATTCTGATTTTTTATTACAAAAGTATGCCTGCGAATATTCGCGGGCATACTTTTTTTGTATTTTTAGACCATGAAAAAAATAGTACTATTCATATGCATTCTTTCCTGTGCTTCTCTTTTTTCTCAAAAAATTCCTTCGGAATTTATAAATTTATCTGATTTCGATCCAACAATTCAATTTGAATTGCGCTATTTGGGAAACAATAATTTTATAGGAAAACCAATAGATGGCTATTATAAAAATTGTGTCATCATCACTAAAGAAACTGCTCATGCTCTAAAAAAAGTACAACAAATCCTTTTAAAAGAAGGATTGAGCCTCAAAATATTTGATGCGTATAGACCTCAACAGGCCGTTGACCATTTTGTGCGCTGGGCAAAACAAACAAACGATACTTTAATGAAAAAAGAATACTATCCAGACATTCCAAAATCCGAATTATTTATACAAGGATTTATCGCAACAAAGTCGGGACATTCAAGAGGCAGCACTGTAGATCTAACCATCATAAACAGAAGTACTGGTAAAGAATTGGATATGGGGAGTAGCTACGACTTTTTTGGAAAAAAATCTCATCCATTCTCTAAAGACCTCCAAAAACATCAGCAAGAAAACAGGCTTTATCTACGAAAAATAATGCTTACAAATGGTTTTAATCCCTATGAAAACGAATGGTGGCATTTTACACTTAAAAAAGAACCTTTTCCAACTACTTATTTTAATTTTCCAATACAAAAATAAGTTTTAACAAAATAGCAACAGGTTCACAAAAAATCAGTAGTATATTTGTTTGCACACGCTAGTACTAGACTCATGAAATCAAAACTCCAGCTTCTTATTTTCACATTTACACTGTTATTGGGATTTCAATTATCTGCTCAATTAGATAATAGCTCTAAAAATACAAACAAAGGAACAATGAATATCCTTTCTTTGAAAAGTACTCAAAAGACAAAAAAAACCAACTCAATAGAGTTAAAAGGGAATAATGGTTTTAAAAATGCTTATGAGAAAGAAAAAGAACAATTAAAACGAAAAAAAAAGGAAAATGAATTGAATAATAAAGGTATTTTAACTGCTGCTAAATTAAGTGAAGAACGATTTCTAAAAGCTTTTAAAAAAATAAATGGTCAGTACATATATCCAAAAATTGATCAAGATCTAGGGAGTTTTAGAACCAACTCTAAAAGTGTCAATATAATTTGTAGAGACTTTCAATATCCCGATGGTGATCGAGTTACTATTCTTATCAATGACATTCCTATTGTAACAAACATCATTCTAATGCAAAACTATCAAAAATTTAATATTCCTCTAAAAATTGGTATAAATAAAATTGCTTTCAAGGCACTGAATCAAGGAACTTCTGGACCAAATACAGCTGCTTTTAAAGTCTATAATGACGCAGGGATATTATTATCATCCAATGAATGGAATTTAGCCACAGGTGCTAAGGCAACAATAGTCATCGCTAAGGACAAATAAATAGGCTCCGAAAACGATTGAGTTAAATGTCTAAAATCATTTTTTTTTATTCTATTTAAAACCGTTATTTTTGTTGCTCAATTGTATACATATGATTGCTATTTTAGTAGCAAAATAAGAATTATAAAGAATGAAAAAAATTACCAAACAAACCTATTTAGACTGGTACAAAAACATGCTTTTCTGGCGTAAATTCGAAGATAAACTAGCTTCTGTTTATATTCAACAAAAAGTAAGAGGTTTCTTGCATTTATACAATGGTCAAGAAGCAATTTTGGCAGGTGCATTGCATGCAATGGACTTGTCTAAAGATAAAATGATTACCGCCTACAGAAATCACGTGCAACCTATCGGTATGGGAGAAGATCCTAAACGTGTAATGGCTGAATTGTATGGAAAAGCAACTGGTACTTCTAAAGGAATGGGTGGATCGATGCATATTTTTTCAAAAGAATTTCGTTTTTATGGTGGGCATGGTATCGTTGGAGGTCAAATTCCTCTAGGTGCAGGTCTAGCTTTTGGTGATAAATACAATGGAACTGGCGGTGTTACCTTAACCTGTTTTGGAGATGGAGCTGCTAGACAAGGTTCTTTACATGAAGCATTTAATTTAGCGATGTTATGGAAACTCCCTGTTATCTTTATTTGTGAAAATAATGGATATGCTATGGGAACTTCTGTAGACCGAACTGCAAATCATTCTGACATTTGGAAACTCGGATTGGGTTATGAAATGCCTTGTGGTCCAGTAGACGCCATGAATCCTATTAAGGTTGCTGAGGCTGTAGATGAAGCTTTGCAAAGAGCTAGACGCGGAGATGGACCTACATTTCTAGAAATGAAAACATACCGATACAGAGGACACTCAATGTCTGATGCTCAAAAATATAGAACCAAAGATGAGGTTGAAGAATACAAAAAAATAGACCCAATAACACAGGTTTTAGAGATCATCAAAGAAAAGAATTATGCGACTGCAGAGGAAATCGCTGCAATGGATAAAGAAGTGAAAGTTATGGTCAAAGAATGCGAGCAATTTGCAGAAGATTCTCCATATCCAGAAACACAACAAATGTATGATATGGTATACGAACAAGAAGATTATCCTTTTATAAGTTAAGATATGGCTACAATTATAAATATGCCACGATTAAGTGACACCATGGAAGAAGGTGTTGTGGCAAAATGGTTAAAAAATGTTGGAGATAAAATTGAAGAAGGTGATATTTTAGCTGAAATTGAAACCGATAAAGCAACCATGGAGTTTGAGTCTTTCTATGAAGGAACTCTATTACACATTGGTATTCAAGAGGGTGAAACTTCACCTGTAGATGTGTTGCTTGCTGTCATCGGTGAAGAAGGAGAAGATATAACTTCCATCATCAATGGAGACTCAGCACCAACTGCTAAAGAAGAATCTACTGAAGAGGTAAAAGAAGAAACTACCACTGAACCCACAAGTAGTCCTTCTGATACTGTAGCAATTCCGGAAGGAGTGCAAGTAATCACCATGCCTCGTTTAAGTGATACCATGACAGATGGAACTGTGGCAACATGGTTAAAGAAAGTTGGAGACAGTGTAGAAGAAGGTGACATGCTTGCCGAAATTGAAACCGACAAAGCAACCATGGAATTTGAATCTTTCTACGAAGGAACCCTATTATACATTGGTGTTCAAGAAGGAGAAACAGCACCCGTAGACAGCTTGTTAACCATCATAGGACCTGCAGGTTCCGATGTTAGTGCCATCATTGCCAATGGAGGAGCTCCTGCTCCTACAGAGAATACAACTTCTGAAAAGAAAGAACCAAAAAATACTGCCAAAGCAGCGGTAACTGAGCCTACTCCTGTAGAAAGTAATACTTCAAACGGACGTATTTTTGCATCACCTCTGGCAAAGAAAATAGCCGCAGACAAGGGCATAAATTTAGCAGATGTTTCAGGTTCAGGCGAAAACGGCAGAATTATCAAAAAAGATGTCGTCAACTATACGCCTGCCGCTAAAGTGGAAGAAACTAAAAAATCTCCTGCTCCTGTTGCCACAAGTTTTGTTGCTGTAGGTGAAGAAAAATCTGAAGAAACTAAAAATTCTCAAATGCGTAAAGCAATTGCAAAATCTTTAGGAAATTCTAAATTTACCGCTCCTCACTTCTATTTAAATGTAGAAGTTGACATGGACAATGCCATGGCTTCAAGAAAAACAATCAATGCAATTCCAGAAGTAAAAGTATCTTTCAACGACATGGTCGTGAAAGCCTGTGCAATGGCGTTGAAAAAACACCCACAAGTAAATACCTCTTGGACAGAGGCGAATACCATTACTCACAGTCATATTCATGTAGGAGTTGCGGTGGCAGTTACTGATGGTTTGTTAGTACCTGTTATAAAGCATACAGATCAATTAAGCCTTACTCAAATTGGAGCTACTGTAAGAGATCTCGCTGGGAAAGCAAGAGATAAAAAGATCAAAGTCGATGAAATGCAAGGAAGTACCTTTACCGTTTCTAACTTAGGAATGTTTGGTATAGAAAGCTTTACTTCTATCATCAACCAACCAAACTCTGCCATCTTATCTGTAGGTGCCATTGTTGAAAAACCAGTTGTCAAAAACGGTCAAATCGTAGTTGGAAACACCATGAAATTAACCTTGGCTTGTGATCACAGAACAGTTGACGGAGCCGTTGGAGCTCAGTTTTTACAAACCTTAAAAACGTTTATTGAAAACCCAGTGACCATGTTGGCTTAATTTTACAAGTATAATTTTACATCTTAAAACTCGCATTTATTGCGAGTTTTTTTTATATTTATTTTTATGAAATCTTTAGAAGATAAATTAAAAAATCCTGTTTGGCACTCATTGAATGAAACGCATAATTCGTTTCTCATAAGTTATGATTCTGTTCGGTTTTACCGCCCAGAGATTTGTACTTTTGGTGCTTTTGAAAATCACTCAAAAACGGCCAACGCATTGGATGCCTATTCTAAAATTACAGAACGGTTCTTTGTCGTTTCTGAAATCGAACCCATGATCAATCCCAAAAAGATCGTTTTGGAAAAAAAGATCGTTGGATGTCAAATGGTGCTCAAAGTACAGGCAAAACTTAAAGTAGAAATCTCAGAGAACATTGTTTTGTTAACGGAAGAGTATATCGATGAAATCTATGACTTAATCTGGTTAGTTATGCCTGGATATTATCAAAAGAGAAGTTTTGAAATGGGAAAATACTTTGGTATTTTTAAGGGTGGAAAGTTAGTCTCGATAACTGGTCAACGAATGCAAACAAACGATTTCATAGAAGTAAGTGCGGTGGTAACACATCCAGATTATAGAAAAAAAGGCTATGGAAAGCAATTGGTAACCCACACGACAAACGAAATTTTAAGAGAAGGGAAAACTCCAATTTTACACACCGATAAAGGAAACTCCGCAATTCCTCTTTATAAAAATCTAGGATATCAAGTAACCCGAGACATGAACTGGTGGTTATACCAAAGAAAGTAACAATTGTGTCAATACTCTACTACCAATACCTATAATCATAAACTCCATTAAAATGCCGAAAAAAGGAAAAGCAAAAAATACTGTGAATAAAGCAAAACACAGCAAATTGATGGCTAGAAAAACAAACAAACTGAGGTTGGAAAAAATCAAACATAAAGAACGTTTAAAACTGATTATTAAAAAGGCAAACGAATTAAAAAACACGCAGAATTAACAATGAATTTTAGGTATTTATTAGGGACCATCATTTCTATTCCATTACTTCCTTTATTGTATGTTCAAGGGAAAAATATTAGGAAGAAAATCCCCAAACTTCCCGAAGCAAAACAACCAGCAGGTATTGTAAATAATCATTTCAATGAAACGATAAACCTGCTAACTATTGGTGAGAGTACCATTGCGGGTGTGGGAGTTGAATACCATCAAAACGGATTTACAGGAGCTTTGGCAGAAACCCTTTCTAAAAATTTAAAACAAAATATACAATGGAAGGTCTATGCTAGAAGTGGCTATACTGTAAAACAAGTATGTACTAAAATAATTCCCAAAATTGAAGAGCGTTCTTTTGACATGATTGTTGTTGGCATGGGTGGAAATGACGCATTTACATTAAATTCTCCTAAAAAATGGATTTCAGACATTGATCGTCTTGTGAAGTTACTACAAAACAACTATCCAAAAACGCCCATTTTTTTCACGAACATGCCCCCTATCAAAGAGTTCCCTGCTTTTACAAAAAGCATACGATTTGTGATAGGCAATTTGGTAGAAATTCTAGGAAAAGAGCTACAGGCCTATACCAACAAAAGAGAGGCTGTTTTTTATTGTAACGAGATTATCAGCCTAAAAAAATGGAACAAAAAAAATTCTCTAGGTTCCGATAATGCTTCCCTTTATTTCAGTGATGGTATGCATCCCTCTGAATTGACCTATCGTATTTGGGGAGAAGAAATGGGAGCGTTTATCTGTAAAAAATACAAAAAACCGTCAATTAGAAAATAAAGCACATAAAAAAATCCCAAGTTAAAAAACTTGGGATTTTTTTATCATAATTCCTTTTATTTATTGGTCTATTGACCCTAAAACACGTTTCATAAAGGCATTTAATGCTTCTTTTTTAGAAACTCCTTCCTTGATCATTTTATCCACTTCAATAGCTCCGTACAAATTGGAGATTAATTCTCCAATCACATCCAGTTCTTCGTCTTTAAGAGAGGAAACTTCTGTGATCGATTCTAAGGTTTCAATAGCTTCTAAAACATAATCTTGATCGTTTTCCTCGATAAAAGTTGTCAAATGCTTTATAATAGGTAACTTCATAATTAAATCACTTCGTTTACCAAGTCTTTTAAGACTTCAAACTTATTTGTTTGGGTTTGATTGACCATTTTTCCATCGACAAAAGCAGCAAACGTTGGCAAATTACTAACATCAGCTAATTTTCTACTTTCTGGAAATTTTTCTGCATCTGCAATGACAAAAACCACCGCTTCATTTTCTGAAGAAAGTTTTTTAAACTTAGGCTTCATAATTCTACAATTTCCACACCAACCTGCAGAGTATTGAACAACAACTGTTTTGTTACCTGCTACAATTTCTGCTAAATTATCTTGACTTAGTTCTTGAACCATGATTGATTGTGATTTAATGAGATGCTAAATACTCGGCAGTTCCTTTGGCATTTGGAGACATTGCATCCTTCCCTTCTTCCCAGTTTGCAGGACATACCTCACCGTTGGTTTGAACATGTGAATACGCATCGATCAAACGTAAAAATTCATTGACATTTCTACCTACTGGCATATGATTGATTCCTTCATGAAAGACAGTACCTTCTTCGTCAATTAAGTAGGTTGCTCTATAAGTCACATTATCTCCTTCTACTTGCACAGATCCAGTAGCCTCATCATAAGTTTCATTGGTGATGTCTAAAATTCCTAAAATTGAGGATAGGTTTCGGTTGCTGTCTGCTAAAATTGGATAGGTAACCCCTTCAATACCTCCGTTGTCTTTGGAAGTACTCAACCATGCAAAATGAACTTCTGGAGTATCACAAGAAGCACCAATTACAACGGTATTTCTCTTTTCGAATTCTCCTAAAGCAGCTTGAAAAGCATGTAATTCTGTAGGACATACAAAGGTAAAATCTTTAGGATACCAGAATAATAATACTTTCTTTTTGTTCTGAATTGCTTCTTCCAATACATTTACTTTAAATGTATCTCCCATTTCATTCATTGCGTCTACACTTAAATTAGGGAATTTTTTTCCAACTGCTGTTGCCATTGTTTATTTATTTTTTTATTAATAGTTATTTTCTAGTACAAAGATAAATAAGCTGTGTGTCTTAACGATACAAAGTTGATGCAAACTTTTTATATTTGAATCAACTTTTTTTATAGCTTTAAAGAGGGGTTCTAATTGCTGTTTTTTGAAGGGTAGGTTTTAATCAAAGTAAGAACAAATGCTATAAATGAAACGAACAATCCAGCCATTATTTTATACAACTCAACCCACTCATAGTCTTCTAAATTATGGGCATCCATTCTCCATGCAAATGCCCTGTACATGATACAAAAAGTGTATCCCCATGCACCACTTAACAAACCAATTCCTTTTGAAGTTTTTAAATGAACTGACCCTGCAAATAACAGTAAAAAAATAGCCATATAATCGGCAATCAATTGAATGGTAGATTGGTCGTAGGTCATATGATACCATGTCTCTGAAAAAAAATAGAGCACCGCAAATAGAATCGCTAAATAGCTTAGGTACTTTGTTGGAAAAGTTTTCATCATTTGAGTTCTTAAAGAAGGGAAAACACCTTACTTGGATGTAAATAGCGCCACATCATTTTTAGAAACTGTTTTTTCACCCAAAATAATTAACCGCTCTACAATATTACGTAATTCACGAATATTACCAGTCCAATCATACTCTTGTAACAATTGAACAGCTTCGGCTGAAAATTCCTTTACGGGAGTTCCCTGCTCCTCAGCTATTTTCTTTGTAAAAAAGTCTACTAGCAACGGAATATCTTCTCTTCTGTCATTCAATGCAGGAACTTTAATAAGGATCACTGCCAATCGATGATACAAATCTTCTCGAAACCTGCCTTCGGCAATTTCTTCCATAAGATTTTTATTGGTCGCAGCAATGACTCTTACATTAACCTTAATATCTTTGTCAGAACCCACTCGAGAAATCCTACTTTCTTGCAAAGCTCTTAAAACTTTTGCTTGGGCAGACAAACTCATATCACCAATTTCATCGAGAAAAATAGTTCCTCCATTGGCAGACTCAAACTTACCTGCCCTGTCTTTATTTGCTCCTGTAAAAGAACCTTTTACATGTCCAAACAATTCACTTTCAATCAGTTCTGAAGGAATTGCAGCACAATTTACTTCAATCATGGGAGCCTTTGCTCTGTCCGATTTTTCATGCAACCAATGCGCCACTAGTTCTTTCCCAGTTCCGTTCCCTCCTGTGATTAACACTCTTGCATCAGTAGCAGCTACCTTATCAATGATATTTTTTATCTGAACAATTGCCTTACTTTGACCAATCATTTGGTAGGTTTCACGCACCTTTTTCTTCAATCTTTTATTTTCTACTAGCAATACCTTTTTATCCAAAGCATTTCTTACCGTGTTTAAAAGTCTGTTTAAGTCGGGCGGTTTGGATATATAGTCAAAAGCCCCCAAACGCATCGTTTGAATAGCAGTGTCTATGTCTCCATGACCAGAAATCATAACAATGGGAACTTCAGGTTTTATTTTCTTTGTTTTTTCTAACACTTCCACACCATCCATTTTTGGCATTTTAATATCACATAAAACCAAGTCATAGTCCTGATTTTTGATCATTTCTAATCCAGCCAATCCATCTGCAGCTTCTTCTACATGGTACGTTTCGTTTTCTTCTGAAATAATTTTATTTAAAACTCTTCTGATCGCAGCCTCATCTTCAATGATTAATATTTTTGACATCGCTTTTATTTTTGATTTGTAAGATGAATTCTCCTTTGAGGAAATGGAAATGTAATATGATGTTCTCTAAATTTTTTATCGATTGCAAAACGCAAATCACTTTTTACAGATACATGCTCATAACTGTTATTGATCTTAAACAGCAGTTTAAATTGGATCGAACTTTCACCAAAATCTGTTAACAATACTTTTGGGGTCATCGATTTTAATACCTTGGGGTGTGCTTCTGCAACCTCAATTAAAATCGTTTTTACCAATTCTAAATCTGCACCATAGGAAATACTAAGGTTAATTCCTTCGGTGGTCTGTGACCCGTTTTGAGTCCAATTAAACAAACTATTTGTCAGGAACTTATGATTTGGGATGATCAGCACCTTGTTATCAATGGTAACAGCTCTGGTCGTCCTTAAACGAATCTCTTCTACTTTACCAACTTTGTTCTCTATTTCAATAATGTCATTTACATGTAGTGATTTATCAACCAGAATAAAAATACCGGACATGATGTCTTGAAATAAGGTTTGCAAACCCAATCCAATCCCCACTAATAATGCTGCAGATCCTGCCAATAAAACACTGAGTTTTATTCCTGAAGACTCTAAGGCAACAATAAAGACGATAGAATACACAAAATACTTTGTAAAGGAAAATACTGCTTTGAACTTCCCTTTATTTTCTTCATCTAATTTTCTGTTTACAATCTTTTTTAAGAGTTTTAAAAATAAACTTGTTAAGAAAAAAACAAGGATTACAAACAGCATTGTTTTCACATCCATGTGAATATCATCTGTAATATTTATAGAATAACTTAAAAACTCTTTTAATTTTATCATAAATCCTAGCTTTTATAGGTTAACCACGTAAACAAATCTTTGTACGTAGGTTTTTTACCATACATTAGTATTCCTACTCTGTAAATTTTAGCAGCCAACCAAACCATCCCCACAAATGTAATCATTAATGACGCCATCGAAATGGCAATTTCATACCATGATACTCCGAAAGGAACCCGCATCAACATAACAATTGGTGAAGTAAATGGAATGTGTGAAAACAGAACAGCGATTGAGCCATGAGGGTCATTAATCACGGTTGCAAAACCAACATACACCCCTAAAATTAATGGCAACATTATGGGCAACATAAATTGCTGTGTATCTGTTTCATTATCAACAGCTGCTCCAATGGCAGCAAATAATGAACTGTATAGCATGAAACCTCCCAAGAAATAAAATATAAATAATACAAACAATTTTAAAATAGGAAGCTGTAAAATTTCTTGAATAACAAGCATACTTTTGTCTCCTGTCGCTGTCTTTTTTATAGTCTCCATTTGTTCTGATGGAATTCTTGCTGATTGCATTTCTACGATATCTACCCCAAAAATAGAGGAGGCAACGGTTACAATTCCAAAAATTAGGATTCCCCAGATAAAGAACTGTAACAAACCTGCCGATGCATTCCCTAAGATTTTACCCATCATCAGCTGGAAAGGTTTTACGGAAGAAACAATGATTTCTATAATCCTACTGGTCTTTTCTTCAATCACACTTCTCATTACTGAGGTTCCGTATATCATGACAAACATCATTAACAAATAACCAGCAACCAAACCAAGACCTATTTTTAAACCGTTGATTAATTTTGAAGACTCTTCTCCAGAAAAATCGAACATTTTTATCGATGTTTTAATCTTAGAGGCTTTGATCTTTTCTAAGTCAATACCAAATTTATTAAGCTTTTCATTTCTAATTTTAGAGGCAATTTTATTTTCTAGGGAATTCATTAATGACATTCCTGGAGAATCTTTGGAATAAAATTCTATGGATTTCGCTAACAATTCTAGACTGTCTTGCTTGGGAATAAATAAAGCTCCGTAATAATTTCCCGCTTCCACTTTTTTCTTTGTTTCTTCAATTCCTAGAACGGTATAATCCTTGTAATGAATAGTTTTGGTATCTTTAAAATCTTCCTTAGAAAACAACTCAGAGTGGTCAACGTATACTATTTTTTTTACTTTTTCATCGTTTTTCTGCATTAAAAAATAGATCAAAGCACCCATACCCACCATAATTAAAGGGCTCAAAAAGGTCATGACAATAAATGACTTATTGCGAACTTTTGCTATAAATTCTCTGTGAATAATTAATGTTAACTTGTTCATTTTCTAACTGTTTTTTTGCACTGCTTGAATAAAAATATCGTTTGCTGTTGGAATCAATTCTACAAAATGTTGTACTTCTCCTCTATTGGTTAAAAAAGAAAGTAAATCATTTGCTGAGTTTCCTTCGGTTAATTTTACATTTAAAGTTAACCCTTCATTTAATAATTTGAAGTTTGAAGGAGACACCTCAAAGTTTTGTTTCAATTCTAGTGCTACTAGTCTTGCATTTGTTGTCGTTAATCCGACCTGAAAGGTATGGGTTCTAAAATTGCGTTTAATATCAGCTAATTTTCCATCTAAAATTTTATTTGATTTGTCTATCAATGCAATTTCATCACACATTTCCTCCACAGATTCCATTCTGTGAGTTGAAAAAATAATCGTTGCTCCTTCCTCGCGCAACTGTAATATTTCTTTGGCAATTAATTGAGCATTTATAGGGTCAAAGCCAGAAAATGGCTCATCAAATATTAACAGTTTTGGCTGATGCAAAACAGTCACAATGAACTGTACTTTTTGCGCCATCCCCTTAGACAATTCTTCAATTTTTTTATCCCACCAAGCAGAGATGTCAAATTTATCAAACCAATATTGTAAGCGTTTTTTCGCTTCATATTTGGACATCCCTTTCAATTGTGCCAAATACAAAGCTTGCTCGCCTACTTTCATTGATTTATACAAACCACGTTCCTCGGGTAAATATCCAATATGTGCAATATGCTTTGGTGCTAGCGGCTCTCCATCCAAAAGTATCATACCACTATCTGGCATCGTAATTTGGTTTACAATTCTAATTAAAGATGTTTTTCCCGCCCCATTTGGCCCCAATAATCCAAAAACACTTTCTTTTGGAATTTTTAGAGATACATCATTTAATGCTGTAAAATCTCCATATGTTTTAACAACATTTTTTACTTCTAATAAATTCCTCATTGAATTCGATCTTTATATTTCTCTTTGCTATTAGGCTCAAATTTACATAATTTATTAGGAACTTAAATTGAAAGAATTACTATGTTTTTGAACTTCGTTATGTTAAAATTTACTATGCATGCATAATTTTTTTATATTTATTATGCGTGCATAATAAATTTTCTTATATTTGATCCAATGGATAAATACAAATCGATAGATCATCAACTAAGAGCAACCTGGCAAGCAGTTGCAAAAATGTATAATGAACAAGCAACAAAGCATGACAGTACAATGGCTACCGCCTTTGTTTTGCTTAATATAGACACAAAAAAAGGAACACAATCTACAGCTCTTGGACCTTCGATGGGAATGGAACCCACAAGTCTCTCAAGAATTTTAAAAACGATGGAAGACAAAGGCGCTATTTGTAGAGAAAAAAATCCTAATGATGGAAGAAGCGTGATCATTAAATTGACCAATTATGGAAAAGAAATGCGAAAAATTTCCAAAGGTCATGTAATTCAATTTAATGAAACAATTAAAAAACATCTTTCTGACAAAGAATTAGATGCTTTTTTTAAAGTGACCTCTACAATTAATAAAATGATTTCAGATAAAAGCATATTTGAAAACATGGAAACTGAATCAGTAAAAACAAATTAAACCAATGACAAGAAGAATTAAAAAAGTAGCAATCGTTGGCTCTGGAATTATGGGAAGTGGAATTGCATGTCATTTTGCAAATATTGGAGTTGAAGTACTCTTATTGGATATTGTCCCAAGAGAATTAAACGATCAAGAAAAAGCAAAAGGACTTACCCTAGAAGACCGTGTTGTTCGCAATAGGTTGGTCAATACAGCATTAAAGACCTCCTTAAAATCCAAACCCTCTCCTATTTATTCTCAAAAATTTGCAGAAAGAATTTCCACAGGAAATATTGAAGATGATTTGCATAAGATCAAAGAGGTAGATTGGGTAATGGAAGTTGTCGTAGAACGTCTAGACATTAAACAACAAGTTTTTGAGAAAATCGAAAAATTCAGAACTCCAGGAACTTTGATTACTTCAAATACCTCGGGAATTCCAATCAAATTCATGAATGAAGGTAGAAGTGATGACTTTCAAAAACATTTTGCAGTTACTCATTTTTTTAATCCTCCTAGATACCTAAAGTTATTTGAAGTTGTACCCGGACCTAAATGTTCGCAAGAAGTGACAGACTTCTTGATGATGTATGGTGATAAATTTCTAGGAAAAACAGCTGTTTTAGCAAAAGATACACCTGCATTTATTGGGAATAGAATTGGAATTTTTGGAATCATGAGTTTGTTTCATGTTGTGAAAGAAATGGGATTAACCATTGAAGAAGTTGATAAATTAACAGGACCCGTTATCGGCAGACCAAAATCTGCTACCTTTAGAACCATTGATGTGGTAGGATTGGATACCCTGGTTCACACGGCTAATGGAGTCAAAGACAACTGTCCAAATGACGAGATGAGAGATCAATTTGTAATTCCAGATTTTGTAAATACCATGATGGAAAACAATTGGTTAGGGAGTAAAACCAAGCAAGGTTTTTACAAAATGACTAAAAATGCCAATGGTAAAAAAGAAATCTTATCATTGGACTTAAATACCCTAGAATACAGAGCGAAAAAATCTGCAAAATTTGAAACCTTAGAACAAACAAAAAAGATTGATCATGTTACCGATCGTTTTAAAGTATTGGTTGCAGGAAAAGACAAGGCGGGTGAATTTTATAGAAAGAGTTTTGCGGCAATGTTTGCATACGTTCAAAATAGAATTCCAGAAATTTCTGACGAACTCTACAGAATTGATGATGGACTCAGAGCTGGTTTTGGATGGGAACACGGTCCTTTTGAAATCTGGGATGCTATTGGAGTTGCCCAAGGAGTTGAAATGATGAAAGCTGAAAACAAAGAACCTGCTGCGTGGGTAACTGAAATGTTAGCAAACGGGGTTACTTCTTTTTATTCTGTAAAAGAAGGAGCAACGCTTTATTACGATATCCCTGCTAAATCCTACCTTAAAAAACCTGGACAAGATTCATTCATCATTTTAGACAATATTAGAAAGACAAATGAAGTATGGAAAAATTCTGGAGCGGTCATTGAAGATATAGGTGATGGTATTTTAAATCTCGAATTTCAATCCAAAATGAATACCATTGGAGCGGATGTTCTAACAGCAATCAACAAGGCAATAGATATGGCCGAAACAAATTATCAAGGACTCGTTGTTGGAAATCAAGCTGCTAACTTTTCGGTTGGGGCCAATATAGGAATGATTTTTATGATGGCTGTAGAACAAGAGTATGATGAATTAAATTACGCCATCAAGTATTTTCAAGATACCATGATGCGCATGCGTTACTCTTCCATTCCTACAATTGCTGCTCCTCACGGGATGGCATTAGGAGGTGGATGCGAAATTTCATTACACGCAGACAAAGTAGTGGCAGCTGCTGAAACCTACATGGGATTAGTAGAATTTGGAGTAGGTGTGATTCCTGGCGGAGGTGGTTCTAAAGAAATGGCATTGAGAGCATCAGATCTGTTTAATAAAGGAGATGTTCAATTGAATGTCTTACAAGAGCACTTCTTAACTATTGGTATGGCCAAAGTGGCAACTTCTGGTTATGAAGCTTTCGATTTAGGATTGCTTCAAAAAGGGAAAGATGTCATTGTTGTTAACAAAGAAAGACAGATTGCGCAAGCAAAACAACATGCTCTACTCATGGCAGAGGCAGGTTATAGTCAACCACCTGCTCGTAAAGATATATTGGTACTTGGTAAACAAGCTTTAGGAATGTTCTTAGTGGGAACAGATTCTATGCAAGCAAGTCATTATATTTCAGATCACGACAAAAAAATCGCCAACAAACTTGCTTATGTAATGGCAGGAGGAGATTTATCAGAACCTACCAAAGTTACTGAACAGTATCTTTTAGATATAGAACGTGAAGCTTTTTTAAGTTTAACTACAGAGCGTAAAACTTTAGAACGCATTCAACACATGTTAAAAACTGGTAAACCGTTAAGAAACTAATACAATGAAAACAGCATACATAGTAAAAGGATATAGAACAGCCGTAGGAAAAGCTCCAAAGGGATTGTTTAGATTTAAAAGAACAGATGAATTGGCTGCTGAAACTATTCAGCATATGATGAAAGAAATTCCGCAGCTAGACGTCAAACGCATCGATGATGTCATTGTAGGAAATGCGATGCCAGAAGGATCTCAAGGACTTAATATGGCACGTCTCATCTCTTTAATGGGATTAAATAGCGTAGATGTTCCTGGGGTAACTGTCAATAGATTTTGTTCCTCTGGAGTAGAAACGATTGCCATGGCAACTGCCAAAATTCAAGCCGGTATGGCAGAATGTATCATTGCTGGTGGAGCAGAAAGTATGAGTGCAGTTCCTATGACAGGTTATAAACCAGAATTAAATTACAATACTGTCAAAGCAGGTCATGAAGATTACTACTGGGGAATGGGAAATACGGCAGAAGCAGTAGCAAACCAATTTAAAGTATCTAGAGAAGATCAAGACGAGTTTGCCTATCATTCTCATATGAAAGCGCTAAAAGCACAAGCTGAAAATCGTTTTCAAGATCAAATTGCACCCATTACGGTAAATCAAACGTATTTAGATGCAAACGGAAAGAAAGCAACCAAAAGCTACACCGTAACAAAAGATGAGGGACCAAGAGCCGGAACAAACAAAGAAGCATTGGCCAAATTACGTGCAGTTTTTGCCGCTGGCGGAAGTGTTACTGCTGGAAACTCCTCTCAAATGAGTGATGGAGCAGCTTTTGTCATGGTTATGAGTGAAGATATGGTCAAAGAACTAAATATTGAACCAATCGCAAGACTGGTAAACTACGCTGCTGCTGGAGTTGAACCAAGAATTATGGGAATAGGACCTGTTGCCGCTATACCAAAAGCTTTAAAGCAAGCTGGTTTGCAACAAAATGATATCGATTTAATTGAATTAAACGAAGCTTTTGCCTCTCAATCTTTGGCAGTAATCCGTGAATTAGATTTAAACCAAGATATCGTAAACGTAAATGGTGGAGCCATTGCATTAGGACACCCATTAGGTTGTACTGGAGCCAAACTTTCTGTGCAATTATTTGATGAAATGAGAAAGAGAAATATGAAAAATAAATATGGTCTGGTAACCATGTGTGTTGGAACAGGTCAAGGAGCTGCAGGTATATTCGAATTTTTAAAATAAACAATAAGGTTAATAAGATAAAAAATGAAAACACTAGAAAAAGACATTTTAAGAGGAGGACAATTCTTAGTAAAGGAATCTAAATGTGAAGATATCTTCACTCCAGAAGACTTTTCTGAAGAACAAATCATGATGCGAGATGCCGTTAGAGAATTTAACGATCGAGAAATTGTAGCTCATAGAGAACGATTTGAAGCAAAAGATTACAAGCTTACCGAAGAAGTAATGAAAAAAGCAGGTGAACTTGGTTTTCTCGGAGTAGCCGTGCCTGAAGAATACGGTGGAATGGGAATGGGCTTTGTTTCTACGATGATTACCTGTGAATATATTTCTAGTGGAAATGGATCATTGAGTACTGCTTTTGGAGCACACACGGGTATCGGAACGATGCCAATAACCCTATACGGTACAGAAGCACAAAAACAAAAATATGTTCCAAAATTAGCGAGTGGAGAATGGATGGGTGCTTATTGTTTAACAGAACCTGGTGCTGGTTCTGACGCAAACTCAGGAAAAACCACAGCAACTCTCTCTGAAGATGGAAAATCATACAAGATTAATGGTCAAAAAATGTGGATTTCAAATGCAGGCTTTTGTAATTTGATGATTGTTTTCGCTCGTATCGAAGATGATAAAAACATTACGGGTTTTATCGTTGAATATGATGGAGCAAGCCCTAATGGAATCACTTTAGGAGAAGAAGAACATAAATTAGGAATTCGTGCAAGTTCTACACGTCAGGTGTTTTTTAATGATACCGTTGTTCCGACAGAAAATATGTTATCGGTTCGTGGTGGTGGTTTCAAAATCGCTGTAAATGCACTAAATGTTGGACGTATCAAACTGGCTGCAGCATGTATTGACTCTCAAAGAAGAGTTACAGAAACTGCTTTAAAATATGCTACAGAGCGTAAACAATTTAAAACTCCAATTGCAAATTTTGGAGCTATCAAAGCAAAATTAGCAGAAATGGCTACCAATACCTATGCAGGAGAAGCTGCTAGTTACAGAGCTGCAAAAAATATAGAAGATCGAATTAATCAACGCCTAGCCAATGGGAATTCTCACAGTGAAGCAGAACTGAAAGGAGTGGAAGAATATGCTATTGAATGTTCTATTTTAAAAGTAACCGTTTCTGAGGATATTCAAGCCTGTGCTGATGAGGGTATTCAAATTTTTGGAGGGATGGGTTTTTCAGAAGAAACACCCATGGAAGCTGCATGGAGAGATTCGCGAATTTCAAGAATATACGAAGGAACCAATGAAATTAATAAGATGCTTTCTGTTGGAATGCTGATAAAAAAAGCAATGAAAGGTCATGTAGATTTACTAGGACCTGCCACCGCAGTTGGAGAAGAATTAATGGGAATTCCATCTTTTGATACCCCTGATTATTCTGAATTATTTGCTGAAGAAAAAGAGATGATTTCTAAGTTGAAAAAAGTCTTCTTAATGGTTGCCGGTGCTGCAATTCAAAAATTTGGACCTGATTTAGAAAAACACCAACAATTATTATTGGCAGCGGCCAATATTTTAAATGAGATATATATGGCTGAATCTACCTTGTTGCGCTCAGAAAAAAACGCAAAACGTTTTGGAGAAGATGCACAGGAAGGACAAATCGCCATGGCAAGACTCTACCTATACAATGCTGTTGACATCGTTATTAAAAATGGCCGAGAAGGGATTGTCTCTTTTGCCGAAGGAGACGAACAACGTATGTTGTTAATGGGATTAAAGCGTTTTACCAAGTATACAAATTATCCTAATGTAATAGAATTAAGAAATCTAATTGCAGAAAAATTAAAAGCAAAAAATAAATATTGCTTTTAAAAATAAAAAATTCTAAACTTTTCAAGTTTAAAATTTAGTTAGTTGAGTATTTAAAGAGATCATTGTGAAAGGTGGTCTCTTTTTAATAAACTAGGAATTTGATTTTATTTGATATCTTTTCCAAAATAAACCCAATTTAAATACTTAAAGAAACCTTATGAGACCCGTTTATTATTTGCTAGTATGTTTGTTTTTCCTTTTTTGCAATAAGGCAGAAAAGGAGAACGAATTTCTCCCAGAAAAAAAAGAAAAAACTGTAAGTATCCCCAGACATCCAAAATTCAATTCCTACTGGAATAAAGGAAAAGCAGAAATCACTTCCTATGCGCTCACTCAAAGTAGGTATGGGGAAATTCATCAGGGAACAGCTGTTAATATTTTTGTCACTGAACAATTTTTACCAAAAAAACAAGTAAAAGCAGATACTCAAAATAAAACTAATATTTCAATTTTAAAACTCAACAGTACTAAAAAATTTGTGACCGGAATCTATCCATATTCATTAATGACAAGTACCTTCTCTCCTATTGTCGGCTCTCAAAAAGCGATTAAAATTTCTTTTTCATCACAAGAATGGTGTGGTAATACCTTTATACAATTAAACAACAGAGCACAATTTGAAATTGATTTTCGTTCCTATTTTGAAAAAAATGCTGACAAAGAACTTTTATTGAAAAAAAATACCCTAGAAAATGAACTTTGGAACCTACTTCGCATCAATCCAAAAAAATTACCAATAGGGAATATGGATATCATTCCTTCTTTTGAATTTTTAGCATTAAATCATCAAAAAATAAAAGCCTATAAGGCGAAGGCAACATTGAAGGAGGATGAAGATTTCATGATGTATTCTGTTGACTATCCAACACTAAAAAGAGAAGTAACAATTAAAGCCACCAAAGAATTTCCCTTTATCATAGAGAGCTGGACAGAAACAACTACCAAAAATGGAAAAAAATTAACAACCAAAGCAACAAGAATTAAAACAATTTTAACGGCGTATTGGAATAAAAATGGCGTAGCAGACACAGAGGAAAGAAAGTCCTTAGGTATGTAATTCATAATTGATTTTATACTAAAAAAGAGAGTACGATTGTACTCTCTTTTTTAGTATAGTCTTAGCCTACTCTAAAGCACCTAAATATCGTTCTGCATCTAAGGCAGCCATACAACCAGTTCCTGCTGCTGTTACGGCCTGCCTGTATTCTTTATCTTGAATATCTCCGGCAGCAAATACTCCTGGTAAATTTGTTTTAGTAGTCTTTCCTTCTGTAATCAAATACCCCGTTTCATCCATGTCTAAAACACCTTTGAATAAATCTGAATTGGGTGTATGTCCGATTGCTATAAAAACTCCAGTCACAGAAATATCGTGTTTTTCTTTTGTTTGATTGTGAGTAACTCTCACTCCTTCTACTACATTAGTCCCTAAAACTTCATCTATTTCAGTATTGTATAATACCTCAATATTTGGAGTTTTATTCACCCGATGTTGCATTGCTTTGGAAGCTCTCATAAAGTCTTTACGAACCAAAACAGTAACTTTGCTACAAATATTAGACAAATAGGTTGCTTCTTCTGCAGCAGTATCTCCTGCTCCAACAACTACAACATCCTGCCCTTTGTAGAAAAAGCCATCACAAGTAGCACAAGCAGAAACTCCACCACCAATTAAACGTTGTTCACTTTCTAATCCTAGATATTTAGCTGTAGCCCCCGTAGAAATGATAACCGTTTCCGCCTCAATATGTTTTGATTCATCAACGATGATTTTGTGAATACCCCCTATTTGATCGCTCAAATCAACATTAGTCACCATCCCAAAACGAACTTCAGTTCCAAAACGCTCAGCTTGTTTTTTCAAATCTTCCATCATTGCAGTACCGTCTGTACCCTCAGCATATCCTGGAAAATTATCTACTTCTGTCGTTGTTGTCAATTGACCTCCCATTTGCATGCCTGTATACATAACCGGTTTCATATCTGCTCTTGCAGCATAAATTGCAGCAGTATAACCCGCTGGTCCTGAACCAATGATGAGACATTTTATTTTTTCTATATTTTCAGACATAATTCATTCTTTTAAGAGCGTAAATGTATCAATTTTTAGACCTTTGTAAAACCAATGTTTATAAGTTTTGATAATGAAAATATAATTCAAATCAATGCACTTTCAGCACTGAATAATAACAAATGATTTGGTTGTTAATTTATAAAAAGAATGTATATTTGCAGACCTTAAATGAAGAATCATTTTCGGGGTGTAGCGTAGCCCGGTCATCGCGCCTCGTTTGGGACGAGGAGGTCGCAGGTTCGAATCCTGCCACCCCGACTAAAAAGCCGAAATCTTACGATTTTGGCTTTTCTTATTTTATCAAAAATGTACACGGTTTATATTCTTTTCTATGAGAGGAATCCTGCAACCCCGTCCATAATTACTAACTACATATAAAAAAACCTTTTAAATCCTCTGATTTGGAAGTTGTTGTTCATAACATTTGTAATGATTCTTATTCACTAAAAAACTCATACAATCCAGTTTTCATTTTAACAAAAAATTATTGTTTAACGAAACGATAAATATGTTAAACATTGTATCTTTACATAAAAAATTAATTTATATGGCACGAAAAAAAAATATCAACAAAGACGCTCTATTAACCTGGTATATGGAATTTGTTTTGGAAAATAATGAGCCCCCAAAATCTGTATTTAGTTTCGCCAAAGAAAATAACTTCGAAGAAGCTGATTTCTACAAATTTTACACTTCTTTTGAAACTCTTGAAGAGGCTGTTTTTTCAGAATTTTTTCATCATACAATCACTGTTCTAGAAAAAAGTGAAGAGTATCAAAACTATGATGCAAGAAATAAACTATTAAGCTTTTATTTTACATTTTTTGAAATTCTTACCGCCAATAGGAGCTATGTTGTTTATGCACTCAACAAAACACAAAAAGACCTTCGCAAATTAAAATCCTTGAAATCTCTCAGAAGTAATTACACAAGTTATATTGAAGAATTGAATATTGAAAGAATTGAATTGAAACAAGAAACTTTAGAAAAGATTCAAAATACATCGATCAAAGAATCTTCTTGGGTTCATTTAATGATTACCCTGAAATTCTGGTTAGACGACACTTCAAATTCTTTCGAGAAAACTGATATTTTTATTGAGAAATCAATCAATGCTCGTTTTGATTTAATGGATGTAAAGCCCCTGAAAAGTATCATCGATTTTGGAAAATTCATTTTAAAAGAAAAAGTAAATTTTAATTAAAAAGAGAGCTATGAAAACTATTGATTCAATCCCAACTTCAAAAATGCAACGTGCTTCCAAGCTAGTAACTACAGGTGCAAAAATTGGTGTAAATTATCTGAAATATTATGGAGATAAAATAACCAAGACAGAAGAAATTGCAAAAGCACGCTTGAATGAAAACAATGCAGAAGATATTTATGATGGTCTAAAACAACTAAAAGGGAGTGCTTTAAAGGTAGCACAAATGCTTAGCATGGAAAAAAGTATTTTACCACAAGCTTATGTAGAAAAATTTTCCCTATCGCAGTTTTCTGTACCCCCACTCTCTCCTGCTTTGGTAACCAAAACATTCAAAACTTATTTTGGTAAAAATCCAACAGAAATTTACGATAAATTTGACGCCGTTTCCATTAATGCCGCGAGTATTGGTCAGGTTCACAAAGCTGAGAAAGACAATAAAAAATTAGCTGTTAAAATTCAGTATCCAGGAGTTGCACAAAGTATAGCATCGGATTTATCATTGGTTAAACCAATTGCTGTCAAATTGTTTAACATCAAGGGCAAGGATTCTGACAAGTATTTTAAAGAAGTAGAAAATAAACTGGTAGAGGAAACAAACTACACGCTGGAAATAGACCAAAGCCAATCCATCGTTGAAGACTGTAAACACATTCCAAATTTAAAATTTCCTAATTATTATCCAACATTATCCTCCGACAGAATTATTACAATGGATTGGATGAATGGGGTTCATTTATCTGAATTTTCAACAAAAAATGAAAACGTTTCGAATGCTCTTGGGCAAGCCTTGTGGGATTTTTACATGTTCCAAATACATAAATTGAAAAAAGTACATGCAGATCCTCATCCTGGAAACTTTTTAATTTCTCCAGATAATGAATTGATAGTGATTGATTTTGGCTGTATGAAAACAATTCCAAATGATTTCTACATTCCTTATTTTGAGTTGGCAAAAAAAGAAAACATATCGAATCCTGAATATTTCGAAAAAAAATTATTTGAGTTAGAAATTTTAAGAACAGATGATTCCGAAGAGGAATTGATTTTTTTTAAAGCCATGTTTCATGAAATGCTGAGTTTATTTACACAGCCATTTCATGAAGATACTTTCGATTTTTCAGATGAAATTTTCTTTAACAAAATATCTGATCTAGGCGCCAAATATGCAAAAAGCACTGAATTGAAAAACATGAATGGAAATAGAGGATCTAAACACTTCATTTACATCAACAGAACCTTTTTCGGCCTATATAATTTAATGCATGATTTGAAGGCAAAAGAGGTCAAAATTAATAACTTTAAATCTTTATAATGGCTTTTTTCAACTTTCAACAAATACAAGATTTAGAGAAAATATTTAAAATTAATTTAATTAATAGTTGCTCTGGATTCAAATCAGCTAATCTATTAGGGTCGGTTTCTAACGAGGGGATTCCGAATGTTGCTGTTTTTAGTTCCGTAACTCACTTAGGATCAAACCCACCAACCCTAGGATTTATTTTAAGACCGACCACAGTTCCAAGAGATACCTACAAAAACATAAAAGAAAAAGGGATATTTACAATCAATCATATATATGAAGACATTATCGAGGATGCTCATCACACCTCAGCAAAATACCCTGAAAAAATTTCTGAATTTAATGTTACCAACTTAGAGGAGGAATACAAAGGAAATTTTGAAGCACCTTTTGTCAAAAATGCTCCAGTACAAATGAGTATGAAATTTATAGAAGAAATCTTTGTCCCATCCAATAATGTGATGCTCATTGTTTCTCAAATCCAAGAATTGTATATTGAGGATGAATTATTACAAGAAGATGGATTAATCAATCTTTCTAAAGGAAATATAGCCACGATAAACGGATTGGATACCTATGCTATTCCAAAATTTAAAAAACAACTAACCTACCAAAGACCCAAAAAATTATAAACAGTGTATGAAAATTCTTGTAACAGGTGCAACAGGTTATATTGGCAAAAGATTGATCCCTCTTTTGCTAAACGATGGGCACACTGTTATTTGTGCTGTTAGAGACAAAAAAAGGGCACAAAACTATTTCAAAGATCGAAATAATATTGTTTTAATAGAAGCTGATTTTTTAAATTCGGAAAGCCTTAAAAATATTCCAAAAAATATAGATTTTGCTTACTATTTAATTCACTCAATGTCTAATTCGGCAAAAGAATTTCACATTTTAGAAGAAAAATGTGCTTTTAACTTTAAACGTTTTGCTGAAAAAACAAGCATAGAACAAGTCATTTACCTCAGCGGAATAACCAATGATACCAAACTTTCGAAACATTTGCTTTCTCGCAAAAATGTTGAAAAAAACCTAGCCTCGAAAACCTATGCACTCACTACGTTTAAGGCAGGCATCATCGTTGGCTCGGGGAGCTCCTCTTTTGAGATCATTAGAGATATTGTAGAAAAACTACCTGTAATGATTGCCCCAAAATGGCTGAATACCAAAACACAGCCATTAGGAATTCGAGATGTGCTATCATTTTTACACAAAGCGCTCCATAAAAAGGAATTATACAATACCTCTTATGATGTCTTTGGACCCGAGATCTTAACTTATAAAGAAATGTTGTTGGAATTCGCCTCCGTAAGAAAACTATCAAGATGGATTCTAACCGTCCCAGTAATGACGCCTAAACTATCCTCTTATTGGTTGTATTTTGTCACCTCAACCTCCTATAAACTAGCAACATCTTTAGTGAATTCTATGGGAGTTGAAGTCATTGGAAATAAAAGTGATATCAATAAAATATTGGAGGTACAACCAATGACCTATAAAGAAGCGGTTCAATTCGCTTTTATCAAAATAAAACAAAATAGTATTATTTCTAGTTGGAAAGATTCATATATCAGCAGTGGAAAATTAAAAAACTATGTACATGAATTTATTAATATTCCAAAACACGGATGTTTTAAGGACTTCAAAAAGAGAAAAATTAACAACAAACAGAAATTATTAGACAATATCTGGTCTATTGGTGGCGAAAAAGGCTGGTACTACGGAACTTTTTTATGGAAAATTAGAGGTTTTCTTGATCAATTTTTTGGAGGTACAGGTTTACGAAGAGGAAGAAGACATCCGACAGAATTAAATGCAGGAGACGCATTGGACTTTTGGCGGGTAATTTATGCAGATAAAGAAAAGGGGAAGCTCATACTCTACGCAGAAATGATTCTACCTGGAGAGGCTTGGCTAGAGTTTAAAGTAGAGAATGACACTGTGTATCAAACCGCTACATTTAGACCCCATGGATTGGGAGGAAGATTGTATTGGTATGCGATAATGCCATTTCATTGGTTTGTTTTTAACGGAATGATCAACAACATCAATAAATAAATTTGAAAAAACAGCATTTACCCCAAAAAGAGTGTCTAGTATGTAACAAACCATTCGCTTGGAGAAAAAAATGGGAGAAGAATTGGGAAAATGTAAAATATTGTAGCGAAAGATGCAGACGAAACAAAAAAACACAGGGTTAGTATGGTTCAGAAATAATCTGCGAGTACACGACAATCAGTCATTATCCAAAGCGACTGAAAATCATGAAAAAGTAATTGCCGTTTATTTTTTTAACCCCAAAGACTTCACTAAAGATCGATTTGGATTTAAAAAGACAGAAAAATACAGGGCTGCTTTTTTAATTGAAACAATCAAAAGTTTGCAGTTAAATCTTGAGAAAATAAATACAACACTCCTCGTCTATTTTGAATCTCCCGAAAAAAAAATTAGTGAACTTTGCAAAGAGTATTCGATAGGAAGTATTTACACCCAAAAAGAATGGACAAAGGAGGAAGTTGATTTGAACAACCTCATTAAAAAATCACTTGCCGAGGATGTAAAATTCATCGAAGATTATGACCAATTTTTGTATCATCCAGATTCAGTAACAAAAGACTTCTCAAAAATCCCCTCTGTCTTCAGTGTTTTTAGAAAAACCCTAGAAAAAACTGTAAAAATTGATAACGAAAAAACATTTTTACAACTGCCTTTGACCAATCGCATAGATAATGTAACTCAAATTCCATCAATTGAAGATCTTGGCTTTGAGGATTTTATTGTATCGACAAAAACTGCATTTCCATTTCATGGTGGAGAAAATGAGGCTTTAAAAAGGATAGACGAATATTTTTTCAAGACAAAGAAAGTGGCTGTTTACAAAAAAACAAGAAATGGTTTAATTGGAAAAGACTACAGCACAAAATTTTCTCCTTGGCTTGCAAATGGAAGTCTATCTGCGAAAACTATTTATTGGAAAATAAAAGATTTTGAAGACGAATTTGGGGCAAATCAATCTACCTATTGGGTGATTTTTGAATTGGTATGGAGAGATTACTTTAAATATATTTCTTTAAAGCATGGTTCTAAAATATTCAAAATCGGAGGAATCTTAGAAAAAAATTACACCTGGAATGCTGATCAATCAATCATCGAGAAATGGAAAAACGGAAACACAAAAGATAATTTTGTGAATGCAAACATGATCGAATTAAAAGAAACAGGGTGGATGAGTAATCGAGGAAGACAAAATGTAGCTTCCTATTTTGCCAAAGAACTACAACTAGATTGGAGAATTGGTGCCGCTTATTTCGAATCTATGTTGTTAGATTACGATGTACACAGTAATTATGGAAACTGGATGTATGTTGCGGGTGTTGGTAATGACCCAAGAGATCGAAAATTTAATACAAAACTTCAGGCAGATCGGTATGATGCCAATCATAAATTTAGAAAACTGTGGTTAGAAAAAACATTGTTTTAATATGAAAAAATTACGACTAATTCTTGGAGATCAATTAAACATTAATCATTCTTGGTTTAAAAAAGCAGACCCAAATGTAGTCTACTGCTTGTTTGAAATGCGACAAGAAACAGATTACGTGAAGCATCATATTCAAAAAGTTGCAGGTTTTTTTTCAGCGATGAGAAATTTTGCTGATGCACTAAAAACACAAAATCACCAGGTTGTCTATTTCAAAATAAACGACCCAAAAAATACACAAAATTTAATCGATAATATTTCAAAGTTAGCCACAGAATATGCGATTGAAAAATTTGAATACCTAGAACCCGATGAATACAGGTTAGACCAACAGATCAATGAGTTTTGTAATGATTTACCCATAAAATCAGACGTCTTTTCAACGGAACATTTTTACACAGAAAGAGAAGATTTACAAACTTTTTTTAAAGGAAAAAAACAGTTCTTGATGGAGCGTTTTTATCGCAATATGCGTATGAAACACCAAATTTTAATGATCGACAAACAACCTGAGGGAGGCAAATGGAATTATGACGCCAGCAATAGAAAAAAATGGAAGGGAGAGGTTTTAATTCCACAAGAAATTAATTTTGACAATGATGTAACCGAGGTGTTAGCGGATATTAAAAAATCGGGGATAGCTACCATAGGAAAAATTAATCCGACCTATTTTGAATATCCTATTTCAAAAAAACAATCCCTAGTACAGCTGAACTATTTTTGTGAACATTTACTGGTTCATTTTGGAGATTATCAAGACGCTATGCATACCGATAAAATCTATCTTTTTCACAGTAGAATTTCTTTCGCGATGAACACAAAATTAATTTCCCCCAAAGAAATTATTGAAACGGTTTTAAAAACATATAGAAACAACCAAGATGCTATTGACATTTCTCAAGTTGAAGGATTTATAAGACAGATTTTAGGGTGGAGAGAATACATGAGAGGTATGTATTGGATGCTTATGCCCAACTACAAAAAAGAAAATTATTTAAACAACAATAATAAATTGCCCTCTTTATTTTGGACAGGGAATACAAAAATGAACTGCCTTGAAAAAAGTGTCAAGAATTCTCTAGACAACGGCTATGCGCATCACATTCAACGATTAATGATTACAGGAAATTTTGCACTGCTTATGGGAGTTGATCCAGATGCAATAGACGCATGGTACTTAGGAATCTATGTAGATGCAATTGAATGGGTACAACTCCCAAATACCAGAGGTATGAGTCAATTTGCGGATGGAGGAAAAATAGCGACCAAACCTTATGTTTCCAGCGGTAGTTATATTCATAAAATGAGTAACTATTGCAGCTCTTGTCATTATAATAAAAATAAAAAATTTGAGGAGGATGCTTGCCCTTTCAACTCTCTGTATTGGAACTTTTTGGACGAAAAACAAACAGTACTATCCTCCAATTTCAGAATGAAGATGATGTATAGTTTGTTAAATAAAATGTCATCAGAAGACCGAATAAAAATCAAAGAAAAAGCAACTCATATCATACAAAATATAGATGAATACTAACAAGGAAGAAATAAATATTGTTTGGTTTAAACGAGATTTACGTTTGCAGGATAACGAAGCCATATACAATGCTTTGAATTCTAATAAGCGTCTTCTTTTTTTGTATGTTTTCGAAAACACCTTATTGAACGATCCTCATTATGACGAGAGACATTGGAATTTTATAAAACAATCTCTCGAAGATCTAAACAACGAATTAAAAGACTATAAGACACGTGTTCTCTGCATAAGAACAGACCTCATTAACGCTTTTAATCAACTTTTAAATCGCTATAAAATCAATACTGTTTTTTCTCATCAAGAAACAGGCCTTTTAATAACTTATAACAGAGATAAAGACTTTACCAGATATTGTAGAAATAATTCCATCAAATGGGTCGAAAATAGAAATAACGGTGTTTTAAGGGGATTACTTAACAGAGAAGATTGGATTGAAAAATGGGAAAATTACATGAAAAAACCTCAGTTTAAGAATGAACTCAAAACAGAACAAATTCTTTCCACCGAGGAAATATCAATTCTCGAGAATTATTTTCAGCTAGAAAAACTAAAAACTCCAAAAAATAACCTATTTCAAGAGGGAGGAACTAGGATGGCATGGAGATATGCCGATACTTTTTTTAAAAAGCGTCATGAAAAATACATGAATAATATCTCTAAACCCTCACTAGCAAGAGAAAGTTGCAGTAGATTATCTCCCTACATTGCTTGGGGGAATGTTTCCATTCGCCAAATTTATCAGGAAGCAGCCAAACACAAGACAGCAAAAAACAGAAAACATCTAAGTGCTTTTATTTCCAGGTTGCGATGGCAAGCTCACTTCATACAAAAATTTGAAATGGAACACACCATGGAAAATGCAAGCATTAACAAAGGGTATCGAAAACTGAAAAAAAGCATCTCCAATGAATATCAACAAGCATGGGAAACGGGTAAAACTGGCTATCCATTAATTGATGCTTGTATGCGATGTTTGGGAGAAACTGGATATTTAAATTTTAGAATGCGTGCCATGGTAGTTTCTTTTTTTACTCATATTTTGTGGCAACCTTGGCAGGCATCATCTCAACATTTATCACGATTATTTTTAGATTTTGAACCTGGGATTCATTTTTCACAATTACAAATGAGTTCGGGAGAAACAGGGATCAATCTTCTTAGAATCTACAACCCCATAAAAAACAGCTTGACTCATGACGAGGACGGAACTTTTATAAAAAAATGGGTTCCAGAACTAGCACATTTACCTATTTCTTTTGTGCACGAACCTTATTTAATGACTGTATTAGACCAACAATTTAACAACTTTAAATTAGGAGAGGATTATCCTAATCCAATTGTAGAAATAAAATTTGCTAGAAAAAAAGCAAGTGATATACTCTGGGAAATGAAGAAAGACGTTAGGGTACAAGAAGAAAACTATCGCATATTAAAAAAGCATACCAATACTGATAAAACCAAAATTTAAAAACAGCGGGGCCCTATACTGTAAGAATTATAATTTTATGTTAATTTTTGTTTAACAATACAAATAAATAGTTAAACATTATTATCTTTGGGTAGGTATGATTTACAATACAACTTATTTTAACAAAGAAGCAAAAGATATAATTAATGACTTGTTGGGGTATTCTTATTCCTTTTTTAAATCAATAAGAATAGGCGGGACTGGTTCTAAAAGAATGATTATTGATGAAGTAAGTCCTAATTTTAAGAAATATATGAACACCATATCCGATATTAATTATGGTAACATAGAAATTAGAGAAAAAGGAATTCTCATTCACATCAATAAAGGGTTGAATAATTTTAGTTGGCCAATTCCTTTTTACCAGCTTCACACCTACAAAACAAATGGTATTAGTTTTCATGCCCACGGAAATTTTATCAGATTTAAAAACAATAAATTACTTAAGGAAAATAAAAAATTTATCGAAAAGATCATGAACCTAAAAATAGAAAACGATCAAAAATATGATCTTTACGAAATCACTCATTAGCTCGATCTATGAAACAATTAAATAGCATCATTATAGATAGAATTATTGAAATGGCCTGGGAAGACAGAACAACATTTGAGGCTATTAAATTTCAATTCAGGTTAGATGAAAAACAAGTTATTGAACTGATGCGAAGAGAGATGAAACCTAAAAGTTTCAAAATGTGGAGAAAAAGAGTTCAAGGAAGAAAAACAAAACATCAAAAGTTAAGAACATTTGAAAAAGGTAGGTTTAAATGTTCAAGACAACGATCAATATCAAATAACTCAATAGCCAAAAGATAAACCGTGCTTTGCTTAAAGATAATAATTATCAATGACAGCACATTAAAAAGATAAAAATGATTACAGAACTAAAATTAAAAGAAGTATCCGAAGAATTAAACAACCTTTCATTTGAACAAGTTGGAGACGACCACCTATGCACTGGATTGTTAACTCCAATGAAAAAAGATGCTTTCAAACTATCCGATGAAGAAAAAAAACACAAAATAGAAAACTTATTTTCAGAAATTATGGATGTAATGGGCTTAGACCTAACCGATGATTCTCTGAGAGGAACTCCCAAAAGAGTTGCTAAAATGTACATTGAAGAAATTTTTTCTGGATTGAATCCTGCTAACAAACCTAAAATTGCATTGTTTGATAATAAATATCAATACAACCAAATGTTGGTCGAAAAAAACATCACTTTTTATTCCAACTGCGAACATCATTTTGTCCCAATTATAGGAAAAGCTCACGTAGCATACATTTCCTCTGGCAAAGTAATTGGACTTTCAAAGTTGAATCGAATTGTTCAATACTATTCCAAAAGACCTCAAGTGCAAGAACGGTTGACCAATCAAATTGCAGCAGAATTAAAGGAGATTTTACAGACAGAAGACGTAGCTGTAATTATAGATGCGAAACACCTTTGTGTCTCCTCAAGAGGTATCAAAGATGAAACTTCCTCAACAGTCACTTCCTATTTTGGAGGAAAATTTAATACACAAGAAAAAATAATTGAATTACAAAACACCTTAAAATACTAATTTATGGATTTACTAAACGAAGCATTAGAATTTGAAACAAGAAAAAAAAGATTTCCTACAACTAGCGACCGAATTATGGCTGCCAGAGAAGCAAAATCTTTGATCTTAGGGTTGAATGAAATTTACAAAAAAAATAATGATTCCAACATCATGGATATCATGAAACGCCTAACAACAATTAAACAAAGAATCGAAAAACGTTTAAAGGGAAAACCCTTAACCGCATAATTAATTCATATTTTAATTGCTTTTCTAACTATTATAATTATATTCGAAAAATATAGAATATAACAAGATTAATAATGGATTTATTAGAAAGAGCTATAGAATTTGAAAATAGAAAATTTTCATTTAAAACTACGAGTGATAGAATTATAGCCTCAAGAGAGGTGAAAGCTTTAATTCTAGAGCTAAACGAGATATACAAACAAGAAAAAGATCCTGATATTATGGATCAAATGAAGCGCTTGACAGCAGTCAAACAAAAAATTGAAAAGCGCTTGAAAGGAAGACCTTAAAGCATATGAACAACATCTTAATTATAGGAGGAAGCAAAGGAATTGGAAATGCAATCATTCAAAACTTGATTGATGATAATTTAATTGTTAACATTAGTAGAACACCTCCCATAGTTAGCCATCAAAATCTCACTCATGTAGACTGTGACGTCTTAACTGATGATTTACCAGAACTTGAAAAAATAGATACTCTAATCTACTGCCCAGGTAGCATCAATTTAAAACCAATATCTCGACTAAAACTAGATGATTTCAGAAGCGACTTTGAAATTAATGTAATTGGAGCTGTGAAAGCTATTCAACATTACCTTCCTTCCCTAAAGCGAAGCAATCAACCTAGCATTTTACTTTTTAGTACAGTAGCCACCAAACTAGGAATGCCATTCCACGCGAGTGTTGCTGCTGCAAAATCTGCTGTAGAAGGCTTGACAAAATCTCTAGGTGCTGAATTAGCTCCTTCTATCCGTGTCAATGCAATAGCACCCACTGTAACCGATACCTCGTTGGCCTCAAAATTATTACGTAATGAACGTATGATAGAAAATATTACAGAACGCCACCCTCTAAAAAAATACCTAGACCCAAAAGAAGTTGCTGATATGGCTACTTTTTTAATTTCCAAAAAAGCAGCATCAATCTCAGGACAAATCTTCGAATTAGATTGTGGAATAGTATCATTTAAAATTTAACCAAATAAAAAAAGAATGACTATATATGATGTAGAGATTAACAGTCTCCAAAAAAATCCTATTCATTTATCAGATTTTAAAGGAAAACACCTCCTATTTGTAAATGTAGCATCTAAATGCGGCTTTACCCCCCAATACAAAGATTTAGAAAAATTGCACAAAGAATATGCAGACAATTTAGTCGTTATAGGAGTTCCGTGCAACCAATTTGGAAAACAAGAACCAGGAAATAATCAAGAAATTGAAGAATTCTGCAAAGTAAACTATGGTGTTTCTTTTTTAATCACTGAAAAAATTGATGTAAAAGGTCAACAGCAACATTCACTCTACAAATGGCTCACCTCAAGGGAACTAAACAATAAAAAAAGTTCATCTGTGAAATGGAATTTTCAAAAGTATTTAGTCTCTCCAGAAGGCAAACTCATTGATTATTATTTTTCAATTACAAAACCAATGAGTTCAAAAATTACAAAACACTTAAATTTATAAAAGAATGTTTGGTTTATTTAAAAAGAAAAGTGAAGTAGAAAAATTACAAGAATTGTATAAAAAATTAATGGAAGAAGCATTCAAATTGCAATCGATTAATAGAAGTCAAAGTGATCATAAATATCAAGAGGCAGATATGGTTCTTAAAAAAATTGATCTTTTGGAATCAAAATCTTGATCCAATGAAACAACTGAAACTCACTGTTTTATTTTTAATGATCAATTTTGGTGGATTGGCACTGGGCAGTTGGCTAATGAATAATGGACCTACGACCTCGTGGTATGTCAACTTAAACCAAGCTCCTTGGACACCAGAGGGTTGGGTTTTTGGGGTAGCATGGACTAGCATCATGATTTGTTTCTCGATATATCTAGGAAAACTTTTCGCACTAAATAATAACTCAAAATTGATCTCTATTTTTGGTATCCATTTTGTTTTAAACGTCGGTTGGAATTATATTTTTTTTAATCAACACTTGCTTTTTTTTGGTCTGATAACACTGATACTATTGACATCACTTATCTGTTACTACTTCTTTAGTCTTAGCTCCAAAATTACTCATTATAAATATTTACTTTTACCTTATATGTTATGGCTTTGTATAGCAACATCACTAAACCTTTACATACTCATTCACAATTAAAATGAAAATCTATACACTTCATAAAAAACAAAAATTACCAATTTCATTGGAAAAAGCTTGGGAATTTTTATCGAGTCCAAAAAATTTAAAAACAATTACTCCAGACTATATGAGTTTTAACATTCTTTCTGGAGCAGAGAAACCCATATTTGCAGGACAAATAATTCAATACATCGTGACCCCAATTCTGGGTATTAAAACAAAGTGGGTTACCGAAATCACCCATGTTAAAGAAGGAGAATATTTTGTAGATGAGCAACGATTTGGGCCTTATGCCCTCTGGCATCACAAGCATTTTATTAAAGAAATTGATGGTGGCGTAGAAATGGAAGATATTATTGACTATAAAGTACCCATGGGAATTTTAGGCCAAATTGTACATCCTATATTGGTCAAACCAAAATTAGAAGAAATTTTTGCCTACAGACAGAAAAAATTAATCGCACTTTTTGGAACCTATGAATAATGAGTGAAAAAATGAACATATTTTGGTTTAGAAGAGACTTGAGATTAAACGATAATTGTGGATTGTTTGAAGCCTTAATTGCTGGTCAAAAAGTACTCCCTATTTTTATTTTTGATCAAGAAATTCTCAGTAAGCTTCCAAAAGACGATGCTCGAGTTTCATTTATTCATCAGGAATTAGAAAACATCCATCATCAACTCAAAAAAATTGGAAGTTCGCTTACTGTTTGTGTTGGAAAACCAAAGGACATTTTCAACTCTTTATCAGAAAAGCACCAAATTGAGACCGTTTTTTGTAATCACGACTACGAGCCTTATGCAATTCAGAGAGATTTAGAAATTAAAGAATTGTTAAGATCCAAAAATATCAACTTCAAAACCTTCAAAGATCAAGTAATTTTTGAACGAAATGAAATTACAAAAAAAGATGGCACCCCCTACAAAGTGTATACTCCCTATTCAAAAAAATGGCTAGAATCTTTTGAATACAAAGGAATTCATTTTTTCCCTTCTGAGGATCACCTAACAATGTGTATAGAAGAAAATACAGATCAATTCCCAACTTTGGAAGAAATTGGCTTTAAAAAATCTTCTATTAAAGTAGCTTCCTACACAGCTACCTCTGAGTTAATTGATACCTACGAGGCAACCAGAAACTATCCAGTAAAAAATAGCACTTCAAAATTAGGGACTCACTTACGATTTGGAACCGTTAGTGTTCGTAAAATGGTAGATAAAGCCTCTAAGAGCAACAATATTACATTTTTAAAAGAGTTAATATGGCGTGAATTTTTCATGCAAATATTATGGCATTTCCCACAAACCATTAAAAAAAGTTTTAAGCCAAAATACGATCGGATTCTTTGGAAAAATAATGAGAACGATTTTGACGCTTGGTGCAAAGGAGAAACCGGATACCCTCTCGTGGATGCGGGAATGAGAGAACTCAATACAACAGGATTCATGCACAATAGAGTAAGAATGCTAGTAGGAAGCTTTCTTTGTAAACATTTACTTATTGATTGGAGATGGGGTGAAGCCTATTTTGCAGAAAAATTACACGATTACGAACAATCTAGCAATATTGGAAACTGGCAATGGGTTGCAGGATGTGGTGTGGATGCAGCTCCTTATTTCAGAATATTCAACCCAACTACTCAAATTCAAAAATTTGACAAAGACTTACATTATATCAAAAAATGGGTACCAGAGTTTCAAGAAGTAACATATCCGTCTCCAATTGTAGAACACAAATTTGCACGAGAAAGATGTTTGAAAACCTATAAAGAAGCCCTTCAATAGGTAATTTAAATTACTGCTAAAAAAGCGAAACAAAATAGGCCCTTCCTTCAAGCTTATCGTAAAGAAAATAAAATGAACTCCAGATTTCAACTAAATCTCCTAACGAATAGAATCTCCTAATCAGTTCATCAAAGATGAGATGAATTTGATTTCAGTTTAAAATCACATTAGGAAAGTATATAAGATTAAAAAACTCTAAAATATTGTAAAATCTTTATTATTTTAGAGCTCAAATTACAAATAATATATGCTCATTATAGGAATAACTGGAGGAACAGGAAGCGGAAAAACAACGGTGGTAAATCAAATAGTCAAACATTTACCAGAAGACGAAGTTTGTGTTATCTCTCAAGATTCATACTACAAAGCAACAGATAACTTGTCTATAGAAGAAAGATCAAAAATAAATTTTGACCATCCAAGGGCGATCGATTTTGATTTGATCGTACAGCATCTTAAAAAATTAAAATCAAATGAAATAATAGCACAGCCAGTATATTCATTTATTACCCACAATAGAACCAAAGATACGATTACAACACATCCCAGAAAGGTAATTATTGTAGAAGGAATTTTAATTTTCAACAATGAAGAACTAAGAAATCTATTCGATATAAAAATATTTGTACACGCAGATACCGATGAGCGCTTGATACGAAGAGTTCGAAGAGACATCACTGAAAGAGGGAGAAATGTAGAAGAGGTTTTAAATCGCTACCAAGACACCTTAAAACCAATGCACCGTCAGTTCATAGAGCCAACTAAAAATTTTGCAGATATCATCATTCCTAATGATAGGCACAATTCTGTTGCAATAGATATTGTAAGAACAGTAATTAACGAACGTTTATAGAAGTCATGACTTTTAAAGGTTTTAAAAATAATAAAGTAGTCAAGATTGTAACAAATATGTATGTTATAATCTTCATTCCTTTTTTGATCTGGATGCTTTTTTTTGATGAAAATTCTTATTTGATTCACCAGAAATTCAATAGTGAAATTGAAGATTTAGAGCGAACAATCTCTTTTTACAAAAAGAAGATTGCTGAAGACAAATCGACCATTAAAAAACTTCAAGATTCGCTTCAATTAGAACAGTTTGCAAGAGAGAAGTATTTCATGAAGAAAGACAATGAAGATCTCTATTTAATAGAATTTAACACCCCAAAACCCTAAGTGAGTAACTTCCTATTTGACGAATTTGACAAAACAACACCAACTGCTTGGAAACAAAAAATTCAAGTAGACTTAAATGGTGAGGATTATAATGAATCCCTTCTTTGGAAAACAAATGAAGGTATTGTAATAAAACCCTTTTACACTTCAGAGGATCGAAAAAATTACGATCCAATACAATTTAAAGAAGGCTTTAATATTTGTCAAACAATTTTTGTTGATCAAGAAAACATAGCGAATTCTTTGGCTATTGATGCTTTAGAAAGAGGCGCCAATTCTATTTTATTTAAGGCCAATTCTATTTTTGATTACAGAAGATTATTACTTGATATTGACACAAAATCTATTGTCTTACACTTTCATTTTTCTTTTTTAGATGCTAAATTTCAGATTGAAATAGCAAGTTACATCAATTCCGAAAAAACCTATTTTCAGACGGACATTATTGGAAATTTAGCAGAAAGTGGAAATTGGTTTGTATCCCTAAAAGAAGATTTTGACACCCTCGATACAATTCAAAAAAAATCGAACAATTGTATTGCTGTTGCAGCGGATCTGTATCAAAATACCGGTGCAACCATTACCCAACAACTTGCTTACTCACTTGCCCATGCAAATGAATATTTAAATCAATTTGGAGGGATCGCTGCTAAAAAAATCCACTTTATTTTTTCTGTTGGAAGCAATTACTTTTTCGAAATTGCAAAATTAAGAGCCTTTAGGATCCTATGGTCAAGACTATTGGAAGAGTATAATATTTCTAATGTTAGCGCTCACTTATTTGTACAACCCAGTCATAGAAACAAAACACTATACGATTACAATGTGAATCTATTGAGAACTACTTCTGAATGCATGAGTGCAATTTTAGGAGGTGCAAATTCCGTTTCTAACATTTCCTATGATACAATTTATCAAAAATCAAATGAATTTGGTGAACGTATCGCCAGAAACCAACTTCTTATTTTACAACAAGAAAGCTCTTTAAGCACGGCTCAAAACATGGCAGATGGATCGTATTATATAGAATCCATCACGCATCAATTGGCGGAAAAAGCATTGGTTCTTTTTAAAGAAATAGAAAAAAGTGGCGGTTTTTTAAAACAATTAAAAATAGGTACGATCCAGAAAAAAATTAAGAGCAGCGCCTCCAAAGAGGAAAAAGAGGCACGACTATTAGGAACAAATTTTCAACAAAACAGCAACGACAGGATGCAACAAAATATAGTATTGTACCCTTTTGTAAAAAAACGACCTATAAAAACATTGATTAGTCCATTGACAAGAAAACGAATTTCAGAATCTCTTGAAAAAGAACGACTACTTTCTGAAAAAGAAGAGATTACTTCTAAAAATGAGTAGAAAAAAGGTACAACATATAACACTTAAGAGCGAATCAACAAGGGCTAAAAATTCATTTGATCATGAGGGGTTTATCGCTGGAGTTGCTCCAAACCTTCGAGGACCATATGCTACAATGTATGTCAAAAGACCTTGGACCATTAGACAATATGCGGGATTCTCGACTGCAGAGGAAAGCAATGCTTTTTACAGACGTAATTTACAGGCAGGTCAAAAAGGGCTCTCTGTTGCATTTGATTTAGCGACGCATAGAGGATACGATTCAGATCATAAACGAGTTCAAGGAGATGTTGGTAAAGCTGGGGTTGCGATCGATTCTGTTGAAGACATGAAGGTGTTATTTGACCAAATCCCATTAGATAAAATGTCGGTTTCTATGACGATGAATGGTGCTGTTTTACCCATTTTAGCATTTTATATTGTGGCAGCAGAGGAGCAAGGAGTTTCTCCAGAACAACTCTCAGGAACCATACAAAACGATATCCTAAAAGAATTCATGGTAAGAAATACCTACATCTACCCTCCTTCTCCATCCATGAAAATTATTGCGGATATTTTTAAATATACAAGTGCTCACATGCCAAAATACAATTCTATTTCTATTTCAGGTTATCACATGCAAGAAGCAGGAGCAACTGCCGAAATTGAATTGGCATATACGCTTGCCGATGGATTAGAATACCTCAGAAAAGGAATAGAAACAGGAATGGATATCGATTTATTTGCTCCAAGATTATCTTTTTTCTGGGCAATAGGAATGGATCACTTTACAGAAATAGCCAAAATGCGTGCAGCTAGAATGTTGTGGGCAAAACTTGTCAAACAATTCAATCCAAAAAATCCAAAATCGTTGGCATTAAGAACACATTGCCAAACGAGCGGGTGGTCTTTAACTGCTCAAGATCCTTTTAACAATGTCGCTAGGACTACCATTGAATCAATGGCAGCTGCTTTTGGAGGCACACAGAGCTTACACAGCAATGCACTCGATGAAGCGATTGCTTTGCCAACAGACTTTTCTGCAAGAATTGCAAGAAACACCCAACTCTATTTACAACAAGAAACCTATATCACCAAAACAGTAGATCCCTGGGCAGGAAGCTATCATCTCGAAAAATTAACAGAGGAAATCGCTTCCAAAGCATGGAAATTAATGACTGAAATTGAGGATTTGGGTGGAATGACCAAAGCGATTGAAAAAGGAATTCCAAAAATGAGAATTGAAGAAGCGGCTGCAATCAAACAAGCAAAAATTGATAGTGGACAAGAGGTTATTGTTGGGGTAAACAAATACCTATTAAAAGAAGAAGACCCTTTGCATATTCTTGAAGTAGATAATGAAGCGGTTCGTAATTCTCAAATTGAACGACTCAACAAGCTAAAAGAAAGCAGAAACTACTCAGAAGTACAAAAATGTTTAGTAGCTTTGACTGAAGCTGCAAAATCTGGGAAAGAGAACTTGTTAGATTTAGCGATCAAAGCGGCGAGAAAAAGGGCTACTCTAGGCGAAATTTCTAATGCTTTAGAAGTTATCTTTGGAAGACACAAAGCAGTTCATAAAACCATTTCTGGCGTGTATAGTAAAGAAATAAAAGACGATAAACTTTTTACAAAAGCAAAAAAGATAGCCGATAAGTTCGCTATTTTAGAAGGGAGACGTCCACGAATTATGATCGCGAAATTAGGCCAGGACGGCCATGACAGAGGTGCAAAAGTGGTAGCCACTGGTTATGCAGACTTAGGATTTGATGTAGATATTGGCCCCTTATTTCAAACCCCTCAGGAAGCTGCAAAACAAGCCATAGAAAATGATGTTCATATTTTGGGAATCTCCTCATTAGCTGCAGGACATAAAACATTGGTTCCTCAAGTAATCGAGGCATTAAAAAAATATGGGCGTGAAGATATTATGGTGATTGTAGGAGGAGTCATACCCGCTCAAGATTATTCGTTTTTATTTGATGCTGGAGCTGTAGGTATCTATGGACCTGGAACTAAAATTTCCAAAGCTGCAATCGACTTACTTACCATTTTAATAGATAGTATCACAGCATAAGCTCTGGGTTCTCAAAAAGACTTTTTAAAAGAATTCCCCTAAGAAAGTTCCCACTATTTTTTCCTTTTTAAAGATCCTATCGTGGTCGATATCATTCTTCCTCATTGTTGGAGAGGGTGTTTATTTTTAACAAATCTTAACAATAAAAAACAAGCCTACTCTTGGAGGTATTCTAGCTTTTATCCTTAAATTTGCACTGTCTATAATTTTACCAAAATCAGATGAAAAATATTATCGCAATCCTATACTCTACTCGCCTAATGGCAGTTTTATTTGTACTTTTTGCAACAGCGATGGGGGTGGCTACCTTCATAGAAAATGATTTTGGAACACAAACTTCTAAAGCATTGATCTACAATGCATGGTGGTTTGAATTAATCATGTTTTTTTTCATCATTAATTTCTTTGGAAATATTTTCAGATATCGTTTGTTAAGAAAAGAAAAATGGCCTGTATTGTTATTTCATGTGGCTTGGCTATTTATTTTAATTGGTGCAGGAATTACGAGATACATTGGTTATGAAGGTGTGATGCCTATAAACGAAGGAGAAACAACCAATTCTTTCTTGTCTGAAACTACATATTTGAATGTTGTAATTGACGATAATAAAGACCAAGCTCCAAAAATTCACAAGAAAATGTTGCTATCCGCATGGGGTGAAAATGATTTTGAATTTGATACTTATTTTGGAAAGACAGCAAACAATCAACAAAAAGTAACTTTTAAATTAGTTGATTACATCCCATGGGCAGAAAAAAAACTCATCGAAGATGAACAGCAGGGAGAGGAGTATCTTTTCTTTGTAGAGTCTTCTGAAGGATCGAGACACGAACATTATCTCAAAAAAGGAACTCTACAAAATATTCACGGAATTTTGGTTGGTTTTAACGCACCAAACAATAACGCCACAATTAATTTTTTTAAGGAGGGTGAGAGTCTAAAAATGATCACGAAAGAGGGTGGAGATTGGTTTAGAATGGCTGATCAAAAGAAAGGGATCGTTGCAAAAGATTCTGCACAATATTTTCAATATCTAACCTTACACAACATTGCAGGGCTGCAATTTGTCATTCCAAGACCCGCAGAAAAAGGAATTCTTAAGATGGTCAGCGGTCCCAAAGACGCAAAAAAATTGGATATTGTTGTTTTTGACATCACCACCGATAACGACACAAAAAGAGTGGAATTAACAGGAGGACAATACAATACGCAGGGAGCCAAAGAAATCTCAGTAGGGAATTTAAACTTTAGAATGTTGTATGGAGCCAAAGAATTAAAAACACCCTTTGAAATAAAACTCAACGATTTTCAATTAGAAAAATATCCGGGTTCAGAAAGTGCCGCTTCCTATGCAAGTGAAGTTACAGTGCTTGCTCCAGACGAAACTTTTGACTATCGTATTTTTATGAACAATATTCTGGACTATAAAGGATATAAATTCTTTCAAGCAAGTTATGATCTCTCTGGAGAAGTAGAGCAGACCAGACTTTCTGTCAACCATGACTTTTGGGGAACATTTATTACTTACTTAGGATATTCAATGTTATACATTGGGATGATTTGTATCTTTTTTGCTAAAAACACACGCTTTGACGATTTAAAAAGATCATTGAAAAAAATGCGTAAGAAAAAAGCGACAATTGCAGTCATCACTCTTTTATTTTGTATTCATAGTACGTTCACTCAACACACAAATCATCAACAAATACAAATTTCAAATCAGCAAATTGACTCTATTTTAAAAGCAAATTTAGTGGACGAAGAACATGCTGAAGCGTTTAATCAACTAATTATTCAAGATGCTGGAGGACGCCTAAAACCTGCGCATACTTTTGCATCTGAGCTGGTTAGAAAAGTAAGCCAAACAAACAACTTTAACGGAATGAAACCGAGTCAGGTGTTGTTGTCTATCATCGAAAATCCTCGTCTGTGGTTTGAAGTCCCGTTTATTTATTTAGAAAGAGGAAATACTCAGATAAGAGAAACTTTGGGACTTAGCAAAAAAACAAAATATGCCCGGTTATCTGATTTTATAACTCCTGCTGGAATTTATAAAATTAGAGAGCAAGTTTCAGAAGCTCAAAAAGAAAATGTAAAAAATAAATTTCAAAAAGATCTGATCAATATAGACAGAAGAGTTGGATTATTATACAGTGCTATTGGAGGGGGTATTTTAAAAATATTTCCAATTCCAGGAGATGAAAACAACAAATGGGTATCACAACCTGAAACCTCAAGAGCGAACTTTACAGCAACAGATTCTGTTTTTGTTCGCCAATCATTACCTGTCTACATTCAGTTTTTACAAGAAGCAAAAAAGACAACTCAATACGAAAAAGCAACTAAAATATTAAAGGGTATCAAAACCTTCCAAAAAAAATACGGAGCCGCTGTATATCCTTCTGAAAAAACAATAGAACTAGAAATTTTATACAATAAATTCCAACCTTTTTTATCTTTATCTAAATATTATGGGTATCTGAGTTTACTTTTAATTGTATTTGTGATTACTCAAATTTTTTACACTAAAAAATGGATACACATACTTGTTAAAACTTTGGTTGGCATAGTAGGGATTCTTTTTGCCTTGCACACCCTAGGCCTAATTTCTCGATGGTACATCAGTGGAAATGCCCCATGGAGTAATGCATATGAATCGATCATTTATGTGGCTTGGGCAATTATGCTCTTTGGATTAACCATTGGTAAAAAATCCTCTTTAACATTAACGGCTGCTACTTTTTTAACGGCGATCACATTGGCTTTTGCGCATCAAAACTGGTTAGACCCAGAAATTGCAAATTTGATGCCCGTTTTAAACTCCTGGTGGTTACTGGTGCATGTTTCTATCATTGTTGCTAGTTACGGACCTTTATCACTCTCGATGATTTTGGGAATATTTGCACTGTTTTTGATTGTTTTTACTACAAAAAAGAACAAGAAGAAAATGGATATCAACATCAAAGAGTTGACAGTTATTAACGAAATGTCCATGACCGTTGGTTTGGTGATGTTGACCATCGGTAATTTTTTAGGAGGTATGTGGGCCAATGAAAGCTGGGGTCGTTATTGGGGTTGGGACCCTAAAGAAACGTGGGCTTTAATTTCCATTATGCTATATGCTTTTGTATTGCACATGCGATTGATCCCAGGATTAAGAGGGAGATTGGCTTTTAATTTTGCATCGGCATTGGTTTATTTATCGATAATGATGACCTATTTTGGGGTTAATTTTTACCTGTCTGGATTGCATTCATATGCGAGTGGAGATCAACAAGTAACTCCAAGAGAGGCATTTATTTATATTGGTTTTATCGGAATTCTTTTTGTATTTGCCGGATTTAAATACAAGAAATATTACAAGAAGTAATCAAATAGTTTCACAAGAAAATGTATTTTTGCATTGGATCCTTTAACACAAAGTAACATCATGTTTCATAAAAATATAAAATTAGTTTTAGCAGCAATCATAGCGGTTTGGTCAGTACAACAATTCAGTCAATCAAATATAATGAATGGAATTTCCATTCTATTTCTAGCAGGAATTTTTATTTTGTTATACTTTAAAAATGAGTTTATCATCATGGCTTTTCTACAGTTGCGTAAACAAGATTTTGAAGGGACAAAAAAATGGTTGGGATATATTAAAAACCCTGAAAGTGCTTTAATAGTAAAACAACAGGGATATTATAATTATTTACATGGAATTATGCTAAGTCAAACAAACATTACGCAAGCTGAAAAGTTTTTACGAAAAGCCGTGAAATTAGGCCTATCAATGAAGCATGATTTGGCTATGGCAAAGCTACAATTAGCAGGAATTGCAATGACGAAAAGACGGAAACGTGAGGCTACAAATTTAATGGCGGAAGCTAAAAAATTAGACACAAACGGAATGTTAAAAGAACAAATGCAAATGATGAAAAAACAAATGAAAAAAATATAATTTTTTTCAAATTCAATCACAATCATTTCAATCTCGTAAGACTAAGATCTTTATTATACCTGACTATAAAGACCCCTTTGTTTTCTGAAATACCCGTGGACTTATTTGAGTAATCAAATTTGGTCTCAACCCTATAAGTTGCTCCCATTTGAAAAGTGGACTTTAAATTATTTCCAGAGGCCAATCTCATCAAAATATCATAGGTAATATCAAATGCTTTTGTCGCATAAAAAGAGGGCAAGGCATTATTTTTTTTCAAATATTGACTATTGAATAATTGTGTTGAAAAAGAAGCTTCATCTGCAAATTCATCACTCACATAGGTATAATTTAGTTTCGCTAATTTAAAATTGTCAATTTTGTCGTAAGCAACCCCTTTGTTATAAGAAAAAACACGCATACTTAATGAGTCGGACAAACTATTTGCACTGTTGATTGCATCTGCAACAATAACATTATCATCTGAAGCTATGACTACCCAATTAGAAATGTCTGGTTTAAAAACATCTGTAAAACGCTCTCTTGCAATATAACCGTCTTTAGGTTTGACAATGTGAACAGAGGTAAGAGAATCATGGGTTTCTAAAGATTGTTTTATGTGCATTGAAGAAAAATCTGAGGCAGCTTCTCCATCACTTACTAAAATAATATTTTGATTGGTAATACTGTCTTTAAGATAACCTATCAACTCTTCTCGAAAAGTAGTGATTTCGGGAGAAGTTGTGATCAAATTGTCTGAAGAAAATTTGAATTGATTTTTAGAATAAAAGGGAAAAACAACTGGTATTTCTAATTGACTAGCGACAACCTCTGCTTCCTCTGAATACAAGGGGCCGATGATTACATCATTTTTATTCAAGTCATTCACAAGTAAAATACTGTCTATTTTGGTACTATTTCTCTCAGTATCAAAAACATTCAATGCAATTGATATTCCTTGTTGTTTTAGAGAATCGATAGCTATTTCTGCTCCTAGGTATACATCAGTTACAATGGTTGCCAGTCTGCTTTTTGTAAAAAGCTCATTAGAGGGAATCGTGTCATTTTCATTTGTTTTAAAGGGTAGCAACAACGCTACTTTTAAAGAGACATTTTCCGCTATAGAATCTTGGTAAATAGAAGGATGGATAGCTTCTCCCTCCTGCCGTGGTTTAATTTTTATCAGTTGACCAACTTTTAATCCTTCTGATAATTCTGGATTGAGAAGTATTAATGCTTCTTGAGAAACATTATAAAAGCGAGTTAGGCTATAAAACGCATCTCCTTTTTTCACCTCATAAACAACAAATTTTTTTTCGAGTTCTTCCTTTTTATTTTGTAAAATTTCTTCCTTTGACGGAGTATTTTCTATGGCTTCTTTTTGAGTAAAATTCTCTGTTAAATTTATGTTTTTGTTAGGAATAATAATCACAGTATTTGGACGTGGCTTTCTACCAATGTCTGGATTTAAACGAAGTAAATCTCTCGTTTTCATCTCCAATTTCTTAGCAATAACCCTCATTGTTTCTCCTTTTTTTACTGTATACTGAACATACTCCTTTTGTTGGCCATAAGAGACAGCAAAAGTGAAAAAACACAGAAAAACAAAAAAGTTTATTTGTTTCATTTTTTTTATTCCCATTCTATTGTTGCAGGTGGTTTAGAACTAATATCATACACAACCCTATTGACTCCTTTTACTTGATTGATAATTTTATTGGATGTTTTTTGCAAAAATTCATAAGGTAAATTAACCCAATCTGCAGTCATTCCGTCTGTACTCTCAACCGCTCTCAGTGCTACTACTTTCTCATAGGTGCGTTCATCTCCCATGACACCTACAGAATTTACAGGAAGAAGCATTGCTCCTGCTTGCCAAACTTTATCATATAAACCATCTTCTTTTAATCCATTGATAAAAATAGCATCTACATCCTGTAAAATACGAACTTTTTCAGCAGTAATATCTCCTAAAATACGAATTCCCAAACCAGGTCCTGGAAAGGGATGACGTCCTAACAATTCAGGATCAATTCCCAAAGAAGCTCCAACTCTCCTTACTTCATCTTTGAAAATCATCCGTAAAGGCTCTACAATTTTCAATTTCATATAGTCAGGCAATCCTCCAACATTGTGATGACTTTTTATAGTTGCAGAGGGTCCACCGTTTACAGAAACAGATTCAATTACATCTGGATAAATTGTCCCCTGAGCCAACCAAGTTACGTCTTTAATTTTATGAGCCTCATCGTCAAAAACCTCTATAAAGGAGTTTCCAATCGCTTTTCTTTTCTTTTCTGGATCTGTAACACCCGCCAAAGCCGATAAAAAACGTTCAGAAGCATCCACTCCTTTCACATTTAATCCCATTCCTTCGTACTGAGCAAGGACGCTTTTAAACTCGTCCTTTCGTAATAATCCGTTATTCACGAAAATACAATATAAGTTTTTACCAATCGCTTTGTGTAATAAAACAGCAGCTACTGTTGAATCTACTCCTCCAGAAAGTCCCAGAACTACCTTATCATTTCCAACTTTATCTTTGATTTGGGCCACAGTACTCTCTACAAAAGAAGCAGGTGTCCATGTTTGGGCAACACCAGCGATTTTAACTAAAAAGTTTTCCAATAACTGTTTTCCATCTTTAGAATGATACACTTCTGGGTGGAATTGAATCGCAAACGTTTCTTCTCCTTTAATTTTATAGGCGGCATTTTCAACTTCACTTGTGCTTGCCAATAACTCAGCATCCGTTGGTAATTCTTTGATCGTGTCGGAATGACTCATCCATACTTGACTTCCTTGGGATATGTTATCAAAGAATATTTCATCCTTTTTTACATAAGACAAGTTGGCTCTACCATACTCTCTGGTATTAGATGAAGAGACTTTTCCTCCCGAAAAATGGGCTAAATATTGCGCTCCATAGCATACTGCTAATAAGGGCTTTTTCCCTCTAATTTCTGATAAATCTGGATGTAAAACATTGGCTCCTCTTACAGAATTTGGACTTCCTGATAGGATGATGGCTTTGAATTCCGATTGATTTTTAGGAGGGTGGTTATACGGGTGAATTTCGCAGTAAATGTTCAATTCTCTTACTCTTCTTGCGATAAGTTGGGTATACTGCGATCCGAAATCTAAAATAAGTACGTTGTGTTGTTGCATGCGCAAAAATACTATTTCAGATTAAATTTTAATACTGAAAATCATATTTTTTATAAAGAAATAACGTAGACAAATAATTTGCACTAATTTGTCTTAAGATTAGTACTTATAAACAATGGCATTTAAACTCATTCCTGCACCAACAGAAGCAAAAATAACAATATCTCCTTTGGCTACTTCTTGATTTTCAATCTGCCCTTTTAATACCATGTCAAACAGCGTTGGTACGGTTGCTACAGAACTATTTCCTAGGGTGTGAATACTCATGGGCATGACTCCTTCAGGAACTTGTTTTTTATACAATCTGTAAAAACGCTTTACAATAGCCTCATCCATTTTTTCGTTGGCTTGGTGGATAAAAATTTTCTTTACCTCCTCTATGGAAACGCCACTTTTATCCAATGCCGATTTCATTGCCAAAGGAACATTCACAAGTGCAAACTCATAAATCTTTCTCCCTAACATTTTAATATAACGAATGTCTTTGTTTTCAGTTTTGTTGTAGGAGGATCCAAAATATAAAAAATAAGCTTCTTCTTTTGCAAAAGTTTGGGTTGCGTGGCTTAAAATTTTAGATTCGTCCCCATTGGTTGCTTCAACAATACAAGCACCTGCACCATCACTAAAAATCATGGAATCTCTGTCGTATTTGTCTACGACTCTGGACAAGGTTTCTGCCCCAATCACTAGACATTTTTTTGCAATCCCCGCTTTTATGAAGGCTTGTGCCTGAATAACTCCTTCTACCCAACCAGGACATCCAAAAAGAATATCATAGGCAACACAATTTGGGTTTTCAATCCCCAATTTGTATTTTACTCTGGTTGCTAAGTTTGGTAAGTTGTCACTTTGAATTGTTTGGTATTTTACATCCCCAAAATTATGAGCTAGAATGATATAATCTATTTCTTCTGGATTGATCCCTGCATCCTCAATGGCTTTTTGACTTGCCAGAAAAGCCAAATCTGAAGTATTCAATGCTGGTTTCGCATAGCGTCTCTCTTCGATACCCGTAATGGCTTTAAATTTATCAATAATTAGGTCATTTTGAGAAGTAAAAGAAGAGCCATCTTCATTTAAAAAATGCTCATTTGCAAACGCTAAATTCTCTTTTTTCACTGAAGGAATATACGCTCCTGTACCTGTTATTTTTGATGATATCATCTTCTTTTTTTTGAGAAATTAGTTAAATCTAAGGCTTAGAAATCAACTAATATGAATACAATAATACAATATAACGATATTCAAAACAAAAAAACAACTCTTTTTATAATCTCTCTATTTTGAAAAATTATTCCCAATCATGCAGTGTCAGACATTATTGAGTGATTGTAAAAACAATATTCTTGTGCAAACGATATTAAATTGGAGGGAATAAATACGACATTCAACGAACCAGATAGTAGATCAAAAAGCAAGTAACTTTGCCTATTTGAAATTATGAAAACAAAAATTAGAGATAGGAACTATCGAAAGAAAATGGAAGTAAGGAAAGTAAGGATTCGGTAAGGACAACTTCGCCGACTTCACCCATGAAAATCACTTTAAAAGGTGTTTTCTGATTGATTTCGTATTCAGATAAGGTTTGCCTACAGGCTCCACAAGGTCCAATAGGTTTGTCTACTGTTGTAATTGTTGAACTTGCAGAAATAGCTAAGGCAAGAATTTTAACCTTTGGAAAAGTTGAACTTGCTTTCCAAATAGCAACTCTTTCGGCACACATTCCAGAAGGATAGGCCGCACTCTCTTGGTTATTTCCTTGAATAATTTCTCCATTCTCTAATAATAAAGCTGCACCCACATGAAATTTAGAATAGGGAGCATAGGCGGTTTGCCTTGCCTCAATTGCTTTTTTCATCAACATATTATCTTCTGAAGAAAGCTCGGAAACATCTTTGTAAATGGTTGCCGAAGTAGCAATTTCAATTTTTCTCATAAAACGCTGTTGGTCAAAAAAAGCAGTCTTAGTTGACTGCTTTTTTTTGGTTGTCATAAATTTACTAAAAAAAAATGACTTTTAATAGTAGTCATATACTTCACCCAAATCAAAAGATAAAGAAAAACGCAATGAATTTTCTAATGGATTGTTTACATCTGAGGAATTCACTAAATAGGATAAATCGATATTTAAAGCATTGGTCTTAAAACCACCTCCTATCGTAAAATACTGTCTATTTCCTTTGTCTTGACTTTCATGAAAATACCCTCCTCTTATTGCAAATGCATTATTATACAAATATTCTGCTCCCAGCGCATAAGTAAATTCTTTCATTTCTTCACTAAAACCTCCTGGTGCATCCGTAAAGGAATTAAACATTCCTTCTACCCAACCTTGCGTTTGCTCAGAACCATCTGGTTGTGGTGTTGGTACTAATAATTTTGTAAACTCAACTGTCGTAGCAACGGTATTGTAATCATCTAAAATAAAATCGAAACCACCTCCAAGTTTTAAATTTGTTGGTATAAAATCTTCTTGACCCGGGGTATAGGAAACTTTTGGACCAACATTGGTGATATTAAATCCCAATCGATAACGACCGTTAAAATCTCCATAATTTTCCTCAAGTGATTGATAATAACCAGAGATATCAACTGCAAAAGAATTGATCGGCTGAAGAGCATTCCCTACAGTTCCATTAAATGCCAAGTTAGATCTTATATATTTTAGAGAGACTCCTGCTGAAAAAGTCTCACTTAATTTCAACGCATAAGACCCTGTAAAAACAAGTTCATTTGGATTGATTGTTCCATTAGAATTACCACCACTATCTGTTAGGTCTATTTGACCAAGGGAAAAGTACTTAAAATCTGCTCCCCAAGCTGCTCTTTCACTAAATCTGTTGATATAAGAACCACTCCCTATGAAAATATCATCTGTTAAATTACGCAACCAAGGTGAATAGGTAATTCCTGTTTTTACCTGTCGGTTACTAAAGGTGATTTTTGCAGGATTGTGAAACAATGAAAAAGCATCTGCTGAGGTTGCCACTCCCATGTCTCCCATTGCTCCTGCTCTTGCATCAGGTACAATTAACAAAAAGGGAGTTGCTGTTGTTATCCCTCCTGTAACCTCGGTGTTTGTTTGTGCTGATGTTTTTAAAGTGACAAATACACAAAGTAAAAAATAAATTGATAATTTTTTCATTTGATGTTCTTCTTATGTTTATTTAACAAATATCTAATTTTTATTGAAGTATAACTAATTTTTCATACTTCTCTGCAACAAGATTACTATTAGTTGCTGTTACTCTTAGTTTATATACATAAACTCCTTTTCCTATTTTATTCCCAAAATCATCCAATCCATCCCAAGAAATACTCCTGGACAAGTTTCCTGTCGAAATCACATTTTGGTATATTGTTTTCACCAATTTCCCCGAGACAGTAAACACTTGAACTTGAACTTCTAGTGATTCATTGGGTTTGTTATGATTGAACCAAAATTCGGTATAATTGACAAAGGGATTTGGATAGTTTAATACATTTTCAAGTTGTAAGAGTCCATCACTAACCACTTCAAAATTTAACGTTGTTTCAGAAGAATTATTATAAGTATCCCACGCTTTAATTTTTATGGTATGAGGGCCGACTGCTAATTCTCTTAATTTATAATTTACAGTCCCTTTGGTAAAGTCATTTAATGCTGTTTGATAAAAATTATTTAAAATAATTGGGTTGGTAGCATCTCCATCTAAAACAGCAATAATATCGTGATCTACCGCGGTTATAGAGGTGTTAATTCCACTGACATCCGCCAATTGAACGATCAAATTTGGAGACATATTTGTATTTCCTCCATCGATGAATGATTCATCATTCATGTATAATTTTATCTCTGGACCTATGGTATCTTCTGGAGCATTTTCATTGATCCCTCCAACAACTATCTCTGCATTATACCCTGCTTTATCAATGTCACCATTTTCTGCATAAAAGCTTAACTTTCCTTTTCCATAAGCTATTTTGATATCTTTAGGAACAATAAAATCAAATTTAAAAACCCCATTTTCAACTGTAGAATTTCCTCTAAACAACTTACTATCCTGAGTATCAAAAGGCATGGTAACACCAAAACCATCATTGTCTAAGGTAGTTTTGTTGATCGATTTGTCAAACACTGTTGTCGATAAGGAACCATTAAAATCTTCTAAAATCTGATTCATCTTATCTGCCACAATTCCCTCAAAGCTGACTTTGGAGAGTGCTTTTAGAGTATCTGTGGGCTGTGACAACTCTTTCCCATTCATTTTTGTAAGGATCACATTGGGTTTAGGAATTGCTAATTTCATCGCAGGATCTCCAAAATAGTATATAAAAAACTTTTGCCGATCAGAAAATTGGTTTTTTGCCTTCATCAACGATTCTGAAATGGTTAAATCTTCATCATTAAACTCTAATAAAACTCGAATAAACTGCTCATTAAAACGCTGTCCTACAGATATATAAACTTCTCGAGTCGTCGTAACCATACTTGCTGCACCTCCAGTTGGATTCCATAAGGTAAGTTCTCCGGCTGTCGTTCTATTTGGATTGTCAAATCTAGAAAAATCGCAGGTAACTGTGATTAAAAGTGGCAATGTATTTGGATTGTTAAACTTCTGTATTTGCGGTTTTTCTAAAATTCTCTCAGAAGCAAAACCATCCTCGCCTCCGTGACCAAAATAATCGAAGACCAAGGTTCCTTTTTCAATGGCATTGGTAATGGCTGTTTTTACCTCTGGGTATCGCTCTCCTCCAGAGGAATTATTTTGTACATAAGCATCTAAATAAATTTTATTGATATTGAAAATAGGTTTATTATCCTTGATTTCGTCGGCAATAGATTCTACGCCTCTCTCCATTACTTCTTCTCCCTTCTTATCGATATCGTCTACCAAAAGGGTAATGGTATTTCGCCAATCTCCCAAAGCGTTCTTGTGATAGTAGGTTAAAATTTTATCGACAACCTCCGTTGCTTGAGAAACTGAAGATACAGGGATTCGGCTGGATGCGACATCAATTGTGTGAGAGGAACTCATAGTTCCTTCATCTGGGTCTAACATTACAAAAAAATCGTCGGTTACATAAGAAGTTGCCAAATTAAAACTGTCATAGGATAGTTTTACGGGAACAATATTGTTGTTCATAGGTATCCTATCTTTATAATCATAAGAAGCATCTCCAAAAAAGCATACGTATTTTAACTTTTTGTCCGGAGATGAATTCGTCTCATAGATCCGTTTGATAAAATCTCTAAGTCCTGTAATATCCTTAGATCCTGAAGAAAACTCATTATATACTTGGTCTAAAATCACAACTTTAGTGGTAAGATTTGAGTTTTTTTGATGATACGCTGCCAATCGCTGTGCTTGAGAAAATAATTGTGAATTCGTGATGACAAGGTAATTGATATCTTTTAGTACATGTAAATTTTGATTTGCAATCCTACCGTTTTGAAGTGGTTTGGGAGTATAATAATCATTTTGAGAAAGTACGACATACTCATTTAATACTCCTCCATCAGCTTTAAATATGAAGTTACTACCTGAATCCTCGTTCTGAATATATTCAGGTTGTAAGGGGTTGCTTACATCCCAAACTTGAAAAATAGATGATTTATTTTCAATCTGATAAACGACTGCTCCTGTTGTATTTGCTTGCTCAAAACTTCTAAAAGAAAACTGGTTATCAGCAGCTACAAGTTGTTTTTTTCCAAGGATTTCGATAAAATCTAAAAAAGCACTTGCAGAGGGATTCCCTCCATTATCATAGGTCACAGAAATCTCAACATTCTCTGCTGAGTTTTCAATAGTGGCTGTTTTTTCTGATGCTACTGCTTTTGTAGATGCTGTTGTCTTCGAGAAATTGAGTGTATACAATGTCTGTCCATTTACTTTTACATCCATCATTGAAGAAGCTACAGAGTTAGAAACCCCACGTAACCGAACGGAAATAGCTTCGCCAGACATCGCTTTTGGAAAAGGAATCTTAAAACGCTGTGTATTTTCTATATTAAAATCATCATCAAAAAACCATTGCGTCCCTGCTGCTTGAATATTTCTTTCCTCTTTTTCATAAAACGTATAATCATTAAAACTTGTTATTGGGGTCGATACATTTTTTATTACGGGTATTTTTTGCTGAATTCTTTGACCATCAGTGCTCCCGACAGTGATAAAATAATAGGCTTCATCAGAATATATATTTTGCCGATGTTTCGCGGTCTTTAAAGCAGGATCAACAACCCAATCATGGGGTCCTTTTGCATAAAAAAGAATATAATCTGAAGAATCGAAAGAGCCATCTTCTTCTCCTTCAACATAAATCGCATTTTCTTGCAAATCCTCATGTCTAAAATCTCCATTCAAGACAGGTAACAGACTTCCACCATTGCCATATATCTGAATTTTTCTTGGATCCAAATTATTGGTAGAAATTCCGATCTGTTGTAATAAATTTTTATCTATTTTAAAAACTCCTGTAGTATCTAAAGAGAACTTAAACCAATCTCCTGAAGACAAAACTGAATTGGTTGTTTGAGTGAAAATTGCCTGACAAAAAAAAATGATACTAAGAAGTAAAATAGATCTCTTCATAATCGTACCCAAAGAACGCAAATAATTTATAGATATTTTAACAGAATCCTTATAAATTATACTAAATATATAAAATATCCGTTTTCGATTTGATACAATACATATTATATACCTTTAAATATATAAATGGTTTGTTTGAATCTATAATTATTGTAAATTGCAAAATAAATACAGAAAAAACCCTAACAAATCGTCAACTATTAAATGAAAAATCTACTTATACCAACCATTCTTGTTTTGTCATTACTGATAATGTCAAGCTGTATCAGATCAACTTCTGGAAACTCATCACTTACAGGAATCCCTTTTAATAATGACCGATTTGGGAACTATATTAAAGGAACTGAATTTAAAACTAATGAAATTCCTCTTGGAATGGTTGCTATTGAAGGAGGAACTTTTACGATGGGACAGGTACAAGATGATGTAATGTTTGATTGGAACACTACCCCAAAAAAGATCCATGTTCGTTCTTTCTATATGGATGAAACAGAGGTAACCAACTCAGAATACTTTTTATACATACAGTACATTAAAGATGTTTTTCCTCCTTCAGAGGAAAAATACAAACATATTTACAATTCAGTTTTACCAGATACTTTGGTTTGGAGAAAAAGCTTAGGGAATACAGATCTTTTATCTGAGAGTTACCTGAGGCATCCTGCTTATTCAGACTATCCTGTCGTAGGTGTTAGCTGGCTTCAAGCAAATCAATACTGTAAATGGCGCACGGATGCTGTGAATTTAAAAAAGCTAATCGATAAGGGATACATCAGTAATATTTTTCAAAATGACACCCTAAGAAACTTTTTTGATACGGAAGTTTTCTTAGCCGATTCAGACCAACTTTTTGAGGGAGATACTACTGTGTACAAAAGAGGAATAAGAACCAGAAAAAAGGTCAAAGGAACTCGAGATTCATTTCAAGGAAGAAAAATCACTCAAGCAGATGGGATTCTTCATCAACGATTTAGACTACCTACAGAGGCCGAATGGGAGTTTGCTGCCAAGGCGAATATTGAAAATAGAGAGTATAATATGATCCGAGGAAGAAAAAAATATGCATGGAATGGCAAATATTCAATAGAGACTAAAAAAAGATTTAAGGGAGACCAATTAGCTAACTTCAAGCAAGGCAAAGGAAATTATACTGGAATCTCTGGTTGGAGTTCTGATGGTTCAGACATTCCTATTCGTGTAAAGTCATACCCACCCAATGCATTTGGTTTGTATGACATGTCTGGTAATGTTTCTGAATGGGTGGCTGATGTCTACAGACCCAATATTGATAATGAAGCCAATGATTTCAACTACTACAGAGGAAATATCTATACGCAAAAAATGATCAATAAAGAAGGTAAAGTAGTCATTGCAGGGAGTTCTGATCAAGCCCAAGTAGAGTATGATACCCTACCCAATGGAAGAATAAATCCAAAACAGTTTCCAGGGAGTATTAAATACAAACCAATTTCAACAAAAGACATTGGTATCAGGTCTAACTTTAACGTTGCAGATAATTCAGATATCGGAGATGGTGATTTGGATTCATCTAGATTTTACGACGATGATGAGGATCAGTTTGCTTCCAGGCCTGCCATGTATAATTCTCCTGAACAAAATAGGGTTCCAGATGATAAAAAAAGGACAACCTTAATTAGTAACAAAACAAGAGTTTACAAGGGAGGTGCTTGGTCTGATAGAGAATACTGGTTAGATCCGGCTCAAAGAAGATATCTACCACAATTCATGGCTAGAAATGATATTGGTTTTAGATGTGCCACTGACATGTTAGGTAATATTGATGAAAGAAGAACTGCTAGAAATTCCTCTAGATAAACTAATAATGAAATTAAAAAAAACCTCACTGAAATGTTAAACGGTGAGGTTTTTTATGTTTAAACAATGAAAATTAAAGATCTATACGATTTATACACCCTGCACTTTCTTGTGGATACCGACACCAGAAAAATCAGAAAAAACACCCTTTTCTTTGGATTGAAAGGAACTCATTTTAATGGTAATGAATTTGCGGAAAAAGCCCTAGAACTGGGAGCTAGTTATGCCATTGTTGACCAAGAAAAGTATGTAACACATCAGCATATTATTCTTGTAAAGAATGTACTCAAAACACTTCAAAATTTAGCAAATTATCATCGAAATATTTTAAAAATTCCAATCATTGGAATCACAGGTAGCAATGGAAAAACAACCACAAAAGAGTTGCTATATGCTACACTGTCCAAAAAATATAGTACCACTGCAACAAAAGGAAATCTAAACAACCATATCGGCGTGCCGCTTACCCTACTTTCTATGACTCCCAAAACAGAAATCGGAATTGTAGAAATGGGAGCAAATCATCAAAAAGAAATTGAATTTTTATGCAGTATTTGTGAACCAGATTACGGATACATCACAAACTTTGGCAAGGCTCATCTAGAGGGTTTTGGAGGAATTGAAGGCATTATCAAAGGAAAAAGTGAATTGTATTCTTTTCTGAAAAAGAATAATAAAACGGCTTTTATAAATCCAAAAGACCTGCTTCAAGTTGAAAAAACAAAAAATGCAACAAGCATTTCTTTCCCGAGTCATTTGAAATTTTCAGGAGCAAGCCCTTATGTAAAAATCTCTTTTGATGGAACTCAAATAGAAAGCTATCTCATTGGAAATTATAACTATACTAACATTGCTATTGCCGCTACAATTGCAAACTATTTTAAAGTTTCTACAGTTGAAATAAAAAATGCAATAGAACACTATATTCCAGAAAACAACCGTTCGCAAATTATTAAAAAACAGTCCAATCATATTATTTTAGATGCTTACAATGCAAATCCGTCTAGTATGAACGTTGCAATAGAGAATTTTAAATTGATGGATCAACATAAAAAAACAGTAATTTTAGGCGATATGTTTGAGTTGGGAGCAAGCAGTTTGGTAGAACATCAACGGATTGTAAATCTTGTTGAAAAACTAAATTTTGAGAACGCATATTTTGTTGGTGAAAATTTTTATCAAACAAAAGCAAACTCTCAACTATTTAAAACTTTTGAAGAATTGTTTGTCACCCTAAAAACCAATCCCTTACACAATCAATTGATCTTAATCAAAGGTTCTAGAGGAATGCAACTAGAAAGACTTCTGGCGATTATTGATTGATATTATTTTTATGGTATTCGAGTAAATTATCTATCGGTCGCTGAATGACATCTGTGATTTCTAAATTGTTCTTATGTGCAATTTTTTCTAGGATGTCTCTGAAGTAATAGGCAATGGAACCAATAAAATAAATGGGGGTTTCTGCTGTTTTATTGTAAGGTAAGATTCTGTACTTAAAAAATTCTTGAAATCCCTTTTTAATAATTTTTTTAATATACTTTTCTTCTTTAAACTCAAACATAAATTTAGCAAAGGTGGCTAAATACATATTTGGATTGGGCACTCGGTATAAATTCTTTTTGATATGATCTGCATCTAAATCAAACTCATTTTGAAACTTCTCTGCAATTTTCTTAGGCATTTTATGATAATAGTAATCGACAATTAATTTTTTTCCAAAATAATTACCACTTGCCTCATCCATTAAAATATAACCTAAAGAGGCTGTCATCATCTCCATTTGTTCCCCGTTATAATAACAGCTATTGGATCCGGTTCCTAAAATACATACCAAAGCTGGCTTTTTACCAGCAGCAGCATACACGGCAGCCAACATATCTTCAGCAATAAAAACTTTTGCATTTACAAATATCGATTCTAAAATTGTTTTTAAAATTTCAATGGGCTTTGGAGTACCACAACCGGCTCCGTAGAAATGAATTTCTGTAACCTCATCCTTTACATGCATCAATTGAAACATATTAATGATTCTATTGTACAACTCTTCTTGAGGTACAATTGCTGGATTTAACCCAAGGGTCCTCACTCTAAATGCTTCTTCTTTGTTTGTGTTTAAAGCAATCCAATCTGCTTTTGTAGAACCTCCGTCTGCAATTAATATCATCTTAAAATCAATTTAAAATCAAATATATTACAAGTATGTATCATACACAACAACAATCAAAAACTCAATCGTTTTCGGTGTAAAAAAAATAAAAAAACCTAATAATCCTTATTGTCTGGATATAAGATTGAGGAAAGGATAAAATATTTTGGAATGAGGTTTAACGTTGTAAAAGAAGTCCATTTTAGTAATTGTTTGCCAACTCTTTTAAGTTCCCACTTTTTATTATGTTTAACAATCTTCATTATTTCTTTGCGAAGTTTCTTATTGGGAAGTAATCCCTTCTTAACACAATAACAACCTTCATAAAGAGTTTTTTCGAGGTGTTCGTCAAAATTTAATAACTCCTCCGTAAGTTTTTCTTCGTTTTGAAGATCGACGATCTTTATAGCGCTGTTTGACTTTCTTATTTCTTTGATATAAATAGCCAGATCAAGGATTTTTACGGGTGCATTCATTTCTAATAGAAAGATTGCATGGGTATTTTCAATCGCAATGTGTAAAATATTTTTTGCCACAACATCATCATATATGAAATATCTTTCTGTGTTTTTATTTCTAACCTCAATAGCGTCCCCATTGTTTATATTCCTCAGAAAAGTAGGGATGACTGATCCACTAGAATTGATCACATTTCCAAATCGTACAATTTTTATCTGCATTTTTGTTGAGAGAAAGTACGATTCCAAGAATAACTCTGCAAGCATTTTTGAAAGCCCCATTTTATTAACCGGATTCACCGCTTTGTCGGTAGAAATAAAAATAAAATCTGAGACACCATGATTTAACGAAGATTTAAAAACATTGATGGTTCCTTCAATATTTACTCTTATAAATTCATAAATATCCTTTTCTGAGAAAGAGACATGTTTATAGGCAGCGGTATGAATAACAAGTTTGGGTCTGTATATCTGCATAAGATGTTCCATCTTTCTGCGGTCTCTGATGTCTGCAATTTCCAGCTGAACATCTTTGGAGAAATCATGTTGTTTTAATTGAAATAAATTAAACTCAGACTGATCTATCAGAATCATATGTTTGAAATTGATTCCAATAAGAGTTTCAACAAGTTTCCTCCCAATAGATCCTCCAGCACCTGTTATCAAAATAGACTCATTTTGATACTTATCAAAAAAAGTTTCCTTCATGAAAGGTGTGTTTTTTTGAAGTGCTTGTTCTGTAAAAAAAGCTTCTAACATGGTTTTTTATTTTAATAGAGTTGTAAAAACTTGAGCAATTCTATGAAATTCTTCAGAAGTTAAATTAGAACTAGAGGGCAAACACAATCCAGTATCATATAGCCGTTGACTGAAGTGATCTCCGTAATACAAGGTTCCTTTTAAATAGGGTTGGTGATGCAGTGGACACCATAAGGATCGCACATCAATATTATAGTTAGAAAAAGCATTTAAAATTATTGATTTAGAAATCAAAGAAGTGTCTATACGGATACAGTTTAACCAAAAATTTGCAAAGAAATCGGTATTCTTTTCCTCTTGTAACTCAAAACCATCTAAAGCTTCAAGGAGGGATTGATATCTAAAATGGTTTTCTCTTCTTTGTTGAACTCTTTTTTCTAAAACTGTCAATTGTTCCAATCCAATGGCTGCCAAAACATTACTCATTCTATAATTGAACCCTAGCTCTCCATGAACAACCCCCTCTATTTTGGACTGAGTTGCCAAATAAATGGCGCGCTCTTTAACATGTTTCTCTCTACAAATTAAAGCACCTCCCGCGGAAGTAGTAATGATTTTATTCCCATTAAATGATAGGATAGAAAAATCGCCAAAGCTACCACACATTTGTCCTTTATACCTCGATCCAAGAGCGGCAGCGGCATCTTCGATGACTGGAATTTCATACTTCTGAGATATGGCTAAAATTTCATCCCACTTTGCAGGCATCCCATAAGAATCTACCACTAATATTGCTTTCGGTTTTCTCTTTTTTTTCAATCGATCTTTTATAGCTTCTTCTAAAAAAAATGGACACATATTCCATGTTTCTTTTTCACTTTCAATAAAAACAGGGGTCGCACCGCAATACAATATTGGATTCACTGTGGCACAAAAGCTAAATGTTTGACAAAGCACCTCGTCGCCAGGTTCGATCTCTAGTAATTTTAATGCGAGATGGATAGCAGAAGTCCCTGAGTTGAGTGCAACTACCTCTGCCTTATGCTCCAATATTCTTTCTATAGATGTTTCAAAAGAAGCAATATTTGGTCCCACAGTACTTACCCAATTGGAATCTATTGTTTTCTTGATGATATCAAAATTCTCATTGTCAAAATGAGGTTTAGAAAGCCATATTTTGGAATACATGTAGTAAGGTTTTATAAATATATTTTACATCATTTAAAAGTTGGTACTTTTTTATATAATTCATGTTGATAAGAGTTTTTGCGGGATACAATACCGATTCGTTGTATACCTCGGGGTCGTCTTGCTGCGCCAGTATTATTTCTTCATTAAAATAGCACAAAGAAGCAGGGCCTGTTAAACCAGGTTTAAGAGATAAAATAATTCGCTCGGGTTCTTTTAATGTCGCTACGAGTGCTGGCAGGTCTGGTCTCGGGCCCACAAAACTCATTTGACCCATCAAAACATTGACTATTTGAGGCAATTCATCGAATTTGAATCTTCTTATTTTATTTGAATAGTTTGAAATTTTTCCAGTAGGCTGAAAGGTTCTAATTTTGTAAATCGTAAATAAAACTCCATGCTGGCCTATCCTTTTTTGAAAAAACAACCCAAAAGTTTGGGTGTCTATGGTTGCTCCTATGATTAGAACAAGGATTGGAAGGATCAAAATAGGCAAAAGGAGTATCGATAAAAAAAGATCCATTCCTCTTTTGCACAGGCGTTGTTTATGTGATAAGAAATTCATAGCAATCAGCATTTCAACATTATCTCATTGAAACCTACAAAAGTATATATGAAATACACTCTTAATATTTACACACTTGTATTTGCACCTCACTTAGGTAACAAAAGGGCATCGCTATTTTTAATAAAATGACTCCAAGATTGTGTTGGATATCATAACGGAGAGATACTCTTTTTCTTTTTCTAGTTTCAATTTTAGTAAAGATACTAAATTTTATGCTACTTATAAATTCTCTTCATTTTAAGTTGACATTCAACGGATAGATTTTTTTTAAAAGATGATATTTGACAGTAATTTTATACTTGAACTTTATTTTTTTACGTATTATCGATGATAATTAAATTAACTTTGCTAGATGAAATTTAAAAATCTCCTTCTTTTAATTCTTTTCTTTTGTGAATTGACTTTTTCTCAAAAGAACCAGAATAATCCTCCTTTCAGAAATGGAGAAGAGTTATATTTCAGAGTTCGCTATGGAATATTCAATACGAGTTTCGCAAGTTTAAAAGTGAGAGACACACTTATAAACGAGAACCTCAATTATCATGTAGTTGCCCATGGTGAGACAACGGGTCTCGCAAAACTATTCTTCAAAGTAAAAGATGAATACTATAGTATTTTTTCAAAAAATATAACACCCTTTAAATTTGGAAGGAATATCATAGAAGGAAGCTATACTGCCAATGAATCTATTTTTTTTGATAAGCCTAATAATGAAGCGACGATCATTGATCTAAAAAACGAGATAAAAACACGTGTTCCTGTTTCTGAAAATATTCAAGATATTATATCAGCATTTTATTTTTTCAGAACCTTACCCAAAGAAGTGATCATTTCAAAAAACACTATTTATAAGCTTCCAATGATTTACAATGAGGAAGGCGAATTTACCTTCGAACTAAGATATATTGGAGAAGAAACTGTAAAAACTTCACTTGGCAAAATACAGTGCTATAAATTCAAACCCTACTTACCCAATTTAGGTAGAATTTTTAAGGATCCTAATGCCATTACCATCTGGGTTACCAATGATGAAAATAGAATTCCTGTCAAAGTAAGTGCAAAAATTGTAGTTGGAAGTATTCATGCTGAATTGATAGAAATCAAAGGTTCTCAAGCCTATTAAACGATGGTCTATTGGCAATATTTTGAAATTGTCTATTACAAAACTAAGAGGATTTGCTAAAAAAATATCCGATTTTATATAAAGTATTTTTTTTGTAACTTTGAGTATAAAATTCTATTCTTTTGAACATCAAATTATTATCAGTACTAGCCTTTACATTAACAATAAACCAAATCATTGGTCAAGAAATTGCCCCTTTTACTATCAATAGTAATATCGCAACCTACTCAAACCACCGAGTAGAATTGGATTTAAATACTCTCAGTGTAGATGTAAACGAAGATAATTTGACATTTAGTTTACTTGATAATAACCAAATTAATGGAGTAGTTGGGGTCGATGCAAATACAGGAATTTTAACCTATACCTCCGATCAAGAATTCTCTGGAGATGTAAGCATTCAATTTGTCGCTAATGATGGAATTAACAACAGCGATCCTTCAACTATTTTTGTTAAGGTTATTTCAAAGCCCAATCAAGCCCCAATTGCTTATAACAATCATTATTCTTTAAAAGAAAACTCATCAATAAGCATACAGTTGAATGGCTTTGACTCGGACAGTAACGATGTATTAACTTATACTATCCAGACCCCACCAGCAAATGGTTCGGTTGAAATAGATAACACTACTGGTATAGTTGTTTTTACCCCAAAAGAAGGCTTTTCTGGCGAGGATTCGTTTAATTTTTATACAGAAGATCAAGCTGGATTAAAAAGTCAAGAAAGTACCATAGGGCTTACAACAAGAGAGCTACCAAATAATGTACCTGTAGGAAATTCATATACAGTTACTTCAGCGCAAAACGAATACGTAATTATTAATCTTAGTGGGTATGATGCCGATTCAGATAATCTTAGCTATGTCTTAGTTGACCAAACTTCTAATGGAACTATTTCTATTGATGAACAGGGGGAAGGCTCTTATTTACCAAATAATGAGTTTTATGGGAAAGATACTTTTACTTTTTATGTTTCAGATGGTCAATCAAACTCTACCATTTCTCAAGGAATCATTACGGTCAAAAAATCGGAAAACAATGCACCTATTGGCTTTAATGTAACCAGTGTATTGGGATATAATAGTGATAGTGTTGTTATTCAACCAACCTATGAAGACATTGAAGGAGATGAAGTGTCCTCCTCGATTGTAGCACAAGCTACTAATGGAGAAGTAGCCCTGGTAGACGGACTACTCAGATATACTCCTGGCAAAGACTTTTCTGGAGCAGATTCATTCAAATTTATTTTGAATGATGGAATTGCTGACAGCAAAATCATAACACAATATATCAATATTATAGGTCCTGGAGATATTAATGCAGATGGTAAAATCGATTCTAGTGACCTTATTTACTTGGCTTCATTTAGTGTAAATATTCAAGGTTTTACAATGCCTTCTTCATTTACAGAGGTGTTTGATATCAATAATGATAACAAAGTTTCATCTGTAGATTTAATTCACTTGGCTTCTTATATTGTAGGTATAGAATCGTTTGAAATAGAATTTTAACTAGTTTATAATAACTTTTCCAACTTCACTACTCTCTTTTCCATCACTTACTTTGTAGGAAATTTCTATAGATTCATCATTTATGGGAAGTACTTTAATAATGTTATTTTTTTGCTCAACAAGTTGACCATTCGTAACAACTACATCAATATACGTTAGTTTTTCATTATCTATAATATCAGAATCTAAACCGTACAATCTTACTTCAAATGTTTTGTCTGTAGTCTGTAGAGGAGATAAATCATCTGTATAAGAATTATATATTTTAGAATCTGCTATGATTGACACTAATTCAGTGTCTTTTAAAGCAGATACACTCGAAATTCGTTGAAGTGTATTCCCAACTTCTCCATTTGAGTTTTCTGAATTGAGCACAAAGATCGTACTAAAATTTTGTCTACTAAATGCCTTGGACACATCACCATATAAAAGTACTTTGTTTTCGTTAACTTTTACAGAAAGAGGATTACCGTTAGAACTTAATTTTACTAATTCAGTAATCGTCCCAGCGAAATCAAGACTAACCTCTTTTTCATATTCTAAAAGAACGGATGCTACGAATATATTATCCCTCATGATAACCTTTGTTTTATTGTCTTCATGAGTAACCATAAAATCAATGTCTTGAACTATTTGGCCTGGAGTTCTAGTCATCGTATATGAAATTGCAACAGGACTTGAGTTTGAAGTTCCCAAAACATTCATATAAAATTTGAATGGAGTACTTTCTTGTGTTCCGTCATTCGCTACAATCTCAAATGTATCTTCACCAGAAAAGCCTTCTTTTGGAGTATAAACAACAAGACTATCTACGATTTGTGATAATGTTCCCGAGGATGGAGAGGTATGAACTGAATAGGTCATTGGATCACCATCAGAATCAACAGCTTCAAGAATTAAATTAGTTGAAGTATTATTATAGATACTAACTGAGTTTGAAATACCAACTGGAGGGGTATTATTAGCTTCTACAACTGAAATGACTATTTGAGCAGGTTCTGAACTTTTACTTCCATCACTTGCCAAAACATTGACCGTATCACTACCCGTATAACCCTTATTTGGAGTGTATTGAAGAAGACCTGTAGTTGAGAGCGTCGCCATTCCATGTTCTGCTTGCTTGGAGATAGAAAAAGACAAATCCAATCCCTCAGGATCATTCCCAACCAATTGAACAGAAACTTCACTTCCAGCGGATGTAATTGTATTTGTTGAGGAAAGAGTTGGGCTTAAATTGATCAACTCATACACAAGTATACCAACTGTATACGAAGAACTTGTAGATTCCTCATCAGATACCGTATAGGTAAATGAATCTTCACCATAAAAAGAAGCATTGGGTGTATATTCGATAATGTTTGGATCCTCTGTCGAAGCTATAACTCCATTGGAAGCTTCAGTATATTCAAATGAGATTAGGTCACCCTCAACATCTGTTCCTATCAATTTAATCATTAGTGATTCTTCTTGATTGGTGGTTACATTTATATTCGCACCTAATGGAGTTGCATTTTTAATTTTAGTGACAGATATAGATACGGTTGCATTTTCACTATAATCACTTCCATCATAAGATTTAATGGAAAGTTCATCAAAACCATAAAAACCATCATTTGGTGTATATTTTAGAGTATCAGCACTTATGACCGCTACTCCAAATAAAGCTTCTTTATCAATTTCAAAAGTCAAGCTAGGACTATCTATGTCAATTGAGGATAATTGAACCTCTACAAACTGATTTTGTTTGGTTGTGAGAGAATAATCATTGATTGTTGGCGGATCATTGACTGGCGATATATTGAGGTTAATTTTACCGGACAAAACATTGGTCCCATCTGTAACTTCATAGGTAAACTCATCAGAACCAAAAAAATCTTTTTTTGGAGTGTAGGTTACTTCTTTACCAATACTACTCAATAAACCACCCTCTGCACTTTTTTCGGGAACAGTATAGCTTAATTCGTCACCATCCCTGTCTGTAACTATTAAATTAAAAGTGACCGACGCATCCTCAGTAACACTGATGGTTTGTTCTGTAATTACAGGAGAGGTCTCTGTAATAAATTTTACAGAACCATTTTTGGGAGATTCGGTCTGAACATATGAATTATTTTCATCCGAAAGAAATACTTGATTGTACCCAAGCTCTAATGTGCCTGGGTTAGATACATCTATCAAAGAAACTGGTATTTTGATGATGGTTCTATTTCCTGCTGGAATCAATTTTTGTTGAATACTATATATTAAAAAACGTTGATTGCCATTACTTAATGTAGAGGTTGACATAGAAAACCCATCAAACGAAGAGGTATATGCTATGTTTGCATAATCTATTTTTATGTTTTCGTCTGCTGACAGATCAAACTGTAATCCTCTTAGAGGTAATTCGTTGAGTAATTTTACTTGAAGGGTGTCTATATCTTCATAAAATATTTCAAGCGACTCATTGTAAAGGTAATTTTGCGCTGTGATATTTCCAGAAATAGTAATTTTATCAGAGACAGATTCTCCATTATGGTGAACGGTTATCGTATCTTGAAATTCACCCAAAATAGTTGATGAATAGGTGGCATTCAGTGTTTTGGAAGTATTCGAATTGATAATGAGTGGAAATTCTAATTGACCCAAAGATATCTTCTCCTTGTTGTAAATGAGACTATCAACCTTTAACGTCAGAGAAGAGTTATTGTATAAATCGAAGTTGAAGTCTTTTAGAGCACCTGAGTTCATGTTATTCAGGTTTATTTGGGAAGGCGAAATCTCTATAATTGGTGCCGACACATTAAAAAACATTCCTTGATAACTGGTAAGAATATCTTTTTGATTTGCATCCATCCCGACAGCATTTAACATTTCTATTTGATACTGCCCCGCTGCATCATTCGGAACAACCTCAAAGGTGAGTAAGGCCCCCTGACCTTCTTCAATACGTTTATTTGACAAAGAATATATTAAAAATCGATAAGTATTGTTCCCTATGTTGTTGATACTAAAATTATGCTCTGAAATACGATCAGTCAGTTTTATACTTTCTGTATCAACTATAAAATTATCAGGAAATTTTAAGTCAAACTGAACACCCAAACATTCTTTTTGGTTTTCTAAAAATAAGCTAATTTGGGAAGGTTCTCCACGAACCCCCGTCTGGGAAGACATGAATAATTCATTTCGTGAAAAAACAGTTCCTTGAATCGATACTGATTGAGCAGCTCTTTCTTCGTTAACATCATTGGTCTCAAATGAAATAATCCCATCTATGATTATTTCATTAGAAGTATCTATAACTAAATTGATAGTTTTATTTTCGCCAGAGTTAATTGTAAACGGAACCTGCTCATCAAATATAATCCCCGTTGGCAACGATATTTTTGAAACGACTAAGTCCTCGTTTCCGTTGTTATATATATTAAAGGAAGTATTGTAGGTATCATCAACTCGTATTTGACCAAAATCAATATTATCGATTTCTATAAATAATTTAGGACCCAACACAGAAATCGTATTGGTCTCAAACGACATCTCTATTTGATTTCCAGAGAGATCAGAAACAACGAAGTTTCGAATATTTGGAGAAATATTTACTGGGTTTTTAAGGCTTTTGTAACTCATTCTCAAAATCGGTGAGTTGTCAAAAGAAAGATTCTGATTGTCTGTAGTATAGCCAATAACCCTAAGTGTTTGATCGTCTAATTGATTGTAACTTACATTGAATGATTCCATCAAAGAAGTGACAGGAACTGTACCCAATTCTAAATAGGAAGCATCAAATTCAATATCAAACTGAAAGGCGCCTACTTTTACATCACTATTTACAAAAATATCGAATTCAAAATCAACATCTTGTTGCACAGATTTACCTTCCATAAAAAAGTTGTTCTGTGCAAATACGATGTTACTACCTGCTAATAAAAAGCAGAGATAAATAATAGTCTTTCGCATATCTAACTTATTGTTTTATAAATTTTGAGATATGCTTAATTCCTTTTTTATCTATTAAATCGACAGAGAATTCTAAGAAAAATACTCCACTTGGAATGTTTTTCAGATCAATGGCAATTCTTTGCTTACCGGACGAAGAATTTATATTTGAATCTGTGTAGATCTCTCTTCCTAATAAATCAATGATTGAAATACTCTGATTTATGAGAGGTGAAGGAGCAAAAAATTCAATATTCAATACATTTTCGGTGGCTGGATTCGGATAAACTCCCAGAATAGTAAACGAATCTAGATCAATTATATCATCGTTAGATAAAGTTCTTATGACAACATTGAGCTTTCCACCATCAGTTGTAGAAACTATTAGTGAATTAAGATCAAATTCATCTTGGTTGCCGTAATATCTTAAAATTTCTGACGTGCTATCAAGCGGAGTTGCATCAACGCTGTACATTAGCATTTCATAAACTCCCTCTTTCTGAATTTTTGTTTTATTCAACACACTTAAATCCTCAGAGAATGTTACCTCTGCATCGTTGTTAATTGAAAACTGTAGACCACCAACCTTGTGATCACTTTCCATGTATAGTGATTCATTCACCCAGTAGAAGTATGCATCCCCCACAGGATTGCTAGATCGATAGTCAATCTGATCAACAGACTTCTTTCTAGTTGTGTATTTAGTATCACTATTTGTAGTGGTAATAGTTGGGTTCAGAATGATATCAACAATACCCATTAAATCCAATACATTTACCACATTATCATCATTAACATCAGTTGCATATTCTATAAATCTTGGTAGTTGAATCCCCAGCATGTGGTCAACGGTATTAATGATATCTGCAATATTTACATTGTCATCTCCATTGGAATCACCCAAATCATAGAGTAAATTATCTTCTGACACAGTAAACACATCTTCAAAAGAAAATTCAGATCCAGTTTGTCCGTTGTCAATAGACTGAACAGACCAATAATATGTTCCTGGCTTCAATGCTATTTTCCACTTGGTATTGTGCTCTGCATTTCCTTTACCTGCTGCTTTTCTTACTCCATTTACAGAGGAGTTCGATGAAACAACATCTTCAGCTCCTGGAGAAGTTCCCATTTTAATTGCGTAAGAAAGCCCTTCCAAATCTGTATTGTCATCGACAGCACTATTCCAAGTTAACTCAACAAACAACTTCCCTAACGATTTATCGAGTTCACCATCCAAAACAGTTGAATTTAATAAGAATGGCATGTCTGGCTTTACGTTAGTATTTTGAATATCTGTAACGGTATCATCAGCATTTGTTGATGAGGAACTGTTTTTTGAAAATAATGAACTTCTCAATATTTTCGTCTTGGTATTTTTACTGCTTTTTCCTTCTATTTTTGTTGTAAAAGATGCTAAATCGTCTGTAAGAGGATCGTAGATTTTTGAATCTGCTGTGATTGATTTTAGCTTACCATCTTTTAAAGCGGCCACACTCAAAATTCGTTGTAGTGAATTTCCAACTTCACCTTTTAAATTTTCGCTATTGTGAACTAGGATCGTACTAAAATCTTGTCGGCTGAAAGCTTTGGTTACATCTCCGTATAAAATTACATTGTTTTTATTGGTAACTACAGTAAGTGGATTACCATTTGAACTCAATTCTAATAATCCAGTGATGGTTGCCGCGAAATCTAAACTCACCTCTTTTTCATATTCTAAAAGAACAGATGCCACAGATACGTTATCCCTCATAATCACTTGAGTGTTGTTGCCTTCATGTGTGACCATGAAATCAATATCCTGAAATGTCGGTGGATTCGTAATCAAGTACGATTCATTTCTGTAGTTTAGGTAAGTTCTAAAGATACTTTTACTTTCATCGTCTTTGTTTTTACCCGCAATTACAAAGTCAAGATCTTCATCACCATCCAAATCTCCAAACTCCACACGAGCATCAACAATATCACTCAAATCAAAATTACTTTCAATAAATCCAGCGGCAGGAGTATACTCCATTAGCTTGGTCACTTTTCCAGCAGCGGTTTCTCCAGAAAACAACATGTCTATGTATCCGTCTCCATTAAAATCTCCTAAATCTACATTGGTGTTTTTCATCGGAAGGAGGTTTGTTTCTACTGAAGGCCAGGTACCTGTTTGATCATTTTGTAAAATTTCAAATACATCTACTCCAGTATCATCAGTACCCGATAACATGATGTCTAAATCACCATCTGAATCGAAATCTATAAAGTTGGTAGATCCATTGGAAACTCCTGTTATGTTTTCATCAGATACTTCCAAAGAAATATCTGTTTGACCCGGTAAGGTAGTATTCTTAAAAATTTTCGTAATACTGGTACCAACAATTTTATCACCACTAATAATGATATCAAGATCCTGATCATTGTCGTAATCACCAAAATCAAAAGAAGGTCCTTTAATTCTACCAATGTCTGATATTTGATCAGTTAAATCAGTTTGACTAAAACTTCCTGTAGAATTATCGTAAAAATACATGTAGAATTTAACTTTCATAAAGACATCGATATCACTGTCAACTCCAATGACAAATATTTCATTGACTCCGTCATTATTAAAGTCTGCAATTCCATATTTTTCATCAAATAAGTTCAAATCAGAAATGACTTTTTCAAAACCTTGATTGAACTCGTCATTAAACCCGTAAGCTCTCATTTGATTATTCGCAGATATGAAAAGACTGTTTTTTCCTAAATTCATGAAATCAGCAAATTGAATTTCTTTAACATTGTTCTGATATTCATTGAATCCATTTATGGTAGTGCTCTCCAAAATTCCCTGATCATAAGAGTAGAATTTAATTTGATTATCTACCGAAAGAATGACATCTAAATCCTCATCATTATCAATATCTACAACTTTTAACATTGGATCCTGACCTGCCGAAATTGACTTGTCAAACAATCCTCCTTGATTTAAAATTTTCCAATCATAGGTAATTGTAAATGAATTTTCTTCAGAATAAGGCCCTGCTTTTAATCCTTGATCTACTGCTTGAACAGACCAATAATAAGTACCAGGCTCAAGCTTCGTTTGATAAAAGAGATTGTAATTGTTTGGGCTTCTAGAAATCAATAAATCTCCAGTTTCTAAATTACTAACAGTATAAGAAAGTTCTGTTCCTCCAGCAGATTTACCCAATCTTACATTGTATCCTAATGCTGTTGTAAAATCATCCGCTGGTTTGTTCCAACTAAGCTCTACAACCCCATTCCCAACTAAATTAGCATCCAATCCATCAATTAGAGCTGGTTTGGCATTCTTTTTATTATTCACCTCGGTTTCATATAGATAGGTTTTTTCTCCCTCTCCAATTTTAAGTCCTGTCATAAAAAGATCTAGATCACCATCATTATCAAAGTCTACCCACTCTACAGAAGAATTAATTAACGGATCAAATGTAAAGATCGATTCTACATACAAGTCATAAGCATTTGTTTCTGCATTGAGTACTGGTTTGCTCTTACCCTCAAACAACTTTGTATATCCTTCACCACCAGCGGTCTCACCAGTAAATAGGAAGTCATCTATTCCATTATTGTTAAAATCTCCTGCAGCAATATCTCCATTTTTAAGTTGAGGAACTGCTAGAGGTGAATTAACCGCATATCCTTTCTCTTCTCCCATCACCATATAACCAATGGCTTTTGAGTCTTGAGGTTTGAAAATTTCTAGGGTACTATATTTTGATCTCAATTGATCATTTTGCCACCATGAATCCCAATAGTTACCAGAATTATCATTAGGGACATAGGTGTTATAAACAACCCCTCCTCTATCACCGGTAGTTTCATTTCCTCCAGTATAGATCACATCGTTGTCTCCATCAGCATCGATATCTACAATGCGAAGTTCCCCATTTACAAAAGCTTCAAAGTTAGCATCCCTAATTTCAAAATTCTTAGTCTCTAAGTTTTGATACCCATAATATGCTTTCAAATTTTGCTGAGAATCGTACCCTGTGATTGCATAATCAACATCTCCATCATTGTCCAAATCACCAAAATCGAGGGATGTTTCAACTAGTTCTGGGAAATTATAAGTATCCACCAATTCAAATGATGGGCTACCTTGAGTAGATTTATTGATATAAACAAGGGATCTGACGGCAACATTTTCATCAACACCTGAAATAAATAAATCTACTTTCCCATCTTGGTTCAAATCTACCCATTCAACAGCTCCAAAACCAACCCCAGTAAATTGAACATCAATTTCTTTAAATACAACCTTACCACTCTCATCTTTTGTGTTTTCATAGACTTTAGAAATCAATGTAGACCCAGCATCACCAATTAAGGCCAAATCTTTATCTCCATCCGAATCAAAATCTCCCCAAGAGAAGTCACCATTTTGAACCCCTGTAAAGACATCTTCACGAAGAGTCATTGAGGTAATATTATCTAAAATTGTTAAAGTTATATCGTCTGTTTGAGCGATGGTCCCATTAGTAATTGAATTGTATGTTAAGCTAAATTGTTCCGTTCCTTCCGTCATAAGTTCGTCTTCAACACCTGTTATGGATGCAGTACCCTGTGAACTCCCGGCAGGAATGACAAACTCCAAACTATTCTTAATTGACCCTTTTGAACGAGTATAACTAAAACCACCTTGGTGACCTCTGTCCCAGGATGTCATTACAAAGCTATAATACTCTTTTGTTTCGGTTAAATACAAAACACACTCCCTATTTAACCAACTACCATCTCTGTCTTCTCGAAATTTTTGTCCCCATCGAGAAATACTTTCAAAGGTTAACTCTGATAAATTTTCTATACTTCCAAGAGCCAACATGATTCCAGAAGTTTGCTGTCTTTGTTGAGAAACTTGGTTTTTTGCATTGAATATACCATGCTGATTACCCCTTGTTAACCAAACAGTTTCGGAGATTTTATCTTGGTATTCTGGATCGGAAGCACTTGCCCAACCAGGTTTGACAAAAGTTACGTTTCCAGCTTCTGAGGCAAAGAAATAATCTAGGTACTGCTCTGCAATAGCACCATTTTCAACAACATCATAGGATATTACCGTTTCTTTAGAGTGAGGAGCTGATAAAGTGGCTTTTAGCTCTAAAACTTCATGCTCCGCAAATTCAGTATCGTCAATTGCTAAGCTGGCCTCAGGGTAATCATCACTGTGAAGTTCTAATGTTGCAATATTTATAGTATCAAAAGTTGCATTTGCAAGATTCGTCAATTTGAATATGATCGTTTCAGCTATTTCAATTTCAGAATCATCCAAACCAGCGGTACTAATTTGCACAGTTCCTGAAGAATTAGCAGGAATGGTCACTGATTGGTTTGAAATGGAATATTCTGTGTCTTTTGTAGCGGTACCACTCAGTGAAATATCAAAACTAATTTCCAAACCAGAAACTACCTCAGGAGTAAAGTTCACATTGACGGCCTCTTCTTGATTTTCATCAATGAACGGTGCCGAAAAGCTAATATTCATTTTAGGTGCCGTGTCATTGTCTGTTATGTCTATCGTTAAATTTCCTTCGATGGCACTATTGGGTGAGTTTGGATCTAAAATTAACTGCTCTGGACCTTCAAAACTCAAATCATCTACAATTTGCACCTCTACTGTTGAGCTGAGAGCACCTGCAGGAATAATTATTTGAGGGGCATTTTGCTTGAAATAAATTTTATTCCCATCACCTTGCAAGAAATAGTTTCCATTATTGTCAATAATAAAATAACCTCTTTGGTTGGCCGGTATGATTTGCTCATTGGTTTCGCTTAGGTATTTGAAATCCATTAAATCTTGTAAGACCATCGGAGTATTATCAGAGTAAGTATTGAAAACCGCAATCTCCCCTTGCTTTTCTCCAAAAGACGTATTCCAGTCTTTCATCCCAAGCGGAACATACATCTTATTATTTTTGATAAACATCGACTTGATAAAATACTGTTCTGGAGCTGTTGAACCATTAAAATTGATAGTACTACTGACATAGTTAAACTGAGAGTCAAGCACTACAATTCTTCTTCTATTGTTATTATCTAACACATAATAATAGTTTCCATCAAAAACAATATCCTCTGGACTATTTAAACCCGAAGATCCTGAGGCATATCCACCGTTCAGATCTCCAAATAATAAGGTTCCTTCAGTACCTCCTTGTTCCCATTTTACAATACGATGATTTCCAGTATCTGCAATAATTAAATTTCCATTTGCATCTACAATGATTGAATTTGGATCTCGAAGTTGGTTCAATTCAGAACCATAATTATTCTCTATGGTAACTGCCAGTTTATTTTTGTAATTTGAACTAGCAGAATATTTATATACCGTATGTTCTTCAATCACATAAAGATTGTCTTCTGCATCAAAGGTAAATGATCTGACAGAAGGATTGTTATTTTTAAAGTCAATCAAACTTGTATAGGTCTTGTCTTCATTAATTTTAAAAATACCGGAACGTCGAACAGAAAAATAGACAGTGCTCTTATGGAATACCATGTCTGTAATCTCGTTTTCATTGAATCCAGTTACTCCAAACAAGGTACTTATTCCATTGTTTGGCAACTCAAGAGACGAGGCGATGTCACTACCATTAGCGGTACCGCTTAAATTGAAGTTAACAGTCGTATTTACAGACCTGGCTTCATCGATAACAGCTGTAATTGTTGTTGTATCTCCTTCTGTAAGTTCAGTATTAGAAATAGATGTAGAGATATTAATCTCGTCATTAACTTCAAATGTTCTTGAGAAATCACTGGTAGACGAATTGGTCAACTCAAAGGAATTAACCAGGGTTTCAACTCCTTCAAAGCTTAAATCATCTGTAAACTCAATCGTGTATTTCATTTCTTTCTGACCAGCAGGAATAACTAAGAACTGAGAATTTGCTGAAATTGGGTACTTGTCTCTAGTATAGTTTACCGCAACTTCTTCTGGATTCTCTGGATTGTTATTGTCTTGTCTACCTTTATCAGCCCAAGCAGTAAATACGATATTGTAATAATTATAAGGATCCTCAATTTCATTTTCAAAATCTCCATTTGTTATGAGATTTTCTGATCCAGAGGTTAATGACACATTGTCTATGTTTACCATACCTGCCTCTGCACCTAGGTCAAAGAGAAGGCGGGCAACCGGCGCACCAAAATTAGCTACATGGGTAAATGTATAAGTTGTCTTAGTGGAAGTAATGGATATCGGCTCTTGTGTTTTTATTGAGGTCGTCCAAGGGGCTTCACTAAGACCAATTCCTGCAATTATCGTTCGGTCTACATCGGACCAAGCATCAAAGGTTAGGGTATAGGTGCTCCCCTCTATAATAGCTAGCTTTTGTACCAGATTGACATCCCATGCATTACCTGCATTAGCAACATTTACTGAATAATAACTGTTTCCTGTTTCGTCAGTTGAAATGGGTACTTCTCCAGATTGATTATTAACCATCCAAGAAGAAGCATCACTACTGCTATTCGTAGAAGCCACCCTTAAAATATAATTAGCCCCTAAATTATTTCTTACATGATAACCCGAGTTATTAAGACCTTGAATTCCTTCATGAAAGGTAAGATTCTCTAGGTTTTCATAAGAGCCAAATGCAAATTGTACACCTCTGGGTGATAGATCTCTTTGATGATCATTTTCATATTGAGATGGACTCTTGTTTTGCAAGAACCCTCCATTAGAATCTCTGGTCAACCAAACATTGTCATTAATCCTATCCTGAAAAGCGGCACTATTGGGATCGTCACTCCATTTTTTAGAGAATGAAACTTTACTGTAGCTTTCATCAAAAACAATGTTATAGTCGTTGGAATCCATGGTTCCACTCAAACTAAGCTTTGCTGTAGTTTCTTTTGAATGAATATCTGAAAGTTCAATGGTAAATTCTTGGGTATTTCCTTCTCTGAAAGAAGTAGTTTCAGGAGATAACGTAAAGGTTGGATAATCATCACTCAATAAACCTAAAGAAATATTCTCACTGGCCAATGTCGCGTTTGTAACTCCTGTAGGTGTTACAACAATGGTTTCAAGCACTTCAATAGCCGTATCATTTAAATCTGCTGTAGAAATAGTAACCGAAGCCGTCGTTTGACCGGCAGGGATACTCACTGTGGTGGCAGATAATGCATATTCTGTATCTGCTGTAGCAGTCCCAGAAAGAGCCAAATCAAAAGAAACATCCAACACAGATACAACATCCATGGTAAATGTTAAACTAACCGACTCTGTTTGATT
>CBFIGS010000002.1:0-197011 GCA_965662295.1 Polaribacter sp. | reverse complement strand
TTTACAAAACCTCATATCTATTAAGATATGAGGTTTTTTTGTTTTAAAATTTATAGTATGAAATAATATAATTATTTAGTTTCGTTATTGTTATTATACTTTGTTTATTTGCATTAATGAAAAAACTGTTATTTATTTTTTATTTTTCAATATTTTCAAATTCAATGTTAAGTCAAATTGGAGGTGAAAATATATATCAGTTTTTAAACTTATCTAGTTCTGCTAGACAAATCGCTTTAGGTGGTGAAGTTTTAACTCTAATGGATGATATTAATCAACCCACTTGGAATCCTTCAACGATTAACCCTGAAATTGATGGGAATTTATCTGTTAATTATTCAAGTTTTTTAGCTGGTATAAATTTAGGATCTGTTTCATATGCTAGACTTATTTCTAGACGATTTGGAACTATTCATGGTAACATTACTTATTTAGATTATGGGTCTTTAATTGGAGCTGATGAACAAGGAAATGAAACTGGAAATTTTAGAGCTAATGATTTAGCTTTATCTATTGGTTACTCTATTAATTTACCATGGACAAATTTATTTTTTGGAGCTAATGTAAAATTCATCAATTCTACGATATCTACTTTTTCTTCAACTGGTGTAGCTGTTGATTTAGCAGTTTTATATTATAGTCCTTATAAACCTTATACTTTTACAATTGTTGCTAGAAACTTTGGGACTCAATTACAATCTTTTAATGGAACTAATGAAAAATTACCGTTTAAATTGGCTATTGGTGCATCTTATCAACTAGAATACATTCCTTTAAAATGGTATTTAACTTTAGATAATCTTCAACAATGGGATGTTTCCACTCCAAATCCATCTGAACAAACAACAGATTTAGAAGGTACTGTAACAGAACAAGATATTAGTTTTTTAGATAATACTTTTAGGCATTTAATTGTTGGAGCTGAATTTTTTCCTGAAAGCTTAATCAATTTAAGATTAGGATATCATTTTAGAAGAGCAGCTGAATTAAAATTACAGAATGTTAGAACTTTTGGAGGTATTTCTTTTGGTTTTGGATTAAGAATGAATAGATTTAAATTCAATTATGCTTTTTCAAAATATCATTCAGCAACAAATGCTAGTACTTTTAGTTTAGAAATTGATTTGAATAATAGAAGATAATGAGTAAAAAAATTACAATTGCCATAGATGGTTTTTCATCAACAGGAAAAAGTACAATAGCCAAATTACTAGCCAAAAAATACAATTATATTTATGTAGATACTGGGGCTATGTATAGAGCTGTAACTCTTTTTGCAAATAAAAATAATTATGTTGGTGTAGACTTTTTAAGAAAAGAAAATTTAGTTTCTCAGTTACCTAATATTTCTTTACAGTTTAAATTTAATAAAGATTTAGGTTTTGCAGAAATGTATTTGAATGGTGATAATGTAGAAAAAGAAATAAGAACATTAGAAGTATCTCAATTAGTTAGTAAAATAGCAGCAATTTCTGAAGTTAGAAAAAAATTAGTGGCAGAACAACAATTGATGGGTAAAGATGGGGGAGTAGTAATGGATGGAAGAGATATAGGTACTGTTGTTTTTCCTGATGCTGATCTAAAATTGTTTATGACAGCTTCTGCTGATAAAAGAGCATTAAGAAGATATAAAGAATTAATTGAAAGAGGAGATCATGTAGATTATAATGATATTCTTTTCAATGTACAAGAAAGAGATAGAGTAGACTCTACAAGAAAAGATTCACCTTTAGTTAAGGCAGATGATGCAATTGAAATTGATAATTCTGATATGGGAATTAATGAGCAATTTGAGCTTATTTGTAATCTGATACATAAAAAATTAGTTGAACTTTAAATTAGAATAAAAATCTTTCCAAGCCCAAAATTGAGCAACATAAGCTTTAGGAGATTCTAATTGTTCTCCTTTTCTATTTCCAGAAATTGCATACCCAAAGATATTCCAAATATTACCTTCATTATCGCTTAAAATATTAGGAAAATTACTGTCATCTAATAAATAAAATTCTAAATTATCTTTCTTATAATAGCTAGTTACAAAATATTTCTCTTCACTTCCTATAATAATAACTTCTTTATTATTTATAATCTTTGAGATTAATTTGGTTTTATTTTTAAATAAGTTATAAGAAAATAATTCTACTCTAGTGTTAATTTTTTCTTCAATAACTCCATAAATATATTGCGAATCTTGAGTTGTACTTAATTGAGGATCTGTTTCTCCAGCAGTTCTTTTAACATGATAATATACTTTAGCATCGTAGAAATATTCTTTTACAGTTTTCCAATTTGTCTAAATTAGGTTGTAATTTGAAATACTCTTTCCTGCATTTTCTTTACCAATATAAGTCATTAACATTTGTGACCAATAAAATTTTATATCTTTATCAGCAGGAACCAAATTATCTTTATATAAAAAACCAGAAGCTAGGATTTGATATATATTACCATCAATTTCTCTATTAAAACAAATTCCGCTTTTTGTTAAAGGACAATATGAAACAGCAATGTTATTATTATTAAAAACATCATTTATAACCTCAAAATGATTAGTAAAAAAATAAGGATAAACTCTTACTTCATTATTAAAACTAATTAAAGCAACTTTTTCATGATCAGAAAGTTTTTCAAAATCTGAAACATTACCAATTTTAGGATTTACACTTAAATCATAAGTTTTTCCTCCACCTTTAATATCATTTTTATCTACTATCCAAATAGAAGATTCTTCTTGTTCAATGTTAGATATTATTTCATCATTATTTGAAGTACAAGAAATGAATATGAATATTAGAAATAAGTAAAATAATCGCATTTTAGTTTTTTAATTTGACGAAAAAAACAGATTTTGCTTACAATTTAAGGAATATTAAGATACTTATGTGTTTGTAGTGATATTTTCCATTTAGGATTTTTCATTACATAATCTACAATTAAAGAAGTCATTTTTTCTTTTTTACTCCATTCTGGCTGTAAAAACAATTCACAATTCTCGTTAACTTTTGCAGCTTGTTGTTCAGCAAAATCAAAATCACTTTTATTGTGAATTATCATTTTTAACTCATCTGCTTCTTTGTATACTTCTTCTAAAGGTAATTTTGTTTTTTTAGGAGAAAGGCAAAACCAATCCCATTTTCCAGAAAAAGAATAAGCACCAGAAGTTTCAATGTGAGTTTTTAAATTATTTTTTTGAAGAAGATTTGTTAAATAATCCATAGACCACATTAAAGGCTCACCACCAGTAACCACAACAGTATCAGTATACTTTTTTGCATTTTCAACAATTTTATCTGCTATGGTTGGTGGGTGTAAATCAGCGTTCCAACTTTCTTTAACATCACACCAATGGCAACCTACATCACAACCACCCACTCTAATAAAATAGGCAGCTTTACCTGTATGATACCCTTCACCTTGTATAGTATAGAATTCTTCCATAAGCGGAAGCATAATTCCTTTATCTACTAAATCTTTTGTTTTTTTATCCATTTATTTTCTTGCGGCTACAACTTCAATTTAAATTTTAGTTCCTGCAACTAAATTGGCTGCAAATGTAGTCCTTGCAGGTAAATTTTCCTTAAAAAAAGAACGATAAATTCCATTCATTTTAGAAAAATCATTAATATCAGCTAAGATTACAGTACATTTTACAACGTCATTTAAAGTAAGTTTATGATATTCTAAAACATCTTTTATATTTAGAATAGCCTGTTCAGTCTCAGCTTCTATACCACCTTCAGCTATTTTACCTGTTGTATGGTTTTTGCCTATTTGACCTGTTAAAAAGTATAAGTTATCTACTTGTACAGCATCAGAAAAAGGAACATTTTGTCTACTTTCTTCATGAGATTTATGATGTTTTACAACAGCAGTTTGCTTTTTTTGACATCCTAATTGAATCAGTAAAGAAACCAAGAATAGTATTTTTAAATAATTTTTCATAAGATTTTGATTTTCAGTACAAATATAATCACAATAAAAAAGAAAATATTTTATTCTAATTAGCTAATAATTAAGGATTTTTTGTAAATTTGCACTCCTTTTTACGAGAACAGATTTGAAAAAGGAATTTTTTAAAATAATTTATATAACTAGCTCTTTGCGTTTTTATCGTTAAAAATCTGATTAACAAAAAGATACAAATTATTTTCAGAATATGTCTGAAGAAAACAAAGAAGTTGTAGAAGAAACTACAACACAACCTACAGAAACTACTACTGTAGAACAACAAAATCCACAAGAATTCTTAGAAAACTTTAACTGGCACAAATACGAACAAGGTATTGAAGCTGTAGATGAAGCTAAATTAAAAGAATTCGAAGAAGCATTAAAAGGTACTATTGGTTTTGTAAACGAAAGTGATGTAATCGAAGGTACTGTTATCAGAATTACTGATAGAGATGCAATTATTGATATTAACTCTAAATCTGAAGGAGTTATTTCTTTAAACGAATTTCGTTACAACCAAAACTTAGCTGTAGGTGATAAAGTAGAAGTATTAGTTGATAAAAGAGAAGATTCTTCTGGTCAATTAGTATTATCTCATAAAAAAGCTAGAGTAATCAAAGCTTGGGAACGTGTTAACAATGCTCATGAAACAGGAGAAGTTGTTAATGGTTTTGTAAAGTGTAGAACTAGAGGTGGTATGATTGTAGATGTTTTCGGAATTGAAGCATTCTTACCTGGTTCTCAAATTGATGTTAAGCCAATTAGAGATTACGATCAATATGTAGAGAAAACAATGGAATTTAAAGTTGTTAAAATCAACCACGAATTTAAAAACGTTGTTGTTTCTCATAAAGCACTTATTGAAGCAGATATCGAATTACAGAAAAAAGAAATCATTAGCCAACTAGAAAAAGGACAAGTATTAGAAGGGATTGTTAAAAACATTACTTCTTACGGTGTATTTGTTGATTTAGGGGGTGTAGATGGATTGGTTCATATTACTGATTTATCTTGGTCTAGAATCAATCATCCAAATGAAGTTGTTGAATTAGATCAGAAATTAAATGTAGTAATCTTAGATTTTGATGATAATAAATCAAGAATCCAACTAGGATTAAAACAATTATCAGCTCACCCATGGGAAGCTTTAAACAACGATTTAAAAGTTGGAGATAAAGTTACAGGGGAAGTTGTTGTTTTAGCTGATTATGGAGCATTTGTTGAAGTAGAGCAAGGTGTAGAAGGATTGATTCATGTTTCAGAGATGTCATGGTCAACTCATTTACGTTCTGCCCAAGATTTCGTGAAGGTTGGAGATAAAGTTGAAGCTCAAATTTTAACTTTAGACAGAGAAGATAGAAAAATGTCTTTAGGAATCAAACAATTACATCCAGATCCATGGACAGATATTACAACGAAATATCCAATTGCTTCTAAGCATACAGGTACTGTTCGTAACTACACTAATTTTGGAGTGTTTGTAGAATTAGAAGAAGGAATCGATGGTTTGGTATATATTTCTGATTTATCTTGGACTAAGAAAGTGAAACACCCATCAGATTTTGTAACTGTTGGTGATCAACTAGAAGTTCAAGTCTTAGAATTAGATGTAGAGAATAGAAAGTTAAACTTAGGTCATAAACAAACTCAAGAAAATCCTTGGGATGCACATGAGGCTACTTATACGATCAGTTCTAAACATGAAGGAACAGTCAAAGAAAAGAATGATAAAGGAGCAGTTGTAACTTTTGCTGATGGAGTAGAAGGTTTTGCACCAACAAGATTCTTGGAAAAAGAAGATGGTTCTAAGTTAGAAAAAGGAGACACAATCGAATTCATAGTTTTGGAATTCTCTAAAGAATACAGAAGAGTTGTTGTATCTCATACATCTTTATTTAAAGAGCAAGAAAAAAGAAATGTGAAAGCAGCAGTGAAGAAAGCAGCTGAAGCAGAAAAAACTACCCTTGGAGATATCGGTGGTCTTGCAGATCTTAAAAAGAAAATGGAAGCTGGAAATAAAAAGAAATAAGTTCTTTTTACAACAGTAGATATTTATAATCTTTCAAAAGCCGTTGCAATTTGTAACGGCTTTTTCATGTGCTAAATTTGTTTTAGCATTGGATCAAATAATTTATCTTTGTTCAAAAAATAACGATGACTTTAATAAAATCAATCTCTGGAATTAGAGGAACCATTGGTGGTAAAACTGCCGATAATTTAACACCCATCGATGCTGTAAAGTTTGCTGCTGCCTATGGAGCTTTCATAAAGCAACGAAATAAAGGAAAGGAAAAAATAACCATAGTTATTGGTAGAGATGCTCGTATTTCTGGTAAGATGATTTCTAGTTTAGTTGCAAATACATTAGTGGGCTTGGCAATAGATGTGATAGATATTGGTTTGTCTACGACTCCAACAGTTGAAGTTGCTGTTCCGATGGAGCAAGCAGATGGAGGTATTATTATAACCGCTTCTCATAATCCAAAACAGTGGAATGCTCTAAAATTGTTAAATGAGCAAGGAGAATTCTTAAATGGAGCAGAGGGTGAGCAAATTTTAGAGTTGGCAGAAAATGAAGATTTTGAGTTTTCTGAAGTAGATGATTTAGGAACCTATACAGAGAATTCTTCCTATGTTGAAAAACACATACAAGAGGTTTTAAACTTGGAGTTAGTAGATGTTGAAGCTATTAAAAAAGCCAATTTTACCGTAGTTGTAGATGCTGTAAATTCTACAGGAGGGATATTTATTCCTGCCCTATTAAAAGAATTAAATGTAACTTGTATTGAGTTATACTGTACGCCAAATGGTCAGTTTCCTCATAATCCAGAACCTTTAAAAGAACATTTGACAGATATCTCTGAATTAGTAATTAAAGAACAGGCCGATTTTGGAATTGTGGTAGATCCAGATGTAGATCGATTGGCCTTGGTTTCTGAGGATGGCTCTATGTTTGGTGAAGAATACACTTTGGTTGCTTGTGCAGATTATGTTTTAGGAAAGTTGGGTGGAGGAAATACGGTTTCTAATTTATCTTCCTCAAGAGCTCTAAGAGATGTCACTCAGCAACACGGTGGTACGTATACTGCTAGTGCAGTTGGTGAAGTGAATGTTGTGCATAAAATGAAAGAAACCGATACGGTAATTGGAGGAGAAGGAAATGGAGGAATTATTTATCCAGCATCACATTATGGAAGAGATTCTTTAGTGGGTGTTGCCTTGTTTTTATCCCATTTAGCAAATAAAAAAGTTTCTTGTAAAGAGTTGAGAGATTCATATCCTAGCTATTTTATGAGTAAGAATAAAATACAGCTTACTCCTGAGATCAATGTTGATGCTATTCTAGAAACAATGGCTTCTAACTATAAAAACGAAGAAGTAAATACTATTGATGGTGTGAAAATTGATTTTATTGATCAATGGATACATTTGAGAAAATCGAATACAGAACCTATTATTAGAATTTACACTGAAGCGAAGTCTCAAGAAGCAGCAGATACCCTAGCGATTAGGTTTATCAATGAAATTAAACAGATAATTAAATAATATAATATACTTGAAAGCTAATTATATATGTACACTAGTTTTGCTGTTGAATATTTCCTTTATTCAAGGACAGCAGAGGAATGATGTAGCTCTAAAAAACAAGCCAACTAATAAAGGTAAATTTTTTGCTCATTGGGGATGGAATTGGGCTAGTTATTCCGATTCTGACATTCGATTTAAAGGAGAAAACTACGATTTTGTATTGTCTGATGTAAAAGCACGTGATACTCCATCAAAATTTTCTTTTAAAAAATATTTCGGACTCACAAATATAACCAAGCCACAAACAAATTTTAGAATAGGGTATTTTTTTAAAGAAAACTATACTATATCAATTGGTGTAGATCATATGAAATATGTTGTAAATAATGATCAGTTTGTGACCATCGATGGAACCATTACTATTGGTAATTTGAAATATGATGGAATTTATAACAATCAGAAAATTCAATTAACCGAAGACTTTTTACGATTAGAGCATACAGATGGATTAAATTATTTAAATATTGAACTAAAACGTTTTGACAATATTGATCATTGGTTTGGTTTCAACTCAAAAAATTTACAAGTAAATTTGACTGAAGGTTTTGGTGTTGGAGTGTTATATCCGAAAACAGATACTTCCTTACTTGGAAAAGAAAGACATGATGATTATCACTTGTCTGGATGGGGAGTTTCTGCTATCGCAGGATTGAATGTTACTTTTTTAAAGCATTTTTATATTCAGTCTGCATATAAAATAGGTTATATTGATATGCCAGATGTTAAAACATCATTAAATACTCTAGAATCTGCCTCACAAAGTTTTTTCTTCTTTGAAAATAACATCGTAATTGGTGGAAAATTCAGGTTGTTTTAGAAAAACAATATGAGTGATAATGTTTTATGAGCTTGGCTTAATTTTAAAAACTTACTGAAATTCTTTTGGAACTTTATCCCGATGCTTAAAACGTCTGTGAGACCACAAATAGAACTCGGGTTGAACCTTTATATTTTCTTCAGTTAATTTTGTGTATTTGTCTGTAAGTTGATAATCATCAAATTCTTTTGGTGTATCGGTTATTAGTTGAAATTCAGTTTCGTAATATCCTCTTTTTATTTTTCTGGTGACATAATTAATAACGACCAAATCGAATTTTTTAGAGAGCATTTCAGCTCCAGTATGAACCGGTACTTTGATATTGAAAAATTCTCTCCAATAGTATGTTTTATGGGGTTGAGGAGATTGGTCACTTAATAAAATATAAGCTCCTTGTTTATTATCGTTCATGTTTTTTTGGATTCCTCTAACGGTATCAGAGGTTTTATAACCAATCACACCAAACTTTTCTCTTGATTTCCGTACCCACTTTTCAAAGTACTTATTATTTAATTTTGTGTAGGCTCCGTATACATCGATATCTAATACCATAGAGATGCCAAAAGACCATTCCCAATTTGCTTGATGTGCTCCAACCAAAGCAATATTTCTTCCTTCTTTTACATATGCATTTACTAACTCTGGATTTTTGTAGGTGTATCGTTTTGAAAGTTGTTTTTTAGAAATTGAAAAAGCTTTTACACTTTCCATGATTAGATCTATAAAATGTTTAAAGAATTTCTTAGAAATAATCCTCAATTCTGCCTCAGTTTTTTTGGGAAAGGATAGTTTTAAGTTTTCTAAAACAACTTTTTTTCTGTATCCAGTTACATAAAACATAAATAGATAAATAATATTAGATTTTAGGTATAAAATCCTCATGGGTAATCTCGAAAAAACCCAAATTAATGGATACGCAATTGCAAAAACAATAAAGTTCATAAATACTATTTGGTTTCCGCAAAGATCGTATTTTAATTTAAAATGGAATAGAATTAGTTGGCTGTTTTTATTATGTTTGTGCTATGATGAATACGATAAATCAAGCAGTTTTTTTTATTATAATGGCCAATGTTTTATTTTCCATGAAAGGCTTCAAAGAACATGCTTTCTTTACTAAATATAAATTTCAGATTGGAAGCATTTTGTCTGGAGAAAAAATCAGACTTCTTACTTCAGGTTTTTTACATGCGGATTGGGTGCATTTGGGTTTTAATATGTATGCTCTATATCTTTTTGGAAATATTGTTCAAGCTTTTTTAGGGGCTCCCTTCTTTTTAATTATTTATTTCGGTAGTTTGTTAGCTGGAGGCCTATATTCTCTTAAATATCATCGCGACCAACCCTATTATAGTGCCGTAGGAGCTTCGGGTGCTGTTTCTGGTATCGTATACTCTTCAATTCTTTTATATCCTGGTATGGAGTTGTTTTTATTTTTTATTCCCATACCAATTCCTGGATATATTTTTGGAGTAGGCTACTTGTTGTATTCAATTTATGGAATGAAAAAACAGTTGGGTGCTATTGGTCATTCTGCACATCTAGGTGGTGCAATGGGTGGTTTTTTGATCACGCTTTTATTGCATCCCTCTTTATTTATCACCAATAATATGCTTGTTACCCTGTTGGGGATTCCAATCCTCTTATTATTTATTTTTGGAGATAGATTAAAAAATAATTGATATAAAAAAACCGAAACTAAAAAAGTTTCGGTTTTTTTGAGCGAAAGACCAGGTTCGAACTGGCGACATTCAGCTTGGAAGGCTGACGCTCTACCAACTGAGCTACTTTCGCATGGTAAAGAGTTGCAAATATAGAATCATTTTTGAGTTATGCAATGATTTTAGTATCAAAAATTAGTAAAATTTTTTGTCATCACGCAATACTTTTAAAAAGTGAAAACCATACACATTATATCCCTCATTGTAGTAAAATTTATGAGATTTTGTATTGCTAACATAGGCATTTAATTCGATTGCCTCGCATCCTTTACTTTGAACATGACGATCAATCCAGCTGAAGAATTTTTTTCCAAGACCCTTTCCTCTGAGTGTTTCATCTATAATGACATGGTCTGGCTCAGCAGATTTTCCTATGTAGTGTCTTGTTGCGTACCAGAGGCCGCAAATACCGACTAATACTTCATCCACATACAATCCAGCACATTCATAATTGGGTGCTTTTGACATCTCTAATACTCTTTCTGTGAGTGTTTGGAGAGGTGTCTTGGTATTGAGTTTGTTTAGAAGTGGGATAATTGTTATAATTTCTTCTTCTTTAATAATTTGAATATGTATGTTCATAAATAAGAAATTTAAGTAGAAAAATTATTGTTTTTTGAATACTGATTGTATTCCTTTTTAACGTTTTGCTAGAGGATTAATCATGGCAATTTATAGAATTTTTATCAAATAAAAAATCCCAAACAGTTGTTTGGGATTTTGTAGCGAGGAGCAGATTTGAACTGCCGACCTCAGGGTTATGAATCCTGCGCTCTAACCAACTGAGCTACCTCGCCATAAGGTTTTAAGGCTGCAAATATAATTGAATTTTGCTAACTAGCAAGAGGTGTTTTTAATTTTTTTAAAATAGAATTATTACCTATATTGTCAACTAAAGAAAAAATTAATGAATAAAATAAAATTTGAATTAGAAATTCCTGTACATGCTTCGCCTCACATGTTATATCAGTATATTTCATCTCCGTCTAATCTACAAGAATGGTTTGCAGATAAGGTGAATTCTCGAGGTAAATTGTATAGTTTTATTTGGGATGGAGAAGAAGAGAAAGCAGAATTAATTTCGAAAAAATCCGATGAGAGAGTTCGTTTCAAATGGGTAGAAAGTGAGGATGATGATAGTTTTTTTGAAATTAAAATTCAAGTAGATGCTCTTACAAAGGATGTTTCATTGATGATAACTGATTTTGCTGACGATGATGAGGAAGTAGAGGTCTCCAAACAATTATGGGAGAATCAAATTGATGAATTAAGACATACCATAGGTGCCTAAACATAGGTTTTAGATCTTCACAAACTCAACAATTATTGTTGAGTTTTTTTATGAATATATCTTTTAAAAAACATTAATTTTACAACTTTAAATTCATCATTATGATCAACTTCAATGGAGAGTTACAACATCCAGATACCATAAAATTAACTTCTGAAAATAGAGCTTTTAAGTATGGAGATGCTATTTTTGAAACGGTAAAAGTGATTCGCCAAAAAGTTATTTTTTGGGAAGATCATTATTTCAGACTCATGTCTTCTATGCGAATGTTACGCATGAAAATTCCAATGGAATTTACGTTGGAATTTTTAGAAAAAGAAATCTTAAAAACAGTAGCAGTTCAAGATGCTGCTGCTTCTTACAGAGTTCGATTAAATATTTTCAGAAAAGATGGAGGATTGTATACTCCAAAGACAAATAAAATAGACTACAGTATTCACGTAAATGAAAATTTACATCAGATCAAAGATTCCTATTCTTTAGATGTTTTCAAAGATTTTTATAATTATTCAGGCTTATTATCAACTATAAAAACCAATAATAGAATGCTAAATACTTTGGCGAGTATTTTTGCACAAGAAAATGATTTAGATAATTGTATTTTATTGAATGAAAAAAAGGGTGTTGTTGAAGTTACCAATGGAAATATTTTTATTGTCAAAGGAACAGTTGTCAAAACCCCTGCCCTTGACCAAGGATGTATCAAAGGAATTATTCGTTCTAAGGTAATTGATATTATATTAAAAAATAAGGAATTTACTATAGAGGAAACTTCCATCTCACCTTTTGAGTTACAGAAAGCTGATGAGGTGTTTATAACCAATGCGATAGTTGGTATTCAGCCAGTTTCTAGCTACAAGAAAAAAAAATTTACTAGTAAAGTGGGACAGAAAATAGCAAACAATTTACAATTATTGCAAATTGCGGGGAGTTAATTTAGATTAAAATTACTTGGAGCATTTGCCCAAAGTTTGTAGTCACCTCCTTTTTGTAGTAACTTGTTTTTCCACAAATTTTCATCATCGATAGAAAAGACAGTATTGATATCTTGTTCTCCAACAAACCAAGATTTCTCGTTCATTTCTTTATCAAGTTGCTCTTTTCCCCAACCAGAATATCCTAAGAAAAAACGAATATCACTCTCGTTTAACAGATTGTTATTTAATAAGAATTTTAAAGATTCAAAATTTCCTCCCCAAAAGATTCCATTGGAAACTTCGATACTATCGGGGATTAATTCAGGAATTTTATGTACAAAATATAAATTATCTTGCTCTACGGGACCTCCTTGATGTACCAGGAAATTGCAATCAATATCTGGTAATAAATCACTAACCGTAAAGTCTAGAGGTCTATTTAAAATAAAACCAACAGTATTATTAGGCGTATGTTCTGTGAGTAAAACAATGGTTCTGTTGAATGAACTATCATTTAGAATAGCAGGTTCTGCAATTAATAATTTACCTTTCGTTGGTTTCACTTGATCTTATAAATGGATTCTTAATAAATGTATTAAATTTTTATTACAAAAAAAAACTCTCTTAGATAAGAGAGTTTTTATATGCTTTGAAAAACAGATTTTAGTTGACTGCGTCACTTAAACCAGCTCCAGCTTTAAATTTAGCTACATTTTTAGCTGCAATTTGAATTGTTTTTCCTGTTTGAGGATTTCTACCAGTTCTAGCAGCTCTGTTTGAAACAGAAAAAGTTCCAAATCCTACTAAAGCAACTTTATCACCACCTTTTAAAGCAGAAGTTACATTTCCTGTAAAAGATTCTAATGCTGCTTTAGCAGCTACTTTTGAAATTCCTGCATCTGCAGCCATTGCATCGATTAAATCTGACTTGTTCATAATAAATAGATTTTAAATTAATTGAATATTTTTTTTGCTTAAAAGCTTAACAAATATAGACGGATTAAGGATTTACGCAAATTTGACTATTAAAAATCACCTGTTTTGTTAATAAATGCATATAAATTGTTAATAAACACGGTTGAGAATCATGGAATCCTTTGTTCTGTTGAGTTTATAGAACTTTTGCTTGAGGTAAAAATGTATAACCGTTTAAAAGACTTTTGGTCTCCATTTTTTTCTTTCCAGATAGTTTAATTTCATCGATAATAATAAATCCAGCTTTTACGGCAATTTTAAGTTCTTTTTTTGTAACCACAATTTCACCAATTGAAAAAGAGTGTTCTGCTATTTCCTTTCTGATAGCATAAATTTTAGAGGTGATTTCTTGTTCTCCATTTTTAATTACAGTCCAAGCGCCTGGAAACGGATTTAAACCCCTTATTTTACAATCTATTTTTTCTAAGGAACTAGTCCAATCAATTCTACAATTTTCTGGATCTAATTTCGGGGCAGACTTTTCTTTTAAGTTCGGTTGTTTTCTTGTGGATACCTTTTGAGTTGAAATTAAATTGACTGTTTTTGCGACCAAATCTGCTCCTAAGTACATTAATTTGTCATGAAGTGAACCCACGGTTTCCTTTTTTTTAATTTCAATTTCTTCCTGTAAAATAATTTCTCCTGTATCTATCTTATCGTCAATAAAAAACGTAGTAGCTCCTGTTTTTGTTTCTCCATTTATAATGGCCCAATGAATTGGAGCAGCTCCTCTATATTCGGGTAATAATGAAGCATGTAAATTAAATGTTCCGTAGTGGGGCATTTGCCATACTATTTTTGGTAACATTCTAAACGCTACAACGATCTGAATATCTGCTTTTAATTTTCTTAGTTCATGATGAAAGTCTGTATTTTTTAAATTTGTAGGCTGTAATAATGGTACCTCTAAAGACTTGGTATATTTTTTTATGGCAGACTCGTTTAATTTTCTTCCCCTTCCTGCTGGTTTATCTGGTGCGGTAATCACACCAACTACCTTATAATTATTTTCTACCAAGTGTTTTAAAATAGTTACTGCAAAATCTGGAGTTCCCATAAATACAATTCGTAAGTCTTTCATAATTATAAGTTTAATTGATATTTATTTTGATGATTAATTCGAATCTTATTTTCTGCCAATAATAAACGTAGATGATTCAAAATATCTACCTCATTGTTTTTCATATATTCTTTAATCTCTGAGGAGGACAATTGTTCCTTCATTTCCAAAAGACCAATTATTTGATTGGATAAGTTCTCATTTGATTTTCTGTTTTCTGAAATGCAAACATCACAAATGCCACACTTTTGTGTATTTAGATCATCAAAATAATTTAAAATCTGAATGCTTCTGCAGATTTTGTCATTATGTACAAACCTAATCAAATCATTCGATTTTTTTTGTTTCTGATCAATATATTGTTTGATTTCTTTAGAAAACTTATTAATTGTATAATCATCCTCTCTCGGTGATAAAAAAAGGAGTTCAACGTTGCTTTTTACTGCATTGTATTGAATGATCCCATCCTTCTGTAGATATTCTAGGTTTGATACTACCTGTTTTTTTGTAATCCCATTTTTTTTTGCAATTAGAAATTCGTCAATTCTAACTTCTTCCTCAAACAAACCAGCATAGGTTCTCAAGATTGAATTGGTAAACTTTTTAATGCTAGTATTCCTATCGAGATAATTTAAAATTCTTCTGCTGTTTATGAGAAACTTTATCGTAGTCTTTTTATCATATTGATTTTTGATTTCAAGAATACTGTTATTCGATAATATTTTAATGGTTGAATCTACTTTATGTCTAGAAAAATGATATTTTTTTGAGAATTCTGATGCATCAAAGTCAAATGAATCAGAACTTAATTCTCCCAAAGAAATTCTAAAATACTGGTATAATTTTTTGTGGATTTCTTTGATCTCTTTAATTGTCAATACTGTTTTTTTTAATTTTTCTTTAAATAATAACGTATCATTTTTATTAAATAAGAGTACAGCAAATGACTTTTTATTATTTCTTCCGGCCCTTCCAGTTTCCTGAACGTAATTTTCTATGCTTGAAGGCAGGTCTAAATGAATTACTAGACCAACATTTTCTTTATCTATACCCATCCCAAAAGCATTTGTAGCAACAATGACAGGAGTGATTTCTTTCATCCAATTTTCAAATGCATTGTTTTTTTCTAGGGTAGATAATCCACCGTGATAGAAGGTGCTTTTTATAGTATTTGCATTTAAAAATGCAGCAATTTGTTCGGTTTTTATTCTTGAATTAACATATACTATAGCTGGTCTCTTTGTTTTATTAAAAATTTCAAGTAATCGCTGTAATTTATCTTCAATAGTAAAAATTTGATATGCTAAGTTTTGTCTAAAAAAAGATTGTTTAAAAATTTTAGGGACTTTTAAACTTAGATTTACAGAGATGTCTTCGATAATCTTTTTATTTGCAGTGGCTGTTAAAGCTATAAAATGAACATTGGGTTTTATATTTCTGATTTCTCTAATGTTTCGGTAAGAGGGTCTAAAATCGTGCCCCCATTCAGAAATACAATGGGCCTCATCCACTGCGATTAAATTAATATTTAATTCTTTTATTTTTTGGAGAATAAAATAAGATTGAAGCCTTTCTGGAGAAATATATAAAAACTTATAATTTCCAAATTTAATATTATCAAATAAGGTAATGAGTTCGTTTTGCTTTATTCCAGAGGGAATACTTAGTGCTTTAATTCCTTTTCGTTCCAAGTTTTCAACTTGATCTTTCATCAACGCAATTAAAGGCGAAATTACTAAGCAAATTCCTTCATTTATGAGTGCAGGAACTTGAAAACAGATCGATTTTCCTCCTCCTGTAGGAAGTAATGTTATGACATCATTTTGTTCTAAGACAGCTGAAATTATTTCTTCCTGTTGAGGTCTAAATTTTGAAAACCCCCAATATTTTTTTAATATTTCATTGGGTGTATTCATAAATCATGGGATAGCGAATTAATAATGAAATTGGTTCTTTCTTTTAAAGATCCAAAAGGTACGTTAATGAGTGTGTATCCTAAGTCTAGATATGCTTTTCTTAAATACACATCAATTTTTGAAGTTTCTTCAAAAGACTCATAACGTTCATTATCTATTTCGTGAATCTCTTTCCAAGGAGAAAAGTGAAAAATTTTTTCGTAGGAATATTGCGTACTTTTTTCTTTAAAAATAGGAGGGTATTCAGTTTTAAAATAATCTAAATACGCATGAATATCTGGAATACCCCTGTCGAAGAAAATAATTTCAGACTTCGATTCCATGGATTTTACATATTGCGCTATTCTTCCGTCCAGAACCATTTCGCTGAAGAGCAATGGTTTGCTAACAAACAATTGATCGATCCCTTGTTTTTTGGCATTTAAAATGATTTCTCTGGAAACTTCAGAGTAGCATTCATATTTTAATTTTTTTAATTCATTTAAAATAGAAGTTTTTCCTGTTCCTGGTCCGCCAATTAATAGGATTTTTTGCTGCATCTCACAAAAATAATTTATTCCCTTTATAAAACTAATTTTTAATGTAATTTTGTGAGATGTTATTTATATTTAATTTATAAGAAGTACCTATTTTTTATGAGCGATAATAAAAATTTTTACACAAAATTAAAAGTGCAATTAGAGGATACAACCTCCTTTCCTTCCGATTATATGTACAAATTTATAGTACCATCAGATTCAAATCAAGTTCAAGAAGTTGAGGAGATATTTAACAATTCTGGGGCTGTAATCTCAAAAAAAAAATCAAAAACAGGAAAATATATTAGTGTTTCTATCGTATTACAAGTGGAAAGTTCTGATTCTGTAATTTCTTATTACAAAAAAGCAGCAAAAATTAAAGGAATAATTTCATTGTAAATAATTAGTTATGAGAAAAATAATTTTATTAATCGTTCTAAGTTTATCTGTATCTCTTCAATCTCAGCGAAAAAATGCAATGATAATGTCTATTGATGGCGAAAAGATACCGGTATCTGAATTTAAAAGAGTTTATGAAAAAAACTTAGACGTTATTGATAGTCAAGAGGCAAAAAACATCACTAAAAATCTAGAACTATTCATAAACTTTAAGTTAAAAGTTAAAGAAGCTTATGAAATGAAATTTGATACTTTGCCTTCTTATAAAAATGAGATAAACACCTATAAAAATCAGCTTTCTGCTCCTTACTTACAAGATACAACCTATATAGATCAATTGGTTAAGGAGGCTTATTTTAGAACAAAAATTGAGGTAAATGTCAAGCATATTTTAATAAGAACACCAAGGGAAGCCCTACCAAAAGACACTTTAGCTGCTTACACAAAAATATTGAAATTAAGAGAACGAATTCTTGATGGAGAAGAATTTGAGACAATTTCGATGCAGTTTTCTGAGGACAGATCTGCACAAGACGATCCAAGAACAGGAAGAAAAGGAAATGGAGGGAACTTAGGGTATTTTTCAGCATTTGGGATGGTGTACCCTTTTGAAGTTGCTTCATATTCTACCAAAGAAGGTGAAATTTCAATGCCTTTTAGAACCAAATACGGATATCACATTGTTCAAGTCATAGACTATAAAGAATCTGATGGAGAAATTGAAGCGGCACATATCCTAATTGGAGACACTTCTATAAAAGGTAAAACAATGATCGATAGTATTTATACTAGGCTACAAAACAAAGAGCAATTTGAAGACTTAGCCAAAAAGTACTCTGCTGATTCAAGATCAAAAAACAAAGGAGGAAAATTAGGTAAATTTGGTGCTGGAAAAATGATCAAGCCTTTTTCAGATGCAGCATTTGCACTTGAAAATATCAACGATTTTTCGAAACCTTTTCAAACAAATTTTGGGTGGCATATTGTTAAGTTACTTAAAAAGTATCCTGTAAAATCTTTTGAGGAAATGAAAAAAGATTTAAAAAGAAAAGTAATGAATAGCTCTAGGATGCAGTTGTCTACAAAAGCAGTTGTAAATCAGCTAAAAAATCAATACAATATTACAGAACCTGAGGACGCAAAAAAAATATTTGATAGAAAGGACATTAGAATAATTCCTAGCGATTCCCTTCAACGCTCCATTCTTATTATAAATGAGAAGATTATTACTCAAGAAGCGTTTATTGACTATATAAAAAATAGAAGAGATTTGCCCGTTTTTAAGCTTTTTGAGGTGTTTAAAAATAATCAGATTATGAATTACTATAAAGAGAATCTAATTCATACAGAACCAGAATATGCCTCTACCCTTAGAGAGTATGAAGAGGGGCTTCTCCTTTTCGAGTTAATGCAAGAAAAAATTTGGACAAAGTCTTCAAAGGATACCTTGGGTTTAAAAGAATATTTTCAAACCAATTCAGCGATTTATAAAAAAGACGATTTTAAAAATAACAAAGGTCAAATAATTAACGACTATCAAAAATATTTAGAGGACAACTGGATTGCAGATCTAAGAAAGAAGTATAAAGTGAAAGTTAATAAAAGACAATTGAATAAATTAAAGAACTTCTACAAAGAAAAATAATGAGATATCTAACTACTGTTTGTTGTTTTTGTTTGTTTCTTTCTTGTGATTTATTTAAAATCAAAAAAGAGACGTCAGCCAAAGAAATTGTAGCAATTGTCAATACTGAAAAACTTTTTAAAACTGATTTTATAAATATTTTACCCAAAAATATTCATAAGATAGACAGTCATGTAATGGCTAAAAGTTATATTCATGATTGGGCAATTAATAAACTTTTACTAGAAAAAGCAAAAAATAATAGTTCCTCTCAAACGATGAACCAAATCAATGGTTTGGTGAAAGATTACAGGGAGAGTTTGCTAATAAATAATTATAAAGAACAACTTATTAAGCAAAAATTAGACACTGTTATTACTGAAGAAGAGCTAAAAGAATTTTATTTGTCAAATAAAGAAAACTTTAAATTGAATGAAGAGTTAGTTAAAATAAAATTCCTTCATATCGATAACAATATTAATGATAAAAAGAAAATTTTAGCACTTTTTAAATCGGATGATATTCTTGATTTAGAAGAGTTGGAAAAGCAGGAATTGAGCTTTAAATTTCATCAGTTCAACGATTCAATTTGGAGAGAATTAGATAATGTTTTGTTAAAATTGCCTTTTTCAAAAAAGAAATTGTTAAAAAAAACAAAATTCATTCAAAAGCAAGATTCAATAGGTTTATATTTGGTTGCAGTAAAAGATGTTTTAGAAAGAAATTCTACGGCTCCTTTAAGTTACGTTACCTCAACAATAGAACAGATGATTTTACATAACCGTAAGATTCAATTAATAAGAAAAATAGAAAAAACAATCATAAAAGATGCCATACAAAATAACAATTTCAAGATATATTAAATTATCAATCAGTACCTTACTAATCTGTATTCTGGGATTACAAGCAACTGCTCAAAAATTAAAAATTGATGGAGTTGCTGTTGTTATTGGAAAAAATATTGTTTTAGATTCTGATATAGATAAGTTCAAGCAAGAAATAGAAATAAGAAGTGAGGGCAAAATAAAAATTTCTGATTGCGAAATGTTAGAGGAGTTAATGCAGCAAAAATTAATGGCTCATCATGCAGTAATTGATAGTGTTTCAGTAATTGATGAAGAAATATCCTCAAGGGTAGATAGAAGCATACAGTTTTTTACTCAACAGTATGGTTCTATAGAGAAAGTTATTAAGTCCTATGGGTTTAACGATTTAGATGACTTAAAAAAGGAATTAACCTCAGTGCAAAAAGAAAATATTTTAATAGAAAAAGAGCAACAAAAAATTACAGAGAAAATAGATGTCACTCCAGAAGAGGTCCGTCTATACTACAATGGATTGAAAGAAAAAGAGGAACTTCCGGAATTTCCTGCAGAAATTCAATTAGCTCAAATAGTTATCAAAGCAATTCCTACTGAAAAAGAAATAAAAAGAGTGATTTCAAAACTTAATAAATTAAAAAAGCAAATTGAAGAAGGATCTAATTTTAAAATGAAAGCAATTATTAATTCTGAAGATCCTGGAGTTACTCAAAACGGGGGTGAGTATTCTGTAACAAAAGAATCTGGTTTTATAAAAGAATTTAAAGAAATGGCTTTTACGTTGGATGTGGGTCAAGTTTCTAAGCCATTTAAATCAGATTTCGGTTACCATATTATGCAATTAAATGCGATCAAAGGAAATACCAGAGTTGCTTCTCACATACTACTGCAACCAAATGTTTCTCAAGACATGTTAGATGAAATTAAAACAAAGGTTGAAGGTATTATTTTAGATATTAGAGAGGGAAAGCTAACTTTTGAGGAAGCGGTTAAGAAATATTCTACAGATCAGGATACAAAGAACAACGGAGGCCTTATTATAAACCCATCCACTGGAGAATCAACATTTGATTTGACAAGAATGGATCCAGCTTTTTATGCGCGTGTTAGCGATCTGAAAAAAGGTGAAATGACAGAACCATTTTATGATGAGGAAAGATCTGGAAGCAAAATGTACAAGTTTATTTTGATGAGAGATAGAACCAATACTCATATAGCTGATATTGTTGAAGATTATGTAAAGATTCAACAATTAGCACTCCAAAAAAAGAAAGAAGAAACCATTGCAAAATGGTCTAAAGAAAAAATAAAAGATACCTACATTAAAATAGGAGAAGCGCATAATAAGTGTTCGTTTGAGAAGAATTGGAAAAAAGAAGTTCGAAGATAATGTCTGATGTAACAGAGATAAATCATTTAGTAGAAAAATTAAATGCTTTAAAAGCTGAAATACATAAAGTTATAGTTGGTCAGCAGGAAGCAGTTAATTTCACCTTGTTGTCTATTCTTTGTGGAGGTCATTCTTTATTGATAGGCGTTCCGGGTTTGGCAAAAACATTGCTTGTAAATACTGTTTCAGAGGCACTAGGGTTGTGTTTTAAAAGAATACAATTTACTCCAGATTTAATGCCCTCAGATATTTTAGGAAGTGAAATTTTAGACGAAAAAAGACAATTTAAATTCATAAAAGGCCCCATTTTTTCAAATATCATTCTTGCTGATGAAATTAATAGAACTCCTCCTAAAACACAAGCAGCTTTGTTAGAAGCCATGCAAGAGCGATCTGTTACAGTTTCAGGAAATCAGTATCAATTAGAATTGCCTTTTTTTGTTTTGGCAACACAAAATCCAATTGAACAAGAAGGAACCTATCCCTTACCCGAGGCTCAGTTAGATCGTTTTATGTTTTCTATTCACTTAGAATACCCCTCTTTTGATGAAGAAGTTGCAGTTGTAAAAAGTACGACAAGCAACAAGATTCATTCGATCAATTCATTATTTTCTTCTAATGAAATTATCGAAGCCCAAAAGCTAATTCGTAAAATTCCAGTTGCAGATAATGTTATTGAATATGCTGTAGCTTTGGTAGGAAAAACAAGACCAAAATCTAAAGAAGCCACAAATCTAGTGATTTCTTATTTGGATTGGGGAGCAGGTCCTAGGGCTTCACAAAACTTAATTTTAGCGGCGAAAGCTCATGCAGTTGTTCACGGAAAGTATTCACCAGACATAGAGGATGTAAGAGCCGTAGCAATTCCAATTTTATCTCATAGAATTGTAAAAAACTACAAGGCAGAGGCAGAAGGAATTACCGTATCAGACATTATTAAGTCGCTATTTTAGTTCTAGTTTAAGAAGACTAATTGAAGGTGTGATTTCAATTCAAGGGTAATTTATAATGTACTAGTTTTCAAAAAAACTAAACACATTTCCACCATAACGTTTATCGTAACAATGGTTTTTATGTTTTGATAAGTCGGTGTGCTTAGAATGTTCGATAATTAGCACCCCATCTTTATGAAGGATGTTATTTGTAAATACCAAATCCACAATTTTTAAAAACTGTTCTGTTTCAAAATCATACGGCGGGTCTGCAAAAATCACATCAGACTGTAGAGATGTTTTTTCCAAAAAAGCATATACATCACTTTTAAGAGTTTTGATGGGTAATGCTAATTTTTCTGCAGTACTAGAAATGAATTTGATGCATCCAAAATGAGCATCTATTGCGTAGATTGTTTGCGTTCCTCTGGAGGCAAATTCATAACTGATATTTCCTGTTCCAGAAAATAGGTCGATGACCGATATATTGTCAAAATAATAGGTATTATTTAAAATATTAAATAACGATTCTTTGGCCATATCTGTTGTTGGACGAACAGGGAGATTCTTAGGAGCCTTCAAACGCCTGCTTTTGTGCTTTCCAGAAATTATTCTCATGATCCTAATAATATGTAATTAGAGTGTTTAGAAGCACTTATTTGATCAAAAATAGGGTTATTGCTCTCTAGAAAGAAAATATTTCTAATGTATTGGTATGTGCTATTGTAAATTTCTGATTCTAATTCAATATCACCACAGAAGTATAATTCTATTTTTTCAACATCAAGTTTTAATTGTTCAAATGTAAATAAGATGTAATAAATAAAGTCTTCCTTAGTCTCAAAATGAAATGTGTTTGAAAACTTTAATTGTTTGTTTTGTATTACGATAACATCAAAGTTTTTTGAAGCCACATTTACATATACTTTTTTCTCCTCATAATGACCAAGGGAAAGTAATTTTTCAATCAATACAGTAGTGTGATGTTTGTATTCAAATGTTCCAAAATTTTGAAAGAGATAATTATTGATATGAACATAAGGGACATATACATTTTTTGCATTCATTTCCTGTATTTCATCAAATGCAATGTAGTCTGTGGCCAACGTCTTAATATTAAAATTAAGATATTCTACAAGTTTGTCTTCAGAAAAATATTTGTTTGGAACTAGGGTAGACAGATTATTTTCATGAATCACCAATATAGAAGAAAAATCTTTTTGTAAATAAGTGTCTTCTTTAAATTGTGCATTCACTTTTTGCATTAAAATTTCTGGAGTCATTTGTTTTTCTTCAAACAATTTTTTAAAAAAATAAACGATGTCTCCAGTTGAATTGTCAGTTATGCAAAAAGAAAATCCATCCAAATGAAATTGGATGGATAATTTTATATCTTTTGTATTTTCTAAAATAATAGAACTATTGATTTTTGTCACGTTTTTGTTTGTCATAAGAAGGAGGCCAATTTCCTCCAGTAGTAACTTCGTCTAGAGAACCAACAGAGACAAATTCTCCTTTAATTTGATCTGTGGCATTTGCTTCTAACTCTTGTTTGATTAAAGATTCGTTCATCCCTTTTAGAATATCCTTCTTTTCAGTTTTTACGTAAAATGTAGGAACTAATAATCCTTGAACTTTCTCTACGGTTCCAACTTCTATCTCAAATTCTTTACCGTCGATATTAGGAACTTTGAACATGTTTTTGTAGTCTCTTCCTTCGAAGTACTTCAGTACAGGCTCGTATCCGATCGTATCTTTTCTTTTTTTGGTGACATCATCTATAATACCACCACCTCTGTTAACCTTTATAATTGTATCTCTTGTTTCTGTCAATGCTAATTGCGCAGAATCAATAAACTGAATTAAACCCGCTTTGTCATTCGTATATTTACCGGTTACTTCAAAGTGTTTTACCTCTGCATCTCTAATAATTTTTAAACGTTCAACAACTTTTGCATATTTTGCAATCTTTTTCTTGTTGAAGTTAATAGGCTCCATAATTCCACTATAAATCTTTGAAATCAAAAATATGGTTAAAAGCATTAACAAAGAAGAAGCAATCCATCTTAATTTTAAAGGTAAATATTTTACCACTGCAATAGCCAAAAGTACAGCCACTATAACTGCTGCTAAAATTATTCCTAATAATCCCATTTTGTTGTTTTTTTTATAGAGTCAAGGCAAATCTACAATTTTTTTTCAATGATAAAAATTTTTATTTATAATTCGATGTATCTTTGTTGTATTAATTTTTTTATGATCAAAAACACCACCGAATTTTATTCTGTATTACTCAAAAAATTTCAATATACACCAACTTCAAAACAGCAGAAATTACTACGATTATTAAGTGATTTTACTTTTAGTAGTGATAAAGACAGTTTATTTTTATTAAAAGGGTATGCAGGTACAGGAAAAACAACATCCATTAGTACTTTTGTAAATAGTTTGAGTTTGGCAGGTAGAAAGTCAGTTTTACTAGCTCCAACAGGAAGGGCCGCAAAAGTAATTTCTGTGTATTCAAAAAGACCTGCATTTACGATTCATAAAAAAATATACTTTCCTAAAAAACAATCCAATGGTGCGGTAGATTTTGTTCTACAAACCAATAAGCACAGAAATACAATTTTCATTATTGATGAAGCATCCATGATTCCTGATAAAAGACAGCATCAAAAATTATTTGAATCTGGGTCTTTGTTAGATGATTTAATATCCTACGTTTATGCTGGTCATCAATGCAAGTTAATATTTATTGGAGATACAGCCCAGCTCCCTCCAGTAAAACTATCTATAAGTCCTGCTTTAGAGGAAGCTACCCTCTCGTATGATTATCATAAAAATGTAACCGAAATTGAGTTAGATGAGGTAATGCGACAAAATGAAAGTTCAGGAATACTTGCCAATGCCACCTTATTGAGATTGGTAATTCAAAATGCTGCAACTGATTTTCAATTTGATATTGACTTCCCTGATGTAGTAAGATTAGTAGATGGCTATGATATTGAAGATGCCTTGGTTACTGCCTATGACAATGAAGGAGTAGAAGATACTACTTTTATAGTTCGATCAAACAAAAGAGCCAATCAATACAACCAACAAATTCGTATGAAAATACGAGGGCAAGAAAACGAAATTTCTGTAGGAGATTTCATCATGGTTGTAAAGAATAATTATTTTTGGTTAGAAGAAAATTCGGCTGCTGGTTTTATAGCTAATGGCGATATTTGTGAGATATTAAAGATATTTTCAATAAAAGAATTGTATGGTTTCAAGTTTGCAGAAGTAGCGGTTAGGATGATTGATTATCCACATATGCAACCCTTTGAAACCGTTTTATTGTTAGATACTTTAACAAGCGAATCTCCATCGTTAACTTATGAAGAGTCTAATGCATTGTATCAGGCAGTCAAAGAGGATTATGCGAATGAAAAATCGAAATACAAGCAGTTTATTGCGATCAAAAAAAATATATATTTCAACGCCTTGCAAGTAAAGTTTTCTTACGCGATGACCTGTCATAAATCTCAAGGAGGACAATGGAAAACCGTATTTATAGAGCAACCTTATTTACCAGATGGAGTTTCTAAAGAATATTTTAGATGGTTGTATACTGCATTGACAAGAGCTCAAGAAAAATTATATCTAATTGGTTTTAAAGATGATTTTTTTTGTGATTAAGGAAGTAAATAGTTTATTGTGATTCTTCCATATTTATGTCCATTAGGATATTTTAATTGACTAGATTTTTTGGTGTTAAATACAACAGCATATCCAAAGTTGAAGTGATTAACAGTAAATCGTAGTCCAATTTCAGTTTGAAAAACAAGAGGAACAATTTCTTTCGTTACTGGGCTTGTTGGGTTTAAAAGACTTCCTTGCAAAGTTGCGTCATAAAAAACATATGAAACCATTGGTTTTAGGTAAAAAAAAGATTCAACCTCCCGGGAAGAACTGTTTTGATTGTTATTTAAATTGGTATTGAAGGCGATGGTATTTGTCAATTCTTGCAGAGGTTTAATACCAATTCTCGTATAGACTCCTGAAGAGCTGTTGGTAAAAATAGAACCAAAATTCAGATGATTCATCCAAGTAATATCGATCCGTTTTTTTTTGGTTTTAAAAACTGTTTTTATTTAGTTGATATTGAAATTTACAGTAAGTGCATCTTTTATTTGGTATTTCCATCCAACAGCTTTTCTAAAATTATAGACATCGTGAATGAATTCTTGGACCTCTTTAGCAAACGAATTTGAACCAATAAATCCAACCTGTAAGGAAGTATGTAATAATTGGTTATTATTATAAATTCTATCCACACCAAAGCTACCATATAGGTATCCTGCAAAAGGCCTGTCGTGATCTGTTATATTTATTATTGTGGATTTATAAGGAGTGTACATTTTATGTCCTAATTCCCATTTAAAAATACGTTTTTCTTCAGCGGTTCTTTTACTCGAAGTAAGATATCTGTAGGCTACAAAAAAACCACTTGAATAATATCGATCTTGAAATGAGGAAATATATAAATCATTGTCTGTTACAATGCTTAGTTCACGAGAAAATTTTTCTTGAGAAACCGAAAAGCAAGAAACAGATAATAGCACCATAAGTGGTAAATATTTCATTGCTAACAAATATAAAAACTACTTATTTAAAATGATCATTTTTTAGGGGTTTCTAAAAAAAATAGTTATTTTTAGACCTAGTAAATAAAATTGATGGAGATTAAAAAAGGATTGAGTTCAGAGGATTTTCAAAAGGCGAAAAACAACAAGGAATTATTAGCTTTGATTGATGAAAAAAACGGGCATTATGACAAGGTTGCAAAAACCGTTTTATATAACAATGAATTGCGATTACTTCAAATAGAATTGGTTAAATTACAGCGATGGATCTCCAAAAACAATAAAAGAGTTGCTATTATTTTTGAAGGAAGAGATGCTGCTGGTAAAGGAGGGAATATTCGTAGGTTTATGGAGCATTTAAACCCAAGGTCTAGTCGGTTAGTGGCATTAAATAAACCGACAGAAATTGAAAAAGGGCAATGGTATTTTCAACGTTATATTAAAGAATTACCCAACCCCGGGGAAATTGTTTTTTTTGATAGAAGTTGGTATAATAGAGCTGTTGTGGAGCCTGTTATGGGTTTTTGTTCCGACCATCAGTACAAAGAGTTTTTGTTACAGGTTCCTGAGTTTGAACATATGATGTATGAAGATGGAGTGATCATTATAAAATTTTGGCTTTCAATTACCAAAGACGAACAATTAAAACGTTTTGAAGGAAGAAAAGAAAATCCTTTGAAAAGATGGAAATTTAGTCCCGTAGACAAACAGGGGCAAATTCTTTGGGATACGTACACTCATTATAAAGAAGAAATGTTTTCTAAGACGCACACTTCATACAGTCCGTGGATGGTGATAAAAACAAATGATAAAAAAGTTGCTAGATTAGAAGCGATTCGATATGTTTTATCTCAGTTTGATTACGATGGGAAAAAAGATGCAAAGACCGTCTTAAATCCAGATCCTAATTATGTAATGCGTTATTTCAGGTCTAATACTCAAATCGATTAAATGTATGATGGAAATAGGATCTAAAAATTTAAAAAAACTCAACTCTAAAAAAGGATTATTAGCGCTTTTATCGAAACAACCCTTGAATTTAGAGAGAGCAATCAGGTATGTAGATTACGAAAAAAAATTAGAAAAGCTTCAAGTAGAACTCATTAGACTTCAAACATGGGCAATCAATAAAGAAGAGCGTATAATTGTTATTTTTGAAGGAAGAGATGCTGCGGGTAAAGGAGGTGCAATAAGAAGATTAACAGAACGGATTAATCCGCGTCACATGCGTATAGTTGCTCTGTCAAAACCCACAAAAGACCAGCAATCTCAGTGGTATTTTCAGAGATATATAGAACAACTTCCAAAAGCAGGTGAAATTGTTTTTTTTGACAGAAGTTGGTACAACAGAGCTGTCATCGAACCTGTCAATGGATTTTGTACTACAAAGGAATATGAGGTTTTTATGAATCAAGTGAATGATTTTGAAAGAATGATTCTAGAATCTGGAATTCACTTGGTTAAAATTTATATGTCCATTTCAAAAAAAGAACAATCTAAACGTTTTTCGGAGATAAAAAGCGATCCATTAAAGCAATGGAAAATGACCAAATTAGATGAAAAAGCGCAAGATTTATGGGAGGATTATACAGAGTATAAAAATGCGATGTTCCAAAAAACAAATACAGAAATTTCTCCCTGGAAAATCATTAGAGCCAATAGAAAAACGGATGCTCGTGTAAACGTGATTAATCACATTTTAGATCGTATTCCTTATGACAAAAAGCTAGAGATTTAAGTCAATGTTTCTTTTATTTTAGAGAACATATAATAGATTTCTGCAGCGATTTGCTCATTTGTTTTTAGATATGTTTCATCCTGAACATTTGAATCATCAGAAGATTTTGGATCTACAAAGGGTAAATGAAACCTGTTGATAGCCTCTGGAATAAAAGGACAATTTGCATCTGCATTATTACAGGTTGTAATCGCTATAAAAGGTTGCTTGTTTTCTGAGTGATCAAATCTTTTAGAAAAACCTAAAATAGATGTTGAGCTTCCTTCAAAAGAAATCACATACTCAGGGTTTTGATGAGAGAAGTTTTGTAAATTAAATATAAAACCTACTTTTTGCAGCGTCTTTACCGTATTTCGAAAAAAAGCAGTTACTTCTGTTCCTCCGGAATAACTATGAATATTTAAGTCAAAGTAATCTGCTGCAAAAAAGCCCCATACTTGACTCAATTGACTCCTTCTTGAATTATGAGTACAAATGAAATTTAAATTTACAATTCCTTCTTTATGGTATTCCTTGACAATTTCTTGAGATATTTCTGATAGTAATTTTTTTCGATCATCACTTAAAATAATGTTTTCATGTGCATTTATAAAGAAGTTTTTTGTAGAAATAGTTGAAGTTATGATCATCTTGTTATTTTTGTAGCAAAGATAAGAGGTTCATTTTTTAAAACAAATTAATATAAGGTTAACAATGGGTTTAGAAATTGGAAACAAAATAGCAGTTCTAGATGATATTTTAAAAGGGGTAATCGTCAATATCATAGGGGATGATATTTTGGTTAAAACCACCGATGGGATGGTCTTTACATTCAAAGCTTCAGAAATAGTGAAGATTGAAACAGAACAACATGAGCTGTCAAAATTCACTGATATCAATAACAGCTTATTTAAAGAGAAAATTTCTGAAAGATTTCAAAAAAAAACAGCCTTTAAAAAACATAAAAACGAAGTAGTTTTTGAAGTAGATTTACATATTGATAAGCTTACGAATTCTACTAAAAATATGGACAATTACGATATGCTCAATCTTCAATTAGATACTGCTAAAAATAAGATAGAGTATGCTATTTCAAAAAAAATATCCAAAGTTATTTTTATCCATGGAGTGGGAGAAGGTGTTTTGAAATCTGAACTTCAACGATTACTTAAAAAATACCCAGTAAAATTTTATGATGCGTCTTATAAAAAGTATGGTTTGGGAGCAACTGAAGTGTATGTTTTTCAGAATTCTAATTAATTGTACTTTTGTTTTATGAAAACTGTATATTTAGACAACGCAGCGACCACCCAAATTGATGAGCAAGTAATCGCAGTCATCCATTCTTCAATGAAGAATAATTACGGAAACCCGTCCTCGATTCATCAATACGGAAGAAAGGCAAAATCAGCTGTTGAGAGCGCTAGAAAAGCAATTGCAAAACAGTTACATGTTTCTTCAAGTGAGATTATTTTTACAGCGGGTGGAACTGAGGCTGACAATCTAATTATTCATAATGCTGTTTTTAATTTAGGCGTAAAAAGAATTGTCACCTCTAAAATTGAACATCATGCAGTTTTACACATGTGTACTCATTTAGAAAAGGCACATAACATCATCATTGATTATGTTCATGTAAATGAATTTGGAGAGATTAATCTGGAACATTTAGAAGAATTACTTTCTCATTCAAAGACCAAAACACTGGTCAGTTTAATGCTTATTAATAATGAAATTGGGACTATTTTAGAGGTTGAAAAAGTTGCGCAGATTTGCCAGCGTAACAATGCCTTATTTCACTCAGATACAGTACAAGCTGTCGGTCATTATCATTTAAATTTACAAAAGACACCCATTGATTTTTTAGTAGCAAGTGCTCATAAATTTCACGGTCCTAAAGGAGTTGGTTTTGCATATTTTAAAAAAGGATTCGGGATTTCACCAATGTTTCATGGAGGGGATCAAGAAAAAGGAGCAAGATCTAGTACCGAAAATGTGCATTCTATTCTAGGGATGGAAAAAGCATTAGAAGTGGCCCTTACAAATTTAGAAGGCGATACAAAACATATCAGAGAGGTCAAACAATATTTTATATCTGAATTGAAAAAAATTTCTGAGGACATTCAATTTAATGGTTGTTCTTCTAGTATTCATAAAAGTAGCTATGCTATTTTAAACGTACGTTTTCCATTTAAAAATGACATGCTTTTATTTAGTTTAGATATGGCTGGGATTGCTGTTTCTGGAGGAAGTGCATGTCAAAGCGGAAGCAATAAGGGGTCTCATGTATTGTCAGAAATTTTAAACGATAAAGAGGTAGATAAAACCTCGATTAGATTTTCTTTTTCTAAATACACCACAAAACAAGAAATTAATGTGGTATTGAAATACATAGAAAGTAATTTCAAATCTGCATAAGTAAGTAATACTTTTCTTGAATGTAATTTCAAATTTTGAATCTATATCTCTTTAGTTTCAATTTTTTTACAATTTATAACAACAAGTTCGTCAGTATTTAGTTTTGTAAAAAATAAATAGGAATCTCCTCCTTCTTTAATTTTTGTTTCTTTTCGAATTTGAGCGACTGTTTTTGGAAAATTTCTAATGGTAATATTTGCTTTGTTTTCTTTTAGCAAACTTTTCATCTTCTTTTTGTGATAGGAAAATATTTGTTCAATTTTGAAAACCCTTCCAGGGAAATCAATGCGTTGGTTTGAAGTGTAAATATGTGAATGTTCCTGAATTTTAAAAACGTCTAGTTGATTGCAAATTTGATGAAAGCCACCAGATTTTAGGATGGCTGAGTTTGGTTCATATAAGTAGGTAAGAGGAATGGAATATGTAGATCTTGTTTTTTCTTTGTATTTGAAATTAAAAAGCTGAATGTTTTTTTTACTTTTATTGACAGTTTTAATTGTAATTGATTTCCGATAGTCCTTTTCTAATAAAAAAAGCAATTCCTTTACCTCGTTTTTAATGGCTACAATGTGAATTTCCTTTACAAACTTCAGTTCATTTATTGCGCTAGTTATGTCTAAAATGGGAGAATTTTTGATTAATATCTGATTGGTTTTTGTAAATAAAAAATCAATATTTTCAGGAACATTCGGAATGCAATCTTGTAACAAAAATACCTTTCCTTTTGATTCACTTCTTCTGGAGGGATCTATATAAATAGCGTCATAGGTTTCTTTAGAATTTTTTAGGTAATAGATTCCATTACCCGAAAAAGTGATCACATTGTTTATTTTTAATTGCTCATAATTGTGTTTTACAATTGTAGATAAAACCTCGTTCACCTCACAATGAATTACTTCTTTAAATTGTTTCGAAAAATAAAAACAATCTATTCCAAATCCTCCAGTAATATCAACAATAGTCTCTCCTTTTATTAATTTAGATTTATAGTTTGCAGTAATTTCAGAGGAAGTTTGTTCAATATTAACTTTTGGAGGGTAATAGATATTTTTAGTAACAAACCAAGTAGGGATTTTAGATTCAGATTTGAGCTTTGAAATAATTTGATTTGCTAACTCCTGCACAGAAACATCCTCAAATGGACTTCCCGATAATATCATTTTTGTGATATTAGAGTTTAGATGTTCAGTAATAAATTCCTGAACCTTTGGATGTAATATTGCCTTATTCAAACGATGTTTAAATATCTTTTGTGATTGATTTTACAATTTTATTATCGGATAAAAATTCTTTTAAAATTACTTTTAATGCAGTGTATAAAGGAACAGCAGTAATCATTCCGACCACACCAAATAGAATACCACCGATAATAATAATTAAAAATATTTCCAATGGATGCGATTTGGTTGTTTTAGAAAAAATAAGGGGTTGGCTAATAAAATTATCAATTAATTGAGCAATGAAATACCAAAATAAAATCCATAGCGAAGTTGATATGATGTCTGATTGAAAATCTTGTCCAATACTACTTGTCATCGATAAGACAAACATAATTACTGCTCCAATCATGGGTCCAATGTATGGGATTAGGTTTAACAATGCACACAAAAAAGCGATAACAATGGCATTATCAATGCTAAAAGTCAGCAAAATCAAGGTATATAAGACGAAGAGAATTGTAATTTGAAACAAGAGTCCAGTAAAATATCTTGACAATAAGTTGTTGATGGTACCTAGTGATTTTGAGAATCTTTTTTCTGTTCCATTCGGAATGATAGTCATAAACCCTTTGGTAAGTAATTGAGAATCTTTCATGAAAAAGAAAGAAATGAATAATACGGAAAATAACCCTACACTTAAAGAGCCCATAGCCCCCAAGATAGAGTTCAATAGATTAGGGATTTCCTTAAATTGAGTAATAAAATCTACGTTTTTTAATTCACTAACAACATCAATACCTCGTGATGAAAAATAAGTGGTCGTTTGATTGAATATTTCTTGAATATTTTTTTGCAATTCGTCGACCTCCAATAAGGATAAGCTTTTTCCTTGTTCGCTTACCAAGGGAATAAATAGTCCAATTAAACCTGATAAAATTCCAATCATTAGCAACATGGTAAAGACCACGGCTATCGTATTTGGAAATTTTAATCTTTTTCTCAAAAAAACAATGACAGGTCTTGCAATTAGCGACAAGATTCCAGCAATGATAACGTATATGATGACAGATTGAATTGTGATCAGAAAATACCCTAAAAGGAGTATCCCCACAATAATAGCGAGTGCTCTGAGAATTCCGTTTGTAATTATTTTTGAGTTCATAAATTATAGGCTTTTACCTTTCCCATGGAAATTTCCATCCCAAACAGAGAAAGTATATGTTTTTTAGGTAATAGTATGCCTGATGCTGTTTTTTCCCAATCAGACCAGGTGGCAGCAACTCCTCCGATAGGAATGATACGTGTCCACATTTTGTAAGAAGTAGGGAGGTAGTTTTCATTTAAAATCCATAGGTAAGAATCTCCCGGAGTTGTTCCACCAGTGGTATAGGTAACTAGAAGAGCCTCTTTGTTTTTAAAGTTGACAATTCGTCTTTCTGTACCTGGATCAAAAATTTTATACGGAGCGATTAACCAAAAAGAATCATTATTAAAAAAATCTCTTGCTTGTTTACGTATTTCTTCATTTGCTGTTTGAATACCCCCTACAAATACTTCCGATTTATTTGGTTGCTTGGTGTGTAAAATGACTTTATTTTTCTTCCAAGAAACGATTACAATATGTTCTTTTTTATACCATTTATAAAAATGTTTTCCTCTAAAACTCCATTCGATTACTTCGGTATTTTCAAAAGCTTCATTGTTTAATGCTGTTAGCATTTTTACAGCCAAATCATCCGCTTTTTTTCCTTGATTTCCCATAGGTAGTTTTTCATTATTTATAAAATAATAACCCCCAATAATTAGAAAGAAAAGCAATAGAAGAACTCCAACTGTTTTGAAAATTGTTTTCATAAAAGAGTATTAGGAAGCTAAAGTATCATTTTTTAAAAAAAGAAACGATAAGTTGGCTTTATAATTGACAAATTATGTCTGTGAAAGCCAATTTTTTCAGTGAAATTTTAGTGGAATCTTATATTTCTTAAAGGAGTATGCTCGTTTTAATTCGCTTTTTGTTTGGCGAAAATAGTTTTGAATTTCTTGGGAAGTTCTTCTGTAATGACTAATTTTTCTTTTGTGACAGGGTGTATCAATTCTAGGGTAGAAGCATGTAAATAGAGACCTTTCCCGTTTAAAATTTTATGATCTAAATAGTACTTCGTATCACCTAAAATAGGATTTCCGATGGATAATAAATGCTTCCTTAATTGATGTTTTCTCCCTGTTTTTGGTTTCAGTTCTACTAAATTTAACTGCGCAAAATGTTTTGAAGTAACAGTATGGATCACCTTGAATTTTGAGAGTGCTTCTTTTTCATCGATTGGAAATTTTATTTCACCAGCTTTTTTCATTTTCCCAATGGTGACCGCTCTATACGTTTTTTCAATCTCTTTATTTTCAAATAATTTACTAAGTGCATGAATGGTTTCACTTGTCTTTCCTATTAATAATACCCCACTTGTTGGATAATCCAATCTGTGAATGGGCTGTGGTTTTACAGCGTCGGGTTGGTTGCTCTTTTTAAGATGTTCAGTTAATCCATTAGCAATGGTAGCAAAGGTATTTCCACTGACTAAAATCCCTGCAGGTTTGTGTATGACAGCTAAATAATCATCTTCAAATAAAACCTTTAAATTGAGTTTTAATCTTTTAAAAGTAGGTTGATTTTTTAGCTCAAAAAGTTCAATTTTTTCTCCTCCAAAAATATATTTTGAAGTAGTTGCTAAAACTCCATCAATAAAAATAACTTCTTTCTTAATTGCTTTTTTTATTCCCGATTTTGTAGGAATTGTTTTAAAAATACCCACCCCATATTCTTGAAAGCGAAGAGGAGTTTTTTGTTCTTTAGCGATGTGGGTTTCTTTTGGATGCATTATTTTGCAAATAATTGCCCTAGATCTTTAAAGGCTTTAAATTCTAAAGCATTATTTTCTGGATCTCTAAAAAACATCGTCGCCTGTTCACCAACTTTACCTTTAAATCGTATGGTTGGTTCTATGATGAATTGGGTGTTTATTGTTTTTAATCTTTCCGATAAAGTATGCCAATCTTCCCAGGTTAAAACAACTCCAAAATGAGGGACAGGAACGTCGTGTCCGTCTACAACATTTGAAATCTGTTGAGGTGTAAATTCCTCTTTTTGATGGATGACCAATTGATGTCCAAAAAAATTAAAGTCTACCCAATGAGTATCACTTCTTCCTTCTTTACATTGTAAAAGATCTCTGTAGAAAGACCTACATTTCTCTAGATTTTGAACTGGTATGGCTAAATGAAATGGTTGTACTCTCATGCTTATAATTTTTTAAAATCCAACAGCAGTATCATCACCTCTTGGGTCAGCACCACCTTCTAATTTTCCGTTGGGCAATACTAAGATAGCATCAACCTTACCAATAATCAAAGATTTTTTTTCTAAAATTTCATATCCCAGAGTTGTTAATTCTGTCTTTGTATGATCATCAAAACTATTTGATTCCATTCTTATCATATCTGGTAACCATTGGTGATGAAAACGAGGTTGACTTACAGATTTCTGCATGCCCATATCATACTCAATTACATTCAAAATATTTTGTAAAACAGATGTGATAATAGTAGAGCCCCCAGGACTTCCCAAAACCATTTTTAAGTTACCATTTTTCTCAACTATAGATGGAGTCATGGAACTTAACATTCTTTTTTCTGAAGCAATTGCATTGGCTTTAGAACCCACCAAACCATATACATTTGGCTCTCCAGGTTTACTAGAAAAATCATCCATCTCATTGTTTAAAATAAAACCTGCTCCTTTTACAACAACTTTAGAGCCATATCCAGTATTGAGTGTTGTAGTTACTGAAACAGCATTTCCAAACTGATCTACAATCGAATAATGTGTAGTTTCGTCACTCTCAAAACCTAAAATTTTTCCGTGAGAAACCTCAGTAGACGGAGTTGCTCTATCCCAAGAAAAGGTTTTCATTCTTTGGTTGATGTAGTTGCTGTCTGTTAAACTGTCAATAGGAACGTCAACAAAATCAATGTCGCCCAAATAATGAGCTCTATCAGCATAAGATCGTCTTTCTGCTTCTGCTAATAATTGAATATATTTTACAGAGTTGTGTTCGATTTCAGACAAATCAAACGGTTCTATAGATTTTAAAATCTGAGCCAAACAAATACCACCACTTGCCGGTAATGTCATTGAAGTTATGTGGTAGTCTTTATAACTAAAATCAATAGGTTTTCGCCAAACAGCCTGGTATTTTTGTAGATCTTTATGTGTGATGATTCCTCCTAATTCACGAACGTAATTGACAAGTAAATCAGCAGTTTTTCCTTTATAAAAACCGTCTTTTCCGTAATCACGAATGCGCTCCAAAGTTTGTGCTAATTCTTCTTGTTTTAAAAGATCTCCCTCTTTCCATTCTTTTTCAAAAACAGTTTTGTAGGTATTTACTTTTTCAAAATAAACGGCTTTACTATTCAATGAGTTTGCCTGTTTTTTGGTAACTTTAAAACCATTTCTAGCTAAATCAATAGAAGGCTGAATCAACTCTTTTAAGGGTAAACTCCCTAATTTTTTATAAACCTCAAAAGCTCCTGCAACAGATCCAGGAATTCCAACAGCATGAGCTCCTAATGTACTTTTGTCTTTAATTATATTCCCCAAAGAATCTAAATACATATCTTTATGAGCGGTAATTGGGGCTTTTTCTCTAAAATCTAGAGCTCCTTTTGTTCCATCACTGTTTCGATATACCATAAATCCGCCTCCTCCAATATTACCTGCAACAGGGTAAACAACAGCCAGTGCAAATTGAGTAGCTACCATCGCATCATAAGCATTTCCACCCTTCTCTAAAATATTAGAACCAATTTTAGAAGCTTCTTCTCTAGCAGAAACGACCATTGCTTTTTCAGTAATTAAACCGATTGTTTTTTCTTTTGTAGGAGCGATGTTGCAATTTAGAAGCAAGAAAGAAAGAGAAATAAGGAAGGCGGTATTTTTCATGAGTTTGGTTTGTTTAATTTTAATGAAGTAAATGTTTCTAAATCCTTAAAAAATAATATAAAATCATTTTCAAATTCATGTTCTAAATTTTGCAAATCTTCTATGGCTAGATGCATTTGAGATTTTCCTTTTGTTCTGTGATTCATTCCCTGTAAAACCCTCTCAATTCCCTCTTTAAATTGATAGTTGAATAGGAGGTTATATTCCTTCATGTATTTAATAAAATGTTGAGATTTTAAAGGTAATGTTGGTGATTTTTTTTGAAACAATTGATCGACAGCCTCTGTATAAATTTTTAGAGGACTTGCAGAATAACGAGCCCAATTTTTGGCTAAAAAATAATCGTAAAATATATCGATAATCACACCATTGTAATGTCTATATCTTTTGTGCAGTCGTCTTTTACTTTTTCTAACGATAGGATGTGTGTCTGTATATGTATCTATTTCTCTGTGTAAGAGAATACCTTTCTGAATTTCATTGGAATATTCTTTGTAATCATTTCCTTTGACATGATCTGCAATAAAATTACCAATCATCATGTTGGTATTGTTCTGAGATAAATATAAATGGGCTAAAAAATTCACATCATAAAAGTAATCAAAAAACCACAACTTAAAAGTTGTGGTTTTTAAAATTTATTTGAGTTATTATTTTGAGTAAAAAACGTTTTTTTATTCAAAAATTGAGGAACGATATTAGTTGTTCAACATTACAGGCATTACTAACATGGTAACTTGTTCACCTTCATCGGTTCCGTCAATAGGTGTTAGGATTCCTGCTCTGTTGGGAAGAGACATTTCAATCAAAACCTCATTTGAATTTAAATTGTTCAACATTTCGCTTAAAAAACGTGAGTTGAATCCAATATGCATGTCGTCTCCTTGATAATCACAACTCAAGCGTTCATCAGCTTTATTTGAAAAATCTAAGTCCTCGGCAGATATATTTAATTCTGTACCGGCCATTTTCAAACGGATTTGATGGGTAGTTTTGCTAGAGAAAATTGAAACTCTTCTTACAGAATTTAGGAAAGAAGCTCTGTCAACAGTTAATTTATTTGGATTTTCTTTTGGAATTACAGCTTCGTAATTTGGATATTTTCCATCGATTAATCTACAAATTAAAACAACATTGTCAAATGTAAATTTTGCATTTGAATCATTATATTCAATCGTTACATCGCTTTCAGAGCCATTTAAAATTCCTTTCAATAAATTCAAAGGTTTTTTGGGCATGATAAACTCTGCAGTTTGATCTGCTGAAACATCTGTTCTTGAATATTTTACTAATTTGTGAGCATCAGTGGCTACAAAGGTTAAACTCTGTGAGCTAAACTGAAAGAAGACACCACTCATTACAGGACGTAAATCATCATTTCCTGCAGCAAAGATCGTTTTAGAAATTGCAGTTCCCAGAATATTTGCAGGAACAACAGTCTTACTAGGAGAGGGGAGCGTGACTGCTTTCGGGAATTCATCTCCACTAAAATAAGCCATGTCATATTTTCCTTGGTCAGAACTAATTTCAATCGAATTATCTCCCTCAGTTTTAAACGTTAAGGGTTGATCTGGAAAGGTCTTTAGTGTGTCCAATAATAAGCGTGCAGAAACAGCTATAGCACCAGAGCTATCGGTTTCTACGGATACTACAGAACTCATAGTAGTTTCCAAATCAGAGGCTGAAATTTTTAGTTGATTTTCTGAAATTTCAAACAAAAAATTATCTAAAATTGGTAGGGTGTTGTTGCTGTTTATTACGCCTCCTAAAACTTGTAATTGTTTTAATAATTGTGAACTCGATACAATAAATTTCATGTAATTTTTTTCTTAGATTGTCTTACAAATATATCTTAATCTGTGTGACTTTAAAAATTAATTTATCAACAGGTTATGAGCATTTTGTTAAAGAGTATAAAATGGGTATTGGCGTCTTATTCTCTATCATTGAAATAATGTGAAAGGTTAACAAAAACTTAAAACAAGGCTTTGTATCTTTGTATAATTTTTAAAGAGAAATGAAGAAATATATAGCAGAATTTATTGGAACGTTTTCGATGATTTTTTGTGGTACAGGAGCAATGACCATCAACGAAGTTACGGGAGGTACTGTTACCCATGTAGGAATTGCTTTTACTTGGGGATTGATTGTAATGGCCATGATTTATGCTTTTGGTGAAACATCTGGAGCTCATTTCAATCCTGCAGTTTCAATGGCTTTTGCCTATGCCAAAAAATTTTCTTGGAAGGAAGTTCCAAAAGAAAACATACCGCAAGTTTAAGGGGCGTTTATAGCACGTTTAAATCTTTGGGTTCTATTTCCTGCAAGTGAAACTTTAGGAGCAACGATCCCTACTGTAGATGTTTGGCGTGCTTTTATTTTAGAATTTTTGTTGACTTTTTTCTTAATGGTTGTTATTATAAACGTTTCTACTGGAAGTAAAGAGATTGGTATCGTTGCAGGGATTGCTATTGGAGGGGTTGTGTTGTTGGAAGCCATGTTTGCAGGTCCCATTACTAATGCCTCTATGAATCCTGCACGATCCATTGCTCCGGCAATTGTTTCTGGTAACCTACAACATTTATGGATGTATATTTTTGCTCCAATTTTAGGAGCTCTGTTGGCCGTAGTTTCTTGCAAATTGGTTAAATATGACAATTGTTGTGAAGATCCTCAATGCGGGAATAAGTAGGAATAGTTTGAGGGAAATCCCACAAATTCTGCTAGAGAAATTTTAATTTTAATGCATGAAGAGAGTTAGTATTTTGGGATGTGGATGGCTAGGAACATCTTTGGGGGTCTCCCTGTTAGATGAAGGTTATTCTGTAAAGGGATCAACGACAAGAGAAGAAAAATTAGCATTATTAGAAGCTCACCAAATAGTGCCTTTTATTATTGATATTGCTTCTTTCGAAGAATTTGATCACTTTTTAGAGGCTGATATTCTTATCATTTCTATTACTTCAAAAGATGTAGATGCTTTTGAAAACTTAATTCTTCAAATTCAAGATTCTAGCATTCAAAAAGTAATTTTTATCAGCTCTACATCTGTTTATCCAAGGATTAATAAGGTAATGACAGAGGAAGATACTGTGTTAAATACTCCTTTAACAGCTATTGAAAATTTATTTAGAGAAAACTCCTTTTTTGAAACGACAATCCTTCGATTTGCTGGTTTATTTGGAGACCAAAGACATCCTTCAAATTGGTTTCGAAATGGTCGCAAAATTCCACAACCCAAAGGATTTGTAAACATGATTCACAAAGAAGATTGTATCGAAATTATTCATGAAATCATTGATCAAAATTGCTGGAATGAAACCTTTAACGCCTGCTCAAACCATCATCCAACAAGAAGAGATTTTTATACTGTTGCAAGATTAAGTGCCAATTTAGAACTTCCTGAATTTGAAGAAAATCAAGAGTATGAATGGAAAATTATAAGTTCTAAAAAAGTACAATCAGTGTTGGATTATACATTTATTCATGATCATCTTCTGGAGATTTAATTTCGTTTTACCAGCTCCGATGTACATTTAAAAACTACTTGGCGTATTTTCTATTTCTTAAGATCTTAAAAACAATTCCAAATACAAGTAAAATCATTAGGGGGAGGACTACATTTAAAAATTGCCAAAAAAGACGCTCTTTAAAAGCCTTTTGTTTGTCTAATAATTTAATTTGTAGTGTTTTATTTCTTAATTGAACGATTCCAGAATCATCAAGTAAATAATCAACGGCATTTAAAAGGAAGTCTTTATTTCCAAATTGCTGATGCGTCCATTTGTCCTTGTTTAAATCAAAAGGCTGCTCCTTTAAAATTTGATTTTTTACAATATCACCATCAGCAACGAGTATCATTTTATTATTGGTCGCTTGTTCTTTATAACGTTTTGTCTGAAAAGGCTTTACACGATTTTTGTAAGCGGAGTTAAAATCCCCTTCCAACAAAACAGCAAACAGTTGTTTTCCACTTTGATAATCAGCCTCTAAAACCTTATCGGAAATCGAGGCTAACTCAATAAAATTAGGAGTTCCTATTTTTCGAGTCAACAAAGAACTAACTAATAAGGGTGTTTTTTTTATGTTGTTTTTTAGGGTATCTATTGAGTTTGCAAACTGCAATCTTACCGGTGAAATATTTTTAGTAATGGCATGATTAGGATTTCCACGAACCAAAGGATGATACAACCATTCTAAATTTTGAAACTGTGGTTGATTTCCAATAATTCCAGTTGCCAAAGGAATTTCAGCGGCATAAAGGTCTTTAATTAATGTTGTATTTATTCGAACTCCATAGGTAAATAGTAAATTGGTAAGATTTAAATCTCTGGGATAGGCCAACATTTTACCATTTGTAAACAAACTATCCAGATCTGCTTGCACATTATCAATCATCCATAATGTTTTTCCTCCATTGGTGATAAACTGATCTAGGGTGAATTTTTCTTTTGCTGTAAATTTTTGAGTTGGTTTGGCAATAATTGCCAAATCGAAAGCACTTATTTTTTTTAACGTTTCTTGTGGGTTGGTACTTACAGAGTCTAAAGTAATTTTTCCGAGTCTGTATTTTTTTGCCACTTCACTTAAAAAACTATACAAATAGATATCCTCTAATTCTCCGTTACCACTGATAACCGCTACCTTTTTTTGAGCTGTTTGTGTAATTGAATTGATTGCATTGGAAAAACTATATTCTAAATTTTCAATTGCTTTTTGAAGTTGTTCGTCTTGAGAGCTAACAATTGCAGTTGGGAGCAAAGAAACGACACTTAATTTTTTTCCGTAGGAAATTTCTGCCCAAGGAAAAATTATTGCTTCAGAAAATTTGCCTGCTTCTTCTACCGTTAGTTTACTGGGCATCATTCCTCTTTTGATCAAGGCATCTTGTTGTTGATCGGGTGTCTCAAATTTGAATTTTATCAATGCATTTTCTGCAGTTAATTCTTCTAAATGCTGACGTGTTTCTAATTGTAGTCGTTTAAATTCTGATGGAAAATCTCCCTCTAAATACACCGTAATAAAAAGGGGTTCATTTACTCTTGAAATAAGGTTCTTAGAGGTTTCGGAGAGTGTAAAACGACGGTCTTCTGTCACATCTATCCTTTTGTAAATTGATTGGGTACAGACGTTAATAATAAGTAAACTTATTAGCAAGAGGAGACTATTTTTTAACTTCTTACTCATTGTCTAAACGTATTTTTGTGAGGTCTAAGAAGAATACCGTTACACTTATGAAATAGAGAACATCTCTGGTGTCTATGACCCCTCTAGAAATACTTTTAAAGTGTTTTTTAATCCCAAGTTGTTTGAGGGATAAATCATTGCCCATGAGATTAGAAATTGCATCAAATCCTTCAAACAAAATAAAGGTGATCAAAACCCCAGATATAAAAGCAACAATTTGATTTTTAGAAAGAGTGGAAGTAAACAATCCAATTGCTGTGTAGGAAGTTGCTAAAAAAAACAAGCCCATGTAAGAGCCTATGATACTTCCAAAATCTATATTTCCAACAGGATTCCCTAGTTGATAAATAGTAAATATATAGGTAAAAGTAGGAATTAATGCTACGATGACCAATAACACAGAAGCGAAAAATTTTCCCATTACAATTTGCCAATTAGAAATTGGTTTTGTTTTGAGAAGTTCAATGGTTCCTTTATTAAATTCATCAGCAAAACTCTTCATCGTAATTGCAGGGATTAACAATAGAAAAAACCAAGGAGCTAAATAGAAAAAAGAATTTACATCGCTAAAACCAGCATTTAAAATATTGAAATCACTCTTAAAAACCCATAAAAAGAGCCCGTTGATTAACAAGAAAACTCCCATCACTAGATAAGCCATTGTACTTGCAAAAAACGAGTTAAATTCTTTTTTTAAAATAGAAAACATGGGTTGTTATTGGATCTTTTTTGGTTATGGAGTTGAATTCGATATTTAGTATTTAATTAGTTACACTATTAAACATAGGACGTGTTTTTTGTAGTACTTCAGTTTTTGATTCCACTTCTCATAAATTTTAAGTTGAAGAAGTGAAGCTTGGTTGAGAATCGTTAATAAAATCAATAGTAATTGAATCTCTGTAACCCAAACCTAATAAGGTAGAGGCCCCTCCAACGGTATCTAAATTACTTCTGTAAATTGCAATTTCAAGATATCCAGCAGCATTAAAAATGGCTAGTTTACTTCCATCATATTGTTTGCTGTCGTGATCGCTTTCACCAGCAACTTCATTGTATTTTGTGTATATTTTGGTAAAAGAATATCGTCTTGCTGAGGCTCTAAAGCGACGTCCTTTTCCAATTTCTTGAAACATTTTTTCACTAATATTACTCACAACGTTTCCATAATTGTCTATATAGAGGACTCCACCTATAATTTGATTTTGTGCCTCATTTACTTTTGGTTGAATTTCAATCATTTTTTTAAATGTTTGAATTTCTTTACCAATAACGGTTAGATTTCCACCTCTGGCGATAAAACATGCTACTTGAACAAAAACATCTAAGACAGGAAAACTACTCTCTATTCTATCATGAATATTAATTTCAACAATTTTTGTAGGCTTTATTTCAGACGCAATCATAGAAATAATTCCATTATCTGGACAAACAAAATAATGATTATCTAATTCTAAGGCAATGTGTTTGTTATCGGCACTTAATTCTGAATCTACACCAACTATATGTATTGTTTTATCTGGGAAACTCTTATAGGAATTGGTTAAGATATAAGCAGTTTCAGCAATATTAAATGGCGATATTTCATGCGTAATGTCTATGATTTTTGCATCAGAAAGTTCAGACAAAATAGCTCCCTTAACCGCACCAACAAAGTGGTCTTTTGTTCCAAAATCGGTTGTTAAGGTAATTAAAGACATTAATTTTTCTGTTAATTAATTGTGTAAAAGTTGTTAACTATTTTACGCAAATCTAATCATTTTAGGAAATTTATTGGCTATTTTTAGTTGAAATATAATTAGAATTAATTCATAAAAAATAATCATTTGAACGAACGCATTATAGAACTAACAGAAATCAGTCCTAAAGATTTTTTTGGGGCAAATAATAGCACTATTGAGCAATTAAAAAGATACTTTCCTAAAATTAAAATTGTAGCTCGTGGTTCTAAATTGAAAATTTATGGTGAATCCGATATTTTAGACGAGTTTGAAACTCGTTTGGATCGTTTGATAAAGTATTACAATAGATATAACAAATTAGATGAAAACAGTATCGAGCGCATATTGACCTCTAATGGGAAGGAAGAAAAAACATTATCAGCCAAAAATGCTAGAGATGTTTTAGTTCATGGAGTTAGTGGGAAATTGATCAAGCCCCAAACGGAGAACCAACGAAAAATGGTTAATTTAATGGCGAAAAATGATATGCTCTTCGCCGTAGGACCGGCCGGTACAGGTAAAACCTATACTGCAGTAGCTCTTGCAGTAAAAGCACTAAAAGAAAAAGAAGTTCGTAGAATAATTTTGACGCGACCTGCAGTAGAATCGGGTGAAAATTTAGGGTTTCTTCCTGGAGATTTAAAAGAAAAATTAGACCCTTACATGCAGCCCTTGTATGACGCTTTAAGAGATATGATTCCTTTTGAAAAATTAGAATCTTACATAGAAAAAGGAGTGATTCAAATTGCACCGTTGGCTTTTATGAGAGGAAGAACTTTAGACAATGCCTTTGTGATTCTTGATGAGGCTCAAAATACAACTCATAATCAAATGAAAATGTTTTTAACAAGAATGGGGAAAAGCGCAAAGTTTATCATCACTGGAGATCCAGGTCAAATTGACTTGCCTAGAAAACAGGTTTCAGGTTTGAAAGAGTCTTTATTAGCTTTGAAAGATATTGATGGAATTGCCCATGTTTATTTAGATGATAAAGATGTGGTTAGACACCGATTGGTAAAGAAAATTATTACTGCTTACAAAAGTATTGAAGCAGAATAGAATCTCTACAGAAATTTATTTGGAATCCCGGCGCGAGGCCGTCTGATTTAAGTCATATTTTTTGAGTAAAACACAGGATTGTTACACTAAAGAAGTATTGTGCGTAAAAATGTAAAAAAAACAAAAAGAAATAAAATAGGATAGTTTATTTTTGCACCCACAACAACACAATGAATAATGAATACTATTAACGAAACCAATTTTCAGTTTCCGAAACAAAAGGCAGTTTATAAAGGAAAAGTGAGAGAGGTTTATAACATCAATGATCAACTTTTAGTAATGATAGCGTCAGATAGATTGTCTGCGTTCGATGTTATTTTACCCCGTCAAATACCTTTCAAAGGCCAAATTTTAAATCAGATAGCTACAAAAATGATGAATGATACTGCGGATATTGTTCCCAACTGGTTGATCGCAACTCCAGATGAGAATGTAGCCGTTGGTCATTTGTGTGAGCCTTTTAAAGTAGAAATGGTCATTAGAGGTTATCTTTCGGGTCATGCTGCAAGAGAATATAAATTAGGAAAACGAGTTTTGTGCGGTGTTGCCATGGAAGAAGGATTAAAAGAAAACGATCAATTCCCTACACCTATTATAACCCCTTCAACAAAGGCAGATAACGGAGAACATGACGAAGATATTTCTCGAGAAGATATTCTAGCCAAAGGAATTGTTTCTGAAGAGGATTATCTTATTCTAGAAAAGTATACGAGGGCTTTATTTCAGAGAGGATCTGAAATTGCAGAAAAAAGAGGATTGATTTTAGTAGATACAAAATACGAGTTTGGAAAAACAAAGGAGGGAAAAATTGTGTTGATTGATGAGATTCATACCCCAGACTCTTCACGTTATTTTTATGCCGAAGGCTATCAAGAAAGACAAGATAACAAAGAGCCTCAAAAACAATTGTCCAAAGAGTTTGTAAGACAATGGTTAATTGAAAATGGTTTTCAAGGAAAAGAAGGGCAACAAATACCCCAGATGTCTGATGAAAAAATCATTGAAATTTCCAATAGATATATAGAATTATACGAACAAATTACGGGAGAAGGCTTTGTAAAAGCTCCTACCCAAAATGTATTAGAAAGAATTGACAAGAACGTTACTTCTTTTTTAGTTTCAAATTAAAAACAACTAACAATGATTATAGAACCAAGAACAAGAGGATTTATCTGTTTGACTTCCCACCCAACAGGTTGCAAACAAAATGTGATCAATCAAATAGCTTATGTAAAATCTAGAGGAAAAATTGATGGTGCAAAAAAAGTATTAGTTATTGGAGCTTCTACAGGTTTTGGATTGGCTTCAAGAATTACAAGTGCTTTTGGTTCGGATGCAGCAACAATAGGTGTTTTTTTTGATAAACCTGCTACAGAAGGAAGACCAGGTTCTCCAGGTTTTTACAACACAGCCGCTTTTGAACAACAAGCAAACGAGGCTGGCTTGTATGCAAAAAGTATCAATGGTGATGCTTTTTCCAATGAAATTAAAGAACAGGTAGTGAATTTGATCAAAGAAGATTTAGGACAAATTGATTTGGTCATTTACAGTTTGGCATCTCCAGTAAGAACACACCCAACATCAGGAAAAAGATTTAAATCTGTTTTAAAACCTATTGGTGATGTGTTTTCAAATAAAACGGTAGATTTTCATACGGGTAATGTTTCAGAAATTTCGATCAACCCTGCAGCTGGAGAAGATGTAGAAAATACAGTAACTGTAATGGGAGGAGAGGATTGGAAAATGTGGATGGATGCTTTAAAAGATTCCAACGTATTAGCTGATGGAGCGACCACAGTTGCCTATTCATATATTGGCCCAGAAGTTACCAAACCTGTATACAGAAACGGTACCATTGGTGCAGCCAAAGATCATTTAGAAGCGACAGCTTTTTCTATTTCAGAGGATTTAAAGTCTCTTGGAGGAAAGGCCTATGTGTCTGTAAATAAAGCATTAGTAACTCAAGCTAGTTCCGCAATTCCTGTAATTCCTTTATACATCTCTTTGTTGTATAAGATTATGAAAACAAAGGGAATTCATGAAGGCTGTATAGAACAAATTCAACGCTTGTATAGTGAGCGCCTGTATACCGGTGATAAGATTTCTTTAGATGATAAAGGAAGAATTAGAATAGATGATTGGGAAATGAGAGAGGATGTTCAGGATGAGGTTGCCAGATTATGGAAAAGTGCTACCACAGAAAATCTACCAGAGATTGGTGATCTTGAGGGGTATAGTACTGATTTTTATAATTTGTTTGGTTTTAAAGTTCCTGGAGTAGATTATCAAGCTGATGTCAATGAGCTTGTCAACATCCCTAGTATTCAATAAGGAAGACTCTTTTAAAGAATTTATACACAGAAGCCTCACAGATTTTTTTTGTGAGGTTTTTCTTTTTTATCTTGTAAAAAAAATCAAAAAGAATGAAAGCGGTTAGCATAAAACAGCTCAAAGACGAATTATCTCATAGATCTTCAAACGATATCAAAGAGTTGTGTTTGCATTTGGCAAGGTTTAAAAAAGAGAATAAAGAGCTACTTACCTATCTTTTATTTGAGTGTCAAGACGAAGAATCCTTTATTCAAACTTTAAAACAGGAAGTAGATATTCAGTTTGATGAGATCAATACGAATAGCTTTTTTTACATTCGAAAAAGTATCCGTAAAATATTATCCTCCATAAAAAAACACATTCGTTATTCTAAAAAGAAAGAGACAGAAGCAGAACTATTACTCTATTTTTGTAAAAAAATGAAAACATTCAAACCTTCGATCAATAGAAGTACGAGATTGCTTAACATTTTTGACACACAGGTAAGAATGATTAAAAAAGCGATTGAGAAATTGCATGAAGATTTGCAATACGATTATCAATTAGAACTTGATGAACTACTAGAAAATGAATAAAGAAAGGCCCATTTTAGAAAATTTAGTCAAAGACAATATGTCTGCCATAGAGTTGTTTCAAAACCAAACCTTGAGGCCCATTATTAAAATGCAACATGAGCTATTAATTGCCTCATTTAACAACTATCTCCAACAACGGAAAATTGACTTTTTGAGTCTTACCAGTCAAAAAAAGCGAAGTAAAATTAGAGCAGTTTTTGTAAAAGATATCCCTTATAAAAAGTTTACTCTAGGAATTATCATTGGACATTTTTCCACAGAAGAATACCAATATTATTGTTTCAACTCCTCAGAGTTGAACAAGAGAATTATTCAAATTGTAGTCCAAAGAATACAAGACAGTTTAGAACAGGTTTTATAATGCAGTAGCCACTATTTAGTTGCTATATGCCTGCTAATGTTTCAGTTGGGTTTGTTTATTAGAAATTTAAAAGTTGCTTTTTATTTTGTAGATTAAACTATTTATTTTACTTTTATGGCGCTAGAAAAGAAAAAATATCCTGATGTTCCCCCTATTCAAGTACACATTATTAAAAATTAACCAAGCGATCACTTTCCTGTGATGGTCTTTTTTGTGCTTCAAAATTAGCTGTTGAACTTCTTTAATATTTCTTATTTCTTCTCTGGAGATATTAGTAATTATTAATTTGTAAAATACCCCCTATGAAAAAACTGTTTTTCAGTGCTTTGCTAACTATTTTTTGTTATTCCTTTCATGCACAAGATGGATACTATGGAGAAAATTTGAATTCAAGCCTATACACGGCTTCTCAAATTATTGGAAATTCTGCACCTCAACCTCCAGATGCAGCTGCCTTTCAAAAAGTTAACTTTATACCTGTCAGTAATTACACAGGAAGAGCCAATATAGGAGTTCCTATTTATACCATTAAATCAGGTTCTATGAGTGTTCCTATTTCGTTATCTTATAATACTTCAGGTGTAAAAGTAAGTGACATGGCTTCCAATGTGGGTTTGAATTGGAGTTTGAATGCGGGAGGCATGATTTCAAAAATGACTAAAGGAATGGATGATTTCTATCCTCTTAGATATAGCGGAAATAGTAAACCATCTGGTGGTTGGTTGAGTTATACCAATGGAACTAGCTACGCAAAAAGAGTTGGAATTTATCAAGACGCTCAGCCAGACATTTTTTCTGTGAATGCACCAGGTATTTCAACTAAATATATATTCAAAAATTCATATGCTAAAAATGCTAATGGGCAGACATATGCTATTCAAAGACTACCTATTGCTGTTGAATTAGAGAAAAAAGGAAATAAGATTAATGTTACGGAGTATATCCCGCATGCTGCAGCAAATAATTTTGGAATTAAAAGATTTAAAAATACAGACATAACAGCTACGAATGGAATTAAATATAGTTTTGGTTCAATAGAAGAATCTTTGTCTTCTCCAGGATTCGAAAGTCAATATTCAAATGGAGAAATTTCCCTATTTGCTTCTGTATCAAACTTTAAATTAGATAAAATGGTTGATCCAAGTACCAATCAAACTATCAATTTTAAGTATGAAGAATATGCTGTCAATTTCTATGACGCGATAAAGCAATTTGGAGAAATTTATAATGAAGGAACCGACATTTTAAGTGGGGGGAGTTCAAAAGTAACCTATCCAACATTACAGCGATTAAAAAAGATTGTTTTTGATAAAGGAGAAGTAGAATTTATATACGGGTTGGATAGATTGGATAATATCGATGAAAAAGCCTTGACAGAAATAATAGTAAGAAACACTGATGGAACTATAATAAAACACGTAAAATTATCTTATGGTTATTTTCAGTCTAGTATAAATAGCAATGCTGCTCAGAGTAAGCGTTTACGATTAGATAGGGTCTATGAAGTTGACATAAATTCAAATGAATTACCTGGTCATACTTTTGCGTATTATGACGATTCTACATATCCATATCAAATGCCACCAAGAGGTTCTTATGCACATGACTTTTTAGGGTATAACAATGGGTCCTATAAGGCCAATATTACATATCCTATTCCAAAATATTATTTAAATTATAATAATTCCCCTTTCAATAAATATATTAGAATTACTCCATTTGCAGATAACAATAGTAATCATATACCAATTCCTGGAACTTTCTCTATGGAAGCAAATGAAAATTTTGCTAAAACGTATTCATTGCAAAAAATCACATTTCCTACAGGCGGATCAAATGAATATGAGTATGAATTAAATACCTTCAGTTATTTAAGCAAGGTTAGACAAGGGGGAGGAATTAGAATAAAGTCTCAAAAACTTGATGATGGAAAAGGAAATGTTCAAATTAAGGATTATGAATATGAAAATGGTAGCATTGCTAATTTTCCTGTTTTTGGACTTTTTAAAGGTAAATTACCAGCAAATGGTGCAACTTCTTTATCTCAAGCTAAGATTGGTATTACCACATTTCTTTCTCCACAATCACAAGTTGAATTTACACAAGGTTCTTTTGTGGGGTATGAAATAGTAAGCAACTTTCATCAGATTATTTAAAAAATGTGTCTGTGTCGGACACAGATACAAGAATTAATTTTTTTTTAAAAATAGTACACAAAAAAGTATCATTCTTTAAAAACGAGTAAATTCCTATAAGAGAAGATATAAAACTGATAATATAAAATGCAAAATCCATTATTCAAATATACAAAGTTATCACAAAACAAAACTCAGTTTTTTGCATAAAAAGTAAATAATACCATAACAAGATTTTAGCTTTGATTATTACCCGCTGGCGCGGATATCTCTCCACAAAAGTACTAGCGCCGTCATTAAAATAAAGAAAATAACAAAGAATATAAAGATTTACTTCTTTTTTGCCGCTAAAAGTTTCTTTTGATATTTACCTTGTACTACATCAACAACAACTAGAATAGCAATGACAAAATAGAATGTTGTTTGGCTCATCGGAACAATTTCATTTCCAAACAATGTTAAATGTGCCAAATGCCCTCCTTCAGTAATTAGCATGATTCCAACAATAAAAAGAATAAACAATCCTAAGACTTCGTACATTCTATTTTTTGTTAAAAAAGCAGCAACTCTATCCGCTAGGAGTAACATTAACAATCCACTTGTAACAATGGCAATGGTCATTACAATAAAAGCAATTGTTGAGTTTTCGATTTCATTGGTCAGGCCAATAGCTGCTAAAATAGAATCAAAAGAAAACACCAAATTCATTAAAACAATACTTGCAATAACGGCATTTGAAGATTTTGATTCTTTATCAGTATTTACTAATTGATCAGATAAATCATTGCTTGCAATCAAGTGCCAAATTTCTTTAATGGCGGTATAGATGATAAAACCACCACCAATAAGAACAATGATGCTATGACCATTAAAGGCAAATGAAACAATACCTTCCAGTTCTCCTGTTAATAAAGAAAAAGGCTCTTGAAAAAAATCAATCACTGAAACCAACACGAAAAGAAGAACGATTCTGAGCGCGATTGCAATTAAAATTCCTGTTTTCCGAACTCTTGTTTGATCGGCTACAGGAGCTTTTTTAGATTCTAAAGAAATATATAATAAATTATCAAAGCCTAAAACAGCTTGTAATAAAATTAGCATAAGAAGTGTAAAAATAATGGAGATCATAGTATTTAAATTTTAATATTTTTTTTAATTCAAATATATTTAAAGAAATGAAATCTTGCATTGTTTTTTAAAATAAATACTCCCATAAAATTCGAAGGCTTACAAAAGCGATTAAAAATATATCTACATTGTAAAAATCAATTCAACTAATTCTTACAGAGCAATTATTAACACCAAAAGTATAGGAACAAGAATTTTAAAAGAGGTAGTAATTGTCCAAGATGGGTTGTAACAATTAATATTAGCTATGGATGGTTTATTTAGTACTTCTGTATTTAGTTAAGAAGATGTTTGGAGATCATTTTGTTTGTCATGAATTCGATTTTAGATATGTGTTGATTTGTTCATAGACAAAACAATAATAATCGTGAAATCTTGGAAGTAAAACGTTTTCAAGATTTTTGGTCTCTTTCAATACTTTTAGGTCCCATAATTTTACATCAGCAACCTCTTTTTTCTGCAAGGTCAGTTTTTGAATAGAGGTCTTTAATTCTGCTATAAAAACATGATGGTGTTCGTTGTCTTGAATTCCATTTTCATGGGAAACTTGATGAATTCTTGTGCCAATTTTTATCAGGTCTTCCTTTTTTAATTCCAAACCAATTTCTTCAAGAATTTCTCTTTTTGCACCTTCTAAAATTTCTTCACCAGCACCAATATGTCCCGCTACAGAAATATCCCAAATGCCAGGGAATACTTTTTTAGTAAGGGCTCTTTTTTGGAGTAAAATTTTTTTATCTGAAGTAAAGAACCATATATGGGCAGTGGCATGAAACCATCCGTATTGATGTGCTTCAGATTTTAAGGCTGTTTTTCCGGTAGGAGTTCCTTGAGCAGTTAAAATATCAATGAATTCGTCCATATAAAAGTAAAAACGTCATTCCGATGAATAGGAGGATAGCATTTGGATAAATATACCCTGTAATGCTTCCTCGTACTCATGGTTGTTGCTATTTAAAATACGAAAATGTTTCTCCGTTTTTGATTTGTAACAACGTTTCATAAATCATTTTAATCACATTTTCCACATCTTCTCGATGTACCATTTCAACGGTGGTATGCATGTATCTTAGTGGTAAGGATATTAATGCAGAAGCAACACCGCCATTACTATATGCAAAGGCATCAGTATCTGTTCCGGTTGCTCTTGAAAGGGCAGATCGTTGAAAAGGAATGTTATTTTTTTCGGCAGTTGCTGTGATTAAATCACGTAATTTCTGTTGAACAGCTGGTGCATAAGCTATAACTGGACCTTTCCCCATTTTCAATAGACCTTCTTTTTTTTGATCGATCATCGGTGTGGTAGTATCATGGGTTACATCCGTAACAATAGCCACATTGGGTTGAATGGTTTGTGTAATCATTTCAGCACCACGCAACCCAATTTCTTCTTGTACTGAGTTGGTAATGTACAAACCAAAAGGGAGTTCTTTTTTGTTTTCTTTTAAAAGACGTGCTACTTCAGCAATCATAAAACCACCCATTCTGTTGTCTAAAGCTCTACATACAAATTTATTTTCATTTAAAATATGAAACTCATCTGGGTAAGTGATCACACAACCAACATGGACTCCTAAGTTTTCCACTTCCTCTTTGGTAGTACAACCTGTATCAATAAAAATATTGTCTGGTTTTGGAGCTTCTTCTTTTGCTTTATTTCGGGTGTGAATTGCTGGCCATCCAAAAACGCCTTTTACGATCCCGTTTTTGGTGTGAATATTTACAATCTTACTCGGAGCAATTTGATGATCTGATCCTCCATTTCTAATTACATAAATTAGACCATTATCAGAGATATAATTCACATACCAGGAGATTTCATCTGCATGCCCTTCGATGACAACTTTATATGTTGCATCAGGATTAATCACTCCAACGGCAGAGCCATAGGTATCTGTGATGAAGGTATCTACATAGGGTTTTAGATAGTCCATCCAAATTTCCTGACTTTTCCATTCATAACCTGTGGGAGCCGCATTGTTCAAATATTTTTCTAAAAAAGAGATTGATTTTTTATTTAGTATTGATTTTTTTGCCATTATGTACGTTTATGAATATTGTATTTTTGCTATTCTGTAAAAATAAAACCATTTTTTAGGATTATCACCAAAATAAAGACAAAAAGTGTAACAATTTTCTCTACATTTGAACTAACATTATAGAATCAAATAACTCATTAACAATCTAAGCACATGAAATTAGCAATTAAAAATTTAACAAAAACCTATAAAAACGGTGTAAAAGCAATTGATAACCTTAGTATTGAAATTGGTACAGGGATGTTTGGTTTGTTGGGGCCAAATGGTGCAGGGAAATCATCATTAATGAGAACGATCGCTACATTGCAAAGTCCTGACACTGGTGCTGTAATGTTTGGAGATATTAATGTGTTAGAAGATCAGATATCTTTGAGAAAAGTATTAGGGTATTTGCCGCAATCTTTTGGGGTATATCCTAAAATGTCTGCAGAAGATTTGCTAGATTATTTTGCTACTTTAAAAGGTATTTCCAATAAGAAAGAAAGAAGTGCTATTGTGAAAGAAGTATTAGAAATCACTAATTTATATGATGTAAGACGTAAATATGTAGCTGGATATTCTGGAGGAATGAAACAACGTTTTGGAATTGCACAATTGCTTTTAAATAATCCTAAATTAATAATCGTAGATGAGCCAACAGCAGGTTTAGACCCAGCAGAAAGACATCGTTTTTTAAATGTATTACGTGAAGTTGGTACCAATTGTACCGTTATTTTTTCAACTCATATTGTTGAAGATGTAAAAGAATTATGTAATGAAATGGCAATTTTAAATGGAGGTAGAATTTTAAAACACACCACTCCACTTGAGGCTACGAAAGAAATTGAAGGGACCATTTGGCAAAAAACTATTGAAAGAGAAAATTTAGATGAAAATGAAAAATTATATACTATTTTGTCATCTAACTACAATCAAGATAATACATTGAATTTAAGAGTTTATGCTACTGAAAAACCTTCGGAAGATTTTATTGCGGTAGCTCCTCAATTAGACGATGTGTATTTCATTGCGTTAAAACAAGATGAACCACAATTAGTTTAAAATTTAATCTGTAAAATTCAAGGTATGGAGTTTTATACTTTCACTTTTTAAACAATTTAACAAATACACATTTATAGTATGTTTTCAACAATGTTTCAACAAGAACTAAAATACTGGTTTCAAAAACCAGCTTTTTATATTTATTTGGCTATTTTTTTAGCCCTATCTTTCTTTTTATCAGCTGCTACTGCTGGTTTCTTCGATTCTGTGACAGCAACTACAGGTTCTTCCAGAATTGTAAACTCTCCGGCTGGGGTGAATGCTTTACTTAATGCATTAACTGTTTTTATATTCTTTTTATTTCCTTCTATAATCGGAGTTTCTATTTACAGAGACTACAAAAGTGAAATGCACACGATTTTATATTCGTATCCTTTTACAAAATCAAATTATCTTTTTGCTAAATTTTTGAGTGGAATAGTGGTCGTATCGATTATTGTTTTATCTATTGCAATAGGAATGATCATTGGTTTTCGATTTCCAGGAACAAATCCAGATATTGTAGGTTCTTTTCAGTTCATTACTTATGTAAAGGCCTATTTGGTTTTTATACTTCCAAATATTTTATTATTTGGAGCGATTGTTTTTGCAGTGGTTACTTTTTCTAGAAACATTGCTGCAGGGTTTATTACTGTAATTGGACTTTTATTTGTTCAAGGAGTAGTAGAAAGCCTGCTTTCAGATCCTGAACAAAGATGGTTGTATGCTCTTTTAGACCCTTTTGGATCTGGTGCAGTTAGTTATTACACAAAATATTGGACGCCTTCGGAACAAAATGAATTGCACATTCCTATCAAAGAAATGATTATTTACAATCGCTTATTGTGGTTGGGAGTTTCCACTTTAATTTTTGGATTGGTTTATAAGTTTTTTGCGTTTAGTCAAAATGCGATTTCTTTTTCATTCAAAAAATCCAAAGGAGAGAGAATTACAAAAACAAATTTTAGCGGAATTACAAGAATTAGTTTACCAAAGGTTGCCTATGATTTTTCTTTCATGCAAAACATAAAAACCACTTGGAAATTATCAACTATTGATTTTAAATATATTGTAACAAGTTGGGCTTTTATTTCCATTGTGTTGGTTGGTTTGGTGTTGATGCTGGTTGGATTGTCTGAAATAGGAGATATTTTTGGAACTCCAACACTGCCAGTTACCTGGAAAATGTTAAATATTGGAGGTGTTTTTGCGGCCTCTATCAATATTTGTACATTTTTATATGCCGGTATGTTAGTTCATAGGGCAAAAATTGCCAAAGTAAATCATTTGGTGGATGCAACTCCGATACCCAATTGGACACTGTTATTTTCCAAACTAATTGCATTGATAAAGATGCAACTGCTGTTATTAACTGTTATTATGGTATCAGGAATCCTTTTTCAAATTTATAAAGGCTATTATAATTTTGAAATAGGGCATTATATGTTAGAGCTTTATTTTCTAGATTTTTTAAATTATCTAATTTGGGCCTTGTTAGCTATCTTTATTCAAACCTTAATCGGAAACCCTTATTTAGGCTTGTTCGTATTATTGGTGATTTCTATTGGGATGCCATTTTTATCATTAGCAGGGATCGAGCAGTCTATTTTTAAATACAATGATGGACCAGGATTCAGTTATTCAGATATGAATGGTTATGGAATTTTAACTCAGTTTTTAGTATATAAAACCTATTGGATTTTATTTGGTTTGGCTTTATTGATATTGTCCGCATTATTTTGGGTTCGAGGAATTCCTGCCTCATTAAAAGAAAGATTTATAGTAGCAAAGGCACGATTAAAAGTAGGTTATGCAGTTTGTTTAGCAGTATTTTTAATTTCTTTTTTCAGTTTGGGATTTTCAATTTATCAAGCGACAGGAACAAAGGCCAAAAGAACTTCTTCAAAAGAATTTGAATTAAGAAGAGTAGAATGGGAGAAGAAATATAAAAAGTACGAAGATTATAAACAGCCTAGGGTGATTGCTGTTAATGCACATATGGATATTTATCCTAAGGAAAGATTCTTTGAAGCATCTGCAAAAATTCAAATGGTAAATAAAACGGATACCCCTGTAGATAGTGTATTCTTAAATCACAATGATTTAGAAAGTACTTTCGAGTTTAGCAAATCCAATCAATTAGTTTCTAAGGACACCATCCATAATTTTGATATTTATTATTTCGAAAATAAAATTATGCCTGGTGATACTTTAGAACTCGCAGTAACTGTGAAAGGCATAAAAAATACAACTTACAGAAGAAGGTCTCCAGTGAGAGAAAATGGGACTTTTATCAATAATTTTGCTTTATTTCCATCCTTAGGTTATTCAACAGATGGAGAATTAAGAGATGATCAAACTCGTAAGAAATACGATTTACAAAAAAATGATTTAAAAGCCCATCCGTCTGATACATCAGCGTTGGGAGACACTTATATTTCTAAAGATTCCGATTGGATTGATTTTGAGGCAACCGTTTCAACATCCAAAGATCAGATTGCGATTGCTCCAGGATATTTACAAAAGGAATGGTTAGAGGGAGAACGCAGGTATTTTCATTATAAAATGGATAGTAAAATCTTAAATTTTTACGCGTTTAATTCTGGGAAATTTGAGGTGAAAAAAGAAATGTTCAAAGGAATTAGTTTAGAAATTTACTATCACAAACCACATACCTTCAATTTAGATAGAATGATGAAAGGGATGAAAGCATCCTTAACTTATAATTCAGAAAACTTTAGTCCTTATCAATTTAGACAGGCAAGAATTATTGAGTTTCCAAGAACAGGAGGAACCTTTGCCCAGGCTTTTGCAAATACAATGCCTTTTTCTGAGGGAATTGGTTTTATTGCAGATGTTGATGATAAAGATGATTCTGGAGTAGATTATCCTTTTGCCGTCACTGCTCATGAAGTAGCGCATCAATGGTGGGCGCATCAAGTAATTGGAGCAGATGTTTTAGGTGCAACGTTGCTCTCAGAAAGTATGTCAGAATACGTTTCTTTAAAAGTGATTGAAAAAGTACAGGGAAAAAATAAAATGAGAACCTTCTTGAAGGAGGCTTTAGATGGGTACCTGTTGCAAAGAACTCTAGAAAGAAAACGTGAAAACCCACTAATGTACAATGATGGCCAAGGATATATACATTATCAAAAAGGATCTATGGCTTTATATGCTTTGAGCGATTATATCGGAGAAGAAAAAATGAATGCTGCAATTCAGAAATTCATACATAAAGTAAAATTTCAAGAACCACCTTATACCACTTCCATAGAATTCGTAAACCATTTAAAAGAAGCTACACCAGACTCTTTACAATATGTAATCAAAGATATGTTTGAAACCATTACTTTGTATAGAAATAGAGTTACGAATACGAAACTAACAGAATTGGAAAACGGAAAATATCAAGTTGATATTGAGTTTGAAGTCGCTAAATACAGAAATGATAAAAAAGGAAAACGTTATTATGGTGAGAAGGTTGGAGACACCTTGTCTTATAAAACAGCTAAAATGAAAAAACCTATTTTATCGGTTCCATTAGCAGATTATATTGATATTGGTATTTTTGCTGAAGAAGATGTTGAAGGTGATATGAAAGAAAAACTGCTGTATTTAAAAAAGCATAAGATTACCTCAATCAACAATAAGCTAACAATTATTGTAGATGAGAAACCAATTGAAGTAGGGGTAGATCCGTACAATAAATTGATTGATTCACAATCTGACGATAATAGAAGGAAATTATAACTTAAGAAAGACCCGTAATTATAGCGGTATCATTTTTTAAAAAAAGAAGATTCTCTTATTAAATGGTATTTTATATGATTAATGTACTTTTTTGCTTTGTTCTAAAATATACTGATGAAAAACAATCATTATTTTGTGCTGGTAATTTTAATCCTCTTATCCTGCAAAAAAAAGAATCAAATAGAACTTCAGTTTTTAGATGAATACATTGTTAAAGATTCTTTGTACATAAACAATTCACTGGTAGGAGGACTCTCGGGGTTAGACTATGCAGAAGGGTATTATTACTGTGTGGTAGATGATCAAGTTGTTCCGCGTTTTCTCAAAGCAACAATTGATATTCAAAAAAATGAAATTACTTCAGTAAATTTTGAAAGTGTTTTCTTTTTTAAAGATGATATTCGCTCTTTTTTTAGAGAAAATGCAATGGATCTAGAGGCTATTTTTTTAGACGAAGCAACTCAGGAAATAAATTTTGTTAGTGAAGGAGCGATCAACTCAAATAAACCTCCTTCTATTTTTTCCATTGATAAAAATGGAAAATTAGTGCATGTTTATGAGCTTCCCAAAAGTTTAAAAAACAATTCAATAATGAGACACAACGCTGTTTTTGAAGGGTCTTCAAAAAGTGTGAGTCATAAAGGTTTTTGGGTGTCTTTGGAGGGACCTTTGAAAGTTGATGGAGCTGCCCCAACATTTAAGAAAACATCTTCACCGATTAGAATTACCTATTTTGATAAAAAGACTAAAAAAGCAATCAAGCAGTTTGCGTATCAGCTAGAACAGATCGATAAACCCATGAAAGGGAATGTGAATGTAAACGGAGTTACAGCAATTCTAGAATACAAAGAAGGTAGTTTCCTTGTTGTAGAGAGAGCCTATAAAAGTGGTTTTGGTCCGTTTGGAAATACCGTCAAAATTTTTGAAGCGAGTATCGATCAAAAAACAACGAATATTTTAGGGATAGATTCACTTCGTGTCTCAAAGTATGTCTCACTTAAAAAAAGATTGGTATTTAATTTTAACGATGTCAAACAGCAATTAACTGAGGGAATTATAGATAATATAGAAGGAATTACCTTTGGACCGAAACTAGCCAATGGAAATCAATCATTACTGTTGGTCTCTGATAATAATTTTCAAGCATTTGGACAACAATTAAATCAATTCATATTGATGGAGATTTCAACAAAATAATTCTTATTTTTACAAAAATCCCTAAGCGAATAAGAGAATGAACCTTTCCAAATTAAAAGAATCTAGACTAAGAAAAAATTTTCAGAAAATGCTGATTAATTTACCAGAAGTGTCACCAGCTTCCATGGGTATTATTAAAACAGTTGGTGTTTTAACAACAGATGAAATTTCCTCCCAAATAGACTTTAAGAAGGAAATAGAACTTGTCTTTGGGTTGCGTCATTCTAAAATATATAGTTTTAGGAAATTTGACAAAAATGATTCAATTTCTTACAAACATTTTTCAGAAAAAGATATCAACTGGCAGGGACATTTCGTTCAGCCGAATATTAAGGTTTTTTTAGAAGAGCCTTTTGATTTATTAATTGGTTTTTTTGGGAACAATCACTTGTATCTAGAGAAAGCAGTTATGTTCTCTGCAGCCTCTTTTAAGGTTGGTCTTACGGGTGTAAATTCCAAATTATATTCCTTAGAAATTAAAGAGTCTACCTACCAAATTCAGTCCTTTTTAAAAGAATTAAAAAGATATTTAGAAATTTTAAAGAAAGTGAAAAATTAAACGTAAACTATAAAGTTGTTTATTCTTTAGAAGAATTCATATTATCGACCTTCATATCATCTTAAAATTGTAGTTTTACACTCTATAAAAAATACATTCGCGATGCAAAAATTTATTGGAACTGGAGTTGCTTTGGTTACACCATTTAAAGAAGATTTAAGTGTAGATTATGAGGCACTTAAAAAACTGGTGAATTACAATATAGAAAACGGAATAGATTATTTAGTAATCAATGGCACTACAGGAGAAAGTGGGACTATTACTAATGAAGAGAAGCAAGAGATTATTAATGTTATTGTTCAAACAAATAATAAGCGCTTGCCCTTGGTTTTGGGTGTTGGAGGTTCCAATACCGCTTTGGTTGTCAAAGAATTAAAAACTAGAAATTTTTCAGGCATAGATGGAATACTCTCTGTAGCACCCTATTACAGTAAGCCAACACAAGAAGGATTTTACCAGCATTTTAAAGCGATTGCTAGGGCAACAGATTTACCAATAATTCTTTACAATGTTCCAGGTAGAACCGCTAAAAATATGGATCCTGAGACTACTTTACGCTTGGCCAAGGATTTTAAAAATATTATAGGGGTTAAGGAAGCAGGAAATAACACCCAGCAATATTATGCATTGTTAAAAGATAAGCCTGCAGATTTCTCAGTAATCTCAGGGGATGATGATTTGGCTCTAGGGGTCGTATTAGCAGGAGGTTCAGGAGTAATTTCTGTAATAGGACAGGCGTTCCCAAAACAGTTTTCAGCAATGATTCGTCATGGGTTGAGCGGAAACAACAACGAAGGCTATGCAATTCATTATAAAATGATGGATATTGTTGACTTGATTTTTGAAGAGAACAATCCAGCAGGGATAAAATCAGTTTTACAAGAATTAGATATTTGCCGTAATGATGTTCGTCTACCTTTGGTAAAAGCAAGTTCAGCACTTAGCGCTAACATCAGTCAATTTGTTGCTAATTTTAAATAAAACTTTGAGCCCTCTGTAAAGGGATTGATGCAATCACAGATTTATCTCTATTAAGGTTCTTAAAAAAAACCTTGATGACAATTTGAATTTAGGAGTAACATTAACAAACCTTTAATAACAACTCCTCCTTTTTTTTGCGTCTTTTGTAGCAAATTGAATGTTAGAAATCACTGTGTAAAAAAACGTTTTATTAATCCATATTTAATCACTAATTTTGCATGATGCAAAAAATTAAAAATTTAGCGTGTTTATTGTTGTTCTCACTTGTATTAGGTTCATGTGGTGAATATCAAAAAGTATTAAACAAGGGTACCTCAGAGGAGCAATATAAAATGGCTACCAAATTGTATGAAAGTAAAAACTTTTCTAAGGCACTTAGACTTTTTGAGAAAATAAAACCTGTGTACAGAGGAAAACCACAGATGGAGCGAATCCAATTTATGATCGCCCAATCTCAATATAATGAGAAAAATTACAGCATTTCTGGATTCAATTTTGATCGATTTGCAAAAATTTATCCTAAAAGTTCGAAGAAAGAAGAAGCAGCCTTTTTATCTGCTTACAGTTATAAATTAGCATCACCTCCTTTTAGTTTAGATCCAACAGATACAAAAAAGGCGCTTGAGGCTTTTCAGAATTTTATCAATGATTATCCAGATTCTGATAAAATAGATGAAGCCAATCAACATTTTAAAGATTTAAGGTACAAGCTTCAACAGAAATATTTTGAAATTGCTAAAACTTACTATGGAACAGCTGATTACGATTTAAGAAATTACAAAGCAGCAATTCAGGCTTTTGATAACTTACTGTCAGACTATTTAGGATCAGAATTTAAAGAAGAAGCGTTGTATTTCAGATTAAAAGCGGCTCATGATTTTGTCTTGAAAAGTACCTACAGAAGAAAGCCAGAAAGAATAGAAGATGCAATAGAAGCTTATGAAAAGTTAAAAAGAAACTATCCAGCATCCAAATTTATGGAAGCTGCTGACAAAATGCTCGTTACATTAAAAATTGAAAGCAAAGAGTCTGCAGACTTAATCGCTAAACAAAAAGAATTTGAAAACTCACAGAAGATTTAATAAATAATTATGGATTACAAAGACACAAATGCATCATTGAGTACAATTACTTATAACAAAAATGAAGTAGAAGCTCCAACAAAAAATATCTATGAAGCTATTTCTGTTATTGCTAAAAGAGCAACTCAAATTAATGGAGATTTAAAGAAAGAATTGGTAGATAAACTAGATGAGTTTGCAACTTACAATGATAGTTTAGAAGAAGTTTTTGAGAACAAGGAACAAATTGAAGTTTCTAAGTTTTACGAAAGATTACCAAAACCCACTGCGATTGCTGTGGAAGAATGGTTAAATGATAAAGTATACTTTAGAACACCAGACGCGGAATAATGTCTATTTTAAGTGGTAAAAAAGTTCTTTTGGCAATTACTGCCGGAATTGCCGCTTATAAAACGGCCAGTTTGGTTCGTCTCCTAATTAAATTAGACGCAGAAGTCAAAGTAATCATGACTCCTGCGTCTAAAGATTTTATAACACCTCTTACGCTTTCCACACTTTCCAAAAACCCTGTTCATTCTACTTTTTACGATACGAAAGATGATAATGAGATGTGGAATAACCATGTCGATTTGGGCATTTGGGCAGATTATATGTTGGTTGCACCCGCATCAGCAAATACACTCTCAAAAATGGCAAATGGAACATGTGACAATTTGTTGTTAGCCACCTATTTGTCAGCGAAATGCCCTGTTTATTTTGCACCCGCAATGGATTTAGACATGTATATTCACACCTCTACAAAGCAAAATTTACAAAAATTACAATCTTTTGGAAATACCATGATTCCTGCAACATCTGGTGAGTTAGCAAGTGGTCTGGTGGGCGAAGGAAGAATGGCTGAACCTGAAGATATTGTTTCCTTTATAGAAAAAGATATTGTATCAAAATTACCCCTAAAAGGAAAAAAAGTTTTGCTTACAGCTGGGCCCACCCATGAAGCTATAGATCCTGTTCGTTTTATAGGAAATCATTCTTCTGGTAAAATGGGATTTGCTATAGCAACAGAAGCTGCTAACTTAGGAGCAGAAGTTTTTTTAATTTCAGGTCCAAGTCATTTGCAGATAAAACATTCTCTGATACATAGGATCAATGTTGTTTCTGCATCCGAAATGTATCATGCAGTTCATGAATACTTTCCCAATGTAGATATTGCAATACTTTCTGCTGCAGTTGCAGATTTTGCTCCCAAAAAGATTGCCTCTCAGAAAATAAAGAAGACTACTTTAGCGTTGCATATAGAGTTATCACCCACAAAGGATATTTTAGCCTCTTTGGGAGACATCAAACAGCACCAATATTTGGTAGGATTTGCTTTGGAGACAAATAATGAATTAGAAAATGCAAAAAGCAAATTACAAAGAAAGAATTTAGATGCAATTGTGTTAAACTCTCTCCAAGATCCAGGGGCAGGTTTTGCAACCGATACCAATAAAATTACTTTTATAGATAAAGCATTGAATGAACGATCGTTTGAATTGAAACCTAAGGTAGCGGTAGCTAAAGATATTATGAATGAAATTATAAAAAAGACAAATGCGTAAACTTGGAATCCTTTTTGCTTGTTTCTTTTCGATTTCTGTAATGAAGTCTCAGGAATTAAATTGTTTGGTTACTGTGAATTACAATCAAGTACAAGGATCTAATGTGCAGGTTTTTAAAACTCTAGAGAAATCATTGTCAGAGTTTATCAACCAAACAAAATGGACAAGTAAAGACGTAAAACCGGAAGAACGAATCGATTGTGCATTCACTATTATCATTATTTCTAGAGATGCAAATACTTTTAAAGGAACGATACAGGTCCAATCTTCAAGACCTGTTTATGCTTCATCTTATGCATCACCAGTATTAAATTTAAAAGACAACGATTTTAATTTTAAATACAATGAGTTCGATCCGTTGATATACAATAGAAATTCTTTTGATAGTAACTTAATTTCTACCATTGTTTTTTATACCAATATAGTGCTAGGTACAGATGCAGACACTTTTAAAAAGAATGGTGGACAAATGTATTACAAAGAAGCACAAAATGTAATGTTACAAGCGCAACAAAGCGGATTGGCTTCATGGCAAAATGTGGTAGGGAAACAGAATCGTTTTTTATTGATTGATAATATTTTATCTCCCAAATTAAGAGCTTACAGAGCCGCAAACTACAGCTATCACAGACTTGGGTTAGACAGATTCTTATCAAATGAAAAGAGCGCAAAACAGACAATTGAAAATGCGATCATTTCTTTAGAATCTATTTTTAATAAAACCGTTGGAAATTATTTGATACGGTTATTTTTTGATGCAAAAGCAGACGAAATTGTAAATATGTATGCCGATGGTCCAGTGACAATCAATAAAAATAGACTTACGAGAATCGTCAAAAAAATATCTCCAAACAATAGCAACAAGTGGAAAGCCATTAGGTAAAAAGATGAATTTCTATTTTTTTTAAAAATCTTGATGCATTTTTTACTAATTTAGTTATTTAAATTAAGAAGATTTGTTAACACAACTTTCCATTAAGAACTATGCTTTAATCAATCAGTTATCCATCGATTTTACCTCGGGATTATCTATAATAACCGGAGAAACTGGTGCAGGAAAGTCCATACTTTTGGGAGCCCTAGGTTTGGTCTTGGGAAATAGAGCAGATCTGTCTTCTTTGAAAGATGCCTCTACCAAATGCATTGTAGAAGCAAAAATGGCAATTTCTGCTTATAATTTACAAGATTTTTTTAATGAGGTAGATTTGGATTATGAAGCAGAAACAATTATCAGAAGAGAAATTTTACCTTCAGGAAAATCAAGAGCTTTTGTAAACGATACTCCAGTTACATTGTCTGTGTTAAATGAGTTAAGAATAAAATTGATCGATGTACACTCACAACATCAAACATTGCAGTTGTCTGATAAGAATTTTCAGTTTACGGTTATAGACGCCATAGCAAAAAATAAAGAAAGAATTTCTTCTTATCAAAGAGGCTTTGCTCAATTGAATCAATTAAAAAAAGAATTGATCGAATTAGAGAATTCTCAGAGAGAGGCGAACCAACAATATGATTATAACTCTCATTTATTTAAAGAATTAGAAGTTGCAAATTTAAAAATTGATGAGCAACATCAATTGGAAGAGAAATTAGAGAGACTTAATAACATTGAGGAGATAAAACTCAATTTATCAGAAGCACTACAAATTGCTATCACAGATGAAATAGGTGTTCAAAGTTTAGTGAATAAATTAGAGAATAGGTTGTCTAAAATTGCCCCTTTTGTGAAAGAATATCAAAATTTATTAGAGCGAATTACCAGTGTAAAAATTGAAATTGATGATATTGTTTCTGAAATAGAAAATGAAAATGATGGGATTGATTTTAATACCAATGAAGCAGAAGAAATTAACGATAGATTGCAGTTGCTATATAATTTACAAAAAAAACATTATGTAGATTCTGTGGAGGGCCTGCTAAAGGTTTATGAAGAGCTCTCCAAAAAAGTTTTACAGGTAGAAAATGCAGATGAGGTTATTCACAATAAGCGAGAGGAAATAAGGACTGTTTCTGAGAAGTTAGATGCAATTGCTATGATTATTTCTAAAGCGAGAATTGCCTCCCTACCAAAACTTACAAAAGAATTAGAAAATTTATTAGCAGATTTAGGGATGGAAAATGCACGTTTTTCTATTAAAATCAAACCAACTGAAGACTATCTCTCAAATGGGAAAGATGAGTTACTATTTTTATTTTCAGCCAATAAAGGTGGCAATTATGGAGAGTTAAAGAGAGTAGCTTCTGGCGGAGAATTATCTAGAATCATGCTTTCTGTTAAGAACGTATTATCTAAAAACACTCAGTTGCCAACGATTATTTTTGATGAAATTGACACAGGTGTTTCTGGTGAAATTTCTAATAAAATTGCAGCAATCATGCAGCAAATGAGCCATCATATGCAGGTAATCTCAATCACACATTTACCACAAATTGCAGCAAAAGGAAGCAGTCATTATAAGGTGTATAAAGAAGAAATTAAAGGAGTAACGACCACCAATTTAAAAAGGTTATCTTCAGACGAAAGAATTGTTGAAATTGCAGAAATGTTGAGTGGGAAAGATATTTCAGATTCGGCTTTAACACATGCAAAAGAGTTATTGAATTAATTTCAATTGTTGCAATCACATCTAATTATGAATAATTAAAAATGACTATTTGATTATTTTTTTAAGAACTTTTTTAACCTTTTGTTTTGTCAGCAAGTAAATTATAAATACAAAATATTGACACTTAATTTTTCCATCATAATTCCTGTTTACAATCGTCCAAATGAAATAGACGAATTATTAGAAAGTCTCACAAAACAAGAGTATTCTGATACTTTTGAGGTGTTACTTATAGAAGATGGTTCAACAAAAAAAAGTGAATTAATTGCAGATAAATATGTAAGTAAGCTTGATTTAAAATACTTTTTCAAAGAAAATAGTGGAGCAGGAGCTAGCAGAAATTTTGGAATGGAGAATGCTTCAGGAAACTATTTTATAATTTTAGACTCTGATGTAATTGTTCCAACCCAGTATTTAACAGAAGTTAAAAAATCATTAGAAAACAATTTCACTCATGCTTTTGGTGGACCAGATGCAGCACATTCAAGTTTTACACCACTCCAAAAAGCCATCAACTATGCTATGACCGCTGTATTAACAACAGGGGGGATTCGAGGTAAAAAAAATGCTGTGGGTACATTTCAACCTAGAAGTTTTAACTTTGGTTTGTCTCAAAAAGCCTTTAAAATTACCAAAGGATTCTCTACAATGATCAATGGAGAAGATATTGATTTAACTTTTCGTTTGTGGGAAAGTGGTTTCGAAACTCAATTGATTGAAAAAGCCTTTGTGTATCATAAAAGAAGAAGTACAATTCAGCAGTTTTTTAAGCAAACTTTTGGCTTTGGATCCGCTAGGCCCACACTCAATCGAAAATACCCAGAAACAGCAAAATTTACCTATTGGTTTCCTACTATGTTTATAATTGGGATTGATCTGAGTATCATCTGTATGTTTTTTGGTTATTATCAATTTTTATATTTCTATGGGGTGTATTTTTTAATACTATTTCTAGATTCCTTGTTTAAGAATAAAAATTTGATAGTGGCTTTTTTAAGTATTATTACTTCCTTTACCCAATTTTTGGGATATGGACTTGGGTTTTTAGAATCTCTTTTATTTGCTAAAAAAGAGGTTTAACTTAAGTAGATTGTTTTTTTCTAATAGGGTTTATTTAAAAAATTCCTTTGATTTTTCCCAAAAGACATCCATTTCAGTTAACGACATGTCAGAGAGTTCTTTCCCTGCTTTTTTTGCTTGAGTCTCTAAATACTGAAAGCGATTCATGAATTTTTTATTGGTTTTTTCTAAAGCATTTTCTGGATTTACGTTAATAAATCTTGCATAGTTAATCATTGAGAATAGTACATCGCCATATTCCTTTTCGATATTTTCTTTGGATCCTGCTTTAATTTCTTCGTTTAACTCCGATAATTCTTCTTGTACCTTTTCCCACACTTGTTCTGGTTGTTCCCAGTCAAAACCAACACCAGCAACTTTTTCCTGAATTCTACTCGCTTTTACAACAGCAGGTAAGCTTTTAGGAACTCCTTCTAAAACAGATTTTTTTCCTTCTTTAAGTTTCAGTTGTTCCCAATTGCGTTTTACTTCTTCTTCATCTTCTACATTAACATCTCCATAAATATGAGGATGTCTGTGTATTAATTTGTCAGAGATTGCATTGGCAACATCAGCAATATCAAAGGCCTTTTGTTCACTGGCTATTTTTGCATAAAAGATAATGTGTAGAAGAATATCTCCTAATTCTTTTTTTATCTCGGGTAGATCATTATCTAAAACAGCATCCGCAAGTTCATAGGTTTCTTCTATGGTTAGATGACGCAGACTCTCTAAAGTTTGTTTTTGATCCCAGGGACATTTCTCTCGAAGGTCGTCCATGATATCTAACAATCTGTTAAAAGCTTTTAATTGATCTTTTCTGCTATTCAAGTTGATGATTTAATTTAATAGTATTTCGAAATAAAAAAAATGTTTATACTTCTTTTGTGTTTTTTTCAGAGCTTTCCTCAATTTTAGAAAAATCCAATCCAGTTTTTACCAAGAGATTAAACCATTGAATTACTTTTTTAATATTGGAAACATAGACTCTTTCATCATCATAATTTGGTATGACTTCTGTAAAAAAAGCAGTCAAATTTTTACTACTATCTTTATGCGAAAGCGCTTCTTCTCCTGCCGTTTTATCAAACATAATTTTAAAAACGTTTAATAGAGGCATGTCTTCTTCATAGGTATAGATTGCAATATTTTCTAACAAACTTATATGTTGTGTAGTGTTAATTGCGATTCGTTTTTTTTCTATCAGAGATTCTGCTATGACTGCATTTTTAGACTGAGAAACTACTCTAAATAATCCTGGTTTTCCTGAAACGGCTATAATTTTATTAAATTCCATATATATGTTATCCTTATTTTTTCCTTTTTAGATTTGGGAAACGCATTCTATAATTAGCTCTAATTTTCCCTTTCGAAATGTTTTCCAATTTTTTCTTTATCAATCTTTTTTTAAGCGTTGAAAGTTTATCTGTGAATAAAACACCCTCTATATGATCATATTCATGTTGAAAAACTCTTGCTGCTAACCCTTTTAGTGTCTCGGTGTGCGTTTTAAAATCTTCATCTTGGTATTCAATGGTTATTTCAGGTTGACGAAAAACATCTTCTCTGACCTCAGGGATACTCAGACATCCTTCATTGAAAACCCATTCAGTACCTTCTTCTTTTATTATTTTAGCATTTATAAAGACCTTGTTAAAGTTTTTCAAAACGTTTCTGTCTTCTTCACACATTTCTTCATCATCTGCAAAAGGAGATGCATCAATGAGAAATAAGCGAATTGATTTTCCTATTTGAGGAGCAGCCAACCCAACACCAGCAGCATTGTACATGGTTTCTTTCATGTTTGCAATGAGTGATTTTAATTCGGGGTAATCGGCATTAATTTCTACGGCAACTTTTCTTAAAACAGGATCTCCGTAGGCAACGATGGGTAAAATCATTTCTTTATTTTTTTGAACTTTGCAAAAATACAAAGTTTACTACTTCAATAAAATTATTTGTTGTATAAATACGATTGTAAAATGATGGTTGCACTGATTTCATCTATCATCTTCTTATTTCGTCGTTGTTTTTTCTTTATCCCGCTGTCAATCATCGTTTGAAAAGCTATTTTTGAGGTAAAACGCTCATCTATTCTTTTCACAGGAATTAGAGGAAATAATTTTTTCAGTTGTTGTAAAAAAGGGGTAATGAGAATTTCACTTTCGCTATCCGTATTATTCATTTGTTTTGGCTTTCCCACTAAAAATAATTCCACCTTTTCTCTTGTAGTATATTCTTTTATGAAAGACAATAAATCAATTGTATGAACCGTTGTTAATCCAGATGCAATAAGTTGTAATTCGTCAGTAACGGCAATTCCTGTTCTTTTTTCACCAAAATCTATTGCTAAAATTCTCGACATGAAAAATTTTTTTTACAAAAATACGTTTTTTAAACAAAGCAGAAATATCTGTTTAAAAAAGGTATCTTCGCACTCAGTTTTTTGGGATAGAATTATATTTGTAGAAATTAAACAATTAAAATGAAGGAAATTAGAGAAATTATAGAAGCAGCATGGGAAAATCGTGACTTGTTACAACAAGAGCTCACCATCAATACTATTCGAAAGGTCGTAGATTTATTAGATGAAGGAGCCCTCAGGGTAGCAGAACCAGTAGCGGATGGTTGGCAAGTGAATGAATGGGTTAAAAAAGCGGTAGTTTTGTATTTCCCTATTCAAAAAATGGAAACCTTAGAAGCGGGTATTTTTGAATATCACGATAAAATTCCATTGAAAAGAAATTTTGCTGAAAGAGGTATTAGAGTTGTACCAAATGCTGTTGCAAGGCATGGTGCATATATTTCACCAGGGACCATACTCATGCCAAGTTATGTGAATATAGGAGCACATGTAGATGAAGGGACAATGGTAGATACGTGGGCAACTGTTGGCTCTTGCGCACAAATAGGTAAAAACGTTCACCTTTCGGGAGGTGTTGGAATTGGCGGGGTTTTAGAACCTTTACAAGCTGCACCAGTAATTATTGAAGACGGTGCTTTTATTGGTTCTAGATGTATTGTTGTAGAGGGTGTTAGGGTAGAAAAAGAAGCTGTTTTGGGAGCAAATGTCGTTTTGACAATGAGTACTAAAATTATCGATGTAACTGGAGAGGAGCCTGTTGAAACCAAAGGAGTTGTTCCTGCAAGATCTGTGGTGATTCCTGGAAGTTATACAAAGAAGTTTGCTGCTGGAGAATACAATGTGCCTTGTGCTTTGATCATAGGAAAAAGAAAAGAAAGTACCAATAAAAAGACCTCTTTAAACGACGCATTACGTGAATATGATGTAGCGGTTTAATATACAAAATACGATGACAAAGATTACTGCAATTATCCCTACTTTAAATGAAGAAATTCACATAGAGGATGCGATAAAATCAGTGAATTTTGCAGATGAAATTATTGTCATAGACTCGTTTAGTAAAGACAAGACCCTATCAATAGCAAAAAAAATGAATGTAAAAATCATCAAGCGAAAGTTTGATGATTTTTCTTCACAGAAAAATTTTGCGATTTCACAAGCAACCCATCCTTGGATTTATATTTTAGATGCCGATGAAAGAGTCTCTCCTGAAGTGGAACTAGAAATTTTGGAAGCGGTTAAAAATCCAAAAATTTTTGTTGGTTTTTATGTGAGAAGAAGTTTTTATTTTTGTGGAAGGCGAGTTAATTATTGCGGTTTTCAAAGAGATAAAGTAGTTCGTTTATTTTTAAAAGAGCATTGTCAATATAAGGGACTTGTACATGAACGAATTTCAACAAATGGAAAACTAGGTTTTTTTAAGCATAAAATCGACCATTTTTCTTATAGAAATTATGATCATTACATTTCCAAAATGAATCATTATGCTAGCATTAAAGCCCTCGATTTACATAAAAAAGGAAAAAAAGTATCAATCTATCATGTACTGATAAAACCCTTTGTAAGATTTTTTATTCATTATGTAATTCGTCTGGGTTTTTTAGATGGTTTTACAGGCTTTCTTGTTGCCAAAACTCAAGCTTATGGAGTTTTAACAAGGTATATTAAATTGAGGTTGTTAAACAAAGGAATAAAAGAAAATTAATTTCTTTTATAATAAATGTAATTTCTTACCAATCTATACATTTTGTAGGTAAAAAGGCTTACAAGTTGCCAAAAAGGACGAATGATTTCTCGGACTACTTTTTTCCAAATAATCATGTTATTTTGTTGGATTGTACTTCCCCCCACGCTTTTATCTATACTAACTACGTATTGTTTATTTGTAGAATATAAAGCTACTTTATGTTTGTAAACATCTTGTTTCATCACATCTATAGGGGCATAGTATTCAGTTAAATTAGTTGACAATTTCATGGCAGCATTTTTACCGATAATTTGTCCTATCATCAAAACAGGAGGGATTAAAAACTTATTCAAAAGGGTTGTTTTTTCTATTGAATAAAAGCCTTTTTTTCCTGAAATATCAATAAAATCATCTGTTGAAATTTGCTTTAAAAGAAGATCTAGATCTTTAAAAAAATCTTTGTGAACTAAAGCATCGTCTTCCAATACGATAGAAAAGTCTTGAGGTTCCTTAGAAAGGGATTTCCAAAGATCAAAATGTGTCAAACAAATACCAATTTCACCATCATTTGGTAGTGGAAAATGTGCCAAAATATTGTGGCTTGCTTTCTCTTTTTTAAGTATTATTTTGTTGATCTTTTTTCCATAAATAGCTGGTATTCGCGTAATCGGAATATTCAATTCTTTGAATTGATTTTCCATGAAACTTTTGCGATCAGTACTTTTATCTAAGTTGATGTAGTATACTTTAAACGAACTCATATTTTTTTCCAATGTTTATAAGTAGTTCCATTTTATTTTTCACAAACTAAAACATTGTAGTGATTATGATTTATTTGTTATTTGTATCTCCTCGGTTTTCTCGCCAAGAATAATAACAATAATCCTGCTTATTTTACTTTTAAAAAGTGATATTTTTATATCTAAAACAAAAGTACGAATGTTATCATAATTTTCTTCTATTAATTTTAGGTTTAAAAGAATAGAAAACAATAAATTTGCATCACTTTTAAAAATATGAAATATACAGAAGCAATTTCTTTAGAAATATTTAGTGTCATTTCTCTGGCATCTAAACAACTCCAAATAGATAGTTACGTCATTGGTGGGTTTGTACGAGATTTTTTTCTAAAAAGAGTAGGTTCTAAAGATATTGATATTGTAGCGGTTGGGAGTGGAATTGAGCTGGCTCAAAAAGTATCAGATTTGTTACCCAACCAACCAAAGGTTCAGGTATTTAAAACCTATGGTACAGCAATGTTGCGTTATAATGACATCGAAATAGAGTTTGTTGGTGCTAGAAAAGAGTCTTACACAGAGAATAGTAGAAATCCAGAAATTATTCAAGGGACGTTGCAAGACGATCAAAATAGAAGAGATTTTACAATAAATGCATTGGCTTTCAGTTTAAATGAGGTTAATTTTGGAGAATTATTAGATCCATTTCAAGGAATAAAAGATTTAGAACATAAAGTAGTTAAAACTCCTTTAAATCCCGATATCACATATTCGGATGATCCCCTAAGAATGATGCGCGCTATTCGTTTTTCTTCTCAATTGAATTTTACAATCGAAGAAGAATCATTACGTGCAATTTCAAGAAACGGAAACCGATTAAAAATAATTACCCGAGAAAGAATTATAGACGAATTGAACAAAATCATTGCTTCGCCTAAGCCTTCAATCGGGTTTTTACTTCTAGAACAAACAGGCTTATTAGCACAAATTTTACCCGAGTTAACTGCTTTAAAAGGGGTTGAAGAAGTAGAAGGTCAAAAGCACAAAGATAATTTTTATCACACTCTAGAAGTACTAGATAATATTGCTAAAAATACAGATGATCTATGGTTGAGATGGGCTGCTTTGCTTCATGATATTGGAAAAGCACCTACCAAAAAATTCAGTACAAAAGTAGGATGGACTTTTCATGCGCACGAATTTATAGGATCAAAAATGGTCTACAAACTATTCAAACGTTTAAAGATGCCTTTGAATACCAAAATGAAGTTTGTTCAGAAAATGGTATTGTTAAGTTCACGACCAATAGTATTGGCAAGTGAAGTTTCTGACGCAGCTGTGAGACGTCTTGTTTTTGATGCTGGGAATGATATCGACTCACTGATGACCTTATGCGAAGCAGATATTACTACAAAAAACTCAAAAAAATTCAAACGCTATCACAAGAATTTTGAATTGGTTAGAAAAAAAATCAAACAAGTAGAAGAGCGAGATAAAGTTCGTAATTTTCAACCACCCGTTTCAGGAGCAGAAATTATGAAAGCTTTTAATTTGAAGCCTTGTAGAGAGATTGGTCAAATAAAAGAGGCTATTAAAGAAGCTATTTTAGAAGGGGAAATTCCTAATGAATATCAAGCTTCTTTTGAGTTTATGATAGAAAAAGGAAAGCAGTTAGGTCTAGAATTAGCTTAAACTTTGCATTGAAACTAATTTGAAGTATTCTCCTTTTTTAGCAAGCAGTTCTTGGTGTTTTCCTTGTTCTACGATTTTACCTTTCTTGAGTACTAAGATCTTATCGGCGCTTTGAATGGTAGAAAGTCTGTGTGCAATGACTATAGAGGTTCTATTTTCCATCATTTTTTCTAAAGCAATTTGTACTAATTGTTCAGATTCTGTGTCTAGTGCAGAGGTGGCTTCATCTAAAATCATGATGGGAGGATTTTTTAAAACCGCTCTAGCAATAGACAAACGTTGCTTTTGTCCGCCAGAAAGGGTATTTCCACCATCTCCAATATTTGTATTGTATTTTTGGGATAGGTTTTGAATAAATTCATCTGCATTTGCAATTTTAGCAGCATTTAAAATTGCAGAGTCACTAGTATTTTGAATTCCTAATTTAATATTATTTGTAATAGTGTCGTTAAACAAAATAGAATCTTGAGAAACAATTCCCATTAAATTTCTCAAAGATTTTTTAGTGATATGCTTGATATTTTCTCCATCAATTAAAATTTCTCCTTTATTTACGTCATAAAAGCGGGTAATTAAATTGGCTAAAGTAGATTTTCCGCTTCCGGATTGTCCCACCAAAGCAACCGTTTCTCCTTTGTGAACAGTTAGTGAAAAATCTTCTAAAACATAGTTGCTTTTATATTTAAATGAGATGTTTTTAAATTCAATTTTACTTTTAAAATCTTCCTTTATAGTTGCATCAGGTATGTCTTTGATGGTGTTTTCTGTATTTAAAACACTCATAATCCGCTCTGCAGAGGCCTCTCCTTTTTGAATGTTATAAAATGTAGTAGTAATTAGTTTAATAGGGTTTAAAACAGTGTAAAATAATACAATATACCCGAAAAATTCTGCAGGTTGAAGCGAACTTGTTTTGGATAGTACTTCTGTTCCACCATACCAAAGGATGGCAATAATGGTGACAGATCCTAAAAATTCACTCATTGGTGACGCTAATGTTTGTCTGTGAAAAACACTGGTCATTAATTTTTTGAAACTGAATGTAGAACTATTGAATTTTTTTTGAATTACATTTTCGGCATTGAACCCTTTGATAATTCTTAAACCAGTCAACGTTTCTTCTATAAATGACAGAAAACGACCCGTCTCTTTCTGAGCTTTGACAGAATTTGCTTTTAATTTTTTACTAATTGAAGAGATTATAAAACCAGAAACAGGTAATAAAATAAAGACAAATAGTGTGAGTTTTACACTCATAAAAAGCATGATAGTGATTGAAATAATCACTGTTAATGGCTCTCTAACAATAGTTTCTATAGAGGTTAAAATTGAATTTTCTATTTCTTGTACATCCGAAGTCATACGAGCAATAATGTCTCCTTTTCTTTTTTCAGTGAAATAGGAAACGGGTAATTCAACTATTTTATTGTATAGCTTGTCTCGTATGTCTTTTACAATTCCTGTTCTTAGAAAGGTAATTGCATAAGAGGCTAAATACCTGAATAAGTTTTTGAAAAAGAATAATGACAAAGCTAAAAGACAAATAAATAAAAGTGTATTGATTTCTCCTTTATTTTCAATTTTTTGAGAAATAAAATAATAAAAAGTATCTTTTAGAAAATCACCAATTTTTGAAATTCCCTCATAAATTGGTTCTTTGGTAATTCTTTGCTCTTTTCCAAAGAGAATTCCTAAAACGGGTATAAAAGCAAGAACAGATAGTACATTAAAAACAGCATATAAAATATTAAATAGAATATTTAGGATGGTAAATTTTCTATATTTCTTCTCATACTTTAAAATGTCTTTAAAATATCCCATCAATTCAATTTCATTTCTTTAATAATTCTTTGAATTTTACTGTCTAGCTGATCTTCTGTATCAGTAGCATTTTTATCATCATCAAAATTCGTATTTACACTAAAATAAAACTTTATTTTTGGTTCTGTTCCACTCGGTCTTGCTGCAATTCTTGTGCCTGATTCCGTTTGATAAATTAAGACATTTGATGCTGGTAGATGGATGTTTGTTACCTTGCCCGTGATTAAGTTTTTTCTTGTAGATGCTTGATAGTCTGTAAGATATTCTATCTTTTCTCCATCAATGACTGTCAATGGATTATTTCGCATATTACTTAGCATTTGTTGAATTTCTGCAGCGCCATCCATTCCTTTTTTTGTAATGGATATCAAGTGTTCTTTGTAAAATCTGTGCGTTTTGTAAATATCCAGTAACTCCTTGTAAAAAGAACTTCCGTGTTGTTTTGCATATGCAGCCACTTCACAGGCTAAAAGAGTAGCGGTAACCGCATCTTTATCTCTTACAAAATCACCGACCATATATCCAAAACTTTCTTCTCCACCACCAATAAAGTCTAATTCTGGGAAATCTTTTACCATTTTTGCAATCCATTTAAACCCTGTCAAACCGGTTTTAGTTTCCACCTTATAATTGGCAGCAACTTCATTCACAAGTTTTGTGGAAACAATGGTAGATCCTATGAATTGTTTTCCATTAATTTTTCCTTCATTTTTCCATTTTCGTAATAAAAATTCAGTCATCACAACCATTGTCTGGTTCCCATTCATCAATTTCATGTTTCCACTGGTGTCTCTCACTGCCACTCCCAATCGATCACAATCAGGGTCTGTTCCAATCACAATGTCCGCACCAATTTTATCTGCTAACTCAGTAGCCATTTTTAAGGCTTCAGGTTCTTCTGGGTTGGGAGATTTTACTGTTGGAAAATCTCCGTCAGGAATTTTTTGCTCCTCTACAATATGTACATCTGAATACCCTGCCTTGGACAAAGCGTCAGGGACAGATACGACCGAAGTTCCATGTAACGGAGTAAAAACAATTTTTAAATTTTCTCTATCAATTTCATCAGATAAAGAAGCATTTTTTACCGAGGCTTTTACAAAGGCATCATCAACTTCTTTCCCAATAACTTCAATTAAATCTTCTTTGGCTTTAAAGTTAATTTCAGAAAAATGTAATGAATTTACTTTTTCGATAATTCCATTATCATGAGGAGGCACAATTTGTCCTCCATCTGACCAATACACTTTATATCCGTTATATTCCGGAGGGTTATGAGATGCTGTTAAAACAATACCAGCATCACAATTTAAATAACGAACAGCAAAAGATAATTCTGGAGTTGCACGTAAATCTTCAAATAAAAATACTTTGATATTGTTGGCCGATAAAACATCCGCAACAATTTTTGAAAACTTTTTACTATTGTGTCTACAGTCATAGGCGATAACAACGCTTAATTTCTCTTTATGCACGTTTTGAATAAGGTAGTTAGACAAACCTTGTGTAGCTCTACCAAGCGTATATTTATTTATTCTATTGGTTCCAGCACCCATGAGTCCTCGCATTCCACCAGTTCCAAACTCCATATCTTTATAGAACCTATCTACCAAGTCATTTGAATTCTCAGCGATCAATTCGTTGATCTCTTTCTGAGTTTCTGCATCAAAACTGGGGGTTAACCATTGTGTCGCTTTGTTTAAAATATCTTTCATAAAAATAAAATCTTCTTGCTTAATAAGCCGCAAATATACTATTTAGAAATTGAGTTTTTCTTTAATAGTATAGTGTTTTTCGTTACTTTTTGTTTTTATTATGAGTTCGCCAATAAAACCAGCTAAAAATAATAAAGTTCCTAAAATCATAGAAGTTAATGCGATATAAAACCAAGGATTATCAGTGACCAAAATGGTTTTTGTACCCTTATAGAGTTTGTATAATTTTAGGATTCCAATATAAGAGGCAGAGGTAGTTCCAAATAGAAACATAAGAGTTCCCCATAGACCAAAAAAATGCATGGGTCTTTTACCAAATTTTGATAAAAATGAGATGGTAATCAAATCTAAAAAGCCATTGATAAACCGGTCCATACCAAATTTTGTCTCTCCGTATTTTCTTGCTTGATGTTGCACAACTTTTTCGCCTATTTTTGTAAACCCTTCATTATTGGCTAAAACAGGAATGTATCGATGCATTTCTCCGCTGACTTTTACCGTTTTAATCACATTATTTTTGTATGCTTTTAGTCCACAGTTAAAATCGTGTAATTCTAAGCCAGATGTTTTTCGAGCAACGGCATTGAACAATTTTGAGGGTATATTTTTTGTAATGATATTGTCATAACGTTTCTTTTTCCAGCCGGAGATTAAGTCAAAGTTTTCAGTTATTATTAAATCATATAATGCGGGTATTTCTTCTGGATTGTCTTGTAAGTCTGCATCCATGGTGATCACGACATTTCCGGTTGCCAATTCAAAACCAGCATCTAATGCTTGTGATTTTCCATAATTTTTTTGAAAACGAATGGCTTTTACCGAACGGTCTTTGTGCGATAGGTTTTCAATCACCTTCCAGGAAGCATCCGTACTTCCGTCATCAATAAAAATAATTTCATATAAATAACGATTGGATTGCATAACTTCTGCAATCCAATCGTATAATTCTTTCAAAGATTCTTCTTCGTTAAGAAGCGGTATGACTATTGAAATATTCATATTCAAAAAAAGTAGTCTTTGTATATAGAACTGTTATTTGTATTGTTTAACTAAATAGAAAAATCTAATATTGTTCTTCTTCAGATTTCTTCATAATTGCAGCTCCGATTGCAGAAACAATAAAACCTCCGATGGCATACATGATTATTCCCATTGCTGCCATGATTCCTGGAGATTGAAATTTTTTCCCCATTTCATTACTCATTTCTATTTGTTCTTCGGTCATGCCTTGGTCTATAAAAGCTTGATTTTGAACTTCCATCATCTGATTCATGAAATCAGGTTCGATAAAATTCATAAAAATATAACTGTAGATAACATTGATTAAACCGGCTATTACAGCAATTCCTATACCAATTTTAACGCCTTGTCCCCAAGATAGATATCCGTTATTTTCGCTTTTAAAACCTTTAATACCCAGAACAATGATTCCAATAAACAAAGCTGATGAGATCAGTGTCCCAGACCAATGTGGTTCTAAGTGGTTCCCTGTAGCATACACAATTAAACTATACAATACCGTTGCCAATCCAAGAATTCCACCTTTGTTAATGATTATTTTTTTACTGTTTACCTGATTTTCCATTTTAATTCGTTTAGTTAACTATTAAAAACAAATATATTCATTTCATTCTTGATATTTACAAAAAATGAAATTTTAGTGATATTTTAAATGAATGATTATTAAAAATAGTTCTTTTTTTAATTGTCAAAATAAAAATAGATTGTAAATTTGCCTTGGCAAGTCCTACACAACTAGCTCCCTTTGAATCCTCCAGGGCGGGAACGCAGCAAAGGTATTAGGTTGTAGCAGTGTGATGTAGATAGCTTGCCTTTTTTTATGCCTTAGATTTAAATTTTTCTTTTAGTTTAGTTTCCTTCACTTTCTTTTAAGATATTTGTTTAAATATTTTAAGTATGTCTAAAGTTATTTTAATTACAGGAGCCTCCTCTGGAATAGGAAAAGCGATTGCTACTTTTTTAGCTGAAAAAGGATGTAAGGTATACGGTACTAGTAGAAATCCTAAACATACAGATCAATTCTCTTTTGAACTCATTGCTTTGGATGTTTTAAAAACTGAGACAATTGCAACTGCCATCACATTTATTATTGAAAAAGAAGGTAGGTTGGATGTTTTGGTTAACAATGCAGGAATGGGTATTGCGGGTCCTGTTGAAGAAACACTTACCGATGAAATGAAAGCAGTTTTCAATACGAATTTTTTTGGTGCCATTGAGGTAATGAAAGGTGTTTTACCACAAATGAGGAAACAAAATTTTGGAACTATTATAAACATCACTTCCATTGCTGGTTATATGGGTTTGCCATTTAGAGGAGTTTATTCTGCCACCAAAGCAGCCTTAGAGATTATAACTGAAGCTACAAGTATGGAAGTTAAAAACTTTGGCATTCAGATGGTTAATGTTGCTCCGGGAGATTTTGCAACCAACATCGCTGCAGGGAGGTATCATGCTCCCGTTCTAGAGAAATCTGCCTATAAAACCAAATATCAGGCAAATTTAGATTTGATGAATGCTCATGTAAATGATGGAATGGATCCATTAGAAATGGCGAAAGCAGTTTTTAAAATCATTCATACAAAAAAACCAAAAATCCATTATAAAGTGGGTGGTTTTATGGAGAAGTTTTCTGTCGTTTTGAAACGAATTTTACCAGATAGGTGGTATGAAAAGTTAATTATGAATCATTATGATTTATAGTTCTTTGATTGTTTGTAATAGGTAAAAAAAATATTTTTCAGAACACTCTTAAAATAGTAGACGAGTTGTTATCTTTGCATAAGGGAATAAAGTATTTTGTAGAGCTTCTCTGAGTCTAGTAGAAAAGTAAGTCTGTAAAATTCCACTATATTCTGAATACTTTTAGGAGATAGTAGTGCCCAATATATAATAATGATTACTAAATAAGTTCACATGAAATTTTTTATTGACACAGCAAATTTAGCACAAATTAAAGAAGCACAGGCCCTAGGTATTCTAGATGGTGTTACTACGAATCCATCTTTAATGGCTAAAGAAGGAATTACTGGAGAGGCAAATATTATTAACCACTACAAAGAAATTTGTGAATTGGTGGACGGAGACGTTTCTGCAGAAGTAATTGCTACAGATTTTGAAGGGATGGTTAAAGAGGGTGAGGCACTTGCAGCATTAAACCCTCAAATTGTGGTAAAATTACCAATGATAAAGGATGGAGTAAAAGCATGTAAATACTTCTCTTCTAAAGGAATTAAAACAAATGTTACATTGGTTTTTTCTGCAGGTCAAGCGCTATTGGCAGCAAAGGCAGGAGCAACTTATGTTTCTCCCTTTATTGGACGTTTAGATGATATTTCTACAGATGGTTTGAATCTAATTTCAGAAATTCGTTTAATTTTCGATAATTACGGTTTTGAAACTCAAATTTTAGCAGCTTCTGTTCGTCATACAATGCATATTATTGATTGTGCTAAAATAGGTTCCGATGTAATGACAGGTCCTTTAAGTGCAATTGAAGGCTTATTAAAACATCCACTTACAGATAGTGGTTTAGCCAAGTTTTTAGAAGATTATCAAAAAGGAAATTAACCAAGGTAGTTGATCTTGGTATAAAATGTCATTTCGAATTATAACTTTGGGATGACATTTTTTAAGTTAAAAAAATGTACCCAAAAAAAGAACTTGCACAAATCCTAATTTCAGCATGTCATCAATTTAAAATTGAGACGGTTGTTATTTCTCCTGGATCTCGTAATGCTCCTCTTACAATAGGCTTTTCTAATCATAAAGACATAGAAACTTTTAGCATTGTTGATGAGCGTTGTGCAGCTTTTTTTGCTCTAGGAATAGCGCAGCAAACTCAGAAGCCTGTTGCAATTTTATGTACTTCAGGATCAGCGTTACTCAATTATTATCCTGCTATTGCTGAAGCATTTTACAGTAATATCCCGTTGGTAGTAATTTCTGCCGATAGGCCCAAACATTTAATTGATATTGGTGATGGTCAAACAATTCGTCAAGAAAATGTATTTGAAAATCATATTTTATTTTCAGCGAACTTAATAGAAAATCCGAAGTTTAAAACTCGAAATTCACAATTAATTGGTGAGGCGTTGCAGGTAGCAACATCAAATCAAGGCCCTGTTCATATAAACGTTCCTTTTGATGAACCTTTGTATGAAACAGTATCTTCTTTAGATAATTTTCATTTCCCTCATATTTCTATGAGTTCTCTAGAGAATTCACAAGTAGATTATCCTTTTTTTGCAGATATTTGGAATCGTGCAAAGAAGAAGATGATATTGGTGGGGGTTAATTATCCAGATAAAAAAATCAATGAACTTATCAATTTTTATGCGGAGGATACTTCGGTGTTAATTCTTACAGAAACAACTTCTAATTTACATCATGAAAATGTAGTTGATGCAATAGATCAACTTATATTTTCTCTCGACGAGTCTGAGTTTGAAGAGCTTCAATCCGATGTTTTAATTACGTTTGGAGGCATGGTTATTTCAAAAAAAATCAAACAATTTTTACGTTCATATCAGCCCAAGCATCATTGGGATATAGATGAAAAAAAGGCCACCAATACCTTCTTCTCTTTGACTGAATTTATTCAGCAAAAACCACTCGATTTTTTTCAAGCATTCCATCATAATGTTCAAAAAGTAACAAGTGATTATCAGCAAAGATGGTTACGATGTAGAGATGAGAAAAGAAATAAGCATCGACAGTATTTTCATCAAATTGAGCACTCAGATTTGAAAGCTTTTGGTCAAATTATTAAAACATTACCCGAGAATTCGCAGCTTCAAATTAGTAATAGTTCCATCATTAGGTATGCGCAATTATTTTCTTTCAGAGAATCGATTAAAGTCTTTTGTAATAGAGGGACAAGTGGAATTGATGGTAGTACAAGTACCGCAATTGGAGCAGCAGTGGCATTCTCAGATCAGACTGTTTTTATAACAGGTGATTTAAGTTTTTTTTATGATAGTAATGCTCTGTGGAATGCTCACATCCCTGCTAGTTTTAGAATTATATTGGTCAATAATTCTGGTGGTGGAATTTTTAAAATCATCCCTGGTCCTTCCACTACAAATGCAACTCAATATTTTGAAACACCCCACTGTTTGACAGCAGAGCATTTGTCTAAAATGCATGGTTTCGAATATCAAAAAGCATATTCAACAATAACCATAAATGAGCAATTAGAGAGTTTTTATGAGACTTCAGAAAATCCAAAAATCTTAGAAATTTTCTCACCAAGCGTAGAAAACGACTTGGTTTTAAAAAACTATTTTAAATATATACAATAATGAATTTACAAGAGGGAGATAAAGTACAGTTGGTCATTGAAACTGAAACAGGCTTGGGTTATACCGTTTTAATCAATGATGAATTTGAGGGACTCCTATTCAGAAGTGAAGTTTTTCAGGACATAGAGGAAAATATGGAACTTGTTGGATATATAAAACAAATACGTGAAGATGGAAAAATAGACGTGTCTCTCAGGCCACAGGGTTTTAGAAATGTGATCAATTCTGATGTTGAAAAAGTGCTAGCTAAACTTACAGCCAGTAGAGAGGGTTTTATTTTGCTAACAGATAAAAGTTCTCCTGATGCTATTCGTTTTCATATGAAGATGAGTAAAAAGGCGTTTAAAAAAGCGGTAGGAAATCTATACAAAAAAAAGCGTATTGTTATTAAAGAAGATAGAATCGAATTGGTAAAATAAAGTTTTCAAGTGCGTGTTGTTAGCAATATTATTGACCACCCAGTCTCAAAATATTTTCGTAAAATGCATCGGAATTTGGATTTGTAGGATCCATTTTTCCGTATCCAATCTTGTAATACTTTAATGCTTTTTTAATATTTTTACCACTTTCATAGTATCTACCGATGTAATATTCACCCAGTGGTGAGGTTGGGAACAATTTTAAAATCATTTTACCAAACTCAAGCAAGTAATCACCATTTTCTTTTTCAATAATTATACGTTCTATAGCATAAATATCTCTCTCTCTGATTCCTATATTGCTTCCAAAAAGGAATTCAATTTCTATGTATTTATTTTCTAAATAAGAGATTGCATCTTTTGGAGATTTATTTTCGATATTTTTTTTAAATTCTTCTTTAGAAATGGGAGCATAAATTTCAAAAATTTTATTCATTGCTCTGGGAATGGCTTCACTCATAGCAGAAACACTACTGGCTGTTTTTATAGTGTCATTTACAATATGAAAATTTTCTAATTCTAGGGTCGCAAGATCTGATTGTAAAGCTCCTATTTTAGATTGCTTTGCGATAGAAAATGATGTAGAATTATTTGTGTATAAGTAAAATGTGTTGTCCTCTTTTAAAAACCTATTCAAGTGATACGACTGAAACTCTTGTCGGACAAAACTAGAGAACGTTGGATTTATACAGATATATGAATTGATGAAGGGGTTGTTTTCTTTTAAAAAATGACTTATTAAATTGGCAGAAGTTCCTTCGCCTACCAGCGAAATGAAGAGAGAGGTTCTATAATTACTTTCCATATAAAAAAGTAATTCATCTCTTATAAACTCATAAAAATCGATATTGTTTTTATTGAGCTTACCGTTTCTAGGATTAAAATAGGTGTCTTGTTTTTTGGTGTTTTTCATGGCGATACCTACCACAATTTGTTTCGGAGATTTGTCTTTTGAAGCAAATAAAACTGCATTACCAACATAGGCGTCAAACAAATACTCAGAATTTAATACAATTGTCAATGGGTAGTTCTTCAAAGAATCTATTTCATAGCCCTCCGGTAAATAAATTTTGATATCTCTTGATGTTTCTAGGATTTCTGATGTTATTTTTTTTTCAATTATTTTTTGTGAAAATCCATGAAAGCAAAAAAGAATAAATAATAATGAGAATGATTTCTTTAACATAAATTAAAATCTTTATTTTTGTGAGCAATTCTTTTGTTCTTCTTATAGAACGTCCAAAATACAAAATTATGATACAACCTAGATGGAAAATTGTTAAGGAATATGAGGATATTACGTATATGAAATGTAATGGAGTAGCGAGAATAGCCTTTAATAGACCCGATGTTAGAAATGCTTTTAGACCAAAAACAACCAAAGAGTTATATGATGCTTTTTACGATGCTGGTGAAGATGTAAACATAGGGGTGGTTTTACTCTCTGCAGAAGGACCAAGTACAAAAGACGGTATATATTCTTTTTGTTCTGGAGGGGATCAGAAAGCGCGTGGACATCAAGGTTATGTTGGAGATGATGGCTATCACAGGCTTAATATTTTAGAAGTTCAGCGTTTGATTCGGTTTATGCCAAAAGCAGTGATTGCTGTTGTGCCTGGATGGGCTGTTGGAGGTGGACATAGCTTGCATGTTGTCTGTGATTTAACTTTGGCAAGCAAAGAACATGCAATTTTTAAACAAACAGATGCAGATGTTACCTCATTTGATGGGGGATACGGTTCTGCATATTTAGCAAAAATGGTAGGTCAGAAAAGAGCAAGAGAGATTTTCTTTTTAGGGAGAAACTATTCCGCACAAGAAGCCTATGATATGGGAATGGTGAATGCTGTTGTTCCACATGATGATTTGGAAAATACTGCTTATCAATGGGCACAAGAAATTTTAGAAAAAAGTCCTACTTCCATAAAGATGCTAAAATTTTCAATGAATTTAACAGACGACGGAATGGTGGGGCAACAAGTTTTTGCCGGAGAAGCAACTAGACTTGCCTATATGACAGAGGAAGCAAAGGAGGGGAGAGATGCTTTTTTAGAGAAGAGAAAACCTAACTTTCCAAAAAAATGGATTCCATAGTTTTAACTATAGATTTCTAGTTTTCAATTTGATCAAATTTTACAAATAATTGAATAAATTTGTATTGATGATAGTCAAGAGATTTTTAAGCATAATTTTTTTTAATAAATAAATGAAATCACAAATAGTTACATTTTTAATAAAATGCCCTGATCAAAAGGGATTGGTTGCGAAGATTACCAATTTTTTTTTCGAGAAAGGATTTAATATTTTAAGTTGTCAACAGTATGTAAATTCCATCGAGGACACTTACTTCATGAGAATTCGTTTGAATGCTGATGGAACAATCATTTCAAAAGATCAATTAGAAAATAGCTTCTTAGAGCTGGCAAATCCGTTACATTTTAGTTGGTCTGTACATTACGGAGATAAAAAACAGAATGTGGCTTTGATGGTTTCTCATACGAGTCACAATTTATACGATTTACTAGAGCGTTATAAAGAAGGTCGACTGGATTGTAATATAAAGATGATTATCAGTAATCATGACAAATTAAGACCCATAGCAACAATGTTTGAGATTCCTTTTCATTACCTACCTGTAACCAAAGAATCGAAATTAGAACAAGAATCTCAAGTGATTGAATTATTAGAGGCTAACGAAATAGATTTGGTAATTATGGCCAGATATATGCAAATTTTATCTTCTCGTTTTATCAATCTTTACCCACAAAGAATTATCAATATACATCATTCGTTTTTGCCTGCTTTTCAGGGAGCAAATCCTTATAAGAAGGCCTATGAGAGAGGAGTGAAATTAATAGGTGCTACTGCTCATTATGCTACTGAAGACTTAGATGAAGGACCAATCATAGAACAAGACGTGAAGCCTGTAACTCATGAAAGTACTCCTCAGACACTAAAAATAATTGGTGCAGATATAGAAAAATTGGTATTGGCTAGAGCAGTTAAAAATCATCTGAACCATCAAATTATAGTTTCTGGAAATAGAGCGATTGTTTTTCCCGAAGCAGGAGAATAATTATGAAAATAATATGCATTGGGCGCAATTACGCAAATCACATTGAAGAATTAGCCAATGAAAGGCCTAAAAGCCCTGTAGTTTTTTTAAAACCGGATTCTGCAATTTTACCTAGAAAGAATCCATTTTTTATTCCTCCTTTTTCAAAAGAGATTCATTACGAGGTTGAGGTATTGGTCAAAGTGAATAAAGTAGGAAAGCATATTGAGTCAAAATTTGCTCATAAATACTATGATGAAGTTGGTCTAGGGGTCGATTTTACGGCACGAGATGTTCAAGCACAATGTAAAGAAAAAGGGTTGCCATGGGAAAAAGCCAAGGCTTTTGATGGAAGTGCTGTTGTAGGATTGTTTTACTCAAAAGAGGAATTTGACTTAGCCAATTTACAATTTCAATTGTATCAAAATGATACTGTTGTTCAAGACGGGAATACAAATGCGATGTTATGGAAAATTGACGAATTGATTGCCTATGTATCTCAATATTTTACCTTAAAAAAAGGAGATATTATCTTTACAGGAACACCAGCGGGTGTAGGTAAGGTTTTTGAGAATGATGTTTTAAAGGGAGTTATAGCAGGAAAAGAGGCTTTTACTATTCGAGTAAAGTAATTAATGATAAAGTAGTTTTTAGGGTTACATATTCTTTCTATTTAGAGTGACTCAAAAGCCAATCATAGATATCCTGTCCAGCATAAACTCTTCTCCAAGTTTCTACATGATCTGTGTCTTCATGAACAGTTAGTCTAACTTTATGGTGACCTAGTTCTTTTAATTTATTAATTCCTGTGTAAAAATATTTAGAGGGGACTGCTTTGTCTTTTCCCCCAGCAATATTCCAAATAGGTGTTTTATTCTCTGCAATAGATTTTATCAAATCTGGAAATACAAACCCTACGATAGGATTTATCGCTGCAAATTTGTCTGGATATTTACTAGCGGTATGCCAAGTCCCATATCCACCAAAACTTAGGCCAGTTAGATAAACTCTTTTATCATCCGCCTTGAAGTTTTGTAAAGTGTTATCAATTATGTTTATTAAATCTTCTTGCACGTTATTCCAACCATATTTATTTATGAACTTTATCTTTGTTTCGGGTATTGTACTGCTCATGAAGCTATTTAATTTTTCACTTGTAAATCTTGGCTTAGGTCGTTTAGGTGTTCCGTTTTTTAATCGTTTGGGAATAGATTCTTTAGTTCTATTTGTTATATAATCTATTCTTTGCTTGTCCAAATCAAACATATGTAGTTGGGGAGCAATTATTATAAAAGGGAGGTCTCTTTTTTGAACCCAAGCTTCATATAATGGTCCATGAATTTGAACATAATCTAAATCATTTTTACCGTTTCCACGTTCTCCATTTCCATGAAGAAACATTAGAATAGGCCAATTTTTATCTGACTCTTTATATCCTTTCGGGAGGTATAAAAAATATTCTCGGTTTGAATTGTCTAGAAAACTTGTATATGGAATTCGCAGTAATTGTTCTTCTGATTTTTTTATATGAATCGAAGAGCAAGAACAGATAAACATTATCATAATCAGCAATACGCAAGAAGAGACTTTCATTTATATGAAATTTATACTCAAATTTAATTAAAATATTAATACTTGTTCCTATTTTTGTATCAGAATAATACTTTATGAACGCAGAAATTATAACAATAGGAGACGAAATACTTATCGGCCAAATTGTAGATACCAATTCACAATGGATTGGAAAGCAATTAAACAAAATTGGAGTCTCGGTTCATCAAATAACATCTATTCAAGACGACCAACAACATATTCTAAATGCCCTAAAAGAAGCACAAGAAAGAGTGGGTATTGTGATTATTACCGGAGGATTAGGTCCCACAAAAGATGACATTACAAAAAAAACAATTGCAGCTTTTTTTAATGACGATCAGATGATCGAATATCCAGAAGTTTTATCACATATTAAAGCACTGTTTAAAAAAATAAATCATCCTTTCAAAGCAGTTCAAATAGCGCAAGCGAGCCTACCTTCAAAAGCTACATTGTTAATGAATCATTTTGGGACGGCACCTGGAATGTGGTTTTATGAAAACAACACAGTTTTTATATCTCTTCCGGGAGTTCCCTATGAAATGAAAGCATTGATCACAAAGGAAGTACTCCCAAGAATTCAAAAACAATTTAAACTACCGCATATCATTCATAAAACTATTATGACTTATGGTCAGGGAGAAAGTAGAATTGCTGAAAAAATTGAAGATTTTGAAAATAATTTACCAGCCTACATCAAGTTGGCTTATTTACCTTCTTTTGGACGTGTTCGCTTACGATTATCTGCAAAGGGAGATCATAAAGAGAATTTAGAAAAAGAATTAGACCACAAAATAAATGAATTGTATGAATTAATTCCCGAGATCATTACAGGTTTGGAGGATTCGAATTCTCTGGAAATAAGGGTAGGTGAGTTGCTTAAAAAAGCGAAAAAGACGATAGCGACTGCGGAAAGTGTCACAGGCGGAAAAATTGCATCTGCGTTGGTTTCTGTTCCTGGAGCATCTTCTTATTTTAAAGGAAGTATCATAGCGTACACGGCAGAAACAAAAATGAATTTGTTAAGTGTCTCTGAGGAAACTATTAATACATACAGCGTTGTTAGCAAACAGGTAGCTATTGAGATGGCTAGAGGGGTAAAACAAAAATTACAAACAAATTATGCCATTGCGGTTACAGGAAATGCAGGTCCAACCTTAGACCACAATAGTGATGGTGTTGGAATCGTTTATATTGCTTTTATATCTGATGATCAGGAGATTGTTCAAAAATTCAATTTTGGTCAGCCCAGAGAAAAAGTAATCAACAAAACAGTGAGTAAATCACTTGAAATTTTACGAAAAGAAATTCTTTAAAAATTTATAAAATTGTTTTGTTCGGGATTAGATTTATTTGTAGATTTGCACCTCGTTTAGAGATAATACTATAAAACTGTCGAAAAGATGTCTAGAGTTTGTGAATTAACAGGAAAAAAAGCAATGGTTGGGAACAATGTATCTCACGCTTTAAATAGAACAAAAAGAAAGTTTGACGCTAACCTAATGACCAAGCGTTTTTATATTCCAGAAGAAGATAAATGGATTACTTTAAAAATATCTGCTTCTGCATTGAAAAATATCAACAGAAAAGGAATTTCTGCAGTTATAAAAGAAGCGAGAGCTAACGGAATTTTAACTAAATAAGCTCAAGCGAATTAAAATTTTATACCAATGGCAAAAAAGGGAAACAGAGTTCAAGTAATTTTAGAATGTACTGAGCACAAAGCATCAGGAGAAAGAGGTACTTCTAGATATATTACAACGAAGAACAAAAAGAATACTCCAGATAGATTAGAAATTAAAAAATTCAATTCTATTTTGAAGAGAATGACTGTTCATAAAGAAATTAAATAATTAAACATCTAAAGCTCGGTATTAGGAGTATAGATCTAAAAAATTAGACAATGGCAAAAAAATCAGTAGCATCGTTACAGACAGGTTCAAAAAGATTAAGTAAAGCTATAAAAATGGTAAAATCACCTAAATCAGGAGCGTATACTTTTGTAGAATCAATCATGGATCCTTCTAAAGTAAATGAGTTTTTAGCGAAAAAGTAAGATTTACTTCACAAAATATTTCAAGCTACTTTCTAATGCAGAAAGTAGCTTTTTTTATGATGTAGAATTGTGTATTTTTGAATATTGATTCGCAATGGTGGTATGTAAGCAATGATTAATTGTTGTCAACTATCTAGCGGACACGTTTTTTAACAAACTATTACAGTGCATAAGAGATAAAAATGAGTTTTTTTAAAAAAATTTTTTCAAAAGAAAACAAAGAAACACTTGACAAGGGTCTAGAAAAATCTAAAGAAAGTTTTTTTGGTAAATTAACGAAAGCTGTTGCAGGAAAATCTAAAGTAGATGATGATGTTTTAGATAATTTAGAGGAGGTTTTGATTGCCTCTGATGTTGGTGTAGATACGACACTTAAAATTATTAATAGAATTGAAGCAAGAGTAGCTAAAGATAAATATGTAGGAACAGAAGCCCTTCAAAATATTCTTCGCGAAGAAATTGCAGGATTGCTATCAGAAACGAATTTAGGTAATGAAATCGAATTTACCATCCCATCAAATAAAAAGCCCTACGTAATTATGGTTGTTGGAGTCAATGGAGTTGGTAAAACAACAACAATAGGTAAGTTGGCAAATCAATTTAAGAAACAAGGCTTACAAGTTGTTTTGGGAGCTGCAGATACCTTTAGAGCTGCTGCGATAGATCAATTAAAAATTTGGGCCGATAGAACAGAAGTGCCAATTGTACATCAGGAAATGGGCTCTGATCCTGCTTCCGTAGCTTTTGATACACTTACCTCTGCTGTGACTCAAGAGGCTGATGTTGTCATTATAGATACTGCTGGACGTCTACATAATAAAGTTAATTTAATGAATGAGTTGACTAAAATTAAAAGGGTCATGCAAAAAGTAGTTCAAGACGCTCCTAACGATGTTTTATTAGTATTAGATGGTTCTACAGGTCAAAATGCATTTGAGCAAGCAAAACAGTTTACAAAAGCTACAGAGGTTACTTCATTAGCAGTCACAAAACTTGATGGGACTGCAAAAGGAGGTGTTGTAATTGGTATTTCAGATCAGTTTCAAATTCCTGTGAAATATATAGGCGTTGGAGAAGGAATAGATGATTTACAAGTTTTTAATAAAAGTGAATTTGTAGATTCATTTTTTAAATAACTTACACAATTTGTGAAGACTTCAAGAGTGGGGCATGATGGGTCTTCATTTTAGAGGAATATTTCTTCTATTGTTCTGTTCTCCTCGCCGTAGAAGGTAACGTTAATATTAATTTTCTATCTGTGATTAGAAATCTTTTGACCGCTTATGCTTCCCATAGGAGAAACATTTTTTGAAGGTTCTAAAGGAAAATAGCAAAAACAATATTTGGTAAATACCAGAGCAATTTCAGATAACTCCGAATTTCATGTAGCTATCTTCACGAGAGGATATGGTTAATTTACTTTTTTCATTTTGACACCTAATGATTATGCTTTCAACTTTAGTAGATATGAATTAATTTATTTAAGATTGAGTGTCGCTAATGTATTCATTGACAAAGTTTTCCAAAATATGTAAAGGAATTGCCCCATGAGAGAGAACGACTTCATGAAATTCACGAATATCAAATTGATCTCCCAGTGCATTTTTTGCTTTGGCTCGCAATTCTAAAATTTTTAACATTCCGATTTTATAGGCTGTTGCTTGACTTGGCATTACAATATGTCTTTCAACCATTTTAATGACGTCTAACTTGGCATTAGGTGTGTTTTCTGTGTAGTAAGCAATCCCTTCTTCGCGTGTCCATTTTTTGGCATGAATCCCTGTGTCTACTACCAATCTGCATGCTCTCCACAATTCCATCGCCAAACGTCCGAAATCTGAATAAGGATCTGCATAGAATCCCATTTCTTTTGGGATAAATTCAGAGTATAACCCCCAACCTTCTGTATAAGCTGTGTACCCCCCAAATTTTCTGAACAAGGGGACTTCTTTTAGTTCTTGTTGAATTGCCAATTGCATATGATGTCCTGGAATTCCTTCATGATATGCCAATGCTTCCATCTGATAAATCGGCATTGATTCCATATCATATAAGTTGGCATAGTAAATACCTGGTCGAGAGCCATCTGCTGCCGGACGATTGTAAAATGCTTTTCCAGCCGATTGTTCTCGAAACGACTCAACTGCCTTGACCATGATCTCTGCCTTGGGTTTTGTAATAAAGATTTCATCTAATCGAGTTTTCATGCTATCAATCAAACTGACTGCTTTCTTCAGATATGCGTCTTTTCCTTGTTTATCATCATTGTAATAGAATTGCTTGTCTGTCTTCATAAACTGAAAAAAATCTTGCAAGGTTCCTTCAAAATTAACTTTATTGCGAATCATATTCATTTCTTTATGAATTCTTGCGACTTCATCCAATCCTATTTGATGGATTTCATTGGCCGTTAAGTCTGTTGTTGTAGTTCTTTTTAATGCATTATTATAAAACGCTTCTCCATTAGGAAATTTCCATGCTCCATGATCGGAGTTTGCTCTTTCTTTTTGTTTTTTTAGGAAAGAAATTAAATTACTGTAGGCTGGTTTTACCGATGTTAACAGCGCTTGTCTTGCCATGATTTCTAACTTATTTTTTTTCTTAGCAGCAATTTTTAACCTGTTTATTTTTTCCGAAAAGTCCTTTAATAAAGTACTTTTTTTATCAGAGGTATCAAATGGTTGGCCTACTAATATATTTTCTGAGTCTTGAATCACTTTGTCGAAAACAAATTTGGGAGGTAAGATTCCCAGGGCTTCACGAGTTTCTAAATTCTTAATTAATTGGGTGAAGTATTTATTAAATTCATTCAATCTAGAGATATAAGCATTCGCATCAGAAACATCTTCAATTCGATGCATGTTAATTAAGAAAGCAGGTTTACCAGACTGTGCTCCAAACATTTGATTTACAGGATAGTTGTATAATCGGTACTTGTAATCAGCAATGTTGTTTTTTACCTTATCCTTGTACAATTTATAACTCAATAAAACTTCCTTAGAAAGCGCTGCTATATTGACAGAATCTGTTAACCAAGCAAGTTCCTTTTTGTGGATTGCCAGATCTCTGTTCTCGGTTTCCGGAGTATTGTCGTCCAGTTTTCCATAGTCTGTTTTTATTCCAAGTCTAGTTTGAAGTTCGGGAGAAAGACTCACCTGATTTTCAAAAGATTTTCGAAGAAAAGTACTGACTTTTTTCGACTCTGCAGCAATCTCTTCGTTTGTATACATTTTTAGTGCTTCTTTCTTACACGAAATAAGAGAGGTAAAAGCACATAAAGTGAGTAATGATTTTTTAAGTAAGTGTTTCATTGGTTTATGGTATAGATCCATTCTTGTTTTTGTGTAAAATTAAGAAGGCTTAATGAGAACTAAATATTTATAATAACTTTTATAGTACCCTAAATTTAATAAAAGTTAAGGAAATGATCTTTGTTATCTATTTTTTTTAGAAAAAACCTTCTAAAAAACTTTTTAAATTAACTCTAATTAAGCTGTATATTTGCAATCATTAAAAAAAAGATATGCGTACAAAAACCATTAAAAAAAATAAGATCAATGTAGTTACCCTAGGCTGCTCTAAAAATATTTATGATTCTGAAGTTTTAATGGGTCAATTAAAAGCCAATGGAAAAGAGGTTGTTCATGAAGATGAAAACGATGATGGAAATATTGTGGTTATCAATACTTGTGGTTTTATTGGGAAAGCCAAAGAAGAATCCATAGATACTATTTTATACCATGCGCAAAGAAAAGAAGCCGGAGAAATAGATAAAGTTTTTGTTTCGGGTTGTTTAAGTGAACGCTATAAGCCAGATCTAGAAAAAGAAATTTCTAATGTAGATCAGTATTTTGGAACTCACGATTTACCAAATTTATTAAAGGTTTTAGAAGCAGACTACAAGCATGAATTAATAGGAGAGCGGTTAACTACAACTCCAAAACATTACGCATATCTAAAAATTGCCGAAGGCTGCGACAGACCTTGTTCATTTTGTGCCATCCCTTTAATGCGAGGAAAACATGTTTCCACTCCCATTGAAGATCTTGTTACAGAGGCAACAAAATTAGCCTCTAAAGGGATTAAAGAAGTGATGTTAATTGCACAAGATTTAACCTATTATGGCTTAGATATTTACAAAAAAAGAGCTTTGGCAGAATTGTTGGAAGCCCTTGTAAAAGTTGATGGAATCGAATGGATTCGTATGCATTATGCATTTCCTAGCGGTTTTCCAATGGATGTCTTAGAAGTGATGAAACGAGAGCCTAAGGTGTGTAATTATTTAGATATTCCGTTACAACATATCAATACCGAGTTGTTAAAATCGATGAAGCGTGGTACAACTCATGAAAAAACAACTGCTTTAATTCATAAGTTTAGAGAGGTAGTACCAGAAATGGCCATAAGGACTACCTTAATTGTTGGATATCCTGGAGAGACACCGGAAATGTTTCAAGAGTTAAAAGAATGGGTAGAGGAAATGCGTTTCGAACGTTTGGGAGCTTTTGAATATTCTCATGAAGAAAATACAGGAGCCTATCTTCTAGAGGACAATGTTCCTGCTGAAGAAAAGTTTAAGCGTGTCAATGAAATCATGGAAGTTCAGTCTCAAATTTCTTGGGAATTGAATCAACAAAAAATAGGAAAAACATATCGTTGTTTGTTCGATAGAAAAGACGGGGAATATTTTTATGGTAGGACAGAATTTGATTCTCCAGATGTAGATAATGATGTTTTGGTAGATGCACGCGAGCATTATATAAAAATTGGAGAATTTATCGATATTAAAATTTATGAAGCGGGCGATTACGACTTGTATGGTACTCCTGTAAAATAATAGTTAGAAAAATACTTCATTTCAATGTCACTCTTGGAAACAACAAGAATTATTTTAATTGATCAGAATTTAATAAGAAAATAGCATTGGCTATAAAAAGTTTACCGTTTTCCCAGAAAGATCTAAACAAAGGATTGTCTACCATATAAATGATGCTTCCGTTTCCGATTTGTTCTTCTCCAAACAATAATGATTTGGGGATGTTTTTGATAGCTTTACTCCCTGCATAGCCTGAAATATTTTTAGCATCTGCATCAAAATAAGCAATATTGTTTCCTTCTTTTAGGTACTCGTAGGAATTACCACTCAATTTTAATGAAAAATAAGAAGTTTTATAGCCAAAAGCTAGTGGATGTGTATGGTCTACATTACTTTTAAAAATACTACCTGTAATTAATGTTGCAATATTTTTTCGCTCTCTATCGGCAAAAGGAGTCAGTGTTGCTTGAGTAGAATTTTGTGCAGCTTTTTTCTTGACCAACGAGAACCCTTTCTTGTCAGCAAAACTATTTAAGGCGTTTTCAATAGCAAGTAGTGTTCCTCCAGAACGTATCCATCCTTGCAAATTTTCTAGTACATCATCGCTCAGTACTTCTATATAATTTCCATTAGGAATTATAATAACATCATATTGCGCATAGTTCATATTTACAAAATCATTCGCATCTATGTTGGTAATGGGGTACTGCAATTGTGTTTCAAAAAAGTGCCAAATTTCTCCAAAACTTAAGGAAACGGTTTCTTTACCAGACAATACTGCGATTTTTTGCTTGTGAATAGGTTTTACAGAATACGATCCAAAATCAACTCCAGAACTTACAAAACCACTTTTTACAGAAGTTAAAGTTCTTTGATGATTGTTGGCAAGGGCTGTTAATTTGGTATCAAAATAATTATTTTGATTGTCATTTCTTAAAATAATAAGTGTTCCTCTGTCATAAGATTTTCCGTCAATAGCAAAGGGTTTTTCAGAAAAACGAGGGACAATATCAGCTTTTAATACTGCGGCTAAAAAAGAAGCATCTGCAAGACTATTCCACTTTGAAATATATGCATATGATGATGGATCAGCAATATTTTTTTTAAATGGAGCACTCTTATTTACATGAGCATCTACTTTTGCTTTGGAGGCAATGGCTTTAAAACCATGTGCATACGGTATAGACCAAGCTGTAATATCGTAGGTTAAAGAATCTGTTAATTTTGTTTTAGGTTCAAAAAGAGCTTTGACCATTTTTCCTTTTGGTTGATTGGTTTGAATTACCAAATCTGATGAAGAAACACTCATTTTTTCTTCTGTTTGTGAGGTATAAGCATATCCTTTTACGGTTCCTTTTTTTGTGTTTTTGTATTTGATTTCATGAGTGTCTAACAATGCTTTTAAACGAGCTGTTTTGTCTTTGTTTTCGTTTTTTAATACGTAACTCTTATAGGTTGTATTCTTATTGAGAAAGAATTTTTTAAATTCAATATTCAATTTTTGAGCATTATTAGAGGCAACTTCTACAGTAGATAACCCAGTTGTCATATGATGAATAGCTCTGTTTTTTAAAGTTAAAATTTCTCCCTCATCTGTTTTTATGCCTAATCCTGCGCGTCCATGTCCAGCTTGTTCATAGGTCATTCCAATAGCTCCCATATAGGTAGGGTAGGTGTCTCCATAGCTTGGGTATAATAAGTCAAAACTTTCTTTTGTAAAATACAACCAGCCTTCTCGATCAAAATAGCGAGCATGATTTTTTCCGATTTGGGTTTGAAAATTACGTTGCCAGTCAGAAATAATTTCATGAAAAGGAGCTGCTGCTGGGGCAAAATAATAAGGGTCGTTTATTCCTTGTTCGTGAAAATCTACATGAATATGTGGCATCCATTTGTTGTATATCTGTAACCTTTGTAACGTTTCTACTTGTGTTGCCCACGCCCAATCTCTATTTAAGTCAAATAAATAATGATTAGGTCTACCTCCCGGCCATGGTTCAGAATGTTCTTTTCCATCTTGATTTATATTAAAAGGAGAACTCTTTACTTGATGGTACCAGTTTACATATCGATCTCTTCCATCTGGATTTAAGCAGGGGTCTAAAATAACCACTGTATTTTTTAACCATTCTTTTTTATTTGTTACCAACTCATAGAGCGTTAACATGGCGGCCTCTGTACTTGAAGCTTCATTTCCATGAACATTATAACTCAACCATACAATGGCTATTTTATTGGTTGCATCTTCAGAAATAATACCAGTTTGTGAAAGATTAGACTTTCTAATATTTTCTAAATTATCAATATTTTCTTGTGAAGAAATATAACTTACATATAAAGGTCTATACTCATTAGTTTCTCCATATTTTTCTAATTGAACATTCGTAATAGTCTCACTGACGTATTTGAAATATGCAACTACTTTGTGGTGTCTTGTAAATCGGGACCCTATTTCATATCCTAAAAATTCAGAAGGAGTTTGTAAATTTTGAGAACAGAGATTCCCAAATGAGAGTATAGTAATGATGAAAAAAAAAGTAGTTTTCATAAAATGAATTTTGGTATTCAAAAGTAAGGAATATATAAATGTCTTTTACTATAATGTATTTATATGCTGTAAAACTTTGTTAGATCTAATTTCTTTGAATAATTTTCCTCAAAAAATTTAGTATTTTTGAAATATGACTTCGAACAAAAGTGGTGCTGATATTACTAGTGTTTCTATTGACTACAAAAAACATTGGAATACTGAATACAAAAAAAAATCAACCGAAAAATTAGGGTGGTTTGAGAAAAAATCAACCCAAACGTTAGATTTAATCGATGAATCGAGATTGGGAAAAGCGGCTAAGATTTTAAATATTGGCTCTGGGACCTCTGTTTTAACCGATAATTTATTAGAATTGGGGTTTTCTAATATTATATCAAGTGATATTTCTGAAGTGTCTTTATCGATATTGAAAAATAGAATTGGAGCTAGTGATAAGGTTCAATTTATTGTTGATGATTTGTTGCATTCTTCAAAATTAATGCTGTTAGAAAATATTGATTTATGGGTCGATAGGGCGGTTTTACATTTTTTTATAGAAAAAGATGCGATTTTGACATATTTCAATCTGTTGAAGAAGATTTTAAGTCCAACAGGCTTTGTGATCATTGCTGTTTTTGCAAAAGACGGGGCAGATAAATGTTGTAAATTGCCTGTCAAAAAATATGATATAACCATGTTAGAAAAAGAGCTAGGACCAGCGTTTAAGTTGATAAAAACATTTAATTGTGTGTTTATAAACCCATATGGAGGAGAAAGACCTTATATTTACGCCCTGTTTCAAAGAAAGCAGTAAAAAAGAATGAAAGTAACACATATTCCTTTTCAAGAAACTAGATTTTTCTCAAAAACAATTACTGATTATTTGGAGAAAAAGGAATCTATTCAGCCCTTCTATCATAATTTTCCAAACATTACAGGGTTTCATCATCAAATAGAAGAAAAGCAACAATCTTTTACACCTAATACAAGAAAAGTACTGGTTGACGCTTTGAAAAATCAATATAAAAAATTTAAAATTTCCGATAAAACCAAAGAGAATATAGAAATTTTAAAGGAACAAAATTCTTTTACTGTTACTACCGGTCATCAATTAAACTTATTTACTGGGCCGTTATATTTTTTATATAAAATTATTTCAACAGTTAATTTATGTGAAGAACTGACAGAAAAATTTCCAAAACAGCATTTTGTTCCAATCTATTGGATGGCCTCAGAAGATCATGATTTTGATGAAATTAATTATTTCAATTTTGAAGGTAAAAAAGTAGCTTGGAATAGAAAAAATGGTGGTGCTGTCGGAAGATTTTCAACCGATGGGTTAGAGGCTGTTTTTAAAGCATTTGCAAATCAATTAGGGAATTCTATGAACGCGGAGTTCCTCAAAAAATTATTTTCAGAGGCCTATTTGAAACATCAAAATTTAGCAGAAGCAACTCGTTATATTGTAAATGAATTATTTTCTGAGACTGGTTTGGTTATTATAGACGGTGATGATCTAAAGTTGAAAGAATTATTTAGCCCAATTATAAAAGACGAATTAGAAAATCAAACATCGTTCAATGCGGTTTTAAAAACAATTTCAGTTCTAAAGGAAACGTATAAAATTCAAGTAAACCCCAGGGAACTGAATTTATTTTATGTTGGCGATAATTATAGAGAGCGTATTATTTTAGAGAATGGGGTATATTCTGTAAATAATTCACAAATCAAATTTTCTAAAGCTGAAATTTTAAAAGAAGTAGATAACAATCCTCTCGCATTTTCTCCAAATGTTATTATGAGGCCTTTGTATCAGGAAGTAGTTTTACCTAATATTTGTTACATCGGAGGAGCTGGAGAAATTGCTTATTGGTTAGAGTTAAAAGAATATTTTAAAGAAACCGAGACGCCTTTTCCTATATTATTACTTAGAAATTCTGTACAATTAATAACAAAAAAACAACAGAAAAAACTTAACAATTTAAAGATTTCACACAAAGATCTATTTTTAGATCAGCACCAATTACTTTCAAAAAAAGTAATAGAAAACTCTCAAATAAAAATTGATTTTTCTGAAAAAATCAATTTTTTAAAAAATCAATTTTCAGAATTAAAACAGGTTGCAAAAAATACAGATACTTCCTTTGTTGGAGCTGTTAAAGCACAGGAAATAAAGCAAATCAGAGGTTTGGAAAATCTTCAAAAACGTTTGTTAAGAGCTGAAAAGAGAAGGCAGAAAGAGTTGGTGTCTCGTATAAAAGATCTTCAAAATCAACTGTTACCAAATCAGGGTTTGGAAGAGCGTCAGCGTAATTTTTCTGAATATTATGCAGCTTATGGGCCTACATTTATAAAAGCGTTACAAGGTGCTTTAAAACCTTTGCAATTAGAATTCACTGTACTAGAACTAGAATGAAAAATAAAGGTTTACATCCAAAAAATAAATTCAATAAAGGGTATGATTTTAAACAACTCATTATAGATAACCCTATTTTAAAAGACTTTGTTTTCAAGAATTCCTATGGAAATATGAGTATTGACTTTTCCAATCCTAGGGCGGTTAAAGAACTTAACAAGGCCTTGCTTTTTTCTTTTGATCAAATTACTACTTGGGAATTCTCTGATGATAATTTATGTCCACCAATTCCCGGACGTTTGGATTATATTCATCATTTAGCAGATTTAGTATCATCAGAAGAGCAAATTAAAATCCTTGATATTGGTACCGGTGCAACTTGTATATACCCTTTATTGGGAGTTGCTGCATATGATTGGGATTTCGTTGCAACAGATATTGACTTAGATTCTTTAGATACTGCACAAGATATTATCGATGATAATCATTTAGACGATGCGATCAAATTACGCCAGCAGTTTGATGAAAATAATATTTTAAAAGGTATTTTGGAAGAAAATGATTCTTTCTCTGCAGTGATGTGTAATCCACCATTTTATAAATCTGCAGAAGAAGCAAGAGGAGCTAATAGAAGAAAAACTAGGAATCTAGGGAATAATAGTGTGAGAAATTTTGCTGGTAATAACAATGAATTATGGTATGTAGGTGGTGAAAAAGCTTTTTTACACAATTACTTATACGAAAGCTCTCTTTTTAAGGATAAAAGTAGTTGGTTTACAAGCTTGGTTTCTAAAAAAGACAATGTAGCAAGTCTCGAAAAATCCTCAAAAAAATTAGGAGCAACTACATTTAAAGTGATTCCAATGCATCAGGGTAACAAAGTAACCAGAATTGTTTGTTGGAAATATTAATTTAAAAATAGTTAGACCTAAAATATACCTTTCTATAAAAAGAACAATCCGAAGCGATTCGCTTCGGATTGTTCTTTTTATGGTTGTATTTCTATTGTTATTTATAGAAAAGAAATTGAGATGTTACAAATGGATAACTTCATCATAAGCATCTGCAACTGCTTCCATAACTGCTTCACTCATTGTAGGGTGTGGGTGAATTGTTTTTAAAACTTCATGCCCTGTTGTTTCTAGTTTACGTCCTAAAACCGCTTCTGCAATCATATCTGTAACACCAGCACCAATCATATGGCAGCCTAGCCATTCTCCATATTTTGCATCAAAAATAACTTTTACAAAACCATCTGTAGTTCCAGCTGCTGTTGCCTTTCCTGAAGCTGAAAAAGGAAATTTACCTACTTTTAATTCATACCCTGCTTCCTTGGCTTTTGCTTCTGTCATTCCAACAGAGGCTATTTCTGGAGTAGCGTATGTACAACCAGGAACATTTCCATAGTCAATAGGTTCTGTGTGTAAACCTGCTAATTTTTCTACACAAGTGATCCCTTCAGCAGAAGCAACATGTGCCAACGCTTGTCCAGGAACCACATCTCCAATTGCATAATATCCAGGGATATTTGTCTGATAAAAATCATTTACTAAAATTTTATCTCTATCTACAATAATACCTACATCTTCTAGTCCAATATTTTCAATATTTGATTTAATACCAACAGCCGAAAGTAGAATATCCGCTTCAAGAGTTTCCTCACCTTTTTTGGTTTTTACAGTTGCAACTACGCCCTTACCAGAGGTATCTACAGACTCTACAGAGGAATTTGTCATTACTTTTATTCCTGCTTTTTTAATAGAGCGTTCAAATTGTTTTGAGATATCAATATCTTCAACAGGGACAATGTTCGGCATGTATTCAACCAGGGTCACTTTTGTACCCATGGTGTTGTAAAAATGTGCAAATTCAACTCCAATAGCACCTGAACCTACAACAATCATCGATTTTGGCTGACTTGGAAGTGTCATGGCTTTTCGATACCCAATTACTTTTACTCCGTCTTGTGGCAAGTTAGGTAATTCTCTAGAACGGGCTCCTGTTGCGATAATAATTGAATCAGCACTGTATTCTGTTACGGTTCCGTTTTCGGATGTGACTTCAACTTTTTTACCTGTTTTTATTTTTCCAAAACCATCAATAATATCGATTTTATTTTTTTTCATTAGGAAGGCAACTCCTTTACTCATTCCTTCTGCGACTCCACGACTTCTTTTGATAACAGCGTCAAAGTCTTTGTCAATTGCCTCTGCTTTTAAACCATATTGATCTACATGTTTTAAATAATCATATACTTGAGCAGATTTTAACAAAGCTTTTGTTGGAATACATCCCCAATTTAAGCAAATTCCTCCGAGAGATTCTTTTTCTACAATGGCAACTTTAAAACCTAATTGAGAGGCTCTGATTCCTGTAACATATCCTCCAGGTCCACTTCCTATGATAATGATATCGTATTTCATAATTGTTTTTTATCTAATATTGGTGTTGTTTGTTGTGCAAATCTAATCAATAATCATAAATTTACCTCAAAACTTGTTTTCTATTTACATTCTCTCTGGCACTTCAATTCCTAATAACGAAAATGCAAGCTTTATAGTGTCAGCGACTTTTTTTGACAACTGAACTCTAATGATTTTTTTCTCTTGATTTTTTTCTCCTAAAATAGATACGTTTTGATAAAAAGAATTGAATTCTTTTACCAAATCATAGGTGTAATTTGCAATGACTGCTGGAGAAAAATTGGCAGCGGCTTGTTGAACTACTTCAGGAAATAATTCTAGTTGTTTTATCAATTCCTTTTCCTTTTCATGGAGGATTACAGAGGAAATCGATTCTGAATAATCGAAATTAGCTTTTCGAATGATAGACTGAATTCGTGCATAGGTGTATTGAATAAAAGGCCCTGTGTTTCCTTGAAAATCAACGGATGATTTTGGATCAAATAAAATTCTTTTTTTAGGATCTACTTTTAGTATAAAATACTTTAAAGCACCCAGACCAATGGTCTTGTATAATGCTTCTTTTTCTTGCTCAGTATAGCCATCTAATTTTCCTAATTCATCAGATATTTCTTTTGCTGTTGAGGTCATTTCGACAATTAAATCATCTGCATCTACTACTGTTCCTTCTCTTGATTTCATTTTTCCAGAGGGCAAGTCTACCATTCCATAACTTAAATGAAATAAGCTTTTTGCCCAAGAGTAACCAAGTTTTTTTAGGATTAAAAACAATACTTTAAAATGATAGTCCTGTTCATTTCCGACGGTATACACCATTCCATTAACATCAGAAATATCTTTTGTACGCTGAATGGCTGTACCGATATCTTGTGTTATATATACTGCGGTTCCATCGGAACGTAACACTAATTTTTCATCCAATCCTTCATCACTCAAGTCACACCATGTAGATCCGTCCTCTTTTTGGTAGAATACCCCAGATTTTAGCCCTTGGTCGATACTATCTTTTCCTAATAAATAGGTATTGCTTTCATAATATAGTTTATCAAAATCGACTCCTAGATTTTTATAAGTAACTTCAAATCCACGATAGACCCAAGAATTCATTTCTTTCCATAGCGCAAGTACATGTTTATCTCCAGCTTCCCATTTTAACAACATTTCTTGTGCCTCATTGATGAGAGGTGCTTGCTTTTTTGCTTCCTCCTCAGAAAGGCCAGAGGCTACCAAGTCAGCAATTTCTTTTTTGTATTCCTGATCGAATTTCACATAATAATTTCCAACCAACTTATCTCCCTTTAAACCTGTTGATTCAGGAGTTTCTCCGTTTCCAAATTTCTCCCATGCAAGCATTGATTTACAAATATGAATTCCACGGTCATTAATAATTTGAGTTTTGTATACTTTTTTTCCAGAAGCTTGGATGATTTGTGCAACAGAGTATCCTAGTAGATTATTACGAACATGCCCTAGATGCAATGGTTTGTTGGTATTTGGTGAGGAATACTCAACTAAAACGGCTTCTTCATTCTTTTTTGGGAAGTTGAATCCAAAAGTAGCATTTGAATAAATAGAATTGAAGAAATTAAGATAGAAAGTATCTTTGATCACAAGATTTAAAAAACCTTTTACAACATTATAACTGGAGATATCTGAGACGTTTTCAACAATATACGTTCCTAAATCTTCTCCTATTTGAACTGGATTTCCTTTTTTGTATCGCAACATCGGAAAAACTACGACTGTAATATCTCCCTCAAATTCTTTTCGTGTTGCTTGAAATTCGACGGACGGAATTTGGGTATTATAGATTGCTAAAAAACCCTCTTTTACTTTGGTTTCTATGATGTTTTGAATATTCATTGCATGCGAAAAATTGAATTGCGAAATTAAACATTTTTATTTATTTTTTAGAATGATTTTTGCTCAAGAATAATTGTATTTTTACAAACCTATCTAGATCTTTAAAACTCGTTACATTTTGTGGAAGTTTTATTATTGTCTAATGGATGAGCGCTATTCTCAATTTTATTTTGATTGAAATTAGTAAATAAGTTTATTGATACCAATATTATATGGAAAAACGTTTAGAAGAACTCCCAAAATTAGCCCAAGATACTTTTAAAGAAAACAAAAAATATTTTGCAAACTTAAAAAAGAGGACGCCAAGGGATTTGGATTATGTAATGCAAGATTTACACGATAAAGAGTTTGCAAAGACTGACTGTCTCACCTGCGGAAATTGTTGTAAAACAACTTCCCCAATATTCACAGATAAAGATATAGAACGTATTTCTAAATATTTGAAAATGAAAGTTGTTGACTTTAGAGCTCAGTATTTAGAGAGAGATCAAGATGATTTTATGGTGTTGAAAACAGCACCATGTTCATTTTTTGATGATAGGGATAATAGTTGTTTTATCTATGATGTTCGTCCGAAAGCATGTTCTGAATATCCTCATACGAATAGAAGAAAGTTTATTCAAATATCAGATTTGACCATTGCGAATACTGCAATTTGCCCTGCAACCTACAATATTGTAGAAGCCTTAAAGAAACATTATCCATTTGAGCCTAATAAGAAAATCAAAAGGAGATAAAAAGAAGTGATTTTATTAAAATATTTCAAAAATAAGCACTCAATTATGATCTTGGCACAATAATTGTAAATTAATAAAATGAAGAATATTAGTGAATTGTCTTCATTATGTTTATTATTTGAATTAGTTAATTAAAAAACCATCTCGTAAGAGGTGGTTTTTTTTATTTATGCATTTAAAAAATACAAACAAAATACTCAATATGCTATATTTTTATATGGCACTAATGATATCATATTTTGTAATGATGTGATGGTTGCCATTTTCTAAATCGACTATAACGGCATCATTTTCACTGGTAATCAACTTAGAGACCTCTTCCAACTTTGTTGTTTTTTTAACCATTGGATATGGTTTTCCCATGATCTCTTTAATTGGTTTTTCTGCAATATTTTTATCCGTAATAAAATATTGTAATAAAATAGATTCATCAATAGCACCCACAAAACCATGGACATCTTTTACAGGTATTTGAGATATTTTAAAGGTTTTCATACGTTCAATGGCGTGAGAAACTAACTCTTCAGTTTGAACGGTTACCAAGGGTCTTTCAGCATTGTTTTTTGTAATATCAGCTGCAGTTTTGATTTTCTCTTCCAAAAAACCTCTTTCTCGCATCCAATTGTCGTTAAACATTTTCCCAACATATCTACTTCCATGATCGTGAAATAAGACCACAACAACATCTTCTTTTGTAAAATGCTCCTTTAATTGTAGTAATCCTTTCACGGCAGCGCCTGCAGAATTCCCTAAAAACATTCCTTCTTCTTTTGCCAAACGTTGGGTATAAATTGCAGCATCTTTATCGGTTACTTTTGTAAAGCCATCTATCATACTGAAATTTACATTCTTTGGTAAAATATCTTCACCAATTCCTTCGGTGATGTATGGATAAATTTCATTTTCATCAAAAATACCTGTTTCATGATATTTCTTAAATACAGAACCATAGGTATCTATACCCCAAACTTTTACAGTGCTTCCAGCTTCTTTTGCTTTCATTTTCAGGTAACTTCCAACACCAGAAATTGTACCTCCAGTTCCTACGCCCACAACAAAATGAGTTACTTTTCCTTCTGTTTGTTTCCAGATTTCTGGTCCTGTGCTTAAAAAATGAGCTCTACAGTTACTTGGATTGTCATATTGATTTACATACCAAGAATTAGGAGTTTCTTCTCCCAAACGCTTGGAAACTGAATAGTAAGAGCGTTCGTCTTCTGGTTCAACATTTGTTGGACACACGACTACTTCAGCACCAACCGCCCTTAAAATATCAATTTTTTCTTTAGATTGTTTGTCTGCCATTACAAAAATACATTTGTAACCTTTTACAATTGCGGCCAATGCTAAACCCATTCCTGTATTTCCAGACGTTCCTTCTATGATGGTTCCTCCAGGTTTCAAACGACCATCTTTTTCAGCATCTTCAATCATTTGTAATGCCATCCTATCTTTAACCGAGTTTCCTGGATTAAAGGTTTCGTATTTTGAAAGTACTAAACAAGGTAGTTCTTTGGTTAAAATATTCAATTTTACTAGAGGAGTGTTTCCTATTGTTTCCAGTATATTTTCAGCGTAGTCCATTCATGTAATTTCTAATACAAAGATAAAGGTTTTTTTGTGTGCTTGATAAAAAGGACACTATTTCAATTCATTTCTTATGAAACCCATAAGATTTTTTATTAAGCAAACTTAATGGATTTTGAGGGAAGGATTTTAGTAATGATAAAAGAAGGAATGATCAACATTAAAAAAGTTACGACTAAGGTTCCAATATTTAGTAATAGTACATTTTTTAAAGTGATATAAACAGGCATGGTAGTCACATAATAAGTTTCGGGGTTTAATGTAATTACTTTAAAATAATATTGAATATATATGAAAGACAAGCCAATGATGTTTCCCCAAAAAAGGCCTTTTAAAATAAGGTAAGAAGCATTGTATAAGAATATTTTTCGGAGACTGCTATTTGTCCCTCCTAGAGCTTTTAAAATACCGATCATTTGAACGCGTTTCAATATGAGAACCAATAGAGCAGTAATCATATTTATTCCTGCAACTAAGATCATAATAACAATTATAAACCAAATATTATTGTCAAAAAGTTGAATCCATTCAAATATTGCTGGGTGGGTCTCTAAAATAGTTTTACTATTTAATGTTGCTCCAATTTGACTGTAAATTTCTTTCCCTTTCTTACTTATAGTATTAAAATCGTCTAAGATAATTTCAAATCCACCCACTTCATCATGAGACCATTTATTGAGATTTTGAACTTCTCTTAGATCCCCAATCATCATGCTGCTATCGAATTCAGTGAAACCTGAATTATAAATTCCAACAATTCTATATTTTCTATTTGAGGGTAATTTACTAGCACTAGTTTTCAGAAAAGTAGCTAAGATGGTATCATTTAATTTTAAATTTAAACGATTTGTAATCTTTTCTGATAATAAAACTTCTTTTGTTCTTGTAAGCCTTAAATCAGGGATTCTTCCTGCAGTTAGATATTCTTTAAAAAATGTCCAATCATAATCTGTAGTCACTCCTTTAAAAATGATGCCTTCAAAATCAGTTTTAGTTCTTAGCAATCCTCCTTTATTGGCAAAAACTTGAATATTTTTAATTCCCTCAATGCTATTAAACTTAGGATAAAAATCTTGATTTTTATTTATGGGAACTGTAGAAATATCAGAATTATTAGTATCGTAATTTGTAATTTGAACGTGTCCTTTAAAACCTGAAATTTTATCACGAATCTTGTGTTGTAAACCAGCTCCTGTTGCGATTGCAATGAGCATAATAATAACACCCAATGCAATTGCTGTGATTGCAATTTTTATTATTGGAGATGAAATACTATTTTTATACTTTTTGTCAGCAATAATGCGTTTCGCAATAAATAACTCGTAATTCAAATTGATACTTCTTTATAATCCTTTCAAAAGTACATATTTATTATTATTTTTTGTGTTGAATCTTCAGCTCATTTCTCTTGCACAAAATTCTTTACCTCCTTTAAAAAATAATTTGATACAATCACAACATCCTATTACAGGTGCTGAGAGAACAGATGTTTATCTTCCTTTTTTAAAAGATAAAAATATTGCAGTTGTAAGCAATCAGACCTCCGTTATTTATACTTCTAGAGATTCTATTTTTGAGGTATTTCCTGGAGAAACGGATCCTTATTTTGATCATGTACGATACAGCAATACTCATTTAGTAGATAGTTTATTGTCTTTGAATATTTCTGTAAAAAAAGTATTTGCTCCAGAACACGGCTTCCGAGGAAAAACAGATGCAGGTGAAATTGTAAAAGACGGATTCGATTTCAAAACAGGATTGCCAATTATTTCTCTATATGGAATCAATAAAAAAACTTCTGCAAAACACTTAGAAGGAATAGATATGGTCATATTTGATATACAGGATGTTGGTGCTCGTTTCTATACTTTTATATCTACGTTGCATTATGTAATGGAGGCCTGTGCAGAAATGGGGCTTCCGTTAATAGTTCTAGACAGACCCAATCCTAATGGACATTATATTGATGGACCTGTTTTGGAATCAAAACATACATCTTTTGTGGGGATGCATCAAGTTCCAGTTGTATATGGAATGACCATAGGAGAATATGGATTAATGATTAATGGAGAGCGTTGGTTAAAAAATGGAGTTCAATGTGATTTGAAAGTAATTCCAATAGATAATTATACACACAATACTCCATATAGCTTGCCAATAAAACCCTCTCCCAATTTACCAAATGATCAAAGTATTAATTTGTATCCAAGTTTGTGTTTTTTTGAGGGAACTAATGTATCCGCTGGGCGGGGAACACAGTTACAATTTCAAATATATGGCTCTCCTTTTTTAAAAAACACCAATTTTAAATTTACACCTCAATCCAATGATGCTGAAAAAAATCCGAAACATAAAAATCAACAATGTTTTGGTGAAGATTTAAGAACTAAAAAAAGGGTATTTCAATTAGATTTGTCTTATCTAATAAAAGCTTATAGGAATAATTCTTCTAAGGTTTTTTTCAATCCCTTTTTTACAACCTTAGCGGGAACAAAGAAGTTACAGCAGCAAATAGAACAGGGTTTGTCTGTAGATGAAATTAAAAATTCATGGAAAGAAGACCTACGTAAATTTAAAATCGTTAGAGAAAAATATGTGTTATACAAATAAAAAAGTACTTCATCATTTGAGAATGAATTAACTATTTTCAATCCCGGTTGGTTTTCTATATCCCTGAAAAGGTTGTTTTAGAAGCGCTCTTAAAGAAGAGTTTTCTTTTTCATCTGGAAAGGTATCTACACCATACACAATCTTATCAGCATCCATTTCTAAGTATGTTCCCAGCATTCTATCCCAGATTGAGAAAATGTTTCCATAGTTAGAGTCTGTGTAGGGTAATTTGTAGTGATGATGAATTTTATGCATTGATGGAGATACAATAAAGTAACTCAACACTTTATCTATCTTGGGGGATATTTTTATGTTAGCATGTGTAAATTGAGTGGAAATCAAAGACATCGATTGATATAACATTACAATTGAAATTGGGGTACCTACTATAAATACACCCAATAGAGTGAAAGAAAAACGAATGACGCTTTCAATTGGATGATGCCTATTTGCTGTAGTAGTATCTACTTTATGATCCGAGTGATGAACTAAATGTACCATCCACAAAGGTTTCACTTTATGTTCTGTGTAATGTGCTAAATAAGCTCCAAAAAAATCTAAAAATAGCACCCCTAAGAATACATAGAGCCAAAGAGGCATTTCCGGTAACCAATTGATTATTCCAAAATTACTAACCTGAACCCAATCTGAGGTTTTTAATAAAGCAAAGGCTAATGAGAAATTAATCAGCACGGTTGTAAATGTAAAAAACAAGTTTGGAAAAGCATGTTTCCATTTTTTGTAATCAAATTTAAAAAACGGAATAGCCCCCTCTAAAACCCAAAAAAAAGTAATTCCACCGACTAAAATTAGACTTCTATGAAGGGAGGGAATAGTTTCAAAATAATTAAATATTGTTTCCAAATCGGTTTAATTTTTTACTAAAGTAATAAAAATTAATACATCAAAAATTATGAAGTCACACGAATTCATTACATAATTATCTCTATTTCTTAGATTTCAAAATTAAATATTCTTAATTTTGCTAACTAGAAGTAAGTAGCTTCTAGTATCAATTGAAGAAAGCATGTACAAATTTATTGTAAGACCCATATTCTTTTTATTCGACCCAGAAAAAATACATTATTTTACATTCTTTCTCATTAAAATTCTTTCAAAAATTCCTTTTGTTTCTTTACTATTTAAAAATTTATATCGCATTGAAGACAAACGCTTGGAAAGAACCCTATTTGGAATAACCTTTAAAAACCCTGTTGGATTAGCCGCTGGTTTTGATAAAAATGCAGTTTTGTTCAACGAATTGGCCAATTTTGGTTTTGGATTTATAGAAATTGGAACTATAACTCCAAAAGGACAAGTTGGAAATCCTAAAAAAAGATTATTTAGATTAAAAGATGATCATGGGATTATCAATAGAATGGGGTTTAATAATGACGGTATTGAAGCTGCGATCCATAATTTGAAAAAGAATAAGGGGCAGGTTGTTATTGGTGGAAATATTGGAAAAAATACAACAACCCAACCAGAAAATTATACAGAAGATTATTGTGAGGTATTTAAGGCATTACACCCTTATGTAGATTATTTTGTGTTGAATGTAAGCTGTCCTAATGTAGGAAGTCATGCAAAATTAAATGACAAAGACTATTTAAAAGAATTGATAACTGCTTGTAAAAAACTAAATAATAAAGAAAATTTACAAAAACCAATTTTATTAAAAATTGCCCCCGATTTGAATACCATTCAATTGGATGAAATTATTGAATTGGTAATCGAAACCAATATAGATGGTGTCATTGCTTCCAACACGTCAACCAACAGAGAGGGCTTGAAGGTCTCTAAAGAACAATTAGCCAAAATTGGTGCAGGAGGTTTGAGTGGACAACCTATAAAAAATAGGAGTACAGAAGTCATTCGATATTTGGCAGATACCTCTCATAAGTCTTTCCCCATTATTGGAGTGGGAGGGATTCATTCTGAAAAGGATGCTTTAGAAAAATTAAACGCAGGTGCAGATCTTGTTCAAGTGTATACTGGTTTTATTTATGAGGGGCCAAGCTTAATCAAACGAATTAATAAAGCCCTATTACAGCAATCTTAGTTCGTTGGAAAATTATAATTAATTTGCAGTATACAATTCATACTCATTTTGCAACATGTTTGAAATCCTTTTTTCTTTTGCAATAGCGACTTTTATTTTAGCAATTTCTCCGGGTCCTGACAACCTTTTTGTGCTAGCACAAAGCGTCGTTAATGGAAAAAAATTTGGTTTGGCAACAGTTTTGGGTTTAATGACAGGTTGTCTTCTTCATACATCATTTGTTGCATTTGGTGTTTCAGCAATTATTGAAGAGAATGAAAGTGTTTTTTTAATGATTAAATTATTTGGAGTAAGTTATCTACTTTATTTGGCTTTTAAAGTGTATCAAGCAAATGCTAACATCGTTTTATCTGATGCTGTTAAAAAAAATGAAACTGTTTTTAAGATGTATAAAAAAGGCTTACTAATGAACGTATTAAACCCCAAAGTGACTACTTTTTTTATAGCTTTCTTCCCACAATTTCTTTTTTCTGAATCGGTTTCAACAGTGTTACAATTTTATATTTTAGGAGCAATATTTATTGTAATATCTTTTTTGGTTTTTTCAACAATAGCTGTCTTAGCAGGAACTATCTCTAACTATTTAAAAACATCTTCTAACATAGGGACTTATCTGAAATGGGGGCAAATAATTCTATTTGTTTTTATTTCAATAATGATTTTACTGTGATATACGAATAGTTTTTTAGTATCTTTATATACTTGCTTGGTATAAGGTCTATTCCCTTTTACTGTGTTATACTTGTATAGCTAAAAAAATACACATAAGTAATTGAAAAATAGTTGAAATGAGTTTTATTAGAGTATTATTTGCGATCATATTTCCTCCACTATCTGTTATTGACAAAGGTTGTGGATCCTTTTTTATTGTTTTTTTGCTCACGCTTTGCGGTTGGATTCCAGGAGTAATCGCTGCTCTAATTATTCTAAACAATCCAAAAAATTGATTTTTTAATTAACCTGTTGACCATTCTGAACTTTATGAGAAGCTTGTAATAAAACAACATTACCCGCTGTATTATAGATGCCTAAAACCAAAACTTCACTCATAAAATTCCCAATTTGTTTGGGCTTAAAGTTCAAAACAGCTGTTACCTGCTTGTTGATTAAATCTTCTTTAGAGTATAAATCGGTAATTTGAGCACTGGTTTTTTTGATTCCCAAATCACCAAAATCAATTTTTAGTTGATAGGCAGGTTTTCTAGCTTTTTCAAAATCTAGAACTTCAATAATTGTCCCTATTCTGAGATCAATTTTTACAAAATCTTCGAATGTAATTTCTTCTTTCATACTCCTTTCTTTCCAATTTTTTGAATGACCCAAAGAGGACCGATTAATAAGAATTGTAAATCTTTTGCAAAAGAGGGTTTTTTTCCTTCTATTTTGTGTCCCCAAAATTGCCCAATCCAGCCTGCTATAAAAATAATGATTGATGCAGTTAGCAAATCAATATAATTGGCCATCCAGAAATTACCAATGATACAAAGTACTATGATCAAAAACATTTCTAAAAAATACCAAAATCCTAAAGTCAGATAAAAGAAAGAAATTAAAATTCCAATAACTGCAGCCCAATTTTCTATGAATGGATTATACAATCCGAACCTATTTTCTAAAAAGGTGGTTGGAATAGACATCAAAAGTCCAATAACACTATAGAAAATTATTGGGACACAAATGAAATGAACTACTTGGTTGGTCTTATTTTGATGACTAACTGCATATTCATCAAACCATTGCTTTGCGGATCTCATAAGTCTGTAAATTTAGATTTTAAAGATATGAGTATTTTAAGAAATATAAAATTTAATGAATTGTTTCTTTCTTTTCTTTAAAGATCCCATTTAATTGTTGAATGCATTTAATTGATGTTAAATACTTTTCCAGGTTCGGCTAAATCTGTGTTTTTAAAAATTTCTTGGGCTTCTTCTTTAAATAAATTTAGGTCTTTATATCTTCCTGAGTAGTGACCTATAATTAACTGCTTGACAGTTGCTTGTTTTGCTATTGTTGCTGCTTGTCTTGTGGTAGAATGTTTTGTTTTTTTAGCTAAATCTTCTCTATCAGTTAAAAAAGTAGCTTCATGGTATAATATATCAGCGTTTTTAATGATGGGTATAATATCTGGTTTAAAGCTTGTGTCACTACAGAAAGCATAACTCAAAGGTTTGGCAGGTGGAATTGTCAATTCTGAATTAGAAATAATTTCACCTGTAGCTAAAACAATATCTTTTCCTGCTTTTATATTCAGGTAATCCGCCCTGTCAATTTCTTCGTAATTGCGGATATTGTCTAGATGTAGTTTTTTTGATTTTTCTTTTTCAGTAAACAGATAACCGTTTGTATATACTCTATGATTGAGGGGAATTGTTCTAACTGTAACCTTATCATCTTCAAAGATGAGTTCGCTTTTATTGGAAGACAATTCGTGAAAAATCATTTTATATTTGGCATGAGATTGAGAATATCTTAATTGTAATAAAGTAACTTCTTTAATTCCTTTTGGACCATATATATGTAATTCTTTTTCTCTATTTAGAATTCCAAACGTAGCCAGTAATCCCACCAGACCATAAAAATGATCTCCATGTAAGTGAGAAATAAAAATATGATTGATTTTAGAAAAGCCTACTTTATATTTACGCATTTGACGTTGAGTTCCTTCGCCACAATCGATTAAAAAATGCCTGTTATTTATTTCTAAGTATTGTGAAGTAGGGAAAGCATTTATTCTTGGTGTAGCTGAATGACAGCCTAAAATAGTTACAGCAATACCCATTTGGTTACAATGCGTTTAAAGATAATTTATTGGTATTATCAATGGTTATTAAAATCCTAATTCTCTCTCTATAATTTCCATTTCTATGACATCTTCTGCCTCCTGAAAAGTGGGAACAATATTCAAATAATCTGGGAAATCACTTATATTGAGCGTAGAATTTATCAGTACAAAGGAAGTCCCATTTTGTTTTTTTTGTTCAGCAATATTCACGAATGAAAAAAAGTCTTCAGATGTCGCTTTAATAGTTTCTGGAATTTGAACAACAATATTTTCTTTTTCTATTTCTTTTTGATCCTTTAAAAAAGCATTAAAAAAATCAGAAAAGGTGTTTTCTTCACCAGTTATTAATACAAATGTTTTTTTTCTTTCTATTAGCATCGTTTATCTTTTAACTTGTTGGGCTAATAAATAAATTACAGCCATTCGAACGGCTACACCATTTTCTACTTGGTCTAGTATAATTGATTCATTGGAATCTGCAACTTCACTGGTGATTTCTACTCCTCGATTGATGGGTCCCGGATGCATGATCACAATTTTTTTACCAAGGTTGTCTAGAATTTCTTGATTGATTCCAAAAAGCTGTTTGTATTCTCTAGTCGAAGGGAAATAGTTGACATCCATTCTTTCATGTTGCACTCTTAAAACATTGGCAACATCACACCATTCAAGAGCTTTTTTTAGATTGGTTTCTAGGGTTACTCCCAAACTAGTAATATATTTAGGAATTAGGGTCGTTGGCCCACAAACTTTTACTTCAGCTCCCTGTAATTGCAACGCAAATATATTTGACAAGGCAACTCTTGAGTGAAGTATGTCTCCAATAATAAGCACCTTTTTACCCTTTACACTCCCTAATTTCTCTCTAATTGAATAGGAGTCTAACAAAGCTTGTGTTGGATGTTCATGAGTACCATCACCTGCGTTTATAATTTTGGCATCTACATGATTTGATAAAAACACACCTGCCCCAACATTTCCATGTCGCATCACAACGATATCAACTTTCATCGCTAAGATATTGTTAACAGTATCTATAAGTGTTTCTCCTTTTTTTACCGACGATTGTCCTGCTGAAAAATTGATCACATCTGCAGAAAGTCGTTTTTCTGCTAATTCAAAGCTAAGTTTTGTACGAGTACTGTTTTCAAAAAATAAGTTGGCAATGGTAATATCTCTTAAAGAAGGAACTTTTTTTATGGGTCTGTTAATCACTTCTTTAAAGTGATCAGCAGTTTTAAAAATAAGATCGATATCAGTTGACTTTAGATACTTTATTCCCAATAAATGTTCTACACTTAATTCTGACATAATTACTTAAATTCTATATATACTGCGTCCTTTTTATGGGTTTCATTCCAGGTTACTAAAACTTTTTCTTCGTTTATAGCATCAACCTGTCTACCTCTGTAATCTGGTTGAATCGGTAAATGTCTGCTAAAACGCCTGTCGATGAGAACTAATAATTCGATATTTTCAGGTCTTCCGTATGATTGTATAGCCGTTAACGCAGCTCTAACACTTCTTCCTGAGTATAAAACATCATCGATAATTACTACATTTTTCCCTTCAATTAAAAAATCTATTTCAGTAGCGGTAGCTTCGATAGGAGCTTCTCTTCTTCTGAAGTCATCTCTGTAAAAAGTGATGTCTAAGAGTCCTAGTTGTATCTCTTTGACTTGGTATTTGTTCTTTAATAAATCTGATAATCGATTCGCTAAATAGGAGCCTCTTGGCTGAAGACCAATTAAAACTGTATTAGAAAAATCGTTGTGGTTTTCAATTAACTGACATGCCAATCGATGTAAAATTAGTTCAATATCTTTTGAGTTAAGTAAGATTTTTTTGCTCATAAGAAGGTTGTCAAATTAGCTTGACATTTATTGAACATCAAAATTACTGCAAATAAATGTATATGCAAAATTTATCCGTATTTAAAATAGTTCTCTTTTTAATGTTAATTAAATTGTTGAAAACAAAACATTCTAAATTAAAAGGATGTAATGACTTATAGTATTTTTAAAGTATTAATTCAAATATCATAGTCATGTCTCTATTAAAATTTGAATCCATGCTCAAAACCAATAATATCTATTTTTTTGATTTGGTTGAGTTTGAAGAAATAATCGTTCATTACCTAGATGCTGGGAAACACGCATTGGCTAAAAAGGCTGTCAAACTAGGATTACAACAACATCCAGCTTCCATAGATTTAAAATTACTTCAGGTAGAAATTTACGTTATTGAAGATGAGCTTGATAAGGCTACTATGACGCTGAGAATAATTGAACGTTTAGAACCCAACAATGACGAGGTTTTTATCCAAAAAGCTTCGATTAGTTCTAAAAAGGGGAATCACAAAAAAGCCATAGAATTATTTGAAAAAGCCCTCACTTTTACAGATGATAAAGTAGATGTTTGGTCTTTATTAGGCATGGAGTATTTATATGTGGATGACTTCAAAAATGCTCGTCTTACCTTTCAAAAATGTATAAAAGTGGATTTCGAAGACTATGCAGCCTTGTATAATATTGTGTACTGTTTTGATATGGAAAAAGAACACAAAGCTGCAATTTTATACCTAAATTCCTATATCGATGTAAATCCATATTGTGAAGTTGCATGGCATCAACTAGGAAGGCAATATTTTATTCTAGAAATGTACAATGAAGCTTTAAGTTCTTTTGACTATGCTGTTTTGATTGATGAATCATTTGTGGGTGGTTATTTAGAGAAAGCTAAGACTTTAGAACAACTAGCGAGGTATAAAGAAGCAATTGCTAATTATTTAATAACGCTAGATTTAGATGATGCAACTGCATTTGTCTATTTGAGAATCGGGGAATGTTATGAAAAATTAGAAAACTTTGATGAAGCTATTTCTTATTACAAAAAAGCAGTTCATGAAGACCCTTTTTTAGACAAGGGTTGGGTAACATTGAGTAATATATACTACCAAAGTGAAAACTATCAAAAAGCAGCCTATTACATTTCTAAGGCCATCAAAATTGAAGAACATAGCGCAACATATTGGAGACGTTATTCAGAAATTAATTTAAAATTAAATTTTTATGAGGAAGCTATTACTGGTTTTCAAAAATGTTTGGCTTTAGATGATCAATGCTTAGAAAATTTTATTGGCTTATCTGATGTACTGTCTTTTTTAGGTGAATTCAATCATGCAATGAATATTTTGATAAAAGCGCAGAGAATTCATAAGAAAACTGCTGAAGTTGAATATAGGTTGACGGGATTATTTTTTATTTTAAATAAGGAGCAATATGCCATAACACATTTGCTAACTGCGATGAAAATTGATTATGACTATCATGTTGTTTTAAAAGAATTATACCCACTAGTTTATGAAAACCCAAGGATACAAAAACTTTTGAGTGACTATAAAAAAGCAACAGAGTAGTTGATATCACTTTACTTAAATTTTTGAACTACTGCTTTTTCTCTATTTTGAATATCAGCATCATCTGTGAGACATTTTGTAAAAAATTATTACAAAATATTTTTTTCGTACTTGTTGTGAGTTGTTATGATTGCTAATCCAAAAAGAACGGCTACCACAACTAAAATAGTACTGATCAATCCACTTACACCAAAAGACATTCGAATTAAAATAGTAGAAATGATAAAACCAGAATTTCTGATAATTTTATGAAATTGATTTGTATAAAAGAATGAAATTAAGAGAAGTACTACGTCCACTAAAATCAGTACTGTGAAAAATTGATCAAAAAATAGGTTATTGATACTATCGAATTCGGGCAATTGGTTGAATGATATTGAGATTCCAGCAGCCCAGTTTATAAGCGTATATAACGCCATTCCAAAGAATAGTGGAACTAGAATAAAAGCAATTAATTTTTTCTTTTTAACAAATTTTTCAATTACAGGAGTCACACTCAATTTTTGGACTGTTTTTTGTTTTCCTTTTTTCTGGAACAAGTAGATCAAATAAAATAATAATAGTGAAGCAATTAAATCGTAAGTAAATTGAAGGTCATCCTTTATTTCAAACCAATTTGTGGAAAGTTCTATAGAGGACAAATCTTTAAATATTTTACGAATTATGATCAGGGTTATTATTTCATATTGTTTGGTTATGTAGGTTGTAAACGACCTTGGTAAATAGTAGATTAATAGATAAACCTCATAAACAAGAATAAAAGAAAAGGGAGTGTAAATGGCAGATATGGGGTTTTTAAGTAATTCCGAATTAAAGTTAAAATCTATGAAATCAAATTTTAAAAAGTAGATAACTGCTAAGTGAATAAAAAAACTAATCAACGCTACTTTGAGAATTAATTTTTCAATTTTTCCACGTGTTTTATCGGTAAGAATATTTTTAAAAATAGAAACCACTATGTTTTTTTTAATCATGTTTTTGTTAAGGTAAACTTCGAAATTGTTGAAGTTCTATTGCAAAATACTGAACATATGCAAGTTAGCTATTTTTAATTAAAAAAACAATAAGGCGAAAAAATCACAGAATTTTTAAAAAAAAAGCTCTCCGTAATTGGAGAGCTTTTACAGAATCAATTATGATTCAGTCCTATTTTAAATCAGAACGTCTTACTTTACGTTCATCAATTCTACATCAAAAATTAAAGTGGCGTTTGGAGGAATAACTCCTCCTGCACCTGCAGCCCCATAGGCTAAGTCAGAAGGAATGACAAAGCGGGCTTTATCACCTACTTGTAATAATTGAATTCCTTCATCCCATCCAGCAATTACTTGACCTACACCTACATTAAAATCGATGGGTTGTTTTCTTTTGTAAGAAGAATCAAAAACAGTACCGTCTAATAATTGGCCTTTATAATGAACGGAAACTCCGGCACCTTTGGTTGCCTTTTTCCCTTCCCCTTTCTGTAATATTTGGTAACGTAGACCACTTGTGGTCTCCTCATAACCTGCAGCAACTTTATCTAATAATGCTTTTTGTGTTGCTTTTTCTTCGGCTTCTCGCTTTTCTCTAGATCCTTCAAAAGTTCTAAAAGCCTCAACGGCATTAAAGTTGGTAGCAGCATCACCAACTCTGATGATTTCTACTTTCATTTCATCTCCTTGAGCAACAGTATCTACAGTACTTTGTCCTTCAACTACCGTTCCGAAAACAGTGTGTTTGTTATCTAACCAGGGAGTCGGCACATGTGTAATATAAAATTGACTTCCATTGGTAGCCGGTCCAGAATTGGCCATTGCCAATTTACCTGGAGCATCGTGTTTTAAATCTGGATGAAACTCATCGTCAAACTTGTAACCTGGATTTCCTGTACCTATTCCCTGTGGACATCCACCTTGAATCATAAAATCAGGAATGACTCTATGAAATTTTAATCCATCATAGTAGGGTGTTCCTTGTGGCTTTGAAGAGTTTTCTATATTTCCTTCTGCCAAAGCGACAAAGTTACCTACTGTCCCAGGAGCTTTTTCTAATTCTAAATTTACTAAAATTTCCCCTTTTGAAGTGGTAAATTTTGCATACAAACCGTTTTCCATATTCTTAATTATAATTAGTTGTTTTACTTTAATTTTTACTTTTTAAATTCACTAACAAAGTGAAGTTTTACAGAGGGGTATTTACTTTGGGTCATTTGAATTGTAAATTCAGAATCTGCTAAAAATACCAATTGACCTTGTTTGTCTTTTGCTAAATAACGTTGCTTTACTCGCTTAAATTCTTTAAATTCTTCATTTTTAATATCTTCTGGTTCTACCCAGCAAGCTTTGTGTACTTGTAAATTTTCATAACTACATTTTGCACCATATTCATGTTCTAATCGATATTGAATTACTTCATATTGAAGGGCGCCAACTGTACCAATAACTCTTCTACCATTCATGTCTAAAGTAAATAATTGTGCAACACCCTCATCCATTAATTGATCCAAACCTTTGTATAATTGCTTTGATTTCATTGGGTCTGCATTGTTCACATAACGAAAGTGCTCTGGAGAAAAACTTGGAATCCCCTTAAAATTTAATTGTTCTCCTTCAGTTAAGGTGTCACCAATTTTAAAATTACCGGTATCATGAATACCCACAATATCGCCAGGAAAAGAGGTGTCTACAATTTCTTTTTTTTCGGCAAAAAAGGCATTTGGACTTGAAAACTTTACTTTTTTTCCATTTCTTACATGTAAGTAGGGAGCATTTCTTTTGAACACACCAGAAACAATTTTAATAAAGGCCAATCGATCTCTGTGCTTGGGGTCCATGTTAGCGTGAATTTTAAAAACAAAGCCCGTTAGTTTTTCTTCTTTAGAATCTACCATGCGTTCTTCCGCTTTTTTGGGTTGAGGTGAAGGAGCTATCTCAATAAAAGCATCTAATAATTCTTTTACACCGAAATTATTCAATGCAGATCCAAAAAATACAGGCTGTAATTTTCCCTCTAGATATTCCTGTTGATTAAAATTAGGGTAAACTTCCTCAACTAATTCTATTTCTTCACGTAAAGTTTCTGCCGCTGTTTCACCAATAGCAGTATCTAATTCAGTGTTTGATAAATCATCAAATTGAACTCCTTCTGAAATAGAGGTTTTATTATCTCCCGAAAAAAGATTTAATTTTTTCTCCCAAATATTGTAAATCCCTTTAAAATCATAACCCATTCCAATGGGGAAACTCATTGGAGTTACGCGTAAACCCAATTTTTGTTCCACTTCATCCAATAGATCAAAAGCATCTTTACCCTCTCTATCTAGTTTGTTGATGAAAACTAACATAGGAATGCTTCTCATTCTACAAACTTCGACTAATTTTTCAGTTTGTGGCTCTACACCTTTTGCAACATCAATAACTACAATAACACTATCCACAGCAGTCAATGTTCTGAAAGTATCTTCCGCAAAATCTCTGTGACCAGGGGTGTCCAGTATATTTATTTTTTTATTCTGATAGATGAACGCTAAAACAGAAGTGGCAACAGAAATACCACGTTGACGCTCAATTTCCATAAAATCGGAAGTCGCTCCTTTTTTAATCTTGTTATTTTTTACAGCACCAGCCTCTTGAATTGCTCCTCCAAAAAGTAATAATTTTTCTGTCAACGTTGTTTTACCAGCATCAGGATGGGATATGATGCCAAAGGTTCTTCTACGTGCTATTTCTTCTAAAAAATTCATCTACAAAAATTGAGGTGCAAAGATAGGTTTTACAAAGAGAAATATCAATCTAAAATTTCAATAGTCATTTTTACATCTTCAACAGGCCACTCATCAATACCAACCTTAATTTTAGAGATTTTTTTCATGGTGTTAAAACCAGAAATTACTTCTCCAAAAACAGTATGTTCATGATCTAAATGATGTGCGCCATTTTTATTTTGAACCATATAAAATTCAAAAGGACTAGACAGTTTATGTGGATTGTGTTCCCATTGTCGGGCGGCAGCTAATGCACCATATTTGTGGGTTCTATTTTTTCTGAACTCAGGTTTCAAAAGATAGTTTCCATACTTTCTTCGTACTTTTTGAGTGAACATTTCGTCGGAATTACCACCTTGTATTACAAAATTTTTAGCTACTCTGTAAAAAACTGTTGTATCGAAATAACCAATTTTAGTTAAGAAAATAAAATTTGCTCTGTGTATGGGTACGTCTTTGTATAATTGAATTTTTATATCTCCAAAATCGGTTTTGATACGCACAAGTGTTTCTTGGTTTTGTTTCCCAAATTCAGTTAAAAAAGCATTGGTGTTGTGCCTATTTAAACTGTCCCATTTTTTTATTTGTTGTTTTTGTAATTCATCTTTTTTCTTTTCAATTAGAGTGTTGGTTTTTGTTTGTTGTTTTTCCATTTTACATTGAAAAGACAGCATTGAAAAGACCAATATTAGGAGAACATGAAAAAGTTTCATTACACAAATTTATTTAAAACACTCGCAAATATAGGTTAACACAATAAAAAAACAGAAAAGTATTTTCAGTTTTGTATTTATTTTATGATATAATACTCTTTGATTTTCTTATGTTTGTAAGTATGGAGGAACAGGTTATTTTAGTAGATGAAAAAGACAATTCGATTGGGTTAATGGGAAAAATGGAAGCTCATGAAAAAGCTGTTTTACACAGAGCATTTTCAGTCTTTATTTTTAATGAAAAAGGGGAATTACTATTACAGCAAAGAGCAGCAAGTAAATACCACTCTCCATTATTATGGACCAATACCTGTTGTTCTCATCAAAGGGATGGAGAAACAAATATTGAAGCTGGTAAAAGGAGATTGCAAGAAGAAATGGGGTTTATTACAGAGGTAAAAGAACTTTTTTCCTTTATCTATAAAGCTCCATTTGATAATGGTTTAACAGAGCATGAGTTAGATCACGTAATGATTGGTTACTACAACGATACTCCCAATATTAACAAAGAAGAAGTAGAAAATTACAAATGGATGACTCTGATAGATGTTAGAAATGACATTAAAAAAAATCCAAAAGAATATACCGAGTGGTTTAAAATTATATTTAATAAATCTTTTAAAAAAATAAAAAATGCCTAAAGTTACAGTTCACAGAAAAGCCCATTTTAACTCAGCTCACAGACTATACAGAAAAGAATGGGCTGATGAAAAAAATTCTCAAGTCTTCGGAAAGTGTAATAACCCTTATTTTCATGGTCACAATTATGAGTTAATAGTTTCTGTAAAAGGTGAAATAGACCCTGAAACTGGATTTGTTATGGATTTGTCAATTTTAAGAGGATTGATAAAATCTGAAATTGAAGATTATTTTGATCACAAAAATTTAAATATTGAGCTTGAAGAGTTCAAAGACTTAAATCCAACAGCAGAAAATATATCCGTAGTTATTTATAATAAACTTCGAGACAAGATATCTCAAGACCTTGAATTGTCAATTAAATTATATGAAACACCACGTAATTTTGTTAGTTACTCAGGAGAGTAAGTTTTATTTGTAAAAAAGTAAATAGAAAAAATAGTAGAGTCATAATTAAAAGAAACCAGATGAATATAATTGCTATGATTCCTGCGCGTTACAGTGCAACTCGTTTTCCCGGCAAATTAATGAAAGATTTGGGTGGAAAACCTGTTATTTTGAGAACTTATGAAGCCGCATTGCATACAAATTTATTTGATGACGTGTATATTGTAACAGATTCTGAAGTCATTTTTAACACCATTAAAAAAGCAGGAGGAAAAGTAATTATTAGTCAGGAAGATCACCAATGTGGTTCAGATAGAATTGCCGAGGCTGTAAAAAATATTGAAACAGATGTTGTCATAAATGTTCAAGGTGACGAACCCTTTATTGATAAAACTTCACTTTCAAAATTGATTGATGTTTTTAAAAATGATCCTCAAAATGAGATCGACTTAGCCTCTTTAAAGGTTCAGATTTTTAATAAAGAAGATATTGAAAATCCTAACAATGTTAAGGTAATTACTGATGTAAATAATTTAGCTATTTACTTTTCGAGAAGTGTAATTCCCTATCAAAGAGATCGAGATAATCCCATTAAATATTATAAACATAAAGGAGTATACGCCTTTAGAAAGCAAGCGTTAATAGATTTTTATCACACTCCAGTCACACCCTTGGAGGCTGCTGAAAAAATTGAGGCCATCAGGTATCAAGAAATTGGCAAAAAAATTAAAATGGTAGAAACCGATATTGAGGCGATAGGAATCGATACTCCAGAAGATTTAGAAAAAGCAATTCGATTTCTAGACCAATCATCTGATGAATAAAATACATAATAACATAAAAGTGATTGCTTTTGACGCTGACGATACTTTATGGGTAAATGAAACTTATTTTAGGGAGGCAGAATCTCAATTCGCAAAATTATTGGAGCAGTATGAAACTCACAACAAAATTGATCAAGAGCTGTTCAGAACAGAAATAAAAAACCTATCGAACTACGGATATGGCATAAAAGGCTTTATTCTATCTATGATCGAATGTGCTTTAGAGCTTTCTAACTATCAAGTTTCTCAGAAAACAATTCAAGCCATTTTATCGATCGGCAAAGAGATGCTACACAAACCGATTCAGTTGATAGACGGAATAGAAGAGGTTTTACAATTCCTTCATGAAAGATATCAACTAATTGTTGCTACAAAAGGAGATTTATTGGATCAAGAACGAAAATTAGAAAAATCCAAATTACTAAAGTATTTTCATCATATAGAGGTGATGACAGAAAAAAAGAAAGAAGATTATCAGAAATTAATTCATCATTTAGACATTCAACCCTCAGAATTATTAATGATTGGAAATTCTTTAAAATCTGATGTGCTACCATTAGTAGAAATAGGGGCGTCTGCAATTCATATTCCGTTTCACACTACTTGGGTTCACGAAGAAGTTTCCGAGGAAATTTCCTCTAAATCCAGTTATCATACTATTTCAAATATAAAAGAAGTTTTAACGCTATTTTAAATAAATAAACTAAATTTGCAGCATTCAAAATTATAATAAGTTATGGCAAGTATAAAAAACTTAAAAAAAGATGTCAATTACGTTTTAGGGGATGTTATTGAATATGCATTAGACGTTTCAATATTAAAAAATGCACCAGAAAAAGGAGATGCAATTATTGATGAGGCTATTGAAACTTTCGACGATTTAGTTTCTAAAATAAATGAATCTAAGGTTGAGAACAAAAAAGCACATTTTAAAGGAATTCATCAGGAATTAGAAACAAAAGCAAGAGCCTTGGTTGAAAAGATTAACAAATTATAGTCTCTATAAGATTTTAATAAAAAAACCATCATTTTTAAATGATGGTTTTTTTATACAGTATGCATCATACTAAAAATGATTTACTAAACGTTATATGGTAAAGTAAAGAAATGGCTAGACAAATGTTTGAGTATACAAAAACAGTTCTTACTAAAGTAAGTTTTAATTCAGAGCTGTTTTATAAAGAAGTTGAAAAGGCTTTGAGTGGATTGTTACCTTATGAAATAGAAGAACTATCCATTTGGATACATCAGTTTATCGAAAACAAGCCAGAATTATACCCTTGTAGGATATTACTTGGTAATTAAATACTAAAAAAGGAAGCAATTTTGCTTCCTTTTTTAGTGTCTGCTATTTTTTAATTCTTGACCTTGAGTATCCGAAAAGTCTTTTTTGTTTGATGATATTTGCGATTCCTTTGGGTAACATTTCTTCCCAACCATTTTCTCCATTTAGAATCATTTTTAACACAGTTCGTGAGAAAATATTTAAAATATCTTTATCAAAATCGTCGATGTTTATAAGTCTACCATTTTTCTTAAAAAACTTATACAATTCTTTCATTCTCGGGTGAACTTTTAAGTTTTCACTGTTGATGAATTCTCCTGAATCAGCATCAAGATAAGGATACATGTATACTTTTAAATCTCTGTAAAATAATTTCCCAAAAGCCTCTAAGATTCCACCACTTAGATTTCTATAATATTTTTCATCAAAGATTTCAACAAGATTCTGAGACCCCATTGTTAAGGCCATCCTTTCTTTTGTGAATTCACTAAAATATTCTACTAATTTAAAATATTGTTGAAAATTTGTAATGATCACATTTTGTCCTAAAGAACACAATAATTCAGCTCTGTCTAAAAAATCTCGTTCATTAATCTTACCTTCAGCGGTAAGGTTACTTAATGTAATTTCAAAAATAATTTGAGTTTTACTTTCGTCAACTTTTTTTTCTGCTAAAAATAATTTTTTTGATTTTTCATACATGTCCATGTTCACTTTTGTAACAGGTCTAAAACTACCACGAAGTGCTAGAATATTTTTTTTGTACAAAACTTGAGCAGGCAACAAATTGTTTCCATCAGGACCAAACATTACTGCATTGGTCATTCCATTTTTAAGTAATTGTAGACTCATTAAACGATTGTCAACATACATAAATCGTGGTCCAGAGAAATTAATCATGTCAATTTCTAATTGATCATTACTTAAATTATCATAAAAAGATTTTACCAAATCTTTAGGATTGTCATTTAAATAAAAAGCCCCATATATTAAATTTACACCAAGTACGCCAAGAGTTTCTTGTTGTAAACGTGCATCTGTTTCTTTAAAGCGCAGATGTAAGACGATTTCATTATAGTCTTCTAATGGATCTAATTGAAATCGAATACCTACCCAGCCATGGCCTTTGAATTTTTTTACAAAATCGATGGTAGTTACAGTGTTTGCATAGCTAAAAAACAACTTGTCAGGGTGTTTTTGTCTGCTTAAGCGGTCTTCCATTAAAGCGATCTCATGACCTAACATTCTCTGTAATCGAGGTTGTGTTACATAGCGTCTATCTTCTTCTAATCCATAGATAGCATCAGAGAAATCTTTATCATAAGCGCTCATGGCTTTTGCAATCGTTCCGGAAGCTGCACCTGATCTAAAAAAATTACGAGCAGTTTCTTGACCTGCTCCGATCTCGGCAAATGTTCCGTATATATCTGTATTTAAATTAATTCTAAGTGCTTTGTTCTTAGTAGTTGGGACACTACTTATTTCTTGATCTCCTTTTAAAGAAATAGCCATACAATATTTTTTTTTAATTATAACAAATGTACTAAAATAGTAAACTATCAGTCAATTTTTATGTTATTTTTGTTCCGATGAATACAATTAAAAAACAGCTTACAATTACCTTTTTAGGTACAGGGACCTCTCAAGGGATTCCAATGATTGCAAGTAATCATCCTGTATGTTTATCTAAAAACCTGAAAGACAAAAGATTACGTTCTTCAATTATGATTTCTTGGGACGATGTTTCTTATACTGTAGACTGTGGTTTAGACTTTAGGCAGCAGATGTTAAGAGAGAAAATTGAGTCATTAAATGGTGTGTTTTTTACACATGAGCACGCAGACCATATTGGAGGTTTGGACGATCTAAGACCTTTTTGCTATAAAATAGGAGAGATGCCTATTTATTTAAACCAGCGAACTTTAACGAGTTTAGAGAAGCGATTTGAATATATTTTTAGTTTAGAAAACAAGTATCCTGGTGCTCCAAGTGTTCTCCCTAATATTGTGGGGCAAAAAAGTTTTATGGTGGATGGTTTGGAGGTAACTCCGTTGGAAGTTCTTCACGGTAATTTACCGATAACCGCCTATAGATTTGCTGATGTTGCTTATTTAACAGATGTGAAATCGATCTCTAATGAAGAAAAAAGTAAACTTGATAACTTGGATGTTTTGATTGTTAATGCCCTGCGAATAGAGGAACATCCAACACATTTTAACTTAGAGGAAGCCTTGGAATTTGTTGCAGATATTGCTCCAAAGAAAGCTTTTTTTACACATATTAGTCATAAGTTAGGATTTCATGACGAGGTATCTAAAAGTTTACCAGAGAACGTTTTTTTAGCCTATGATGGATTAAAAATCATAGTTTAGAGGCTTCTATTGATGTGTAATTGATCCACAAAAATTACCAAACCAAAGAAAGCTTGAAAATTATTTTCTCATTAAAAAATCTTGAAAAGCATTTTGGGTAATTGCCTTTCCGAGAGAATCCAAGCTCTTGGTGTTTTTTCCAGTTTCTAAAATCGACCTTTTCCCTACATAATCATATACAAAAACACCCTCTTTTGAAATGGTACCATATCCTTTGTTAAAAATATAATGCGCATAATGATTGTCCGATGTATTGAATATATTTTTGCTAAAAATAAATTCTTTGTTCGAGGTGTTGAAGAGGCTTAAAAGAGTATAGGGAAGATCAATTTGACTTGCAATGGTAGAGATCTCAATTCCTGTTTTCTGTAAGGCACCTCCCAACCACAACATAGGAATTCTAAATTTTTTAGGAGAATTAAAAACTCCCTCATGTTTTGGAGAACGATGTCCGTGATCAGATACAATTATAATTAATGTATTGTCATACCAAGTTTGTCTTTTAGCAAAGGCTACAAAATTACCGATCACTTTGTCTGTATAGGCATGTGCACTTCTAAATTTATTTTCTTCGGTGTCTTTTCCAAATTTATATTCATCAGGGAATTCAAAAGGCTCATGACTAGTTAGCGTGAGTGCAATTTTAAAAAAGGGTTCATTTTGTTGTCCTTTTAAGTCGTTTTCAAAACGTTTCATGAAAACATGATCGTGAGCTCCCCATTTAGAGTTCCAATCTTCTTGATCAAAATCATTTCCATCGACAAAGTTGGAAATTCCAGCGTTACGAAGGTAGGTGTTCATATTCCCAAAATTTAAATCTCCACCATGATAAAAGGAAGTTGTGTATCCTAAATCGATCATTTTTTGAGGAAACATTGCTAGACTTCTTGTTTTGTTTGGCATTTTCATAATGCTCTTGGTGGGTTGCGGATAATAACCACTTAGAATAGCAGGGATTCCTTTATCGGTTCGGTCTCCGTTTGCGTAAAAATTAGTGAAAAGTATCCCTTCTTTAGAAAGTCTATTAAGGTTTGAAGTAACTGTTGGTTCCCCTCCCAAAGAACCTACAACTTTTGCGGTTAAGCTTTCCCAAATGATTAAAATAACATTTGGTTTTGTAGTATTTAAAATGTGATCAGTATTCGCAACTAAAAGATTATTTTTTATTTTATTGATGGTGTTTTTAGCGACTCCCTGATGAAAGTATTTGTAGGGATTTTGACCATCAGATTTATGTGTGAGTGCATTGACAAAATTCCAAACATAATTTATGGATGCATGGTTTGCAAACATTTTGTTAGAAAAATATACATTGCTTTGGTTTACAGGAATCGTTTGTAATCCTCCTCTAACAGGGATGATCAATGCAGCTGTGATTAGTAAAAATACAATTGATTGCATCCAATGTGCTTTTTCAAGTATTTCAATTCTTTTTGTGATGCTTTTTTTAAAAATTTTTATAAAAAAGAAGGAGGTTGCAAACCAAAAAATAAGCCCAGATATCATTTGAAAATTAGAAACAGAAGCAACCATTAATGATGGAGTATTCAAGTATTTAAGGAAAGCTGCATCCAAACGAGTTCCCCAAGATTCGTATAAACTAGCATCAATAATTAATAGTAAACTCAAAATAATTATAAGAGATATAGAATACCATTTTATGATTGTTTTATTTTTCTTTGAGGTTGTAAATACTGATAAAATAACCAGTAGGAAAGGAATTAAACATAGGTAGGAGGCAAAAGAAATATCCAATCGAATTCCGTAAGCAAATGTTTTTAAAACAGTTAAAAATTCTAACTCTTGTGTTTTTTCAAAGTAAAATAGTAAAAAAAAGAGACGGGCTACAACAAAATAAAATATCCACAAAAGAAAATAGTTGCAGTTAAATAAAAATCGATTTTTAAAAGTTTTCATAATTTTATAGAGTAACCTTTAGTCTTGCTTGTGCAGTAACTGTCATGTCAGAATAATCCTTTTGTAAGTATTTTAAGTACCCGGTAATGGCGATCATTGCTGCATTATCTGTGGTATATTCAAATTTGGGGACATAGGTAGTCCATCCAAATTTTTTTTCTGCCAATTGCAACCTACTTCTAATTTCTGAATTTGCTGAAACACCACCAGCAATAGCAATGTGTTTGATATGGGTTTGTTTGACCGCGTTTTTTAATTTATCCATTAAAATTTCTACAATTGTAAATTGTATGGAGGCGCAAATATCATGTAAGTTTTCTTCCACAAATCTGGGATTGATTCTCTGTTGTTTTTGAATAAAGTATAAAATTCCTGTTTTTAATCCACTAAAACTAAAATCTAAATCACCAACTTTTGGTTTGGTAAAACGAAATGCTTTTGGATTTCCTGATTTTGCATATTTATCAATCAAAGGTCCACCAGGGTAGGGCAATCCTAAAATTTTAGCAGATTTATCGAAAGCTTCTCCTACGGCATCATCAATTGTTTCTCCTAATACTTCCATTTCAAAATGATTGGTAATTTTAACAATTTGAGTATGTCCTCCACTGATGGTCAGGCAAATGAATGGGAAAGGAGGTGTTTTGTTGTAACTTTCATCAATAAAATGTGATAAAATATGAGCTTGCATATGATTCACCTCAATCAAAGGTATTTTTAGTCCCAAAGCTAAAGATTTTGCAAAAGAAGTTCCAACGAGCAAAGATCCCATTAAACCAGGGCCTCTTGTAAATGCAATTGCCGTCAATTCTTTTTTAGTGATATTGGCTTTTTCAATTGCTTGTTGCACAACAGGAACTATGTTTTGCTGATGTGCTCTTGATGCCAATTCCGGAACAACGCCTCCATATTTAGAATGCACTTCTTGGTTTGCTACTTCATTGCTTAATACTTTTGTATTGCAAATGACAGAAGCACTTGTATCATCACAAGAAGATTCTATGCCCAGGATGTAAACAGGTTTTTTCATACAAAATCATAATTATCAGCAAAATTAAGGATAATTTTATCTTGTGATACTTTTTTAAGAATAGAAATTTAATTCTTTGTTAAATTTGCACGTTCTTTGTAATATAATGAGACACTTTTCAGTTCTCACAACTGACATCGTTATATTTATATTAAAATAAGGTAGTTATCAAAAACAACAGGAATAAAATATTGAAATGGTTAGGGTACTTTTTACTCTTTTTACTGTTTGTTAGTATTTTATTTTCTATACCCGCGGTCCAAACAAAACTAGGGGGCATCGCAACTAAAAAGCTGAATCAAGATTTTAATACACGGATTTCGATAAAAAAAGTAGATTTATCTTTCCTGGGGAATGTTCAATTGGAGGGAATAGAAATTAGAGATCATCACCAAGACACATTGATTTTTGTAAATGAGCTGAAGACTTCTATTTTTAGCATTAAAAATAGTATCCAAAATAAGTTCAATTTAGGAAATGTTAGTCTTGTTGGAGTCTATGTTTACATGAAAACATACCAGGGTGAAAGCAGAGACAACATGGCTGTTTTTGTAAATTCTTTTGAGAATGATTCACAAAAAGATTCTATAACTTCTCCATTTATGTTAAGCTCTCCCAATGTTTACATTAGTAACTTAAATTATAAATTGATTAATGAAAATATTATAAATCCAGTTTCTTTTTCTGCAAAAAATGGAGGGGCAAGTCTTCAAAACGTATTGATTCATGGTCCTGATTTTTCATCAAAAATAAGAGGATTGTATTTTGAGGATAACAAAGGTCTAGAAATTACAAGTTTGTCTACTGATTTTAAGTATTCTAAAACAGCAATGAATTTTAAGAATACAACCTTACAAACAAGAAATTCGAAGATTAAAGCAACCATAGATTTCTCTTACAAGATACAGGACCTTAGTTCTTTTAATGACAAGGTACACATAAGTGCTACCTTTGATAATAGTGTGGTATCACTCCCTGATTTAAAGAAGTATTACAATGAATTAGAAGGGAATGATGTGCTATTTTTTTCAGGAGATATGAATGGAAAACTCAATGATTTTTCATTACATAAACTACGATTGTCTTCCAAGTTTGGCATTGATATCCTTGGAGATTTTGATTTTTTAAATGCGGTCAATCACAATAGGGGATTTATATTTAATGCTGATGTAAAGACTCTTTCAGCTTCCTATTTACATTTAAGTACTATGTTGCCAAATGTTCTAGGGAAGGTGTTGCCTTCAGCATCCAACAAGCTGGGTGAATTTACTATGAAAGGTAAAGTAGCGCTCAAGCCCAATCATATGGATGCTTCATTTGATTTAGCATCTCAAATTGGTCATGTCTTTTCCGAACTAGAAATCCATAATATTAGTCGTACAGATTCTCCGATTTATAACGGAAAAATAGCACTAAAGAATTTTGATTTAGGGGTATTATTAAACAATCCTTTATTTGGTAAAAGCTCCCTTCAAGCAGATGTAAGTGGTCAAGGATTTGAGCCTAAGCGAGCAAATACTTCTTTTAATGCAAAGGTTTCTAAATTAAATTTTAAAAATTATACCTATACTAATATTGATTTAGAAGGAGAATATAAGTTCAATAGGTTAGAAGGAAGTATGAAAGTTGATGATGAATATTTTAAGATGAACTTGAATGGTTTGGCAGATTTATCCTCAAGTTCCAATAAATTTGATTTCAACACTGAGATTAAATATTTAAACTTAAAAGAAACAAACCTCTATGAAAGAGACACGATTTCAATTTTAAAAGGAAATGTAAAAATAGATTTAGAAGGGAGTGCATTTGATAACATCATTGGTAAACTCACTTTTAATAATATTTCATATGAGAATCAACTGGATCAATTTAATTTCAAGCAATTTAATCTTACTTCATCCATAAAAAACAATGTAAAAAAAATAGAATTAAAATCCGAAGATATTGCGAATGGCTATCTTTCTGGAAATTTTTATTTTTCAGAATTGTTGTCTGTTGCTCAAAATTCTTTGGGAGAAATTTATACAAATTACAAACCGTATTCCGTAAAATCAAATCAGTTTTTCGATTTCAATTTTACCATATACAATCAAATAGTTTCCGTATTTTTTTCAGAAATTTCCATAGATGATAATACCAAGATTAAAGGAAAAATTAAAACTGATGAAAATCAATTAAGATTAAAACTTTCATCACCTAAAATTGATTTTTATGGTAATGAAATAAGAGACCTGTTTTTAAGAACTGATAATCAGAATCCGCTATACAATTCTCATGTAACTGCTTCAAAAGTTCGAACTAAGTATTACAATGTTTCTGAATTAAATTTATTGAGTTTACATCAAAACGACACCTTATTTTTTAAATCTGTCTTCACTGGTGGAAATAAAAAAAAGGAAGATTTCAATCTTGATTTTTTCTATACATTTAATTCAACAGGGAAATCAGTAATTGGTTTCGATACTTCTTCTTTTAAATTTAAAGATAATATCTGGAACATCTCTCCAAATGAATCAATTCCGAATAAAGTCATCTTCGATTTGAAAGAAAATGAATTTAATTTCAGTAAGTTTAAACTTGTTTCTGGAGCACAAAAAGTAACATTTCAAGGAAGCTTAAATGCTGATACAGACAAAGAACTTTTTATAGATTTTACAAAAGTGAAATTGCAAAGTTTTTTACCAACGATCGATAGTCTGGCATTAAAGGGAGCTCTTTCGGGAAGTATTGATCTTGTTCAGAAAGAGGGTATTTATAATCCAAAAGCACTATTAACGATTAATGATTTTGATGTGAATGGTTTTCGTCAGGGAGATTTATCATTGCGTTTAAAAGGAGACAATTCCTATGAAAAGTACACCGTAGATTTATCGATTGACAACCGTAAAGTGAAAAGTATCGAGGCTTCAGGTTTTCTCGATTTTTCAAACAAGAGACCTTTGATAGACTTAGAGGTGTATTTAGAAGAGTTTGGTTTGGATGCTTTCAGTCCTTTGGGCAAAGATGTTTTGTCTTCAATTAGAGGAACTGCATCAGGTAATTTTTCTTTGAGTGGTTTTCTCGGGAATCCGGCAATGAATGGAGCTCTTAAACTTAAAAATGCTGGATTAAAGTTTCCCTATTTGAATGTGAATTATGATTTTGAAGTTGAACCCATAGTTAGGTTGAAAGAACAATCTTTTATTTTTGAAGATTTTTCTCTTTTAGATACCAAATACAAAACCGAAGGGATTTTACAAGGTAATATTTCTCATAAAAATTTCAATCAATGGGTATTAGAGATGAAAATTGATAGTGATAACTTATTGGTATTAGACACACAAAATACAGAGGATTCTATGTATTACGGTACTACATTTATAGATGGAGTGGCCAACTTTACCGGATTAACAGATCAATTAACCATAGATGTAAATGCCAAAACAATGCCTCAAACGAACTTCGTAGTTCCTTTAAAAGATGTTCAAACTGCTGACAGTTATCGATTAATTCATTTCAAATCAAAAGAAACAAAAACAAAAGAAAAACAACAACAAATTGCTTTAGAGGCAGTAAAGGGGCTTTCTTTAAATATAAATTTAGAAGTTACAAAAGACGCTACCGCTCAAGTAGTAATTGATGAAGTCAATGGAAGTCAGTTAACAGGAAGTGGAGCAGGAGATCTTATGATAGAGATTGACACTCGTGGCAAGTTTAATATGTTTGGAGATTATACGATTAGTTCTGGAGTTTACGACTTTAAATATGGAGGGATTGTTAATAAACCATTTTTAATTCAAAAAGGGGGTGCAATTTCATGGAACGGTAATCCATATGAAGCAAATTTGGATGTGACAGCAGTTTATAAGGCAAAAGCAAACCCTGGAGTTTTGCTCCCAAATTTTAATTCTAATAGAAAAATTGAAGTAGACTTGGTCACGAGAATTACAGGAGGTTTATTCAGTTCTTCTCAAGATTTAGATATTCAGTTAACAAATGTAGATCCTATTATTGCCAGTGAGTTAGAATTTGTTTTAAACGATAATAATGTGAATGAGAAAACAACACAATTTGTATCATTACTTGCTTTTGACAATTTTGTAAATCCAGATAAAGTAGATTTCAATGCAGGAGCTACAATTTCTAGTCGAGCTTCTAGTGCATTGGCTGCTGCTTTTTCAAGTCTATTGAGTAGACCTGATGATAAATTTCAATTGGGCTTAGATTATCAGCAAGGAAATAGAGGTAATGATATAGATCGATTAAATACAGACAACCAAGTAGATGTTTCAGTATCTACGCAATTAGGAGACAAAGTAATCATCAATGGAAAGGTAGGAGTTCCAATTGGAGCTCAAACCCAATCTAGTGTGGTGGGCGAGGTAAAAGTTGAGGTTTTACTGAATGAAGAAGGTAATTTTAGAGGGGTGATATTTAATAGACAAAATGAAATTCAATATTCTACAGAAGAAGAAGGCTATACTCAAGGGGTTGGTCTCTCATATCAAGTTAATTTCAATACGCTCTCAAGTTTATTAAAAAAAATAGCTTCAAAGAAAAAAAAATATAACTAATTTTGAGGCCAATTAAATATATGGTGAGAACATGATTTTTAGAGTTTAATTTTTTTTAAAAAAAGAATGTATAATTCAGTAAAAAAGACAAAATAAACAATCAATTTTTCCACCTATTATTGTATGAATTAGCCTAAAACGATTTCGTAATAATATTATTTTAAATGGTTTTAAAGCAGTAATTTTACAGCATAAATATGAATAAAATAAAAAAAATAGCAGTATTTACTTCTGGAGGAGATGCTCCAGGAATGAACGCAGCAATTAGAGCAGTTGTAAGATCATGTGCATTTCATGGCATTGAATGCGTTGGAATCTATCGTGGTTACGAAGGAATGATTGATGGTGATTTTGTAGACTTGAATGCACGAAGCGTTAAAGGAATTATCAACAAAGGAGGTACTTTTTTAAAATCTGCGAGGTCTAAGGAGTTTAGAACCAAAGAAGGAAGACAAAAAGCATATGATGCTCTAAGAGCCGCAGATATTGATGCTCTTGTGTCTATTGGTGGTGATGGAACTTTTACAGGAGCGATGATCTTTAATGAAGAGTTTAATTTTCCAGTAATAGGGATTCCGGGTACCATTGATAACGATATCTATGGAACATCCCATACTTTAGGATATGACACGACACTTAACACGGTTGTAGATGTAATTGATAAGATTAGAGATACAGCTAGTTCTCACAATAGATTATTTTTTGTTGAGGTAATGGGAAGAGACGTTGGGCATATCGCTTTAAATGTTGGAGTAGGTGCTGGAGCTGAAGAAATTTTAATCCCTGAAGAAGATCTAGGATTGGATAGATTGTTAGAATCTTTGGTGAGAAGTAAAGAATCTGGTAAGTCATCCAGTATCGTTGTTGTAGCAGAAGGAGATCGAATAGGTAAAAATGTGTTTGAATTAAAAGACTATGTAGAAGAGCACTTGCCAGAATATGAAGTTCGAGTTTCAGTTTTAGGTCACATGCAAAGAGGAGGTTCACCTTCTTGTTTTGATAGAGTTTTAGCAAGTAGAATGGGTGTTAAGGCTGTAGAAAGCTTGTTGGAAGGAAAATCCAATTATATGGTTGGTTTATCTAGTGATACAATCCAATTAACTCCCTTAGACAAAGCAATTAAAGGACAATCAAAAATAAATAAAGAATTAATTCGTGTGTCAGATATCATGACCACATAATAACAATTATAAACAAAAAAAATGATAAAAATAGGGATTAACGGATTCGGAAGAATAGGAAGATTAGCGTTTCGTTCAGCTATAAAAAGAGACAACGTTCAAATTGTTGCCATCAATGATTTATTAGATGTAGATTATTTAGCTTACATGTTAAAGTATGACTCAGTTCATGGTGCGTTTGATGGGACAGTTGAAGTAAAAGACGGTATGCTAGTAGTAAACGGAAGTTCTATTAGAATTACAGCAGAAAGAGATCCTGCCAACTTAAAGTGGAATGAGGTTGAAGCTGAATATGTAATTGAATCTACAGGTTTTTTCCTAACAGAAGAAACTGCAGGAAAACACTTAGAAGCAGGAGCTAAAAAAGTAGTTTTGTCAGCACCTTCGAAAGATCATACACCAATGTTTGTGATGGGGGTTAACAATACAGAATTAAAAGCAGATCAGAAGATTTTTTCTAATGCATCTTGTACAACAAACTGTTTGGCACCAATAACGAAAGTACTAAATGATAATTTTGGTATTGTTGAAGGTTTAATGACAACAGTTCATGCTGCAACTGCAACTCAAAAAACAGTTGATGGTCCATCGATGAAAGACTGGAGAGGTGGTCGTTCTGCAATCCATAACATCATTCCTTCTTCTACAGGGGCTGCTAAAGCAGTAGGAAAGGTAATTCCTGCAATGAATGGTAAATTAACAGGGATGGCTTTTAGAGTACCTACAATGGATGTATCTGTTGTAGATTTAACAGTAAAGTTAGACAAGCCAGCATCTTATGAAGAAATTTGTGCTGCAATGAAAGCTGCTTCTGAAAGTGGACCAATGAAAGGTGTTTTAGGATATACTGAAGACCTAATTGTTTCTCAAGACTTTGTAGGAGATACTCGTACATCAATTTTTGATGCAAATGCTGGTATCGCCTTAAACGATAACTTCGTGAAGGTTGTTTCTTGGTACGACAATGAAATTGGATATTCTACAAAAATCGTAGATTTAATAGAATATGCTGATACATTATAAGAGATCAAACATATAGAATTAAAAAACCTGATAGTCTTTACTATCAGGTTTTTTTTAGTTTATTTTACAGCAATAGCGCTAATTTCTACATTTACAAATTTAGGTAAATTTGCAACTTCGACGGTTTCTCTGGCAGGAGCACTTTCTTCATTAAAATACTCTCCATATACACTATTGATTTCTCCAAAGTTATTCATGTCAGAAATAAATATAGAAGTTTTAATAACATTTTCAAAGGTCATTTCAGCAGCAGCAAGCACTTCTTTTAAGTTTTCCATTACCAGTTTAGTTTCCTCTGATATTGATGAGGAGCTAAGTTGCCCAGTTTTAGGGTTTATAGCTATTTGTCCAGAAGTATATAAGGTGTTTCCGCTCAATACTGCTTGATTATAGGGGCCTATTGGTGTTGGTGCTTTATCTGTTTTTATTATTTTTTTCATTCGATTAATTTATATGATTAGAATAATCTTCTATCTGGTGGTTTGTTTTTATCCCATTTTAAATCAGATAAAACAGAAGACTTTACACCAATGAAAAAGGTATAGGATGAATTAGTTCCAAAGGGAACCCAATTAAAATTGAATTGCCAACTGTCTAAATCTCTGGTAAAATTGAATCTTGAAAAGGTAAATGCTCCCCCTTTGATATCATATCCAGAAGAATATCCCATTTTCCATTTAGGGGATAATTCTACATTTCCACTAAACATAATACTATGAACACCTATTTCGCCAGGATCAATACCGTTATTTCTATAATTTGTAGAATATGCTAAATTGATAGACCAAGGGATGTCTGCTTTGTAAAGTGTGGTTTCTTTATTCTTTTTATTTCTATTGCTTGTATTGATGCTATTTTGTCCAAGCCTGTTTGTGGGATCTATGTTAGCACCAAGAATGTCAGTGCCATTTTGAGCTCCATTTCCACTATTGTTATTAGATTCTTTTTTAGCGCTTTTGTCAAAGTCAGTGCTAGAGATTGAGTAATTGGCTGTTAGATTCGCATTTGTTAATCTAAGAATGTTTGGATTGAATTGATTAATTCTTGTTATTCTTCCATTTTGGGAAACTACCTTGTAAGGATCTAAAGAACCATTTAAGTTAATGGCTAGTTTGTCTTTAAATAGTCGGGTACCTGCTGAAAAACTCACAGGAGACCAACGTAAACTATCCCCTGCAATATTATAGGAACTATTAAAGTTTAAATTATTTAATAGGGTTATTTTTTCGTCCTCTTCATCACTATCGGGGTCTTTGGGTGCTACTTTGGCTTCCAATACATTGTTTAAAGAAATCCCAATAGCGTTACTTAATCCAGAAGAAGGGGCTCCATAGATTCCTTGATCAAATACGGTGTAGTCGAGGAGGTCTGTAGCATCTGCGCTTTGTTGTACTTTTTTTAAATACTTATCTTTAAAATCAGGTCTGTATGAATAAGATATGGAGGGTCTGAAGGTATGTCTGATTTTTTTTAATCGTCCTTTTTTAAAATTAAAGGTACCATAAACATTTGTAGATAAACTAACTCCAGCATTGTATTCTCGATAGCTTTTAAAACCCCGCAAAGTATCGGTTACTACTACGTTGTTCTCGATGTCATAATTTTTTTGAATATAGTCAAACTGCCAGGTTTCTTCATAATTTACACTTGGTGATAATGTAAAGTATTTGAAAGCTTTAATATTGGTATTCGTCCCTGTTCGATGTTGTGCTCCCGACCTAGCTGTTTCAAACATTTTAGGTTTAAAAAAATCATCATCATTGGTATTGATTAGATATTGTCCTTGAAGCGTATAGTTAAATCCCATTTTTTGAATGGGTGTCTTTTGAACCCCTCCTTTACCTGCAAAAGGGTAAATTCTATTCATATTTAGGGTTAATGAGGGCAGGGTCATGGTAATTTTTTCTGTATTTGTATTTTGCTGGTGGGACGCTGTTACGTTCATATTAAACGGGGTACCCACAAAAGTTTTACTATAATTTATAGACGAGTTTAAAGTATTTGTTTGCGTTTGAGAAATATTAAACTGATTTTGAGATTCTCTAAAAAATTTGCTACTTCCTAAATTGACAGATGCGGTAAATCTCGAATTTGGACTGGCTTTTGAATCCTGACTATGAGACCATCTGATATTGAAATTATTAGATTTGCTATAGTCATCAAAGCCTCTGATACCATTGATGTTATTTTCAAAATTAAAATTAAAAGAACCGTTAAAACGGTACCTTTTTCTATAGTTTGAACTAAGTCTCATTCCCCAACTTCCATTGGAATAGGCGTCTCCTAAGACTGTTAAGTCCATATAGTCGTTAATAGCAAAATAATATCCACCATTTTGAATCCCAATACCTCTAGAGCTACTCCCTGTGTCAAAAGCAGGAATCAAAAAACCAGAAACACTTGTTTCTCCTATTGGGAAATAAGCAAAAGGTAGAAAAATAGGAGTGGGTATGTCTGCCAGAACTAAATTACTAGAACCAACAATGATTTTTTTACCAGGAACTAATTTTGCTTTGTTGGTTGCTATATAATAATCTGGAATTTTTTTTTCTGATGTGGTAAATCTTATATTTCGAACATAAATGGTCGAATCATTCACTCGTTTTGTTTTTTTACCATACGTGAACATTTCTCCCTGTTTTGTTTTCAATCCATAGATTAGGGCACGTTTACTTTTAAAATTATAAATGATAGAATCTTGTTCAGACTCTTGTCCTCCTTGTTTGAATATGGGAAGTTGGTTGTAGCCTAAACTATCTATAATACCCTTTGCAAAAAGAGTATTTTTTTTATAGTCAATAATAATAATTCCAGCTTTTAAATCTATATCTGTATAGGAAATATTTGCTTCATTATAAAGTGTAACAGTTTGATTTTTAGCATTTTGAATTGTGTAGTCTTTGGCAACATGTACAATAATATCTTCAATGCTTTCTTTAGGTTGGATAGTATCTAAGGCAATTGAATCTGTTTTTTTAAAACCTAGAGAATCTTTTTTGCTCTCAAAACCATTCTTTTTTTTATCGGTATCGATAACTTCTTTTTTAGCAGGAGAAATTGCTAAATTATTTTGAGAAGTAGCATCTTGAGAGAACCCTATCCTGATAAAAAATATACAGTAAAATAAAAGAATGTATGATCGGTTTGTTTGCAATGCTTTAAATGCTATTTTTGTGTTAAGGTAAAAGTATGGTTCAATAATTGAAGCACCAAATTTACAATGCCAAAATTAGTTAAATTTTATTGATGCTATTTCAAGAAAACAACAAAATTAATCTCCAGGTAAGAATTATTTTTCTTTTTTTCTCACTATGCTTTTTTTTGATGAATTCATCCTCTATATTTTCCCAAAAAAAATATACAATCGTAATTGATGCTGGTCATGGGGGGAGAGACCCTGGGAATTTAGGAAACGGATATAAAGAAAAAAACATTGCTTTAAAGGTGGCTTTAGCAGTGGGGAAAAAACTTTCAGCCGAAAAAGATATCAATGTTATTTTTACCCGAGAGAAAGATGTTTTTATAGATTTATGGAAACGAGGAGATATTGCAAATAACTCAAAAGCAGATTTATTCATCTCGATTCATTGCGATTCTCATACTTCAAATGCCTATGGAGCAGGTACTTTTGTCTTGGGTCTTAGAGGAAATAAAAAGAATTTAGAAATTGCAAAAAGAGAAAATGCAGCAATATTAAAAGAGAATAATTACAAAGACAGGTATAAGGGGTTTGATCCAAATTCAGCGGAGTCTCTTATTGGTTTATCATTACTTCAAGAAGAAAATTTAGATAAAAGTTTAACAATTGCCAGCTTAATTCAAAATAATTTTACTCGTAAATTAAAGAGATTAAATAGAAAGGTAAAACAAGATAATTTTCAAGTTTTAAGAGAAACTATCATGCCCAGTGTTTTGGTGGAATTAGGTTTTTTAACCAATAAAAAGGAAGGGAGATATTTGAATTCAAAAAAGGGTCAGCAGGAGATGGCAACAGCCATTTCAGAGGCTGTATTGCAATACATTGCCAATTTGAAAGTAAATACAATTGCGGTATCTGATGTTAAAACTAGCAAGGTGAATTCTACTGAATTTAAAATTCAGATTGCTTCAGGAAAAAATAAAATTTCCACTAAATCGTATAATTTTAAAGGGCTTAAACGAGTTCAAAGAGTTTCTGTTGGGAAATTTTACAAGTATTATTACGGAAATAGTTTGGATTATAACCAGGTAAAAAGGTCTCTTAAAAGAGCAATATCAAAGGGCTACACTTCTGCCTTTATCGTTGCTTTTAGAAATGGTGAGAAAATATCGCTCCAAGAAGCAATTAAAAAACAATAATTTTGAGGCTCTCCACCAAAAAATTATTAATTTAGCTAATAAAAATTTATCTATGTCTAAACAATTAAAAACAGGAATTGTTGCAGTTACAGTCATCGCTTTATTTATATGGGGATACTCATTTTTGAAGGGGCAAAACTTATTTGACACAGGGACTCGTTATTTTAATGTAGAATATGCCAATATTGCAGGGCTTACAAAATCTAGTTTGGTAACAATAAATGGATTAAAAGTTGGTAAAGTTGATGATATTGTATTTAATAAAAATTCAGACAAAAAAGGACATTTAGTGGTTCGTTTTTCTGTTGAAAATGACATCCTGTTTTCCAAAAAAAGTATTGTAAAAATATATTCACCAAGTCCTATTGGTGATTCCAATTTAGCTATTATACCTCACTATGAAGGTGAAATGGCTGTTTCAGAGGATACGCTTCAAGGTGAAATAGAGTCCAATTTATTTACTTCAATAGGGGAGCGTTTGGATCCACTTCAAACCAAATTAGAACGTGTAATTGTGAGTGCAGATTCGTTATTTAAAAATTTAAATACTATTTTAAATTTGGAAACACAAAATAGTATAAAAACTTCCGTTACAAATATTGAATCTATTTTGGAAGAGGTAAATAAAACAATACGATCTGTGAATGGTCTGATAGATACCACTTCCCTTGATCTAAAAGCAAGCATAAAGAATACCAAGTTAATCACAGAGAATTTTTCTAAAATTTCAGATACCCTAGTCAATGCAAACATTGGAAATATATTAAAAGATGCACAAGGGACGATTACTTCTGTAAATCTTTTGTTAGAGGGGATTTCTTCTGGAAAAGGGACTGCAGGGAAATTGGTTACAAATGATCAGTTGTACAACAATATCTCAGCAACGACCAAAGAATTAGAGGAGCTACTAAGAGAGATTAAACTACATCCTAAAAGATTTGTTCATTTTTCGCTGTTCGGAAAAAAAGAAACAAAATACTCCCCGGTAAAAGATACTTTATTTTCTAACAAAGTAATTGATAAATAATATACCCAATTCATATGCAATATCTTCCAAATTTATTTTTTGCGCTAGCACTTGTAGTAGGCTTCGGTTTTTTTGCGATAAATATTCGTAAATTATCTAGAAATATTAAATTAGGGAAAGACATTGATAGGCAAGACAGAAAATCGGAAAGATTTAAAAACATGATGATGATTGCGCTTGGGCAATCTAAAATGGTAAAAAGACCTTTATCAGGTTTTTTACACATCATTGTATATGTAGGTTTCATTATTATAAATATTGAAGTTTTAGAAATTATTATTGATGGGTTGTTTGGAACTCATAGAGTTTTTCTTGGTGTATTGAGTACTAAGTTTTATGGTTTTTTAATAGGAACATTTGAGATTTTAGCGGCTTTAGTTTTTTTAGCTGTTGTTATTTTTTGGTTGCGAAGAAATGTGTCTAATATCAACCGTTTTTTGAGTAAAGAAATGAATGGATGGCCTAAAAGTGATGGAAATAACATCCTTTACTTTGAAATGGTTTTAATGACTTTGTTTTTAGTGATGAATGCTACAGATACTCCTTTTCAACAAGCGGGAATTGGAAATCCAATTAGTCAGTTTTTTGCTCCTTTTTTTAACAGCTTTTCAGAAGCATCGATTCATATGATAGAAAGAAGTGCGTGGTGGATGCATATTTTGGGGATTTTGGTTTTTCTAAATTATTTATTTTATTCAAAGCATTTGCATATTTTATTGGCCTTTCCAAATACCTATTTTGCAAATTTAAATCCGAAAGGACAATTCAACAACCTAGAATCGGTTACAAATGAAGTAAAGTTGATGATGGATCCAAATATTGATCCTTATGCTTTACCCGATGAAGATGCAGAGGCTTCTGTTCCTGAAAAATTTGGAGCTTCTGATGTGACAGATTTAAATTGGGTACAATTATTAAACGCATACACTTGTACAGAATGTGGTAGATGTACTTCTTCTTGTCCTGCAAATTTAACAGGTAAAGAATTGTCTCCAAGAAAAATCATGATGGATACTCGTGATCGATTGGAAGAGATTGGTAAAAACATAGATACCAACAATGGAACCTTTGTAGATGATGGAAAACAATTGTTAAACGATTATATCACCCCTGAAGAATTATGGGCATGTACAAGTTGTAATGCTTGTGTAGAAGAATGTCCAGTAAACATAGATCCGCTGTCTATTATCATGGATATGAGACGATATTTAGTGATGGAAGAGAGCGCAGCACCTCAGGAGTTAAATATGATGATGACCAATATTGAAAATAATGGTGCTCCATGGCAATACAATCAACAAGACAGATTGAATTGGGCTTCTGAAGAGTAATAATTCTTTCATTATAAACGAATAAATAATAAAATTATGAATGTACCAACAATGGCAGATATGATGGCACAAGGAAAGCAACCCGAAGTGTTGTTTTGGGTTGGAGCTGCAGGAAGTTACGATGATCGAGCTAAGAAAATATCACGTGCATTTGTAAAGATATTACATCATGCAGGGGTTAATTTTGCTGTTTTGGGAACGGAAGAATCTTCTACAGGTGATGCTGCAAAAAGAGCAGGAAATGAATTTTTATTTCAAATGCAAGCCATGATGAACATTGAAATACTTAATGGCTATGAAGTAAAAAAAATTGTCACTTGTGATCCACATTCATTCAATACATTAAAAAATGAATATTCTTCTTTGGGAGGAAACTATGAGGTTTTACATCATACACAGTTTCTTCAGAATTTGATCTCTGAAGGACGTTTAAAGTTAGATAAAACCACGTTGAAAGGGAAAAGAGTTACATTTCATGATCCTTGCTATTTAGGAAGAGCGAACGATGTGTATGAATCTCCAAGAGATTTGATTAAGAGATTGGGTGTGAACTTAACAGAAATGAAACGAAATAAAGCGACTGCGCTCTGTTGCGGAGCTGGAGGAGCACAAATGTTTAAAGATGCAGAAAAAGGAAATAAGGAAATCAATGTTTTAAGAACAGAAGATGCTTTAGAAACCAAGCCAAACATTATTGCTACAGGTTGTCCTTATTGCAAAACGATGATGACAGATGGCATTAAATTTAAAGAAAAAGAAATGGAGGTAAAAGTGAAAGATATTGCAGAATTAATCGCTGAAGCGAATCATTTATAAAAATGATTAAAAATTACATCAAAGCAGCTCGTGTAAGAACGTTACCCCTGTCGGTCTCTGGAATTATCCTTGGGAGCATTCTTGGGAATCAATTTTTTGATGAGCATTCAATTGTACCTCATAAATCTTCGTTGTTTTTTTCTGGTATTTTTTGGTTGGCCCTACTTACAACAATAGGTTTTCAAATCTTGTCAAATTTTGCAAATGATTATGGAGATGGTATCAAAGGTTCAGATAATAACAGAACCGGAGAAATGCGCATGGTTGCAACCGGAACCATCTCACCAAAACAAATGAAAATAGCAATGATGATTACGGCTATTGTAACTTCTATGACGACTCTATTATTAATTTATGTTGCATTTGGAGTAGAAAATTTTGCGTTTTCAATCCTGTTTTTAGGTTTGGGAATTGCTTCAATTACAGCAGCGATCAAATATACTGTTGGTGATTCTGCTTATGGTTATAGCGGTTTTGGTGATCTATTTGTATTTCTTTTCTTTGGTTTGTTGAGCGTAGTGGGAAGTTTTTTTCTCTTCACAAAATCACTTGAGCTTACCATTTTTTTACCCGCTATTTCGATTGGACTATTGAGTACAGCAGTTTTAAATTTGAATAATTTAAGGGACAGAGATCAAGACGAAAAGAATCAAAAAAATACGCTGGTTGTAAAGTTTGGAGTAGTTAAAGCCAAAAAATATCATTATTTTTTAATTCTTGGAGCATTAGTTTTTAGCTTACTATACATTTTTTTAGATTTTAGATCGATTTATCAATTAACTTTTTTGGTAGCTTATGTTCCTTTAATTAAGAATATTAAAACCGTTTCAAAAAATAAAATTCCTTCAAGCTTAGACGGAGAGTTGAAGAAAGTAGCTTTAAGCACTTTTTTATTTGCAATCCTTTTTGGAATAGGTCAATTGTTTTAGGATGTACATATGAAAAAAATAAAAATAATTTTAGCAATCATTTCCCTATTTATAGGAGTTTTCATTCTCACTGGTTTATTTGTCAAAGAAACGAATTATACAACTCAAGTTTCTGTAAATAAGTCTATTGATAGTGTTTTTTCGACCTTTACGAATATATCAAATAGAAAGAATTGGATACCAGAATTGAATTCTTATGAGATCATTAAAGAGAATCTAGGAAAAACTGGAAGTATGTATAAGCTTACTATCAATAATAAAGGACAAGAAATTTCAAGTACAGAAAAAGTAATGGCCTATATTAAAAATGAAAAATTCACCTTATTCTATGCTGCTCAAAATATGCTAAAAAGAGATGATTATGTTTTTAAACAAATCGACGGGGTAACTGAGATTATTTTACATTCAAGTTGTCAGAGTGACTCCTATATTATGGCTTGTGTGTTTCCCTATTTTAAAGGAACATTTCAAGCACAAGATCAAATGTATTTGAATAATTTTAAAGAATTTATAGAAAAATAAGACCCTTTCCTTTGATAAAAGCTACCTACAAAAAACACGTACTCAATTTTAAAAATCCAAGTGGGACTTCTCGGGGGATTTTAAAAACAAAAGAGACATGGTTTCTTATCTTAAGAGATACTACAGCGATGGGTATCGGAGAGACAGGATTGTTTAGAGGATTGAGTATTGATGATGTTGCGCATTACGAAGAGAAACTAACCTGGGTGTGTAATCATATCGATCAAGGTCTAGATTTCTTGCGAAATGAGCTTAATGCTTACCCTTCGATACAATTTGGATTAGAACAGGCTTTTTTATCCCTTAAAAGTAAATCAACTTTTGAATTATTTCCTTCTTCATTTACTGAAGGGAAAAACGAAATACCAATAAATGGTCTGATTTGGATGGGAGATCAAAATTTTATGAAAAGACAAATCAAAGATAAATTAAAAACAGGTTTTTCTTGTCTCAAAATGAAAATTGGCGCCATCGATTTTGATGCAGAAATGGAGTTATTAAAAAGTATTAGAAAAGAGTTTTCGTCCAAAGAAATAGAACTAAGGGTAGATGCAAACGGTGCTTTTCATCCAAAAAATGCACTTGAAAAATTAGATCAGCTATCAACTCTGGATATTCATTCAATTGAACAACCGATACAACAGGGTCAAATTCAAGAAATGGCAGAGCTCTGTTCCAACACTCCCTTGCCAATTGCATTAGACGAAGAGCTGATAGGAATATTCTCTTTCGAAGAGAAAAAGAAATTAATCGCTACAATAGCGCCTCAATACATTATTCTAAAACCTTCTTTAATTGGAGGTTTTACGGGAAGTAAAGAATGGATTACATTAGCAAAACAATTCAATTCGGGTTGGTGGATTACATCAGCTTTAGAAAGTAATATAGGTTTAAATGCCATTGCTCAATTTACATACACTTTACAAAATAATTTGCCGCAAGGTCTGGGAACAGGTAGCTTATTTACTAATAATTTTACAAGTCCATTAGAGGTGAAAAATGGAACTTTACGCTATAATCCATTGCAAAAATGGAATTTAAATTTATGATATGAATTATATACAAAATGCATACAAAGGAGCCAATCAATGGTATCATTGGGTATTTACCCTAATGATTATCTTTATTGGTTGGCAAATAGTAGGCGGTTTACCATTGGTTGGTGTTGCATTGTCTTATTCTTCGGATATGACTGAGTTTATAAACGCTTCTCAAGATAACTTCATGACATTAGGAATTGACAAAAATTTGTTTTTATTTTTAATGATTTTGAGTTTTATTTTTGGTTTGATAACACTCATTATTGGCGTAAAATATATCCATAGAAGAACTCTTACATCTTTGGTTACAAGTAGAAAAATAATTGATTGGAAACGTTTTTGGTTTGCTTTTTTTGCATGGGGTATCATTGCTTCTGTGGTCACGATTCTTGGAATTTTTATTTCACCAGAGGAGTATATATGGAACTTTAAACCCATTCCTTTTTTCACCTTACTTGCAGTCTCCTTTTTATTTCTTCCCTTGCAAACCTCCTTTGAAGAGTTATTATTCAGGGGGTATTTGATGCAGGGTATCGGTATTCTAGTAAAAAATAGATGGTTCCCACTTATTTTTACATCGGTCTGTTTTGGTTTGCTTCACGGAGCGAATCCTGAAGTTGAGAAATTAGGAGCTATCTCCATGGTTTTTTATATCGGTACAGGTCTCTTTTATGGAATTTCTACTTTAATGGACGAAGGAACCGAATTAGCCCTTGGTTTACACGCGATTAACAATATCATAGCTGCTTTTTTTGTAACTACTGATTGGATGGTTTTTCAAACAGATGCCCTTTTTATAGATACTTCGGAACCTTCTGTAGGTTTTGAGATGTTTTTTCCAGTATTGGTTTTATATCCCTTATTACTATTTGTTTTTTCAAAAAAGTATGGATGGAGTAATTGGCTAGAAAAATTAACAGGAAAGATTGAAGCTCCACTTAATACCTAACGAAAATAGTAGAATTTTAAAAGTTTGAAACGATACAGAATCCATAAAAAATTTCAATTAAATGGAATTTCTTTTTCTTCGGATCAAGAACTACTAAGCTATGCTCATAATTTTTCAGAAGATTTATATCATTTTTTTGAGAGGTGGTTTTCAGAGGATGATTTTATTTTGGTAAATACTTCAGGTTCTACAGGAGTCCCTAAAGAAATAATGTTGCAAAAAGAGCACATGATACATTCTGCTCTTACTACAGGAAAATACTTCAATTTAGGAGAAAATACCACTGGGCTATTATGTTTGCCAATTCAATTTATTGCAGGGAAGATGATGCTTATTAGAGCTTTACTTTTGGGTTGGAAATTAGATATTGTAGTACCGGATGCGTCTCCGTTAAGAAATACTCAAAAAGAATATGACTTTACGGCAATGGTTCCACTCCAGTTAGAGAACTCAATAAAATCCTTACATTTAATCAAAACCTTAATTGTTGGTGGAGGTGTTGTTTCTCAAAGATTACAGCAAAAGATTCAGAACGTCTCTTGTGCTGTTTTTGCGACTTACGGAATGACAGAAACAATTACACATATTGCTGTAAAAAAATTAAATAACTTTCAAACTATTTCTTCTGGTCAAAAAAAGAATTCTTTCTATGAAGTACTACCTGATATTGAAATTTTCATAGATCAAAGGAATTGTCTTGTAATAAAATCTCCAAAAATTTCAAATCATATTATTTTTACTAATGATATTGTTCAATTAATATCGGAGCATCAGTTTGAATGGTTGGGTCGTTTTGATACCATCATAAATTCTGGAGGTATAAAATTACATCCAGAAAGCATTGAGGAAAAATTATCAAGAATTCTGACTACTCGTTTTTTTGTTGCAGGAATTCCCGACTCAATATTGGGAGAGAAACTTATTTTAGTAGTTGAAGGAACCTTTCAAGAAATCAATATCAGTCAGGTGAACTTGTCCAAATTTGAAATTCCAAAAGAAATTTATTTTGTAAATGAGTTTGTGCAGACTGCCACCAAAAAAATAGCACGTAAAAAAACATTGGCGCTTCTTTCCATTTAATACTCTTTGTTTGTTGCTTTTAGGATTCGCTTTGTATTGAGAGTAAAAGCTATAATTTATTATAAAATAAACTTTTAATGATACCGTCCGAAAGTCCAATTTTTGGAACATAGATCTTTCTAGCGCCACTCCATTTCATCGCGGATAAATAAATTTTCGTGGCAGGAATTATTACATCTGCTCTATCTGGATTTAAACTGAGTTCAGAAATTCGTTCATTAAATGACATTTGTTTTAAAAACTGATATTGTGCATTTAAATAGATATATGAAATGGGTTTTCCCTCTGTTCTACCAGACATTTTAAACAATTTATTGATATTGCCACCTGAACCAATTAAACATACTTTTTTTATATTCTTTGTATTTTTTTTGATCCATTTTTCTATATTAGAAAACATTTCTTTATTGGTAGATTTTTTATTGTTAAGAAGTCGAACAGTTCCCATCTTAAAGGATTTTGAAGTTATTAGCTTTCCTTTCGAAAACAGGGTGATTTCTGTACTACCCCCTCCAACATCTACGTATAAGTAGGAGTTATTTCCTTCTATCAATTGATTTAAATCTGTAGAAGAAATAATTTTAGCCTCTTCTTTTCCTCCAATAATATCAATCTGAACCCCTGTTTTACGATGTATTTTTTCTACAACTTCTTTGCCATTAGAAGCTTCCCTCATTGCAGAGGTGGCACAGGCTTTGTACGTTTTGACTCCATGAACTTTCATTAATAATTTAAAAGCTTCCATGGCATCAATCATTCTATTGGTATTTTGCTCGCTTATAATTCCGCTTACAAATGCGTCTGCTCCCAGACGTATAGGAACTCGTACTAAAGAAGATTTTTTAAATTGAGGTTCTTTGTCTTCAGAGACAATAACGTTGGAGATAAGTAGTCTAATGGCATTCGAGCCGATATCTATTGCACCGTATTTTTTAATTTCTAACAATTGATTTTATTTATGATTTTTTGGAAATTCTACCATAAAAGTTTTTCCTTTTTTAATATTTTTCCAATGTTTTTCTTCGAATTGAATACCAATAACTCCACAAGTTGTGACATGTGAAATAGGTTTACTCCCATACTTATTTACAAATGAGTTGATGCCGTGATCATGACTAAAAACAATGGCAGAATTAAAACCATCGTCTAGGGCATTTACGGTTTTCACTAAGTAGCCATCACTAAAACTGTACAATTGTTTTTTTATTTGAAGGTTCGATAAAGGGAATTGTAACTTTTCGCAAAAAATAATAGCAGTATGAAGGGCTCTGTTGGCACTACTAGAAACAAAAACATCTGGTCTGTCTATTTTTTTTGACAAAAAGGAAGACATTAAATGAGCATCTTTTATTCCTCGTTTTTTAAGAGGCCTGTCTATATCTTTTATTCCAGTATATTCCCAAGAAGATTTAGCATGTCTAACAATGTATAAAGTTTTCATTGAAATGTTATTGTTCAATTGTAAATATAAAATTTATGGGGCTAATCTCTCTACTTTCCATGAAAAATCTTTCATTAAAGTATATCTAATTCTATCGTGCATTCTGTTTGGTCTTCCTTGCCAGAATTCGATAGAAATTGGTTTTACGATATATCCTCCCCAGTGTTTGGGTCTATGAATAGAACGGTCCTTAAATTTATTTTCATAAGCTTTTAAATTTTCATCCAATATTTCTCTGGACGATACTACTGAACTTTGATTTGATGCCCAAGCCCCTAACTTACTTCCAGCTGGTCTCGATTCAAAATAACCATCAGACGCTTCTTTTGGAAGGAGTACTGCTTTTCCTTTGATAATAATTTGCTGTTCTAAAGCTGGCCAAAAGAAAGACAAACAAATGTGGTTGTTTGCGGCGATTGCTTTTCCTTTTTCTGAGTTGTAATTTGTGTAAAAGATAAATCCCTCTTCGGTGTATTTTTTTAATAAAACAACTCTACTTTTAGGAAAACCATCCACTCCAATGGTAGAAATTGTCATGGCATTTGTTTCCTCTACACTATCAGACTCATCAGCGGTTAAAAACCATTGTTTAAATAAATCTAATGGTTTTTTTGGGCAATTACTTTCTAAAAGTTCTTGCTTTTCATAAGATTTTCGATAATTACTTAAGTCTTTTGACATTTCTTTGGTTGCTATTTATCTATTTTTTTAGAGGAGTATGATTTGATTTCAGACCTCATTATTTTAGTTTTCTATCCCTTACTTTATAAATGGTTGTATCAATTTCGATACAAAAAGAAGGCTTATGGCTTCTTTTCTTGTAACAAATATAATCCAATAAAAGTTAAAAATCCATTTAAAACCAATACAAAAAAACCAAAATCAAACCCTAATTTTTCATTACTATAATAACTAATCCCATAGGTCAACATTGGAGCAATGATACAGAGTAAAGGTACCTTTTTGTCTATAACTTTTAGGGATGTAAATAAACCAAAAGCATACAATCCTAATAAAGGTCCATAGGTGTATCCTGCAGCTTTAAATATGTTTGCAATGACACTTTGGTCTGCAATAAAATACTTAAAAATGATAATGGTCGCAATTAATACAAGAGAGAAAATAATGTGAATTTTTTTTCTAATTTTTTCTTGTTCATTGTTGTTGTTTCTTTTGTCAATTTCTAAAATATCAATACTAAAAGAAGTGGTTAAAGAAGTTAAGGCTGAGTCGGCACTGGAGTAGGCTGCTGCAATTAAGCCCAATAGAAAGAATAGTGCTGTAGCAGTTCCTAAATTTCCTTGTGTGGCAATAATTGGAAATAGCTCGTCTTTATGAGCGTCAATTCCATTTCGTTGGGCATAATCGGTCAATAAAACTCCCAAGGCTAAAAAGAAAAAGTTTACAAACACCAAGACAATGGTAAACCAAAACATGTTTTTTTGTGCATCTTTTAAGTGGTTACAAGTCAGGTTTTTTTGCATCATATCTTGGTCTAATCCTGTCATCACGATCGCAATAAAGGCACCCGATAAAAACTGCTTCCAAAAATAATTACTAGCATTGATATCATCAAAAAAGAAAGTTTTTGAAAATTCACTGTCTTTGACATACGTAAATAAATTACTGATTTGCATTTCGTTAGAAATGGTGTAAATACAGACACCAACTGCAATTAACATAAAAAGTGTTTGTAAGGTATCTGTCCAAACAATGGTTTTAATACCTCCTTTGTGTGTGTATAGCCAGATTAATAAAATTGTAATAGATACGGTTACCCAAAAAGGAATTCCAAAGGCATCAAATAGGATTATCTGTAGTACATTTGCCACTAAAAATAATCTAAAAGCTGCTCCAATGGTTCTAGAGAGCAGGAAGAAACTTGCCCCTGTTTTATATGAATATGTGCCAAACCTATCATCTAAATAGGTGTAAATGGAGGTCAGATTCAATCGATAATAGAGAGGGAGTAGTAGCAGTCCGATCACTGCATACCCAACTACATAGCCTAAAACCATTTGAAAATAACTCATATTAGCTCCTTCTACCCATCCAGGTACTGAAATAAACGTAACTCCAGAGAGTGAAGCTCCAATCATTCCAAACGCAACTAGATACCAGGGAGAAGTATTGTTTGCTTTAAAAAAAGTTTTGTTGTTTGCTGATTTACCTGTGAGGTAGGAAATAAAAATTAAGACACCAAAATAACCGAGAATTAAAAAAAGAATATGTGTGGGTTTCATTTTTAAAATTTACATTTTACAAGTTACGAATATATGTTTTTTAGTAGATAGTTATTCGATAAATAAAGAAGTACTTCTTTTTTCTTTTTTATAGGATTTTTTCTTGTGAATGAGTTAAATTTGTAGATATGGACTTTTCCTCAAAATTATTAGAAAACGCAGTTAATGAAGTTTCCCGTTTACCAGGTATTGGTAAGCAAACTGCTTTACGTCTGGTATTACATTTGTTAAAGCAACCTTCAGAGCATACAAAATATTTGTCTGAAGCTTTGTTGCATTTACGAAATGATGTAAAAACATGTAAAAAATGTTATAATATTTCAGATGTTGTTTTGTGTGATATTTGCAGTAATCCAAAAAGAAATTCTGAGATTGTTTGTGTTGTTGAAGATATTAGAGATGTAATGGCTATAGAAAGTACTTCACAGTTTAATGGACTGTATCATGTTTTAGGGGGAAAAATTTCACCTATCGAAGGAATTGGACCTCAAAACTTACAGATAGATTCTTTGGTACAGAAAGTTGCAAATGGAGAAATAAAGGAGCTTATTTTTGCCTTAAGTTCTACCATGGAAGGAGATACCACTAACTTTTATATCTATAAACAAATAGAAAAATTTGACATCGCAACCTCTACGATTGCTCGTGGAATATCTGTTGGTGATGAACTAGCATACGCCGACGAGGTTACATTGGGGAGATCTATTGTAAACAGGATTCCTTTTTCTCAATCGTTAAAAGCATAAAAAAAAACCTACGAATAGTAGGTTTTTGATTTTTGGTATTTTCTGAGGTGTTATTTTTTTTTGAATACATATACATTCCCTAAACGTCTAAAAACACCATCATAATCTCGATTTTCACTTGCAACGGTCATTTTACAAACGGTATTTTTTTCAGAAAAAATTATATCAATGATTGTACCATCGATGGTATAATTATCATCAATATTATTTTGCCAAGTTGTTTCCTCTTTTTTTGTATAGCAACGTTTTCCGATATCAACCATGTACGATACTCCAGAAAGAGAGCCGCTTGGGTGAAATGTGAGGGTGGATTGCTTTTCGCATTCTGTAATAAGATCTACTCCATTTACAATGATAGATTTCGTTTGCCACTTTCCAATAATAGGATCTGATAGTGCATTATCGAGGCCAGAATCTTTCTTTTCACAAGAAATAACACTAACAATTACGAAAAGCAGTAAAAATAGTTGTTTCATTTTTTAGAGGCTTTTTTTATAATTTTAAAGTATTATGACTTTTTGAAGGTATTTATACTATGTAAAATTTTAAAAATACACGCATCGTCTGTATTTCTACATCTGATTGTAAATGAATTGTTATTTTCGCCAAAAATTATGTCGATATCAACACCATCAATACTGTAAGTAGCATCGTCATTGTTTTTCCAAGTTGAATTCACTGTCTCTCCATGACAATCTTTATTCAATGGAAAATCCCCTGTATACACCGTTCCAGTAACAGAGCCATCTTCATTGAAATTTAAGATGGATTTTTTTTCGCAATCATTAGCTATATCTAGATTTGATTCTATTGGGAGTTTACTGTGTGATGATTTTAGTCGCCAATTTCCAATAATTAAATCCTCTGTGGAGGAGTTGTTAGAATGACTCGATTCGGGGGAATAAGAGACAGATCTAGAACCAATTTCAGTACAAGAAAAAATACTTGTGATCATTAAAAGCATTAACATTTTTTTTTTCATTTTTCATTTTTTTTAGAATTTATCCATCTATGTTAACAAAAAAACAATCATCTATTCCTTTTTTTTAGCAATTTTAGATAGAGAGGGTTATAAGTACTTTAAAATTATGAAAATGTATAAGTTGATGTGCGTTGCGTCTACAATTTCTGTGGTGCGGATAGAAGCAAGAGAAGAAGTTTTGCTATAGATTTACAGGGGCGCCAAAGTATTTTTTAAGCAGAGAATTGGATGTTAGATTTTAAATAGGAGGTTTGTTTTCGCTATGTAGGCCCTAATTTTTTATTTTTTCCCAATTTTTCTTTTCTCTTATCTTTTTGTAGAGCTTGATTCCTAACATCATTAAAAGACCAAAAAGAAGAATTCCAACGACTCCCCAAACCCAGTTGATTGCGTTTTGAAGTGTTACTAAAAAAACAATAGCAAAAAGAATAATCGTAGCTATTTCGTTCCAAATACGGAGCTGTATAGCGCTGTATTTTACAATGTTCTTTTGTAATTGAGAGAATATCTTCTGACAAGAAAAATGATAAAAGTAAAGCGCTAGAACAAAGGTTAATTTAACATGCATCCAGGGCATTTTTAAGTAATAAGGGTTTTTGTACAACATCCAAAAAGCAAAGAAACTTGCCAAAATTGCCGAAGGCCATGTAATGATATACCAGAGTCTTTTACTCATTAATTTGTATTGTGTTTGTAAAATTTCTTTGGCAGGATCTTCTTTTTTTTCTGCTTCTACATGATATATGAATAAGCGAACAATATAAAATAAACCAGCAAACCAGGTAACTACAAAAATAATATGTAGTGACTTTATGTATAGGAAATCCATATTTTTAATTTGATTACAAAGTTTTCACATCAATGAGTTTTTACGAATATAAACACTTATTGTCAATCCACAGGATCTTTACTTGTTTTTCCATTCATGGATCCAAGAAACCATGACAGCTACCCAGTCATCATTGTCATTCATACAAGGAATGTGTTTGTAATCAGTACCGCCAGCTTTCATAAAATCTTCTTTACCTTCCATGGCAATTTCTTCTAAGGTTTCCAGGCAGTCTGATACAAAAGCAGGGGTAATCACAGCTACTTTTTTCTTTCCCTCTGATGGAAATTTTTCCAATTCAAAATCGGTATAAGGTTTTAGCCAAGGATCTTTTAACAAACGAGATTGAAACGAGTTGCTATAGCTTCCTTCCTTCAAATTTAAAAATTTTGCAATGCCCTTTGTAGTTTCAAAACATTGATGTCTGTAGCATGTATAATGTGCTACTGAATTTCGTTCGCAACAAGAACCATCTATTTTACAATGATTTTTTGTAGGATCTGATTTTTTGATATGTCGTTCAGGAATACCATGATATGAAAATAGAATATGATCGTAATCAAATCCTTTCAAATGATGAGCAATATTATCGCTCATTGCTTTGATATAGTCCGGCCTATTGTAAAAGGGAGCTAGGGTATCTAATTCTACCTGTGGATACTTTTCCGCTAAAATTTTTTCAGCTTGGACAACCACTGTTTCATAGGAGGACATGGCATAATGAGGGTAGAGAGGTGCTAAGAATATTTTAGTGACTCCCTTGTCGATGAGGTTTTTAATTCCCTTTTCCATACTCATAGAGCCGTATCGCATTGCTAATTCTACAGGAATATCTGTTTTTTCAATTACTTTTTTAGTAAATCTTTCAGAGATGACAACCAATGGAGAGCCTTCCTTCCACCAGATTTTTTTGTAGGCGGCACCAGATTTTTTTGGTCTTATTTTTAAAATGATTCCTTTGATAAGTATCCAGCGTTTCCAAAAAGGAATGTCAATTACGCGTTCATCCATTAAAAATTCACCTAAGTATTTTTTTACATCTTTAGTTTTTGTTGAATCTGGAGATCCTAAGTTGTTTAGTAAAATTCCTTTCATTATAATATCGGTTTCAATATTTTAAGTTTCAATGTTGAGAGTATATTGTTTTATCTTTTTTCTTCGATTTGATTGGTTGCTTCATACAAAGTTATGGCTAAACTATGGATAACATTCATAGAAGAATTTCGACCAAACATTGGTATAGCAATGGTAGAATCGATGAAATTTGTATTCTCAATCCCGTTTCTTTCACTACCCAAAAGTAAGACGATTTTTTTATGATTTTTAAAATCAAAATCTTGAATATTGATACTTTGATCAGTTATTTCTATGCCAATAATCGTATTGCCTTCATTTTTTAATTGATTCATGAGTTGCGGAAAGTCAGTATACACATGATGCGAAATTTGATCAATTGTATTTCTGGCAGTTTTCTTTACAATCCTGTTTTCGATGTTTGGAGAGTTTTCATGTAAAAAGATTTCTTGTACGCCAAAGCTTTCTGAAATTCTGAAACACATTCCTATATTTTCTGGGGTTCTAATTGCATCGCAAACAATAGTGATGGGGAATTTCTTTTGATTGTTTTTGATATCGTCGTGTATTAATTGTTTCAAAGTGTCTCTATTTATTCAAACTCATTACGTATTTCTTTGGAGTTGTGCCAAACTTTTTCTTAAAGGCAGCAATAAAATGACTAGCAGTACTGTAGCCAATCTGAAGCCCAACTTCATTGACATTGAATTGATTACTTTCAAGTAATTTTCTTGCATATTCCATTTTATAATCAAAAAGAAAGCTATAAACTGTATCACCATATATTTGTTTGAACCCTTCTTTTAATTTTTTTAAATTCAATCCTATTTCATTTGATAATTCCTGTAAACTAGGAGGTTCAGCCATTCTGGAAATAATAATTTCTTTTGCTTTTCTAATTTTTAAAACATTTTGTTCGTCAACTAAGAAAGGGCAGTATTCACCGTTGGTGTCTTCTTCTTTTTGAAAATGCAGGCTTAATAATTCGTATGCCTTTCCTTTTATGTATAAATCTCTTATTGAATTGTTGCTATTGGAATTAATTATTTGCTTTAAAACCAATGAAACGCTTGATTTGATTTCAGTATCGTCATAGTATTTTTTGTTACTGTTTTCATCGCTTAAAAAATGAATATATCCAGATTCTTTAGAAAATAAAGAATGGAATTTCTCAATGGAAATTAATAAAGAAACCAAGGTTGTTTTGGGTTGAATTTCCAAATTAATAGGTAAAACCCTTTGAGGATTATACAATAAAATAGATCTATTATCCAACACGTCAAAAGAATAGTTCCCGTTGTTGAATAAGAATTTTGAATTTCCTTGTAAGCAAAAATGAATTTGTATATAACTGCTATTGATCTCTCTTTCAAAGTTTTCAACCGTATTGCTTTGATTCTGAAAATGAAGTACATAAAATCCTTTCTCTAATACAATTTCCTCAAAAGTACTTTTACCGACATTTTTTATCATATAAATTCATTTAATTGGGATTTCTTCTATTTAGAATCATTCTATATAAATTAGCTATAAAACCCTATTTATCAACAAAAATAATCATTTACCTATTATTTTTTTGTTAAAAACTATATAAAAAACACAGAGCGTTATAAAAAGTACTTTTAGCGACATTTTTATCTGTAGGAAGGTTTTATTTTTGACAAACTTTTACAATTCAATGCAAGAAGACAGTCAAGAGCACTTTTACAATATTGGAGTTAGCTATAAGAAAGCAGACGCAAATACTCGTGGGAAATTTTCCTTAACGAAAGAAAATCAATCTTCATTGCTAAAACTTTCAAAAGAGAAAGGTTTTAAGGGAGTGTTTGTTATATCCACCTGTAATAGAACAGAAATCAGTGGTTTTGCTCAACGACCATGCCAACTGATTGAACTATTGTGTGAATTTTCAGAAGGAACTATTCAAGAATTTGCAAAAGTCTCAACCATTTACAAAAATCAAGAAGCGATTCATCAGTTGTTCAGAATAGGTACCGGATTGGAGAGTCAGATTTTAGGCGATTACGAAATTGTAGGTCAACTCCGACAGGCCTTTAAACTAGCCAAGTCTTTAAAAGTAACGAATGCATATTCTGAACGATTAATCAATTCAGTACTACGCGCAAGTAAGAGGGTAAAGAATGAAACAAAATTGAGTTCAGGTACAACTTCTGTTTCTTATGCAGCTGTTCAATACATCATTGAAAATTTACCAGACTATGACTCAAAAAACATATTAGTTTATGGTTTGGGTAAAATGGGCAAACATACCTGTAAGAATTTAGCTGAATACACGAAAAATAAATCGGTTTGTTTAATAAATAGAACTGAAGACAAAGCGACAGAATTTATTAAAGAACACACTTCCATCAGAAAATCTGTCATTGCAAATTTATCAGAAGAAATTGAAAAAGCAGCAGTTTTAATTGTTTCTACAGGTTCTGATAAACCAACCATTACCAAAGAGCATATTCGGTCTGACAAAGAATTATTAATTTTAGACTTGTCTATGCCAGAAAATGTTTCAAAGGAAGTAACTGAGTTCAAAGGCGTTTCTTTGGTAAATATTGATGAGCTTTCTAAAATAACTGATAAAACTCTAGCAGCTCGCCAACAAGAGGTTCCTCTTGCAGAGGCAATTATAGAAACCCACAAAGCAACATTTAATGAATGGTTAAATCACAGGAGGTTTACTCCTGCCATTGCTGCTCTAAAAAAATCATTGGAAAACATTAAAAATGATGAAATTGATTTCCAGAAGAAAAAAATAGCTCATTTTGATGAAGATCAAGCGGAAATTTTAACCTCACGTTTTATCCAAAAGATCACAACACAGTTTGTAAAACATTTAAAAGATGAAGATACTTCCGTTTCACAAAGTCTTCAGGTAATCAATAAGGTTTTTCAATCTTAACAAAAAACTCAATGCAGAAAGTAATAAGGATAGGAACCCGCGATAGCCAACTAGCGCTTTGGCAAGCTAATAAAGTCAAAAAAGAGTTGAAAGAGTTGGGATATGAATCTGAGCTAATTCCTATCAAGTCTCTTGGAGATATTGTTTTAGATAAACCCCTTTATGAACTAGGTGTTACAGGTGTTTTCACAAAGAGTTTAGATATTGCAATGTTGAATAAAGAAATAGATATTGCTGTACATTCTTTAAAAGATGTTCCTACTGTTTTGCCGGAGGGAATTGTGCAAGCGGCAGTTTTAAAGCGCGCAAATTATACAGATTTATTGGTTTTAAAAGATACCGAAGAATTTTTTGGACAACCCAATGGAGTCATTGCAACAGGAAGTTTGAGAAGAAAAGCACAATGGTTACATCGATATCCAACTCACAGGGTCGAAGACCTGCGAGGCAATGTAAATACTCGTTTAGAAAAGCTATCGGATAGTGAAACTTGGAATGGAGCAATTTTTGCAGCTGCTGGTTTAGAGAGGTTGGGTATGAGAGAAAAGGGATCGATTCCATTGACTTGGATGATTCCTGCGCCAGGACAAGGAGCAATAATGATAACAGCCCTAGCAGAAGATGATTTTGTCATTGATGCATGTGAGCAATTAAATCATCATGAAACGAAAGTTTGTGTAGGTGTAGAAAGAGAGTTTTTACATCTCTTAGAGGGAGGTTGTACTGCACCAATAGGGGCATTGGCTTATGTAGATGAAAAAACGGAAGAAATTAATTTTAAAGGTGTTTTGTTAAAAAGAGACGGCTCAAAAAAAATTACTGTCAATAAAACAGCAAAAATTGGGCGTCATCGTTATTTAGCAAAAGATTGTGCAGATTATGTAATTAATAGAGGAGGTAAAGAGCTGATTTCAGAAGATAAAGAAGTGGTTGCCAAGTTAGCAGCTTCTGTATATTCGACAAAGAAACTTTCTGAATTACAAAAAGAGAAAGTATCCCTTGAAATTGGTATCCAAGACAGCGATTTTATTAAAATTCGTTTTAATAGAATTCCACCCAAGTTGATCAAAAATCAACTTGAGAATGTGATCATCACAAGTCAAAATGGAGTTGAAGCCTTGTTAAATTCATTCACAAAAGAAGAACTGAATTTTAAAAATATTTTTTGTGTGGGCAGAAGGACTAAAAAGCTAATTGAAAATAGAATCGGTTCAGTTGTTTACGCTGCAAAAAATGCGACAAAACTTGCAGAATATCTATCAACAGAATTAAAAAATAAAGAGGCAACCTACTTTTGTAGTGATCTTAGGTTGGATGTTTTACCCAATTCTTTGAAAGAAAATGGGATACTCTTACATGAAGTTGAAGTATACAAAACAATGTTGAGTCCTGTAAAAATAAATGAGGAGTTTTCTGGAGTTTTGTTTTTTAGTCCTTCAGGTATTGAGAGTTATTTAGAAGTAAATCATACAGATAAAGTTGCTTTTTGCATTGGAGAAACTACTGCAGTGCAAGCCAGGAAATACTTTAAGAATGTACAGGTCGCCAACTTACCAAGTGTAGATAGCTTGCTAGAATCTGTAAACACCTATTTTTCAAAATAATTAGAAATGTTTAGAACTCGAAGGTTAAGAACGTCAGAAGGAATTAGAAGATTGGTTAGAGAAACCAAATTGTCTGTAGATGATTTGGTGTACCCCCTTTTTATTGAAGAGGGTACCGACATTGAAACAGAAATTGAATCAATGCCAGGAATTAAGCGTTTTTCTTTGGATCGAATCTCCAAAGAATTAGAAGAGGTTGTTTCTTTAAAAATCCCTGCGGTTTTGTTATTTGGAATTCCTTCAAAAAAAGATGAAGAAGGTACAGAAACTTGGAATGATGACGGGATCATGCAACAAGCAATTCGCTTTATCAAGAAAAATTATCCGAGTTTATATGTAATTACCGATGTTTGTTTTTGTGAATATACTTCTCATGGTCATTGCGGTATTATTCATGAGAATGATGTTGACAATGACGCAACTTTAGTAAACATTGCCAAACAAGTGGTTTCCCATGCCAAAGCAGGAGTTGATATGGTGGCACCCTCGGGAATGATGGATGGTACCATAGATATGATACGACAATCTCTAGATAATACCGGTTATACAAACTTGCCTATTATGGCATATTCTGTAAAATATGCTTCTGCGTATTATGGTCCTTTTAGGGATGCTGCAGATTCAGCACCTTGTTTTGGAGATCGAAAAACTTATCAAATGGATCCATCAAATAGGGATGAAGCCATGCGTGAAGCTACTTTTGATGATCAAGAGGGAGCAGATATTTTAATGGTAAAGCCTGCCCTGTCATATTTGGATATCATTAGAGATTTAAAAAATAATTTTGACAGACCGATAGCATGTTATAATGTAAGTGGAGAGTATTCAATGATAAAGGCAGCAGCAGAAAAAGGATGGATCGATGGTGAAAAAGTAATGATGGAAAGTTTGCTCTCTATGAAAAGAGCAGGAGCAGATATTATTATTACTTATTTTGCAAAAGAGGTCGCAAGATTGTTAAAACGATAGCTAGTGGTCTTATTCTTACTAATGTTTGTATTAGTAATGATATAAATATCAGAAAGTTGTTATCCCATGTGAATATTGAAGTCATCAAATAAGATAGAATTAACAAATGAATTTTAAAAACTCAAAAGAACTCTATAAAAAGGGATTGGTTAACTTAGTAGGAGCTGTAAACTCTCCTGTAAGAGCTTTCTCTTCAGTTGGAGGAAATCCGTTGTTTATTAAAAAGGCAAAAGGAAGTAAAATTATGGATGTAGACGGAAACACCTATATAGATTTGGTTGTTTCATATGGGCCAATGATTTTAGGTCATCGTCATAAATCTGTTGAAAAAGCAGCCAAAAATGCTTTAAAAAATGGGTATTCATTTGGGGCGTCTACAGAAAATGAAATTAAACTAGCAAAAATAGTTTGTGATGCTTTTCCAGAAATGGATAAAGTTCGTTTTGTAAATTCAGGAACAGAAGCGGTTATTAGTGGAGTTCGTCTGGCTAGAGCATTTACTGGTAAAGATAAAATTATTAAATTTTCAGGCTGCTATCACGGGCATCAGGATGCCTTGTTGGTTGCGGCAGGATCTGGACTAGCCACATTAAGTTTACCAGGTTCTAAAGGAGTTCCTGAGGGTGCTGTTAAAAATACGTTGATTGCTGAATACAACAATTTGGAAAGTGTAAAAGCGCACTTTGATAGGTATGATGATATTGCTGGGGTTATTATTGAGCCTGTTGGAGGAAATATGGGAGTTGTCATACCACAAAACGATTTTTTAAAAAAATTAAAAGAATTTTTAAAAACCAAAGGAGCTCTCTTGATTGCCGATGAGGTAATGACTGGATTTCGTTCTAAATTTGGCGGTGCTCAAGAACTTTTCGGAGTGACTGCAGATATTACCTGTCTTGGTAAAGTCATTGGAGGAGGTTTTCCTGTTGGAGCCTATGGGGCAAGAAACGAAATTATGGAACAGGTAGCCCCTTTAGGAGCCATGTATCAGGCAGGAACATTGTCTGGAAACCCTATTGCCATGGCCGGAGGAATTGCCACATTATTGGAGTTAAAGAAGCAACATCCGTATCAAAAGTTTGAAGAAATCGGAAGTGCTTTAGAAACTATTTTACTCGATGCAGCTAAAAAATACAATGTAGACATCGTTATCAATCGATTTGGTTCTATGATGAATCCATTTTTTACAAAAACAAAGGTTACCAATTTTGAAGAAGCACAAACCTCTGATACAGAAAAGTTTGCCGTTTTCTTTTGGGAGATGATCAAAAATGGAGTGTTTTTACCACCAAGTCAGTTTGAAGCTTGGTTTTTAAATTCTGCAATTTCCAAGAAAGATATTAAAGTAATCGCTAAAGCAGCTGATAAAGCAATGTTAGCTGTTTCAAAAATATAAATATGATAAAAAACGATTTATTTTTAAGAGCTCTCAAAGGAGAAACTCTAGACAGACCACCCGTATGGATGATGCGTCAAGCGGGAAGGTATTTGCCAGAATTTATGGAAATTAAACACAAATACGACTTTTTTACTCGTTGTAGAACTCCAGAACTAGCCTCAGAAATTACGGTACAGCCCATCAGAAGATATGGTATGGACGCAGCTATCTTGTTTTCAGACATCTTAGTAATTCCACAAGCAATGAATATTGAGGTAGAGATGAAACCAAATTTCGGCCCTTATTTACCAAATCCAATTCGTTCACAAAAAGAGTTAGATTCGGTTATTATTCCAGATATTGAGACTTCTTTAGGATATGTGTTGGATGCTATAAAAGCAACCAAAGAAAAATTAAATAATGAGATTCCATTGATAGGTTTTGCTGGTTCTCCTTGGACGATTTTATGTTATTGTGTTCAAGGTCAAGGATCTAAGAATTTTGATAAAGCAAAGGAATTGTGTTTTACAAATCCAGTAGTTGCTCATTCATTGTTGCAAAAAATAACAGATACAACCATTGCCTATTTAAAAGCAAAAGTGGCCGCTGGTGTGAATGCTGTTCAACTTTTTGACTCTTGGGGAGGAATGTTATCACCTCAAGATTATCAGGAATTTTCATGGCAATATATGCAGCAAATCATAGATGCGTTGAAAGAAATTACTCCGGTCATTGCATTTGGGAAAGGATGTTGGTTTGCCTTAAATGAAATGAGTAAATCTGGAGCTGCTGCTCTGGGTGTCGATTGGACATGCTCTGCAAGAAATGCTCGTTATTTGTCTGGGGGAAATATCACCCTACAAGGAAATTTTGATCCATCAAGATTGTTATCTCCGCCCAAAGAAATTAAGAAAATGGTCCATCAAATGATCAACGAATTTGGAAAAGACCGATATATTGTAAATTTAGGTCATGGAATTTTGCCAAACATACCATTAGACAATGCGAAAGCATTTGTAGATGCAGTAAAAGAATACCAGCTTTCTTAAATAGAATTTAGGTATTGTTCTAGATGGATGGTTCCATTTTTTTTAAATGATAAATGTTAAGGTGAATGCAAATTATTACCGATGATTAAACAAATATTTTCTGGGATTGCTTCGTATACAGAGGCCTTTGGTTTGTTGTCTCGACTAAAACTTTGGAAATATTTTATTATTCCGACTGCAATAAGTGTATGTACTGTTTTAACAATTTTATATGCCGCCTATGAGTTTTCAGGAACCTTAGGACACTTTTTAGCAGAAAGTTGGATTTGGGACTGGGGAAAAGAAACCATAGCGATGCTCAGTTCTTTTGTAGTTGGTCTTTCAATTTTAGTAATTGGGTTGCTTTTGTACAAGTATATCGTTTTGGCTTTGTCTGCACCTTTTATGAGTGTTGTCTCAGAAAGAATAGAGCTTCATCTCAATGGAGGTTTTTATCCTAGTTATAAAAAAACAACATTTTTAGCACAATTGTGGCGAGGGATTCGTGTCAATATTAGAAATTTGGGAATCGAATTGTTAGTTACATTTCCTATCTTATTGTTAAAATTCATTCCTGTGGTCAACCTCTTTTCTACGGTTTTATTATTTTTAGTGCAAGCTTATTTTGCGGGTTTTGGAAATATGGATTATACCTTGGAAAGGCATTTTAATTATAAAGAGGCTCTTGCTTTTGTCAAAAAAAACAAAGGGTTTTCTATAGGAAATGGGATTGTATTTATTGGATGTTTGTTGATTCCTGTTTTAGGAATAATCATTGTTTTACCATTGTCAGTAACTGCTGCATCCGTTCAAACACTCGCATTAATAAAAAAAGAAAATGAAAGAGCAATTTTATAAGTACATCCAAAATTTACAAGAAACAATTACTTCTAAGTTAGAAGAGATTGATGGGGTTGGGAAGTTTAAAGAAGACCTTTGGCAAAGAGAAGAAGGAGGAGGAGGTCGAACTCGTGTGATTGAAAACGGAGCTGTCTTTGAAAAAGGAGGAGTAAATATTTCTGCTGTTCATGGAGATTTGCCCAAAGCTTTAAGAGATCAGTTTCAAGTAAAAGAAGGTGATTTTTTTGCTTGTGGATTGAGCTTGGTATTACATCCTAAGAATCCTTTTTTACCCACTGTTCATGCAAATTGGCGTTATTTTGAAATGTATGACAAAGACGGTAATATAGTTACACAATGGTTCGGTGGAGGTCAAGATTTGACTCCTTATTATTTGTTTGAAGAGGACGCTGTTCATTTTCATACTGTTTGTAAGTTGGCTTGTGATCCTTATGATCTAACATTTTATCCAAAATTTAAAAACAATTGTGATGCCTATTTTTGGAATTCACACAGAAATGAAGCGCGTGGAATTGGTGGGCTGTTTTTTGATTATTTAAAGGAAACGGATGAGTTTTCTATTCAAGACAGATTTAATTTTGTTACTGAAGTCGGAAATCGTTTTTTAGAAAGTTATCTACCTATTATCGCAAAAAGAAAAGACATTCCTTTTACTACAGCTCATAAGAACTGGCAAGAAATTAGACGTGGACGTTATGTCGAATTTAATTTAGTTCATGACAGAGGAACTTTATTTGGTTTAAAAACAAATGGACGAATAGAAAGTATTTTAATGTCTTTACCTCCAAATGTTCAGTGGGTATATAACCATCAGCCAGAAAAAAATTCTAAAGAAGCAAGATTATTAGAAGTTTTATCAAAACCTGTTGACTGGATTTAATAATTTATTGATTATTTAAAAAAAATATCAATAAAAAGAATATTTAATAATTAAAATCAAGTATATTCTAACTTTATTGCGAATAAATTAATATTTTTTCTTTTTTTTACTTATATTAAAAGATGGAATTACAAGGAATATCAACGATTTTTAGTATTTTTGCAACCGTTAAACCAAATACAAATGGCTAGATTTGAGTTAAAGTTACCAAAAATGGGAGAAAGTGTTGCAGAAGCAACCATTACGGCTTGGTTAAAAGACATAGGAGATTCGATAGAATTAGATGAAGCTGTTGTAGAGATTGCCACAGATAAAGTAGATTCTGAGGTACCAAGTGAAGTAGCCGGAACTTTAATAGAAATTTTATTTGAAAAAGAGGATGTTGTTAAGGTAGGAGACACGATTGCTGTGATAGAGATTGAACGGGAGGTTTCTGAGACTGAAACCGTTATTGATTCTCCAAATTCAATAGAAGAACCAGAAATCGTTGAGTTAGAAAAGTCCATCGAAAAGGCCGTAGATACTATTTCAGTTCCGATTTCTAAAACTTCCGATTCAGGAAAGTTTTATTCTCCTTTGGTTAGAAATATTGCGCAAACAGAAGGGATAACCCTAGAGCAATTAGAAACTATATCAGGTTCTGGTAAAGATGGGAGAGTTACTAAGAAGGACATTCTTGCCTACATAAAAAATAGAGAACATTCTTCTGAGTTGTCACCAGCGACCGTTTCTTTGGAAGGAGAAGTATTGACAAACTCTACTCAGAGTAGAGTGCCAATTTCTGTAAATGGTGAAGATGAAATTATAGAAATGAGTCGAATGGGCAAGTTGATTGCAAAACACATGGTCGATTCTGTTCAAACTTCTGCTCATGTGCAATCTTTTATTGAAATAGATGTAACCAATATTGTAAAATGGAGGGACAAAGTAAAAGATGCTTTTATGAAACGAGAGGGTCAAAAATTAACTTTTACTCCCATATTTATGCAAGCAATCGCCTCGACAATCAAAAAGTATCCGTTAATTAATATTGCTGTTGAGGGCGACACCATCATAAAAAAGAAGCATATTAATTTAGGTATGGCTGCGGCATTACCAGATGGTAATTTAATTGTTCCTGTAATTAAGAATGCAGATCAGTTGAATCTCGTTGGGATGACAACAGCAGTTAATGATTTGGCAAATAGAGCAAGAACCAATGCTTTAAAACCAGATGAAATCCAAGATGGAACCTACACAGTTACCAATGTTGGTGGTTTTGGATCTGTCATGGGGACCCCAATTATCAATCAACCACAGGTGGCCATCTTAGCTCTTGGAGCCATAAGAAAAGTTCCAGCAGTCATAGAAACTTCTGAAGGAGACTTTATAGGGATAAGACAAAAAATGTTTGTTTCCCATTCCTATGATCACCGAGTTGTAAATGGTGCTTTGGGGGGTATGTTCATCAAAACATTGAAAGAGATTTTAGAGTCTTGGAATGTCGATCAAGATTATTAATATATTTTTATGCTAGCGTCTTTTTTTAGATTTAAATGACTACTTTAGAATATTAATTAACCAAAAAAAACATTAAAACCAATAAAAATGAAAAAATTGTTATTCCTTTTTTTAGTGATTACAGCAAACACCATTTTTGCTCAAGATGAGGTGCTACTTCGATTAAATTATGAAAATAATGCGACTTATTCGACCAAAACGATTGTTTCTCAAGAAATGGGGGCCATGATGTCTATGGAGATGTCCATGGATATGGAGATGGAAGTGACAGCTGTAGAGAATGAAAATTATGACACAAAAACAAAGTTCACGAACATGTCCATGGAAATGTTGCAAGGCGGCAATTTAATGACATTTGATTCTTCTAAAAGTGACGATGAACTAGATGCGGCTGGTAAAATGATGAAATCTCAAATGGGACCTATGTTAGAAGCAGTTATTTATTCGAAAGTAACTACTTTAGGAGAGGCTTCCGTGGTAAGTATTGAGCCTATGATTCCGGGAGTGGAAGATATTGCCAGTCAATCGAGTGCTGTTGTTTATCCCAAAGAAGCCGTGAAGGTGGGAAGTACTTGGACAATGTCTAAGGAAGAAAAAGGAATGAAAATGGATTTTTTATATACTGTACAATCAATTTCAAAAGAGAATGTCCTTGTCGATGTATCTGGTGAAGTTTCTGGAATGGGTTCTGGAAAAATTACAGGAAATGTTACTATTGATAGAGTATCAGGAATTCCAATTAAGTCTTTGGTAGAAATGAATTTATCTGTGGCTGAACAGAAATTAAAAATGAAAGCAATTACGGAGACTGCTAAAAAGTAATATTATTATAAACCAAATAAAAAAACCTCTTTGTACTTCAAAGAGGTTTTTTTATGATATCCATACGAAATTACTATTTGATCATTTCGTAAGAACGCTTGATAAAGTTGGTTAACTCTTCACCATGTAACAGATTTTGAGATAACTTAGCCAAATCAAAAGCTTGAGAAATTAAGTCTTTCTGGGCTTTTTCGTCCTTATTGTTGAGGATCTCTGAGACTAAGGGACTATTGGTATTCACCACTAAATTGTACATGTCTGGAAAATTCCCCATGCCCATCATTCCTCCACCTCCAGAGGCCTGCATTTCTTTCATTCTTCGCATAAATTCTGGAACAGTGATCATGAATGGAGAAGTTGCAGAATCCATTGCTTCTAATTGAACGGTATAGGTTTCCTTAGGAACGGCTGCTTCGATAATAGGCTTTAGAGTAGTAATCTCTTCCTCAGATAATTTAGAAATTATAGTGTCCTCCTTTTTAATTAAATTATCGATATGATCTGCATCAACTCTCGTGAATTTTACTTTTTCACCATTTCCTTCTATTTTCTGCATTAAATGAGAAACGATAGGAGAATCGAGTAATAGTACCTCATATCCTTTGGCTGTTGCATTTTGGATATAACTATGTTGCGCATCTTTATTTGCCGCATACAAGAGAACATGATTTCCGTCTTTATCAGTTTGAGCCTCTTTTGTTTTCTTTATCAATTCATCATATGTGAAGTATGAACCATTGACAGTAGGGTACAAGGCAAACTTTTTCGCTTTGTCAAAGAATTTATCTTCAGACAACATTCCGTATTCAATAATTACTTTAATGTCGTTCCATTTTTTTTCAAAATCAGCTCTGTCTTTTTTAAACAATGAAGCTAATTTATCCGCTACTTTTTTGGTAATATAACCAGAGATTTTCTTAACGGCACCGTCTGCTTGTAAACCAGAACGAGATACATTTAAAGGAATGTCTGGAGAATCAATGACTCCTTTTAGCATTTGTAAAAAGTCTGGTACGATTCCTTCAACATTATCCGTTACAAAAACTTGGTTTTGATACAATTGAATCTTATCCTTTTGCATGTCCATGGATGGACTTAATTTTGGAAAGAATAAAATTCCTGTCAAGTTAAATGGATAATCTACATTTAAATGAATGTGAAATAAAGATTCTTCAAATTGCATTGGATACAATTCTCTGTAGAAATTAGTATAGTCTTCCTCTTTTAAATCTGCAGGTTTTTTATTCCAAGCAGGATCTGTATTGTTGATGATTTTATCTACAGTAATTTGTCGATGAGGCTCAGTTGTTTCTTTACCGTCTTTATCTTTTGTTGTTTTAGGGGTAAAGTCTGGGTCATTAACTTCTTTGGTTCCAAATTTAATTGGTACTTGATTAAAGCGATTGTACTTGTTTAGCAGACCTTCGATTTTACTTTCTTCTAAAAAGTCTAAAGAATCTTCTGCAATGTGTAAAATGATTTCTGTCCCTCTGTCAGACTTGTCGTTTTCTACCAATGTATATTCAGGAGATCCATCACAAGTCCAATGTGCAGCTGGTTCGTCTTTAAAAGATTTCGTAATGATTTCTACCTTGTCTGCCACCATGAATGCCGAGTAAAACCCTAACCCAAAATGACCAATAATTCCAGCTTCATTATCTTTGTACTTGTCTAAAAATTCTTCAGCTCCAGAAAATGCAATTTGATTGATGTATTTTTCAACCTCGTCTGCAGTCATTCCTAATCCTTGGTCTTTAATGGTGATTGTTTTGGCTTTTTTATCGATGCTTATTTCAATTTTAGCATCACCCAATTCAGTATTTGCCTCTCCAATAGAGATCAGATGTTTTAATTTTGAAGTTGCATCTGTTCCATTTGAAATAAGTTCTCGTAAAAATATTTCGTGATCAGAATACAAGAATTTTTTGATCAGCGGAAAAATATTTTCAACCGATACATTAATGTTTCCTTTTGCCATTTTATTTGTGTTTTTATTTTTATTAATAATATTGATGTAATTGTCAAAAAAAATACCAAAACGTGTTTTATGACAAGATGACAGAATTTTTTCTATTTCTTAGGAAGGTTCTCAAAAATGTCTCTAACAATCGAATCCATGCTCTTTTTGTACACATGTTAATTTATCCGTATTTTAGCTAGATTCAAATAGGCAATTAATAAAAAACATCACTATGTATAATTCTAAAATAACTGGACTCGGATATTATGTTCCAGAAAATATTGTGACCAACAATGATTTAAAGGAATTTATGGAAACTTCAGATGAATGGATTCAGGAGAGAACAGGAATCAAAGAAAGACGTTGGATAGATCCCGCAACTGAAGATACGACTGCGGTTATGGGAGCCAAAGCCTCTAGAATTGCGATAGAAAGAGCTGGGTTAACCAAAGATGAGATCGATTTTATTGTATTTGCCACTCTCAGTCCAGACATGTATTTTCCTGGAGGAGGAGTTCAAGTACAAGAGATGTTAGACATGCCAACTATTGGAGCCTTAGATGTGCGCAACCAATGTTCAGGTTTTATCTATGCCATGTCTGTTGCAGATCAGTTTATTAAAACGGGTATGTATAAAAATATTTTAGTTATTGGCTCAGAACATCATTCTGGTGGGTTGGAAAAATCGACTAGAGGTAGAGGGGTAACTGTTATTTTTGGGGATGGAGCAGGAGCTGCAGTTTTGTCTAGATGTGAAGAGGGCGGAAAAGGGATTTTGTCTTCACATTTACACTCTGAGGGGAAACATGCAAAGCAACTTGTTTTAGAGGGGCCAGCCACTCAAAGATGGGTGCCAGAGATTTTAGAAAAAAATGATCCAGACGATGTTTCTTATTATCCTTATATGAATGGTCCTTTTGTATTTAAGCATGCCATTACTCGATTTTCTGAGGCAATTGTAGAGGGCTTACAGGCTAACAAATTAGAAAAAGAGGATATAGACATATTAATTCCTCATCAAGCTAATTTGCGAATTGCACAATTTATTCAGAAAAAATTTAGATTGTCCAACGACCAAGTTTATAACAATATTATGAAATACGGAAACACCACAGCGGCTTCTGTAATCATCGCTTTAACCGAAGCTTGGGAGAAGGGTAAAATAAAAGACAATGATTTGGTGGTTTTGGCTGCTTTTGGAAGTGGTTTTACCTGGGGTTCTGTAATTATTCGTTGGTAGTTTTACATAGAAGGATAGGCCTATAAAATTTATACTGTAGGGCTGTAAGTTCTTATGCTTGAATTTTTTTAACAAAATCCAGAAATACTTTTTTATGAAGTGCTAGGTTCATATTTGGAGAAAGTGAGGCTCGTATAATATAGTCTTTATCACCTTCTTTAGTGGTTCCTTGTGTAGAAGTTGCAGGAATCGTCCAGTAACATCCTTGCAGTTGTCCATAGCTCACACAGAATTTACTTTCATTTGGTATTTCGGTAATCATTAGGTTGATCAATTCAAGATTTAAGGCTCTTTTGTACGTTTCTTTCTCCTCCTCATTATTCCCTTTGGTGGGAAGGTCTAGGGAAAAGACAGAAGGAGTAAACCCTTGAGAGGCTAACTCCTCTGGTACAAAATTAATTTTTGCTTCTGGAAGGCTCCTATGAATAAAGTCTACAAAGTCTCGTGTGTTTTTATAAGCTTCATGAATTCTTTGATTCATGGAAGGCAATTGTTTGGCCAATAGTTGATACTGAAGTGGTGTTGCTTCGTTGTCGCAAAGTTCGAGGTGTTGCTTTATTTTCTTCATCAAAGCCTCTGTTTTAAGATTTCCTACACAATAGCCGGCAGTACATTGACCGGCACTTGGAAACTTAGAACCACTTGCATATGAAATAGCTCTGATGTTTGAAAGGATTTTATGGGTGCCTAAAAAATGCACATTTGGACAAAATGTTTGGTCTAAAATAAAAACAGGATCGACTGCCAATTTACCAGTTGCTGTAGTTCTTTTTTTACTCAACACAGTTTTTAACTCTTGAAGATTGGGAACTTCAACCCTCGGATTTGTTGGGATTTCTGCAATGATGTAAGGAATCGCATCTTGGTCAGCGATTTTATTTAAAACGATATCTAAACTCTCTACCATATCAAACTCTCCATCTACAAGTAAATCGACGATTTCAACAGAGTCACTACAAGCAGCAACACGTCTTGCTTGATCGTTGGTTCCACCATAGCAATTTGGAGGAACAATAAACTTAATGGATTTTCCTTTGTGTTTCTCTTGGGCATCATGAACTAACCCCATCATAATGGCATATTGTATGGAGAGTCCGCTGGAACCCACGATAGGTTCTAGCGTGGTTCCGGTAATTTTTTTAATGGAATCGAAGACACTTTTTTTAGTTGTTTTTAGATTGTCTTTTATCGTCTCTATAGGAGTTTCTTCTGATAGATTTTTTAGTGCAGTATAAGCATTGACCGGTGTCATTGCTATGGTCTCTCTTCTTCTAACATGTTGAATTTCTGATATGTAATTATTGTGTTGTTCGCCGTTTATGAAAAGTACACTACCGAGACCTTCATACATGTTTACATAGAAATCAATGTTTTTGTTGAGCTCAATTTTACGGATGGTATCATCTGAAGTAATGAAAACAGTACTACCCCTAAAATCAGGTGTATCAGCTCCTTTTTGAAGCTGTTTCAATTCAAATTCATAGCCATATACCTTTTGAAGTAATTCTGATTCAAAAATAGCGGGAATTTCTCCCGTATAGATAATTTGTGTGTTCTTACGGTCTAGTAAGTTTTTTCTTAGAATGGCCAATACAGGAATTGTTTGTGACGAAAAACTAATGACCTGGGCTGGTTTTATATGGTGTAAGTGAGCAATACCCCATTCGAGGATACAAGACAAGGGGTGTCCTAGTCGAATATAATCATAAGCAGTTGGCAATTTTTGAAGCGCTGATAAATCAGAATTGCTGCTATTGAAGAGGTTTTCAAATTGCTCTAAGAATTGAGTTTTGGCAAATTTTTCATTGTAGATGTCCAGTCGGTGTGTGGTTAAGTTCAACCAGTCTGTTGGCATATTTTCCAACACCTTTTTTAAATAGTTTTGCATTTTATAATCTTCCAAGATAGAACCCTTTAAATAGGTCTGCAAGATACATTAATTTAAAAAGTTGTGATATGAAAAAATGTTATCTATTTTACTGAGTTTTTAAATGAGTAACATTGTTGGTTTGCTGCTGACGGTTTAGCATATCATATGATGTCTTTGTAGGTTTAAATACTTAATTTAGCAAATAATAACTGACGAAGAAAAACCATGAGGATTTTCGTAAGTAGTTAAGAAGTTAGCAATTAATTATAGTCATTGTTACCATTTCATTGTTTTTATTTTCTAAAATCTAAAAGTCCTAATATAATTAATGGAATACTGAATGGTATCATAAATGTTAAAAGTTTTTTATCAGGAAGATACATCCACAATAATGTAGTTGAAATCACAAAAATTATAATTTTTCCATATATATATATTAAATCGTATTTTTCTAAAATCGCACCTATTGTTATTCGTATGATTGCTCCTAAAGAAATTCCTGAAATCATAATTCCAGATATATATAATCCTGTTTCTATTCCATTTGTGAAACTCACAATTATAAATAGGGGAATAACCCAAAGAACCCAAGAGTTAGTTTTTAGAACTGACTTCAGTTTATTCCGATAAATTTCCACTTTATTCATATTATTTCAATTCCGTTTGAGTGAGCAATTCGGTAACGTTTATAAATATTACAGTCCTTTAGTTTTTCTGTTCTGCTTTTCATTTAGCGATTGAGTGGAAAAGTCCACGTAATTAATCTTACCTTTTTTATCTGTTTTTCTTCCTCAAGAGTTAGTTTCACAATGAATGGAAACGGTCTCGTATAACCGTCAGTTAAGGGTTAATATGCGTTATTTTTCGGTTTAGCACTGACTTTAGCAATTCCGAGTGGATTCGGACGTGGTCGAATCCGCCGTAATTGCGGTTATACATTGTTGGCATTTCGTTGTTTTTTCAGAGTTTAAATTGTTCATGTTCAATTTAATTCCGTTTTTTATATTTGCTTACTTTCGTTTTAGCAATTAAACCGCTATTATTTTTATGCATTGTTAGCACTAGTTATTAATTCTTCTTTTATAAATCTATCTATGTATTCAGCAATTTCTTCCCCTTTCTCTTCTTGTAAAAAGTGTCCAGCATTCTTTATTATAATTTTTTCGTGTTCTTTAATTGTTGGGATTAATTTATAAAAGAATTTTTCAAGACCACTCATTATTTTATCCTTGTCCGAAAATAAAACTAGAGCAGGTTTGTTCCATTCCGATAAAATTCTTTTTGCCTTTTTAATTCTTTCAACTCCTTGATGATTAGGTTTTGAGGGGACTAATAAAGGAAAGGCTTTAGCACCATCTTTGTATTTTCTATTTGGGAAAGGTGCATTATATGCATTAATTACTTCTTTAGTTAACTTACTATAAGTTGCTTTTTGAACAATACTTCCCACTGGTAATGATGGATGATATTTTGAAAATATTTGCCATAATTTAAAAAAAGGTGATAAAGGTTTTCCTGTTGGTAAGAAAGTGTTCATAATAACAACTCTCTTAAATTTTTCAGGATATTCACCCAAAAGACTTAAACCCAACACTCCTCCCCAATCTTGAACAATCAAAGTGATGTCATTTAACTTTAATTTATCTATTAAATGTACAAGCGATTTAAAGTGTAATTCAAATGAATAATTTTTCCAACCAATTATTTTATCTGATTTTCCAAAACCAATTAAATCTGGGGCAATAAATCTATATTTTTTTAAAGAAGGGATAAATTTTCTATATAAATAAGACCAACTTGGTTCACCGTGTAAGGCAAGAATAATTTCTCCTTTCCCTTCGTCAATGTAGTGTATTTCAATATTGTTAAACTCAATATAATTTTCTTTGTAAGGAAAATCTTTTATCAATTGAAATCTTCTCAAATCGGTTTTTAATATTTTCATACTTTCAGTTTATTGGTGCTAACTGATTATATCCAAACAAAAGCTTGTATTAACGGTTATATATTTCGGGATAACACAACTATTTGTTTGTCTTTATTTGTTCTCGTTTGTCACTAAAGTACAAATGAAAAATAATCAATAGAGGTAAAGGATACGTATTTAGATGAAATGGTTTTTTAATAAGGTAAAAGAAGGTCAGATTCCTATTCTTTGTGGATGTTGTTGTGTGTTCGTGCTTTTTCTCCCATAATGTATTTGGCAATTTTTTTGGCTATTCTAAAATGTGCTAGTTCATTGGGATGTCCATCATATTTTGATAGCATAAATTTATCACTATTTTCATTTTCAAAGTCATTTATTCCATTATAATATGTTATGTTTTTATTAGAATTTATATAATTAACAAATTTTTCATCAAGTGAATGAAAAAGATTAGAGTGATTTAAAAGGTTAAATTCAGGCATTTTATAAAGAATAAATTTAGACTGGTTTGTTTTACAAATTTGTGAAACCGTATTTAATTTCTTTTTTGTGTCTATCCAATTTTTATTTGTTTCTAAATATGTTTTTTGAGTAAGTTGATAAAATTCACCTATGGGCACTACAATTCCCTGAAATTTAAGCTGTTTCTGTATCTTCGAAGACACATAACGTGTTAATTCTGAGAATGAATACAGTTGTGAGACATATTTTTTCAATCCAATTTTTTTCTTGGAAACTCTTTTCGGGGGTACTATTTCTGTTTTTTTAGATGAATTAATTTGGGGGATGGAATATAATATGTCATTAAAATTATATGCCCAAAAAACGAATTGAGGTTTGAATTTCTCTTGATAAAACATAAAAGAGTTATAATTATCCAGTGTAGAGTTACTTGGTCTTGATATGTCTAAAATAAGAGTTTCTTCTTTTAATAAATTAGATAACCTTTTTGAAAATCTTTTTTCAATTGGAATACCTCCTCCATTTATGTAAGAATCTCCTATTATAAGTATTCTTGTTTGATTTGGATTTGGAATAAAATTTCCTTTTTCAATTTTATTTCTCAATTCGGATTCTTCAATTTTTACTTCAATTTTATAAGGACTGTTGTTAAGTATATCATACTCCAAATCAATTCTAATAATCAATTCTCCAACTAAAAGAAATAGACAAGTGTAAAAAAAGAAATTTAATGCTTTCATAACCTAAAATTGGAAATATATAAATTCTACTTCTTTACTTGAGTTCCAAATAACTATTGACCAAAAAACAATATAGAGTAAAAGAACATCAAGAAATTTAAATTTTTGTTTGTTGAATTTCTCCAATCCATATTGCTTATTTCTGTTCATCCATTCAATAGAAAAAAAAATAAAATTAACAGCAATAGTCCCAATGGGAAAATTTCAGAAGATTCAAATAATGTTGGAGAAAATATATTGTTTATATACGATATAGCATGTCCTATATTCTCAGCTCTAAAAAATATCCAAGCAAAAACAGTTAGTATAAAAGTTAATGACATCAATAAAAACTCTTTTAAATTTGGTAAGTATTGCCCTTGAGAAACAATATTTAAATTATTTCTATTGTTATTGGTAATGAAAATAGGCAAGAAATATAAAGCATTTAAAGCTCCCCAGATTATAAACGTCCAGTTTGCTCCATGCCAAAAACCACTAACAAGAAATATAATAAAGACATTTCGAATTTTATTCCTGGTTTTTCCACGACTACCTCCTAAAGGGATGTAAAGATAATCTCTGAACCAAGAGGAAAGTGATATATGCCAACGTCTCCAAAATTCTGCAATGTCTCTTGAAAAATAGGGGAAAGCAAAATTTTGTTTTAAATTAAAACCAAATAATCGAGATGTTCCAATAGCGATATCTGAATAACCTGAAAAATCTCCATAAATTTGAAACGTAAAAAATATTGCTCCGAGAACTAAAGTACTTCCCGAATATTCAGATGAATTATTAAAAATGATATTGGCATACTGTGCGCAATTATCGGCAATTACTATTTTCTTAAATAATCCCCAAAGTATTTGTCGCATTCCATCAACAGTTTTTGAATAGTCAAAATATCGTTTTGTATAAAATTGAGGAAGTAAATTTGTTGCTCGCTCTATCGGTCCAGCAACTAATTGAGGAAAGAAACTTACAAAAGCAGAAAAAGCAATAAAGTCTTTAGTTGTTTCGTGTTGACGTTTGTATACATCTATTGTATAGCTTAATGTTTGAAAGGTGTAAAAACTAATTCCAACAGGTAAAATGATGTTTAATGAATTTGCATTTATTTCTGTTCCAAAAAACGAAAAAGCTGTCATAAAATTAGCAAGAAAAAAATTATAGTATTTAAAGAAACCAAGAAATCCAAGATTCATAAGAATGCTTATCCATAACAGCATTTTTCTCTTGTTTTGATTCACTTGTTTTGACAAGCTAATTCCAATTGAATAATCAAGTATTGTGCTGAAAAGAATTAATGATAAAAATCGCCAATCCCACCAGCCATAAAAAATGTAACTAGATATTACAATTAATAAGTTTTGTAATTTTAAGTTTTTATTAGTGACGAACCAATATAGCATAAAGACAATGGGTAAGAATATTGCAAAGTCAATAGAGTTAAAAAGCATTTTTTATTATTCTAAATTTTAGGATTTATTCAATTTTCTGCGTGATACAGAATTCGTTATAAGCAAACAAACAATACTGTTAACAGAATTATGTGCAGGGATCACTCAATTTTTTACTTGCTATTATTACAAAATACAAATCAAAAACAATGAAGAGAAGTATAGGATATATATTTAGACGAAATGAGGTTTTTATAGGATGAAGAGAAGGAGATGCCACCTGTAACAAAATAAACAGTAATTTTTTCTTGTATGTTTTATTCAAACACAACATACCACTTCTCATAAAAAAAAACAATTCTGTAAATGAAATAGACATCGTATTTTAAAACAAGCTAACTATTTGTTTGTTAGTTTTTTACATACATCTTTAACAGTTGGATATAATAGACTAAATCGTCTAAACACCACTAAAATTCTAATAATATCGTATTTTTACAACCGATTATACATAAATCATAAAAGTTAAAAAAAATGGCAAATACATTATTTGACAAAGTATGGGATTCACATGTTGTTCGTAAAGTTACAGACGGGCCCGATGTGTTTTTTATAGACCGTCATTTTATCCATGAAGTTACAAGTCCTGTAGCCTTTTTAGGACTAGAAAATAGAGGAAATAGTGTGGTGTATCCTGAGCGAACCTTCGCTACAGCAGATCACAACACTCCTACCATAAATCAACATTTACCTGTGGCAGATCCATTGTCTGCAAACCAATTAGATGCTTTGGAAACTAATGCTGCTAAACATGGTATTTCTCACTGGGGTTTAGGAGATGAAAACAATGGAATTGTCCATGTTGTTGGTCCAGAAAATGGGATCACCTTACCAGGGGCTACCATTGTCTGTGGAGATTCACATACATCTACTCACGGAGCTTTTGGTGCAATTGCTTTTGGTATCGGTACCTCTGAAGTAGAAATGGTATTGTCTACACAATGTATCATGCAACCCAAGCCAAAGAAAATGCGAATCAATGTAAATGGCAAATTGGGATTGGGTGTTACACCTAAAGATGTGGCTTTGTATATTATTGCGCAACAAACGACTTCTGGTGCTACTGGATACTTTGTTGAATATGCAGGAGATGTTTTCAAAGAAATGTCTATGGAAGGACGTATGACGGTGTGCAACTTATCCATAGAGATGGGTGCACGTGGTGGGATGATTGCACCAGACAGCAAAACATATGAGTACATCAAAGGACGTGCTCAAACCCCTAAAGGGGCAGATTGGGACAAAGCCATGAAATATTGGGAAACTCTATACACCGATGAAGGAGCTGAGTTTGATGAAGAATTTACGTATGAAGCATCAGACATTGAACCGATGATTACTTACGGTACCAACCCAGGAATGGGAATGGGTGTTACAAATTCGATACCAACGGCAGAAAGTATTGAAGGTGGGGTGGAAACCTACAAAAAATCTTTAGGGTATATGTCTTTTAATGAGGGTGACTCTATGATCGGCAAAGAAATTGACTTTGTGTTTTTAGGATCTTGTACTAACGGACGTATCGAAGATTTTAGAGCATTTTGTTCTATTGTTGAAGGAAGACAGAAGGCAGAAAACGTAACAGCTTGGTTGGTTCCAGGTTCTCATAAAGTAGTCGATCAAATCAAAGCTGAAGGCTTAGATACAATTATTACAAATGCAGGTTTTGTGTTACGTGAACCCGGTTGTTCTGCATGTTTGGCAATGAATGATGATAAAATTCCAGCAGGAAAATTATCAGTATCAACATCAAACAGAAACTTTGAAGGAAGACAAGGACCAGGATCTAGAACATTATTAGCCTCTCCATTAGTAGCAGCAGCCTCTGCAGTTTCTGGTGTAGTAACGGATCCAAGAACATTATTAACCGCTTAAAACGGTATTGCCTTTGGTGGATACCCATTGGCTTTTTAATTATAAAAAATAAATTTACCTACAGTTAGAAGCTGGAGGCACATAGCAAAATAAACATGGCTTACGATAAATTTCAAGTACTAACAAGCACTGCATATCCATTACCAACAGAGAATGTAGATACCGATCAAATCATTCCGGCTCGTTTTTTAAAGGCAACAGAACGTGTCGATTTTGATATCAATTTTTTTCGTGACTGGAGATACAATTCAGACGGAACACCCAAAGAAGATTTTCCTTTAAACAAAGAAATATATGCGGGTTCTAAGATTTTAGTCGGAGGTAGAAATTTCGGTTCTGGTTCTTCAAGAGAGCATGCAGCTTGGTCTGTATACGATTTTGGACTCCGTTGTGTGATTTCATCAGAATTTGCCGATATTTTTAAGAACAACTGTCTCAACGTGGGTGTTTTACCGGTTCAGGTTTCAGCAGCCTTTGCAGATACGTTGTTTGCAGCGATTATGGCAGATCCGACCACTGAAATTAAGGTAGATTTACCCAATCAAACAGTAACTTTGGTCGCTACAGGAGAAGTTGAATCTTTTGCGATTAATTCCTACAAGAAAGAAAATATGCTAAACGGTTTTGACGATATTGATTACTTAAAAAATATCGAAAATGAAATTTCAGCTTTTGCTGAAACAAGACCTTTTTAAAACTATTTTACAAGTTAGTATGGCAAGCAGAAAGATTGAAATAATGGATACCACGCTGCGTGATGGAGAACAAACATCAGGAGTGTCTTTCTCAGTATCTGAAAAATTAACAATCGCTAAACTGCTACTCGAAGAACTCAAAGTAGACCGACTAGAAATTGCATCTGCACGCGTTTCTGAAGGGGAATTACAAGCGGTTAAAAAAATAACTTCTTGGGCAACTGACAATAATTTTTTAGAGAACATAGAGGTGTTAACCTTTGTTGATGGAGGAAAATCCATCGATTGGATGATCGATGCTGGTGCCAAAGTTCAAAATTTATTAACCAAAGGTTCTTTAAATCATTTAACACATCAACTTAAAAAAACACCCAAAGAACATTTTGCAGACATCAAAGCGACGATAGATTTAGCCGCTCAGCATCATATAAAAACCAATGTATATTTGGAAGATTGGTCGAATGGAATGCGCAATTCGAAAGCCTATGTTTTTGAATATTTAGATTTTTTAAGCACTCAAAATGTTGAACGTTTACTATTACCAGATACCTTAGGTGTATTAACACCTGAAGAAACATTCAGCTTTATAGCGGAAGTTCGTGAGAAATACCCAACCTTGCATGTAGATTTTCATGGTCATAATGATTACGATTTAGGAGTGGCAAACGTAATGCAAGCATTAAATGCAGGTGCAAACGGATTACATTTAACAATTAACGGGATGGGAGAGCGTGCTGGAAATGCACCAATGGCCAGTGTTATTGCCGTAATCAATGATTTTGTTAAAAATGTATCCATCTCTGTAAATGAGAAAGCACTCCATAAAGTGAGCAAGCTGGTAGAAACCTTTTCTGGGTTTAGAATTCCTGTAAATAAACCCGTAGTAGGAGCAAACGTATTTACACAAACCGCTGGAATTCATGCAGATGGAGATTCTAAAAACAATCTTTATTTTAACGATTTGATGCCAGAACGTTTTGGAAGAAAACGAAAATATGCCTTGGGGAAAACCTCTGGAAAAGCAAATATTCAAAAAAACTTACAGGATTTAGGCTTGAGTTTAAATGACGAAGAGTTAAAGAAAGTAACCCAAAGAATCATAGAATTAGGAGATAAAAAAGAAGTCGTATCTCAAGAAGACTTACCATATATTATTTCTGATGTTTTAGACAGTGATACCATCGAGAAACGTGTCGAAGTTGAAAATTATGTACTAGGACATTCAAAAGGAATGAAGCCTTCAACGACCCTCCAATTAAAAGTAGAAGGAGTTTTATATGAGGCACATGCACAGGGAGATGGGCAGTTTGATGCTTTTATGAATGCACTTCGAAAACTGTACAAAACCCACAGTAAAAAAAATCTTCCAGATTTGATTGATTATGCAGTGAGAATCCCTCCAGGGAGCCATTCTGATGCATTGTGTGAAACAATTATTACTTGGAAAAGAGATGCAAAAGAATTTATAACTCGAGGCTTGGATTCTGATCAAACAGTTTCAGCAATTAAAGCCACAGAAAAAATGTTGAACATCATATAAATTATGAACTACGATCGAGTAGTTTTCAATTTGTTGAGAGATCAATTAGAAACTACAGAATAAATAATTAACAAATAAGAGTCAAAAAATACATACAATGAAATTAAATATCGCAGTATTAGCAGGAGATGGAATCGGTCCAGAGGTCATAGACCAAGCCGTAAAAGTAGCAGATGCTATTGCAATAAAATTTAAGCATGAAATCAATTGGAAACCGGCATTAACAGGAGCTGCAGCAATTGATGCAGTTGGAGAACCATACCCAGATGAAACCCATGAGATTTGTGTAGCCTCAGACGCTGTTTTATTTGGTGCCATTGGTCATCCAAGATTTGACAACGATCCTTCTGCAAAAGTTCGTCCAGAGCAAGGCTTATTAAAAATGCGTAAGAAATTAGGTCTATTTGCCAATGTAAGACCCACCTTTACATTTCCATCTTTATTGGATAAGTCTCCTTTAAAAAGAGAACGTATTGAGGGAACTGATTTGGTTTTTTTACGTGAATTGACAGGTGGGATTTACTTTGGAGAAAAGGGTAGAAGAGATGCCGGAGACACAGCCTTCGACAATTGTGTATATACAAGAGCAGAGGTCGAACGTTTGGCTAAAAAAGGATTTGAATTAGCGATGACTCGTTCTAAAAAGCTATGTTGTGTAGACAAAGCAAATGTTTTGGAAACTTCACGCTTATGGAGAGAAACTGTTCAAGCAATGGAAAAAGACTATCCAGAGGTTACAGTTTCTTACGAATTTGTAGATGCAGTAGCCATGCGATTGGTACAATGGCCAAATAGTTATGACGTATTAATTACCGAAAACTTATTTGGAGATATCTTAACAGACGAAGCTTCTGTAATTTCTGGTTCTATGGGATTAATGCCAAGTGCCTCTTTAGGGAAAAGTATTGGTTTATTTGAACCCATTCACGGATCATACCCACAAGCTACAGGGCTCAACATCGCCAACCCAATGGCAACGGTTTTATCTGCTGCAATGATGTTTGAGAACTTTGGATTACAGCAAGAGGGACAGGCCATTAGAGATGCCGTAAACAGTGCTTTAGACAAAGGAATTGTTACCGAAGATTTAGCTGACGGAGGAACAGCCTATGGAACAAAAGAAGTAGGAGACTGGTTGGCAGCGAACGTTTAGTTTTCGTATTAGAACAACACAAAAAAAAGCGCTCAAAATTTCGAGCGCTTTTTCTATTATAATGGGGTGGTTTTCAACTATTATTTTGCTTTTTCTACCAATTCTAATTTTTTTACAGAGGTCTTTGTTGTGAAATTTCCGAAGTTGATGATAATATTTTTTTTGTCGATTTTATCAATACTTCCTATCGAATTAGATCCTATTATTCGAACTCGATCATTTACCTTATAGATGTATTCAGACTTTTCTTTGGCTATTTTAGCCGCAGCAATTTTCTTTTTCTTTCTTACATCAACTACTTTTTTTAAGACTTCTGTTTCTACTTTTTGAATGACTTCTTCTAGTTGTTTTTTTACAACAATTGCTTTTTTCTTTTGAGAAGTTGTTTTTGGTTTTGTGGGATTCTTTTTCACATGTTTTACTTTTTCATCAGCAAACCATTTGTTAAAACTAGCAGTGAGTTCCTTTTTATTATTGGTTTGAAAATATTTATGAAGTAATTCATTTGTTTTTCTCCCTAGAGAAAGCATTTTCTGATTTTTGTCATACAATTCCTGAAAACCAGCAAGTTTTTCTTGAATTCGTTGTTCTTTTTCTTGTAAGTTATTTAAATATTCTTTTCCTTTTGTGTGCTGACTCTCTAGATTATTTGAGTTTTTTTGCAATCTATTTCTTTCTTTTTGTAGTTTAGAAATGGTTTTGTCTAAGCGCACCTTTTCAGTTTCTACACGTTTTTTTGCCTTATTGATAATGTGAAAAGGAATCCCATTTTTTTGGGCAACTTCAAAGGTGAAAGAACTCCCTGCTTGTCCAATAAATAATTTATACATGGGTTCTAATGTACGCTCATCAAATTGCATGTTGGCATTGGTAACATTGTCCAATTCGTTTGCCAATACCTTTAAGTTGGAATAGTGAGTGGTAATAATTCCAAAAGCTTTTTTATGATAAAACTCCTCTAAAAAAATTTCTGCCAAGGCACCTCCTAATTCGGGGTCGGAACCCGTACCAAATTCATCTATCAAAAATAAGGAGTTTTCACTGCATTTACGCAAAAACGAACGCATGTTCTTTAATCGATAACTATAAGTACTTAATTGATTTTCAATGGATTGGTTGTCTCCAATATCGGTAAGAATGGTGTCAAAAACATAGGTCTCACTGCGCTCATCAACAGGGATTAAAAGCCCACTCTGTACCATTAATTGTAACAAGCCAATCGTTTTTAACGTGATACTTTTTCCCCCTGCATTTGGACCCGAAATAACAATAATTTGCTGTTTTTCATTGAGTTCTATTGTTTGGGAAATTGTTTTTATTTTTTGTTCATTGTTCTTTCTCCATAAAATAGGATGTACCGCATTTTTAAAGAAAATTCGTTTGTTTTTTGAAATCTTTGGTAACACTGCATTCATTTCTTTGGCATATTTAGCCTTAGCACTCACAGCGTCTGTGTGGGCTAAAAAGTTAATGTATGCTTCTAAAAGAGAGGTGAAAGGACGTATTTTTTCTGATAAAGCTCTTAAAATTTTAATGACCTCTTGCTTTTCTTCATAGACCAAATTTTGAAATTCTCTACTGTATGCAAGTGTTGCTTGTGGAGCAATGTATACAATATTTCCAGATTTTGATGCTCCCAACAAACTACCAGCAATTTTTCTTCTATACATTGCAGAAACAGCTAAAACTCTCTGATTATCTATAATCGTTTCTTTGATGTCATCTAGGTAACCTGCTGCATTCGACTTAGATAGGGCACTGGAAAAACTTGCACCAATTTTACCGCGAATGTTGTTGATATCTCTCCTAATTTGTTTTAAGGCGCTAGAAGCGTTGTTCTTCACTTCTCCGGAAATATCGATGATTTTTTTTATTTCCTCATCGATATAGGTGGTGAATTCTATTTTTTGAGAACGTTTGTAAAACGTAGGAAATTGAACTTGAAATTTCTTAAAAAATTTTATCAATTCATTGACGGTTAAAGAAGTCGTCACAATTTTTAAAAAAGCATCAGTTTCGATAAAACTATTTTCTATTGACAATCGTTTTATCGCCTCTGTAATATTGTCAAAACCATGATTTGGAATCCTATTTTCACTTTGAAAAGAAGAAAGGTATTCATTGACTAAATTTAACTCTGTAAATAGTTCTTTTCTACTTGTTATAGGACAAGTTTCAAAGACTTTTTCTTTTCCCAAACCAGAAATACAATGTTCGGAAACATGTTGTAAAACTGTTGCTAATTCTAAATCCTGAATTGTTTTTTGTGAAATACTTTTGTTCAAAATAGTATCTTTGAATTTGTTACAAAAATAACAAAGAATGATCCTAAAAATAGCCGATAGTTGGAAAAATATTTTGCAAGACGAATTTCAGAAGCCTTATTTTAGTGCATTATCCAATTTTGTAAAATCAGAATACAATCATCATGTTTGTTATCCTGATAAAAAAGATATTTTTTCAGCCTTTCATTTTTGTGCTTTCGATAAGGTTAAAGTAGTGATTATTGGTCAGGATCCCTACCATGATGAAAACCAGGCAAATGGTTTGTGTTTTTCTGTCAAACAAGGAGTAAAACAACCTCCTTCATTGGTGAATATTTTTAAGGAAATTCAGACAGACTTAGGGACCGATTCTCCCCAAAGTTCCAATCTAGAAAGATGGGCTACGCAGGGTGTATTGCTATTAAATGCTACTTTAACTGTAAGAGCTCATGAAGCGGGAAGTCATCAAAAACAAGGATGGGAAACCTTTACAGATCAGGTAATCAAGCAACTTTCAGATCAAAAAGAGCATTTGATTTTTTTACTCTGGGGAGGGTTTGCAAAGAAAAAAGCAAAGCTCATTGACCGTCAAAAACACCATATTTTGGTATCAGGTCACCCTTCTCCATTAAGTGCAAATAGAGGGTATTGGTTTGGAAATAAACATTTCTCAAAGACCAATAAAATTTTGAACCAGATCAATAAGTCTGAAATCCTATGGTAGATTATTTAAAATACTTTGGGGATGACAGAGTTCCATACAACTGTTTTGAACTATTTTGACACCACCCAGTAAGTTTTTTAAGAAATAGCTACTTGCTCAAACGAAATTGGAATACCGGATACATTATCTGCGATTCCACATGGTTTAGAGGTACTTCTGCAAGAAGCGAAACAAATAATTCCCATAACACAAACTATAATAAAGACAATTTTTTTCATGCCTTAAATATAGTTTTTTTACTAAACTTTATAAAATAATAGGGCAAAAAAATTATTTCAAATCTTTTTATTCAACTAATTTGTCTAGGGTATAGAGGATCAAGCTTGCTATTAATTTTTCTGGATCTTTGCTAAATGTACCATTTGCTCTGTTCGCCATAATGGCACTAATAGAACAAGCATTGTGACCTAGTAATTTTGACAATCCGTAAATCGCAGAAGTTTCCATTTCTAAATTGGTAATTCTATGCTCGTTAAAAGAGAAGCTATCAATTTTTTGGTTCAATTCACTGTCTTGTAGAGCCAAACGCAATACCCTTCCCTGAGGTCCATAAAACCCACCGGCGGTTGCAGTTATCCCCTGAAAAGTAGTACTTGAGGTTAATTTATTTTCTAATTCTTTATTATTCTCAATCAGAATTGGTGCTGCTTTCTGGGAACTCCAGTTGGTATGCTTTACAAATGCATTTTCAATTTCGGGATTCGATATATCTTCAATTTGATAGGAGTGAAGCATTCCATTTAAATCTAGGGCATGAGAACTAATTATATAAGAATCTACGGGGATGTCTGCTTGTAAAGACCCTGAGGTTCCAATTCTAACAATGTTCAAACTAGTGAGTTTCTCTTTGGGCTTTCTTGTTGCCAAGTTAATGTTAACTAGGGCATCCAGTTCATTCAAAACAATATCAATGTTATCTGGTCCAATTCCTGTAGAAATAATTGAAAATTGTTTGTTTTTATAGGTTCCTGTGGTTGTTTTGAACTCTCGTTTTTGCGTCGTAAACTCAATAGAATCAAAATGTTTAGAGATCTTATCAACTCGATATTGATCTCCTACAAAAATGATGTTCGTAGCAATTTGTTCTGGTTGTAAGTTTAAATGATAAACGCTTCCGTCAGGATTTAAGATTAGTTCAGATTTTCTCATGAATATTTAGGATTGTAATTTGTAGTCGTTTTTTTTAGTTTTGAAACTCCGCATTAATTATAAATCTCAATAATATTTAACCACCCACACGTTTTACTTTGAATCCTTTTTCCTTTAACATGGTCATTATTTTGTCTCTGTAATCTCCTTGAATAATAATTTTATCATCTTTAAAACTTCCTCCCACAGAAAGACTGGTTTTTATTTCTTTTGCCAGTATTTTAAAATCAGCAGTAGCTCCAGTATAGCCCTCTAATATGGTAATGGGTTTTCCTTTTCGTTTTTCATATTTACAAAGAATTGGGGCTTCTTGTAACCAAATAGTTGATGTTTCTTTGACTGGTTCAGTGGTTTCTTTGTGCTCTGGAAAAAGATTTTTTAGTTGTTCTTTTAAATCCATATATTCCTTTATTGATTTCTTTTGATTGCAGATATTCTGTTTAGATATGCAAGGTTTTTTATTTTTTTAGACCCAATTCTTTCAATCGTTGTTCTAAAAATTCTCCGGCAGTAATGTCTTCAAATTGTTTTGGATTGTCTTCATCGATGCAGTTTTCTAACACATCTAATTTCATTTCAGAAATTGGGTGCATAAAAAACGGGATAGAGTAACGAGAGGTTCCCCATAATTCTTTTGGAGGGTTTGTTACTCTGTGAATTGTAGATTTAAGTTTATTGTTGCTATGACGTGAGAGCATGTCTCCAACGTTGATCATGAGTTCATCAGGAGCTGCTACGGCATCTACCCATTGTCCTTGATGATTCTGTACTTGTAACCCCTTCCCATGTGCTCCCATTAAAAGCGTTATTAGGTTGATATCTCCGTGAGCCGCAGCTCTTTCAGCCCCCTTGGGTTCTGTGGCAATCGGTGGATAATGAATTGGACGTAAAATACTGTTTCCGTTGATGATGTATTTATCAAAATAAGTTTCTTCTAAATTCAAATGCAATGCAAGTGATCGCAACACATACATGGCTGTTTTTTCCAACATTTGATAGGTTTTTTTACCTACCTCATTAAATTTTTCCAACTCTTCTACAGTGACATTTTTAGGATACTCTTTGGCATATTTTGAGTCAGAAGCTACGTATTGTCCAAAGTGCCAGAATTCTTTTAAATCTCCTTCCTTCTTTCCTTTTGCAGATTCTTTACCAAAAGAAACATACCCGCGTTGTCCATTAATTCCAGGGATCTCATATTTTTCTTTTGTAGCAATCGGTAAATCAAAAAAGTTTTTAATTTCGGAATACAGGTCATCTACCAATTGATCTTCCAAAAAATGTCCTTTCAAAGCTACAAAACCAATTGTTTCATAAGCATGACCAATTTTATCAATAAACTGTTGTTTTTTGTTCGAATCGCCGGAAAGGAAGTCTTTTAGATTTACACTAGGTATGCTATTCATAATTATTAATTTAAAAAGTGGAATTATAAATTTACTAAAAATTTACTAGATTTTATTTTTTTTGAAAGGGGATTAAATAGGTCAATGTGTAATTGAATCCAAAACCTGTTCCGCTCTCAAAAATTCTATTAAATCCTGGGGCATAGAGTGATTTAAAATTTTCAGGATCTTTTATATTCATTAGAATTTTATAGGAGCCACTTACCGAGATAAAGAAATTTTTAAAAGTTTCCGCTCTAAAACCAAAAACCAATTCAGACCAGTGTGCCGTTAGATCGTTTGTAGTTATGGGGGTTAAGATCGTATTGGCTGGAAAATAAGTAGTATTCACATTTGGAACATAGCTATTAAGTGTTTGGTCAAAAAGACTAAATCCATATCGATATCCTACAAAAATTTCATTGTTCATGTCTAGCCAATTTTTGTAGGCGTTAACATTGAATCCCAAACGGATATAATTTCCCTTTGAAGTAGAATTGGTGAAATCCTCTAGGGTGGTTTCCTCTTCAAAACCAACCTCGATGGCTGCATAAAATGTTTTTGAGAGTCGGTAATCACCAACCAGTTCAAAACCACTATAGGTACTGTTAAATTGACTCATGATGGGTTTGCTAATATCGACTCCCAATCGTAAACCATAATTAGTTTTATACACAACAGAGTCTGTTTTTGAATCGATACTTATTTCTTTTTGTTGGTTTTGAGTATACCCTTTAACAACAAAAAAAAGGAAACAAATACTAGTGATATATTTGAACATGAGCTGCATTTTGAGAGTCTATGGTTGTAAGAGTTTTTGGTGTAAAATCTTTAATCCAGAAAGAATCTGATGAAAAGGAAACTTCCTCAAAAGTCATTTTAAATCCACAGGATCTTGAGACAAATTCTTCTTTAGGTGTATATGATATCGTAAAGCTATCAACGGTTGTTCCATTAGAAAAATAATAAACTGTTTTTGGAGCGTTGCTATTTAAAGGGAGGGATATCGAATCTGTTTTTACATTTGAAAAAATGCTGTCTTTTTCTGCCGCCCAAACATATAATTCATCTACGCCTTTTAAAGTTTCCCTATTGGAATCATCATAAAAACGTACAATTAAGTGAGGTGTTACAGGGTTTTTTATACAGTAATCGTCCTTTTCACAGGAAGTGATTAATACTAAAAAAACTCCAAGAAGTAACATTATTTTTTTCATACTATTCTTCAACTTCTACAATTTTATTAATCGCATGAGCCAATTTAAAATCCAATTCTGTGACACCGTTGGCATCATGAGTTGTCAATGTAATATCCAATGTATTGTATACATTTTTCCATTCTGGATGATGGTTTAAAGCCTCACATTCGAAAGCAATTCTGTTCATAGCAGACATACAATCTTTAAAATTATCAAATTCGAAATCGGTATGCAATGCATTCTCATAAAAATCCCAATCCTGAAGAGCGGTCAATTTTTTGTTGATTTCGAAGTCTGTCAACTTTTTCATTTGTTCTTGATTATTTACGGTCTTTAACTTTGCTAAAATAGGGTCATTTTCAGAAATAAACTTCAATTCTTAAAAAATTATGTATTCATTTAACATTTTTCAAACAAAACCACCGTTTCTATATGTGAAGTATGTGGAAATTGATCGACCAAACTAATCTTCTTAAGTGCATATCCTGCTTCATTTAACAAAACAGTATCCCTAGCTTGTGTGGCAGGATTGCAGGAAACATAGACCATTCTATCGGCATCCAAGCGAATGATTTTTTGAAGGGTTTTTGGCGCAATTCCAGCTCTTGCAGGGTCTAAAATAATAGTTTTGATTTTTTGTTCATACTCAGGATGTGCTGTCAAAAACTTCCCTACGTCAGCCGCATAAAACTGAACTCCTTCGATATGATTTCTTTTTGCATTTTTTTGAGCATCTTTAATTGCAGATGCAACAATATCTACTCCTACAATTTTTGCATTCTTACTTTTTGATGCAATAATTTGTCCGATGGTTCCTGTACCGCAAAATAAATCCATTACAACGGTATTGTCTACTTTAGAAGTGTCCTCTAAAACATATTCGACCACTTTAGTGTATAATTTTTCTGCGCATTTTGGGTTTGTTTGGAAAAAGCTTTTCATACTAATTTCAAAATCTAGGCCCAGTAATTCTTCTACAATTTTATCTTTTCCATAGACCAAATTACTACTGCCAGATGTTGCAATTGTTCGATCTCCAGTTTCGTCATTGATGGTGTGTAACAATCCTGCCAAACGATCTCCAAAAATTTCTTTTAGAAACAAGGCAAATTTTTCTAAATCAAAGTGTTCTAAATCGGGTGATGTGGTTACCAAATTACATAATAATTCGTTTGTTTTGTAGGATTTTCTCACAACAAAATACCTAAAAAAACCGCTTTTTCTAGGTCCATGCCATGGTTCTAATCCTGTTTTTTTACAGTACTCTCGGATATTTTTTAGATGATCTTCCATCTGTGTATCAAACAATCCAGAATCTTTTTCTAAATTGTCTCCCATCCACCAAACTCCTCGTCTTTTAAAGCCTAAGGTAAACTCATCTTTGTCTCTTTTTGTAGTTCTATCATATCCAATTGCAGAGAAACCATACTCCATTTTGTTTCTGTAGTGAAATACATTGGGGGAGGTAACAAAGGTGTCAAATAAGTCTTCTATATTTTCTACTTTTCCAATTTTTTTAAAAAGAGTCAGGGTACTTTCTTTTTTATATTGATGTTGTAACGCAATAGGTAGTTGTATATATGGTGCACCAGGAATGTCTTGATAGGGAACTGTTACTTCATCTGCAGAAGGCTCAAGTACCTCTATTAATTTTGCTTCTGCATATTTTTTACTCGATTTTTTAATCTGAGCTTTTACCAATTGACCTGGCAATGTGTTTGGTACAAAAACAACAAAATTACCTTCTTCAGATTGAATTCTTGCAATTCCTTTTCCTCCAAAAGCGTAATCTTCAATTTTTAATTCTAAAACTTGATTTTTTTTTACAAATTTATTTCGTTCTCTGCGTGGCATTCTTAGTGGTTTAATGGATTGCGAAATTACGGAAATTAAATGCATTGTTTATCAGATAAAAATTAATTTCATTTCTTAGTATTTTATTACTTTTGTAACACTTCGGGGATGATTTCTTTCCCACGCTGAATTTTCAGTTTCTCTGAAAGGATAAAGGTAGAACAGGAATGGTTATTTAATAATGAATATTAAAATAAAATAAAATGACTGTTTTAAACACATTAACTTCGCAAGAAGCAATCGAATTAGAAAACAAGTATGGTGCACACAACTATCATCCACTACCAGTGGTGATTAGTAAGGGTGAAGGGGTATTTGTCTGGGATGTAGAGGGGAAAAAATATTATGATTTTTTATCGGCATATTCAGCGGTAAACCAGGGACATTGTCATCCTAAAATAGTAGAAGCAATGGTTGCTCAAGCCCAAACGTTAACCTTGACTTCTCGTGCCTTTTACAATGATCAATTAGGCAGGTACGAACAATTTGCAACCGAACTATTTGGTTTCGATAAGTTATTGCCAATGAATACGGGAGCAGAAGCTGTTGAAACAGCTTTAAAGCTAGCTAGAAAATGGGGATATGAAGTAAAAGGAATTCCTGAAAATAAAGTTCAAATTGTTGTTTGTGAAAATAATTTTCATGGAAGAACCACTACGATCATTTCTTTTTCCAATGATCCTGTGGCGAAGAAGAATTTTGGCCCTTACACTGATGGATTTATAAAAATTGAATACGATAATCTTCAAGCATTACAGGAAGTTTTAGAAGCTAACCAAGATATTGCAGCGTTTTTAGTGGAACCTATTCAAGGTGAAGCAGGAGTCTATGTTCCTTCTGAAGGATATTTAGCAGCAGCTAAAAAAATCTGTGAAACCCACAATGTATTGTTTATTGCCGATGAAGTACAAACAGGAATTGCCAGAACAGGAAGATTGTTAGCAACCTGTGGAAACTGTACCTGTGAAGATAAAAACTGTTCTGGAGTTCCAGAAGTGAAGGCCGATATTTTAATTTTAGGAAAAGCCCTGAGTGGTGGTGCATACCCTGTTTCTGCGGTTTTGGCAAATAACAGTATCATGGATGTTATCCAACCAGGAAATCATGGCTCTACCTTTGGAGGAAACCCTATTGCTGCAGCCACAGCAATTGCTGCTCTAAAAGTGGTTGCAGAGGAAAATTTAGCTGAAAATGCAGCAAAACTTGGAAAGCTCTTTAGAAAAGAGTTAAGACTGTTTTGTAAAGACAACGATTTGGTCAATGGTGTGAGAGGGAAAGGCCTGTTAAATGCTATTTTAATTAATGACACAGAAGAGAGTTCTACCGCTTGGGATATTTGTATAAAACTAAGAGACAATGGATTGTTGGCAAAACCTACGCATGGAAATATCATCCGTTTTGCTCCCCCATTAATAATTAATGAATCTCAATTAATGGAATGTATCTCGATCATTAAAAAAACCATCACAGAATTTTAATCAGTAAGCATTCTTCTTTTTTTGTTTATTTTTGAATGAATCGACTTTTACAAGAACTAGCCTCATGAAAAAACCAATTACTCAATTAGAACAATTGACACTCAATAACGCCTCAAAAACTTTTTTACGTGAAATTGCCACATGGGCTCGATTTTTTTCTATCATAGGTTTTGTTTTTATGGCTTTGTTATTGGTGTTTGCTTTTTTTGCCATTCCAATTTTTAAGATGGCCACAAAATTACAACCCGGAGTTCCCGATAATTTAGGGGTTGTAATGCTGGTTACAAATGTGTTAATTGTCATTATTTATTTTTTTCCTACCTATTATTTATGGCAATTTTCTACTCACATGAAAAAAGCATTGTCTACCAAAAACGATGAAATTTTGGCAACCTCTTTTGAGAAGTTAAAGTCCAATTATAAATTTATTGGCGTACTTACAATCATAACCTTGTCCTTGTATCTTTTATTCTTTGGTGCTGCTATTATGGGACTTTTATAGTTTGTTGTTTTTAAGCTTTTGGGTAGTTGTATGCTACGAATGAATGAATCAAGAACTCTTACAGGAGCTCTTAGTAAAATAATAAATATGAGAAAAATTATTCTTTCTTTCATTGTTATAAGCCTTACATTTGCAATCGCTTGTAAAAATGAGACCATGAAAAGTACAGATGCAAAAACACCTTCGGCAGAGAAACAACCCGTTCATTTAGAGAAGCACGGCGACCTTCGAATTGATAACTATTTTTGGATGCGTTTGTCCGACGAACAAAAAAATGCAACAGATAAAGACGCCCAAACCCAAAAAGTTATTAGTTACTTAGAAGAGGAGAATTCCTATTACAAGGAAGTCACCAAGCATACGAAGGGCTTTCAAGAGAGATTATTCGAGGAAATGAAAGGAAGAATCAAAGAAGATGATTCTTCTGTTCCTTACAAAGAGAATGGATATTATTATAGTACCCGTTATGAAATTGGAAAACAATATCCCATTTATAGTAGAAAAAAACACCATTTAAAAGCAACGGAAGAAATACTCTTCAATGTAAACGAAATGGCCAAAGATTTTGATTACTATCAATTAGGAGGTTTGAATGTCTCACCTAACAATAAGTTAGTGGTTTTTGCCACAGACACTTTAAGCAGAAGACAATATGTTCTTAGGATTAAAAATCTTGAAACAGGTGAGATTTACAATGATCTTATAGAAAATACTACGGGTGGTTCAGTTTGGGCGAATGATAATAAAACTATTTTTTACACTAAAAAAGATCCTGTAACGCTTCGTAGTGAGAAAATTTACAGACATGTTTTAGGAAGGCCAACTTCAGAAGATGTATTGGTTTTTCACGAAACAGATGACACGTTTGGAACCTATGTTACCAAATCAAAATCAAATCAATACATCATCATTGGTTCATATAGCAGCCTTTCTTCAGAAGCTCAGTTCTTAGATGCAGATACTCCAACAGAAGTATTTACGATACTTCAACCAAGAGAAAGAGATTTAGAATATGATGTTGCTCATTTTGGAGACCATTTTTATTTGTTAACAAATAAAGATGCCGCTGTTAATTTTAAGCTAATGAAAACTCCAGTTTCCAACACAAGTAAAGATAATTGGGAAGATGTGATTCCACACAGAACAGCAACCTTATTGGAAGATTTTTCTATTTTCAAAGACTATTTAGTTTTAGAAGAACGGACCAATGGGTTGAATAAAATTCGAATTAAGCGTTGGGATGGTCAAGAAGATTATTACTTGCCTTTTACAGAAGAAACCTATTCTGTAGGAGTGTATTCAAATCCAGATTTTGAAACGGATACCCTTCGTTATTCTTACAATTCTTTTACAACTCCAAATTCTGTGATCGATTTTAATATGAGTGATCGATCAAAAGACATCAAAAAAGAACAAGAAGTATTGGGTGGAACTTTTCAAAAAGAAAATTACCTCAGTAAACGTGTTTGGGCAACTGCCAGAGATGGAAAAAAAGTAGCTATTTCACTGGTATATCACAAAGATACAAAGCTCTCAAAAGACACACCAGTTTTGCAGTATGCTTATGGTTCCTATGGATATACGATCCCAGATAGTTTTTCGACTACTCGCTTGAGTTTGTTGGATAGAGGTTTTGTGTATGCCCTGGCTCACATTCGAGGAAGTCAGTATTTGGGAAGAGAATGGTATGAAGATGGAAAGATGTTCCACAAGAAAAATACTTTTAATGATTTTATAGATTGCTCTAATTATCTGATCAATCAAGGATATACTTCTCCAGCGCATTTATATGCGATGGGAGGATCTGCTGGAGGTTTGTTAATGGGGGCAATTGTAAACATGAACCCAGAATTGTATAATGGGGTCATTGCTTCAGTTCCTTTTGTAGATGTTATTTCTACCATGTTAGACGAACGTATTCCTTTGACAACTGGTGAATATGACGAATGGGGGAATCCTAATGACAAAGCCTATTACGACTATATTAAATCGTATTCACCTTATGATCAAGTGACCGCAAAGGACTATCCAAATATATTAGTCACAACTGGTTTTCATGATTCACAAGTGCAGTATTGGGAACCTGCAAAATGGGTTGCCAAACTTCGTGAGTTAAAAACAGATACTAATTTATTGTTGTTGGATACGAATATGGAGGCAGGTCATGGTGGAGCCTCAGGTCGTTTTGATGCCTTAAAGGAAACGGCTAAAATGTATACGTTCTTTTTGACTTTAGAAGGGATATTAGAACCTGAAAAAATTAAGTCCTAGAAACAGTTTTAGTATCTGAGATTAAAATGTATTTTTGTAAAAGTGATTATTTTAGGTAAGGTGTATGTGCCTACTTATTAGCATTATTTTGAAAGTTAATAAAAAAAAGCAATTTCTACTTCTAAATAATAATTACTCAGAGAATAGTGAGAGAATGATTAGAAACAAAGGAATTACAAACTCAATTTTAGAACTCGTAGGAGAAACTCCCCTTATTAAACTTCATCAGGTTACCAAACATTTTCCAGGTTCTTATTATGCTAAATTTGAGGCTTTCAACCCCGGGCATTCTGCAAAAGATAGAATTGCTTTACACATTATACAAGACGCAGAAAAAAAAGGAATCCTAAAAAAAGGAGCTACGATCGTAGAAACCACTTCGGGCAATACAGGGTATAGTTTGGCAATGATTAGTATTGTAAGAGGATATAAATGTATTTTAGCCGTAAGCGATAAATCGTCTACAGATAAAATTGATTTGTTAAAATCGATGGGTGCAGAAGTTCATGTTTGTCCCGCCAATGTTCCTCCTGAAGATCCAAGATCCTATTATGAAGTAGCGAAAGAAATTCACAGAAAAACGCCAAATTCTGTATATATCAATCAATATTTCAATGAGCTAAATATAGAAGCACATTATAAAACTACAGGGCCAGAAATTTGGAAACAAACAGAGGGTAAGATTACTCATTTGGTAGCGGCAAGTGGCACGGGAGGGACTATTTCTGGTTCAGGAAAATACCTAAAAGAACAAAATTCTAAGATTAAAATTTTAGGGGTAGATGCTGTGGGGTCTGTATTAAAAAAATACCATGAAACTGGAGAACTCGATTTAAATGAGGTACACCCTTATAAAATTGAAGGATTGGGGAAAAACTTAATCCCAACAGCGACCGATTTTGATGTGATCGATGTATACGAAAAAGTTTCCGACAAAGAGGCTGCCCTAGAAACCAGAAACATTGTAAAACAAGAGGGCATGTTTACAGGGTATACCAGTGGTGCTGTTATGCAGGCGACCAAACAATATGCAGCAAAAAATATGTTTGATGACAATAGTATTGTCGTCTTGATTTTTTCAGACCATGGTTCTCGCTATATGAATAAAATTTACAGTGATGATTGGATGAAGGAAAACGGTTTTTTATAAGTAGAATTGTGTTCTTTACAATTTGATAAACTGCAAAAAAAACGGTTTCTTTGTAACTCAACCTCAAAATAAAAAAAATAAAAATAGTACAAATGACTACAGATTTATTTGAAAGAATAATTAAAGATAAAGGACCTTTAGGGAAGTGGGCTGAAACAGCGGAAGGCTATTATGTTTTTCCAAAATTAGAAGGTCCTATTTCTAATAGAATGTCTTTTAATGGCAAGAAAGTTGTTACCTGGAGTATTAATGATTATTTAGGGCTAGCCAACCATCCGGAGGTATTAAAAATTGATGGTGAAGCAGCCAAAGAGCACGGAATGGCCTATCCTATGGGAGCAAGAATG
>CBFIGS010000001.1:0-538671 GCA_965662295.1 Polaribacter sp. | reverse complement strand
AATTATTTTCTTCATACAGCTAATATACAGCGCATAAAGGGTGTGCTCAAAGGTGTGCGCAGTTTAGTTATTTGTAGTTTATTTCTCTTTATTTCATTTTATATCTTTATAATAAAAATGATGTTATATCATTAATTATTAATGATTTAGGTGTTTTTAAGATTAAATGAAAAAAAGTAAATTCTTCCTGGAAGTACCACAAAATTATCCCGTAACTCATTTATAAACAATGATGTACGGGTTTTTTGTTTTTTAGAGTTGCTCGAGAGGTTGCTCGGGAGGGATAAAAAGATAACTGTAGACTGGTTATATTACACCCTTAAAGTTAAGTTACTGGTAACTTAGGTAACATATGAAACAACGAATTAAACATTGCGCCATTTGTAAAGTAGATTTCCCTACCATGTATCGCATACAATATAAAAACTCGAAAGAATGGGTGTTTGTTTGTAAAGAATGTCTCATAAACGTTAAAAAAGACAATCCACTGTATACTTATGGAGGTGCTTGGAAACGGTCATGCAAATTCCTTTAAAATTAAAGGAAGTTAAAAAAGTAAATTTTTAATATTAATTAATTAAAACAGATTGAGTAAACTAAGTAAAGAAGGATAAGTTCTCATTAAAACTATTAATTAAATTTGCGCCCAAAATATTAATGAAAGTGTTTTTATGAAGCGTTATCCAATTGATTTGCTTTTGGTATACACCAGATACGGTAAAAGTAGATTGAACTTCTAAAAAGTCTTTGCGATTTATAGTATTCAATTTAAACTTAGATATTTTCACAGCTGTATTATTTGCTGGGCTAAGAAAAGAGTTTATAGAGTTTTTGGAAAATTAAAAAAGAATAAAAATAATTTTTAATTTTATTTTTTGCCTTTCTTTTTCTGCCCTTAGATAAAGCAAAAGGTAAACCAAAAAAAAGAAACAAATGTTCAAAAAACTCTTTTGACTTATTTATTATAAACAAAGTAATTCTTATTTTTTTTGATTTTTTTTACTTAAATATATAAACAAACATCCACACAATAACCAAGCAGGAAGTGTTAAAAAAGATAAGAAAATATCAAATTTAATGGAAATAAAATAAAACAATCCAAAACTGATTAGCCATGCAAAGAAAACAGATTTATTAAAAGATAAATTTGCTTTTTCTGAGTAGTTTTTTACTATTCCAGCTTTTTTGTGGAAGAAATGTTCAAAAACAATAATGGCTCCAAAAGGAGCTAAAATAAAACCATACAATGCAACAAAACCTAATAATTTCATTGCAAATGCAGGAAACAAACCAGCAATAGTAGCGATTGATCCTGCTAAAATAGTGACTTTTGAAGTTGATAACCTTGGTAGAATTGCTTGAAAAGCCAATCCTGCTCTATATATTGTTGGATTTGCAGTTGTCCAACCTGCTAAAACTACAGCTATAATTCCAAAAACACCAATTGCGTTATATGCCATTGGTCCTGGTGCAACTGGTGGAGCATTACCATTATCCAAAAATGACAAAGCTTCAGGTGATTTTAAATATACCGCATATAAAAGCGCAGCTGCAATCCAAGCCATATAATGACCTACATACATACCGGCTGCAGTTGTCCATCCTGCTTTGGCTTCTCTTGCAAAACGAAAAACAGATAAATCTGACATACCAATATGCATGGCTCCATTAGCAAACCAAGACCAAATTACAACATGCCAAAATGTAAATTTTATTTGTCCAGGAAAAGGCTCACCTCCATCACCCCAAATTGCCCAAAATTTTGAAAAGTTATCTACACCTAGTTGACTTAAAGCAACAATACCTGCTGCGGCAAAAGCTAAAACAATAAATGGAGACATCCAATTTGCAGCTTTTGTAACAGTATCGTAACCTCTGGCTGCAATAATGGAGATTACAGCACCAATTGCAATTACTATGATAATCCAGGTCATGCCATTGGGTAATGTATCATCTAGTTTTGGCATAGGCATATCAAAAGGAATACCCACTGCTGTTGCAGAAACAGTTATCATTGAGCCTGCTAAAAAACAAAATAATATTCCATTTGCTAAATTATAACCTGTTACTAATTTTTTTCCACAAATTTTTTCTAGTTGATAATATAAGGTCAACCTATTTTTAACAGCTATTTCTGCCGTTAAAAAACGCCAACTTAAAATTGCTAATAAATTCCCTAATAATAACCCTATAATTAAATCAAAAGCACTTACACCTGCCGTTAAAAACAAAGGACCAATCATAAATTCTGTACCTGCAGCATGTTCTCCTGCATACATTCCAATAAAACTTTTCCAACCTTTTAGTTTTGATTGTGGAACAGGTGTTCTTTCAAATTCACCTCCACCGACATCTTTTATTTCTACTGTTTTATTATTCATCAGTTAACAATGTTAATTATTTATATTTCAGAAAACCTTCGAGAAAATTATTAAAATAATAATAACGAAAATATATTTTACAAAATTACTTTCTATCCTGCACTGTTTGGTTGTGATATTAATCTTTAAAAGCATCTAGCGCTAAACAAAGAAACTCAACTAAAATAACTGAGCGCATTTTACTTTTTTTTAAAAAAATTACTTAATCAAATGATTTGGAAAATCTGAAATTTTTTCGCAACATAATTGCTCCATAACTTGTTGTAATTCAGATTTTAGTAATGATATAGTATGATCTCCTCCTTTATTACCTAAAGCAGCAACTCCATACATAAAAGAACGCCCCATAAAGGTAAATTTAGCTCCAGAGGCTAATGATCTTGCGACATCAACACCAGAACGGATCCCACTATCCATCATTACTTCTATTTGATCTCCGTATTTTTCAGCAATTGAAGCTAATGGTTTGATTGTTGATTCTCCTGCATCTAATTGTCTACCCCCGTGATTTGAAACAATTATACCATCTAAACCTAAACGAATTGCTTGCTCAGCATCATAATGAGAAGCTACTCCTTTTAAAACAATTTTACCCTTCCACATATCACGAATTGGCTTTATTTTCTCTTCATTTAATCTTCCGCTAAAAGTTTGATCCATAAATTTACCCAATTGCTTTAAATCTAAATTTTTAGGCATATAAGGTAATAGATTTGCAAAATTAGGAATTCCATGCTTTAGGGTTTGTAAGCTCCAATGCGGTCTTCCAAAAGCTTGTAAAATATTTGAAATATTCATTTTAGGTGGCATTGCAAGGCCATTTCTTATGTCTCTTGGCCTAAAACCAAAACTCGGCACATCACATAAAATAACTAAAACAGGGCATTCTGCCTTTTCAGCTCTTTTAATAATATCATCTCTTAAACTATCTTCTGTTGGATGATATAACTGAAACCAGGCCTTTCCTTCTGTTATTTCTGCAGCTCTTTCTATACTGGTTGTAGTAACTGTACTTAATATGAAAGGAACATTATGTTTAAAAGCAGCTTTGGCTAAAATTTCTGGCGAATTTGGCCACATTAAACCTTGTAAACCTACAGGAGCTATACCAAAAGGAGCATCATACTCTATTCCGAAAAGTTTAGTTTTGGTTGATGAGCCTCCATGATTTCTTAGATAGTTTGGTTTTAATTGTACTTCTCTTAACTCTGAAGTATTTCTTAATAAATTTACATCTTCATTACAACCTCCATCTAAATATTCGAAAGCAAATTTTGGTATTTTTTTTTGTGCTCTATTTCTAAGATCATCAACTGAAGGGTAACGTGTATCTATTTTAAGTGACATAAGGTTTAAATTTTTATTAATACCTGTGGTTTTTATATTAAGGATAAAATATTTTTAATGAATATTTATTTAAAAATAATAAAATTAGTAAAAACTTAATTATCCTAAAATTTATTTGATAATTAACGGAACATGTTTCTTTAATGCATAGTTCTGTCTTAAAAATTTAGAATTTAACTTCGCATCTGAGATTGCAATTGCCGCTCCTAAAGCTGAACCAAGAGATGCTTTTGTGGTTCTTAAATTCATACCTCTTAAATAATATGAAAGCAATTTAATATACAAATCATTATCGGTAAAACCACCATCAACATACAAACGATTAATATCAATAGTATTAGCAATTCTTTTGATACTTTCCACTTGTAATTGAACTAATTCTATCATTAATTGGTGATAAGCATGCTCGAAACAATCGTATGAATAAGAGGTTTTTTTTGGCATATTTTGATCTGAAAAAGATTTCCATTTAAAACAATAATTAAACACTTTAATTATTTCAAAATAAGTATCATAATCAAATTTTACTGTTTTATGATAGCTAGTATCAACTCCAAATTTTTTATTTAGTTCAGCAACTTGTAATTTATATTCATTTCCTAAAAATAGCCTAGAAGATTTAACTGGTTTCCCATTAATTCTCATGTAATTAATACAATCTTTATCTATGTCAAGGTTATCAAGAGGTAAATCAGAGAAAGGGTTCAAAGCAATAGACCATGTTCCTGTAGAAACTAAAACAAAAGGTTTTTTAATACTTCTTACATAAGGTAAAAGTGCGGAAGAACTATCATGTATGCCAACTCCAATCTTAATCCTTTTACCGTTATAATTCATATTTAAGCTAGTTTCTGTAGAAACAATTGGAGGCAGAATATGATGGATATCTTCTTTATAAACCCAATCTTGGTAATCTTTAGTCTCATAGTTCCATAATAATGTATGGCAACCAATACTTGTAAATTCACTTAAAGGGACTCCCGAAAAAACATAACTTAAATATTGGGGTAAATGTAATGAATATCTAATTTTTTTAAAAACCTCTGGTTTCTTATATTTTATCCAATATAATTGAAGACCCGAATTTAATAATCCAGGTGACTTTGTTGAACCACTTGTTCTAGTCAACTCATTATCATTCCCATACTTTTTATAAAATTGATTTGTAATTGCTGGGTCAATTTCTTTAGTATAATTATATAGTGGAGTAAGAATTTCTCCATTTTCATCTAAATGAACAAAACTTGCTCCGTAAGAAGAAAAATTAATTGCTTTTACATTATAATTGTCTGAATATAAAATTTTATGAAATACATTCTTCAACCAATTCTGTAACGCATGTATATCCTCTGTAGGATGTCCGTCCTCATCTTTTATTTCATCAAAAGATATATACTCTTTATGAACTTCTTTAAAATTTTTATCAAATAAAAAAAACTTTTTATTTGTTTTTCCAATATCGAAAACTGCAGTTACTTTTTGCTTCATATTTTCTATTATAATCCAGTAGCTATAGTATTTTTACCTCTTTCCTTTATTAGTTGATCTCTAACTCTTAAAGATCTGAATGCATCAATTGGATTAATTACACCACCTACATTTAATCTTGCTTTTTCTAACAATGGTCTAACATCTGTTCTGTAAGCTCCTTGTAAAATTTCTTGGCATTTTACAACATCGTTTTCTAATTGAGCAGTTCTTAATACCTCTTGATCTATTAGTAAAGCTTTAGCATATGCTTCTTGGATAGCTTCTAAAGATTGAATTAAATCTTCTAAAGGATCTTTTACATTATGACTTGCATCGATCATCCAAGCTAAATCTGGATTTTGTGGGTTGTTTTCAATACCATACACCAGTTCATTGAAAATTAAAAATAATGCGTAAGGCTTAATGCTTCCAACTGTTAAATCGTCGTCTCCATACTTACTATCATTGAAGTGGAAACCTCCTAATTTACCTTTTAATTGTAAAATAGACACAATTTGCTCGATGTTAGTGTTTGGTAAATGGTGTCCTAAATCTACTAAAGTAAATGCCTTTTCTCCACAACCGTTTGCTAACATTAAAGAAGCTCCCCAATCTTGAATTACAGTACTGTAGAAGTTTGGCTCATAAGGCTTGTATTCTAACAACATTTTCCAATCGTCTGGTAAACCTTTGTAAATATCAATTAAACTTTCTTGTGTATTTTGAAAAGCTGTTTGAAAGTTATTCTGTCCAGGAAAACAAGATCCATCTGCCAACCAAACGGTTAAGGCTTTAGAGCCTAATTTATTTCCGATTTTAATTACGTCCAAGTTGTGCTGAATTGCTTGTTCTCTTACAGCTCTGCTTACATTACTCAAAGAACCATACTTGTAACTTTCTGCAGCGTCTTTTTGGTCCTGAAAAGTATTTGAATTTACTGCATCAAATTTAATATTTAAAGCATCTGCTTTTTGTTTGATAGCATCGTAGTCAGAAGGAATATCCCAAGGAATGTGTAAAGAAACAGCTCCAGCAGTTTGTGTTAAGCTGTGTAAAATACCAACATCTTCAATTTTTTGCTCTAAGTTTGATGGTTCTCCATAAAACCCAAAGCGTCCAAAACGCGTACCACCTGCACCTAAAGCCCAACTTGGTATTGCTACTTGAAAATCTGAAAGTTTAGCTACAATATTATTAACATCTTTCCCTTCATTGGTTAATTTATTCGATAAGAAATCGAAGTTTTCCTTATGATCTTTTATACCTTTCTGGTTGTAATCAGAGATTTCTAATTGATTAATTTTCATACTTGTACTATATCCTTAATTTAAGGAAGACTTCTATAAATCATTTTGAAATTTATAGAAGTCTCAACCTAATTCAAATTAAATTATTTTATTATCTGACGAATGCATTAGCCATTCCACCATCAACATTTATAATGTTTCCTGTAGACTTATCTAATATCCCAACTAAAGAGAAAACTCCATTTGCAATATCGTTTGGCATAATGATTTCATTAAGTAAGTTTCTTTTTGCATAGAAAGCTGGTAATTCTTCAACAGTAATACCATTAGCTTTAGCTCTACCTTCAGCCCAAGTTCCTTCCCAAATTTTACTTCCTACAATAACTCCATCAGGGTTTACTGTATTTACTCTTACTTTATCTTTAGCTAATTCTGCAGCTAATAAACGCACCATGTGTTGTTGTGCTGCTTTTGCAGTTCCGTAAGCAACGTTATTTGGCCCAGCTACTAATCCATTTTTACTAGCAATTGCAATATAATCTCCTCCTAAACCTTGTTTACGAATGATTGTTGCAAATTGCTTTGCTAAATCAAACTGACCTTTTACTAGAATACTTTGTAAAATATTCCAATCCTTATCTGTAGTATCTGTTAATGGTTTAGAAATTGCTATACCTGCACTGTGCACAATCATATCTACGCCACCAAATTCTAAAATTGCTTTCTTGTAAGCATTTTCAATAGAAGCTGTATTAGTTACATCACATACTGCATAAGCAGATACATCTCTTGCATATGTACTATTAGCTTTAATTAAAGCCTCTTCGTTAATATCTGTCAATACAACGTTTGCTCCTTCTGCTGCTAACTTATCTGCTATAGCTTTACCTATACCTCCACCAGCTCCAGTAATAACTGCTACCTTTCTAGATAATGGTTTTTCCTTAGGCATACGCTGTAATTTTGCTTCCTCTAATAACCAGTATTCAATATCAAAAGCTTCTTGTCTTGGTAAAGAGGTATATTCAGTGATAGCTTCTGCACCTCTCATAACATTAATTGCATTAATATAAAACTCACTAGCCACACGTGTTGTCTGTTTGTTTTTGGCAAAACTAAACATCCCCACTCCTGGATAAATAATAATTACTGGATTTGCATCACGAATTGCTGGGCTATTATCTTTTTTACAGGTATTATAATAATCTACATATTCTTGACGATATGCTTCAAATGCTGGTTCTAATTTAGCTAAAACCGCATTGGTATCAGATAAATCTTCATTTTTATCTAAACTTAATACAAAAGGTTGAATTTTAGTTCTTAAGAAATGATCTGGACAAGATGTACCCATAGGAGCTAATCTTTCTAAATTATTACTATTTATATATTGCATTACAACATCAGTATCAGAAAAATGACCAATCATTCTTTTCTCTGAAGAACACAAACCCCTTAACAAAGGCATTAATTGGGCAGCTTTTTCTAAACGCTCTTCTTGAGGTAAGCTTTCAACTTTTTGACCACCAAAAACATCATGTTGTTCTTTTAATCTTTGCTCTATATATTCAGAAGCCATTTCAATAACCTCTAAACTATTTATATAACACTCATAAGATGTATCTCCCCATGTAAATAAACCATGACTACCTAATACAATCCCTCTAATTCCAGGGTTATCAGCTAAACATTTTTCTAATTGTAAACCTAAATCAAAACCTGGTTTTTGCCAAGGAACCCATCCCATTGTATCTCCCCAAATCTCTTTGGTCACTTGCTCACTATCTTTAGCTGCAGCAACTGCAATTAAAGCATCAGGATGTAAGTGATCTATATGAGCAAAAGGCAATAAACCATGTAAAGGTGTGTCTATTGATGGTGCTTTACTATCTAAATCATAAATACAATGATTAAATAAACCAACCATTCTATCTTCATCATGAAGACCTTGGTAAACATTTTTAAGATCACGCAATCTACCAGTATACAGACCAGCAATTCCTTGACGTGTTAAAGTTCCAATATCACCACCAGAGCCTTTTACCCACATCACCTCAACTTCTTCGTTTGTTAAAGGATCTTTTTCTATGGTTTTGCAGCTTGTATTTCCTCCACCATAATTTGTGATTCTTAAATCTGCACCTAAAATGTTTGAGCGGTATAAAAACAACTCTACTTGATTATTTCCTATAGATTCTGCTTTTTCATCATCCCAAAGATAATCAACGTGTATATAGTTTTTTATTTTATTATCCATTATTTTAAAAATAAGTTTTTTACAAATTTATTTTTTTTCATAAAAATTATTATCCTGTACTATACCGTCTTCCAAAAATATCGTTTTAAAAATGATAAAACAATACCTAAAAATTTTACTAATTTAGAATAAGAAACTATTAAGAATTGAGTTTAATAAGTTAAATATCTTTTAAGTCACATCATTATTAACAATATTTCGATAAATTATTTTTGTTTTACTACTTTTGTTAAATAAATTTTTATTTCATGGAAATGATTAAATTAATATCAATAGATGAAAACTCAAGAATCCCAAAATACCAGCAGATTATAAATTCTATCATCTATAATATTTCTCAAGGCAACCTTAAAATGGATCAAAAGATTCTTTCAATAAATATGTTTAGTGAAGAATTCTATTTATCTAGAGATACTGTAGAAAAAGCATACAGTATTTTAAAAGATAGAAAAATAATCACTTCAATAAGAGGTAAAGGTTTCTATATATCAAGAACTAAATTAATTTCTAAAGTGAATATCCTTTTTTTAATTAATAAACTAAGTTCCTATAAATTATCTATTTACAACCATTTTATAAATAAAATTGGTGTAAACTCCTACACTGATTTAGATATTTATCATTGTGATGAAAACCTTTTTTTAAATTTATTAGAAAAAAACAAAACAGCATACGATTACTATGTAATTATGCCCCATTTCAAAACGGAAAAATTAAAACATATTAGTACATCAGAAAAATATCTTTCAGCAATTAAACAAATTCCCGATGAAAAGTTAATTATTCTAGATAATGTTAAGAAGCACCTTAATGACAATATAGTACAAATATATCAAGACTTTGAAAATGATATTTATGAAGCTTTAAAAAAAGGGATTGAAAGAATTAGAGAGTATAAAAATGTAATTTTAATTTATCCTGAAAAGGCTGTTTACCCTTATCCTAAAAGAATCCTTCACGGTTTTAGAAAATTTTGCATTGAAAATAAATTAGACTTTGAAATTTTAGATAAAATCTATGATAATATGATTTTAAAAAAAGGAGATTTATTTATTACTATTGAAGAAACTGATTTGGTTAATTTAGTAAAGCAAGCCAGGGAATATGAATATAAATTAGGAAGTGAAATTGGTGTTATTTCTTATAATGACACTCCTTTAAAAGAGCTATTAGGTATTACTGTAATATCTACAGATTTTAAAGTTATGGGAGAAACTGCTGCAAGTATGATATTAAATAAAGAAAAAGGTAAATTTAAAGTTCCATTTAATTTTATTGAAAGAGAATCACTTTAATAGATTCTCATTTGGATGCTTGAAGGACTATTTACAGCTATTTGATGTAATAATTTTGTAAGCTTTCCTGTTTTTATGTCTCTTTTGAAAATAACAATATTATTTGAAAACTGATTAGAAACCAATAAAAATTTTCCTGTAGGTGATATTGCAAAATTTCTTGGATGATTTCCACCTGTAGCAATACGCTCTATCAAATTTAATTTTCCGCTTTTTTGATTAATGGAAAACACCACAATACTATCTTCTTTTGGTGCTCGATTGGAAGCATACAAGAAATTACCATCTGCCGAAATATGTATATCTGCAGCTCGATAAATTTCTTGCCTTTGTTGGTAGGTATTATGATTTTCAATAAAATTTAGATTTCCATTTTTGTATTGATAAGTATCAATAGTACCACTTAACTCATTAATTCCATAGCCAAAATCACCATTAGGATGAAAAATAAAATGTCTTGGACCACTTCCGAGTTTAGTTTTTATTTCTTGTTGGTTTTTTAATTGCTCTAAATTTGTATTAAACGTAAATTGTCTAATTTTATCTGCACCTAAATCGTGAGCAAATAAAAAATTATTATCTGGAGAAAAATTAGAAGAATGAATATGGGAAGCTTCTTGTCTACTTTTAACAATACTACTATCCTGAAACTTCAAAACTTGTATAGCTGTACTTAAACTTCCATCAGTATTAATTCCAAAAAAACTTAAACTTCCATCTGAATAATTCGAGTTTGTAAGGTATTTACCTGTTTTATCAATTGCTAAATGAACTGGATTAAGTCCTCCACAGTCTTGCATATTCAACAAATCTATTTTTACGTTAGAAACGTCTACTTTAAAAGCAGCAATTTTTCCATTATATTTCATTTGGCTATCCACCACAGAATACAAATACTTACCATCTGCCGATAATTTTTGAAATGAAGTATTCGTAATACTATCTGCAGTAAATCTTAAGATAGTATTTCCTGTTTCTTCATTAAACTCATAAATATGGATTCCTTCACCAGGTTTTTTATCAGTAAAACTTCCTACAAATAGTAATGTTTTGTTTTTATTTTGAGCTGTTTTACATCCACAGAGAAAAAAGCTAAGGCATAAAAAAAGGATACTTTTTTTAATCATAAGATTCATAATAGGTATTTGATGAATTAGTGTTAATTTCTTTATTCTTGTATATCAATTTTTCTCCTTCACCAATATAAATACTCTTTAATTCATTCTTATTATTTAATGTTATTACTGCATAAGAGCCTTTAAAATAAATAACATCATTTTGAAAAATCTGATCTTTAGACTGTGTAATTACAAGTTGAATTAAATGCTCAATTGGAGTTTTACTTATAATTTTTAATCCTTTGTAAATACCATTTTGTTCAATTTTCGTTACAGATTGTATGCTTGCTTTTTCTTTTTCATTATAAGGCTCATAAACTACCACAAAGGGATTTTGCCAAGTTTCTCCTTTATTTCTAATTACTAAAGTTGGGGTAGGTTTTTTATGATAAGATTCTGGAGATTCAAAAGTTGTAGGTGCTTTCACTTTAGTGTATGTTCTGTTTTTAAACCCAGGAATATGTAATTGCATAAAAACTTTTACTTTCTTCAATCGTTTTGTGTGGAATGTAGCTTTTACATCTTTTTCGTATGTTTTTGATGTTTTTACATCTTTAAAAAAATGCCATCCAGGATTTCTGTATTTTTTATTGTGAATCCATTCAGCATTCGCATTTGTCATATATCGATTTGGCGTTTTTTGCAACTTTAAATCCTTATTTTCGAAAACTAGTTTATCACCAATATTATGATATAGATAATCATGATACTCATTAGGTAATTTCGATTTTGAACGAAAAACATCTACATAATATCCTGTTGATGGTGATGTTCTAATCAACCCTAAAGTACGTTCTTGGGTTGCTTCAGCTTTATCACCTTTATCATCTATAAAACTTGTTTGACTAAAAGAGTGATTTGGAGAAACTCCTGTATCATTAACTTTTGGCTCCATAGCAATTAACTTCACAGAATTGATTCCTAAATTTACCCAACCACCTTCTCCTTGGGAACTTCCGTTAACAATAACAGTGTTATGAGCAGCAAAAATTCTGGAATAATTTTCATGCAAATCTTTGCCATATTTTTTGCGTCCATGGTCTACACCTAAAACTTGACCTTCTCCATACAATTCAATATTCATACCCTCAGCGTGACCATGAACCATGTGTGCTCCTCCAACAAATCCCATTAATCCATCTTTTGGGTTGTTAGTTGAACTTAAATTTCGTTGCAATACAATACCTGCATGATACACTCTATCTGTTCTTGGTAATTCAACTTTTTTAGAGTTTCCATAAATTGCATCATCGTACCAAAATAATGCCTCTATACTATTTCTAGAATACACTCCTTTTTCCATTGCATTATTTAGCAATGGTGCAAATTTATCTTGTAAATAATCTAGATTATCCATCTTTGCCAAAACATACGCGTTTTCATAAGCCTTAAAAGAACCATGTTGTTTTCTATGTCCATCTCCCCAACGTATAATTTCTTGGTTTGGATAGACTAAATCATCTAATCTTGGTAACGCAAAAAGGATATTAGGATATTTTTTACCCAACTTTAAAGAAGGATTATATCTGTTTATAACCAACAACAATTTTACTAAAATTTCTGTAGAATGATTTAAATATTGCGAAGTTTCTGGCCAAATATCACCTTGATTTGTGTAGTTTTTTGCCATTATTGGCAAAGCATCTTGGTTTTTTGTGCTTTCTGATAAGAAGTAAGACAACCATTTTTCACGTTCATTTTTACTATCTAAAGCCAAAGCATTATACACCAAACTTGGAGCTTCTAAAACAGGATGATTAGAACCTGTTTGCCCATAATTTACTGTAATATTTGCATACGTTTTAAATACATTTTGTACTTCGTTTATAGGGAAATTCACTTTTTTATTTTGAATAATATCAAAGGTTTTTCCATCATTTTTAAGATAAGTTGCTATAAAATCATAGATTAAAGGAAGCCTATAACCTATTACTCTCACTTCTCTAAAACCATCATAAGGAAATAGCAAACCACCTCTTCCTTTCCAATCAGACATTTTTGATTTCTGAACAGATTTTGTAAAAGAATATAAAATGCTACTGGCTACATAAGCATATTTTTCATCTTGCGTTAAATAATATAAATAACCACAATCTAATGCTATTTGTAAATTTTCGATTAATAATGCTGCTGGCTTCCATTCTTTTTCTGTGGCATTGTCTAAATTTCTATGTTTTCCGTTTTCTATGTGATCTGTTTTAAAAAAAGGTGGAAACTCATTTCTTTCATCTTTTGCCCAATTAAAAGGCAAATTTTTAAGATACGTTGATGGGTTTTTATAAAACTTATCAACTTGTTTATCTGTATTTGATTTTAGAGTTGTGTGAATTTTATTTGCCCAAGGTTTTGTTTTTATTTTGTCTAAAATTTGATTCCGATCACTTGATTTCACTAAAATAAAAGGACGCTCTAATTCTTGACTAAAAAGTTCTGCTGTGTAAATAAAAAGAAATAAAAAGATTAAAAGTTTAGTATTTATTGTTTTCATATTCTTCTTATTTTCTCTTATACATTGGTATTAAAAAATTGGTAATTATCGTAAGACGAACTTTAAGGTCACAATAAAATCTTCCTCATCTAATATTTTCACGATATACATTCCACTACCCAACATTGAAACATCCAATTGATTTTTTTCAATATTTCCAGCCTTCATTAGTTTTCCTAATATATTGTAAACACTCACCTTTTTAACTTTTCTGCCAGAAAAATGAATTTGATTCTTCACAGGGTTTGGATATATTATAAATCCTTCATTGGCTTTTATTAAGTAGTTTAAGCTTAGGCTATTGTCCACATCACCTAGTCTTGTGACTTCCCATTGATAATTCGAGATTTCAGAAGTTCCTCTGCCTATATCTGAGCTGTCGGATTTTACATTGAGATTAAAATTAGCTCCAGAATTAGGGTCAATAACTCCACTTTTAATGACATACAGACATGCACTAGACAGTTGATTAAAGCTAAAAAGTGCATCACCTGAAGCTAACATTTCAGAGGTAGGTGATGCCAACATAGCAGAAAAACTTTTATCAGAATTTATAATTAATACTTTTTGATTGTCACCTGTGTAAATATTAAATTTATCACCATTGGCAACTATATTAAACTTATTTATTTCAGTATCTCCTTCATCAGTTACTAAAGCATCATCTGTGGCTAGATCAAAACCTAACCACCTATCTTTATTAGGGTTAAACAAAGTATACTGACCTTCTCCTTCAAAAGAATTTGGAGAATCTGTACAAACTGTATTGCTTAAAACATTAGCTTCTGAACTCAATCTTGTAAAAGACCCATTGTCTCCTAACAAATGAATTCTTGAATAGTCTGTTCCTGAAACTTTTTGAGTTGCTATAATATAAGCATCTAAGTGCGCATTTCTGATAAAATGAGAAAGTAGAAAGTTACCTCCTGCATTATCTATCAGCACATCTTCTTTTACAAAATTTCTACCACCATCAGAGCTTGTCCACCATGCTGCTTGACCTCTTCCATTTTCTTTGTTACCTACTAATACCTTAACAGCATTAGCCGAAGTAACCAACATTTCACCACGAGCTCCTACAGGTAGGTTTGTGCTTCCTCCTGCCCATTGATTTCCTGTCCATACATAACTTGTCATTTGTTTTGGACCACCATGATTTGAACCATCATCATCACCTTCATACCAAGATACATAAGGGTTATTATTACTTTGATTAAAGGTAACTGGTCCTATATGATTCCAACTTTCACCAGTATTTACTACAAGCGTCATAGTATCAGCATATTCTTTGGTAACCGGAATCTGTAATTTTTCTCCCTTAACATTATGCCACTCTTTTACATCTGTATTGAAAATCATAAAATAACCATTTCTTCTTTCTCCATCATGTCGAGTTCCTCCTTTACAGAAATGATAGTTGTAAGAAACTAAAATTTCATTTGCTTTACTTTTCTGAAAGCTTATATACCAAGAATCCCAATCGGTTTTACCATCTGCACCTTCACTAATTTGTTTTGCTTTAAGAAAAGATACTTTAGACGAAAATGTTTTGCCATTGTCTGTAGATACTTGATATACCCAATTGCTACGATGTGCTCCATGACGATAAATTAAATAAATATCATCATTATCCATTTTGATAAACTGACTGTAAGTACCAAAAGGTGTTATATTATCAACCTTTTCCCAAGAACTAATATTGAATGGTTTTTTTGTTTTTACGTGGATTTGTTTTCCATCATGGTAATTGCCTAAGGTATTGTCTCCAAAATCTTTAGCTCCACCATGACCACCAAAAACTAAGTGAATATAACCTTCAGCGTCGACTACTAAACTAGGTTTTCCATGGTTATCAATATCACCGTCTTTTCCGAGTAAACTAGTTCCTGCTTTGTAGGGTCCATCCCATGTTTTATTCGCATGATTGTAAGATACGACATAAGGATCTTCCAATTGGCCTTGATAAGCAATATAAGTAATACCATTATAGTGTTCTGCAGCTTGACCAATTATAGGATTTCCATAAGCGTTATTAGCAAAAAAATCTACTTTTTCTTGTGCGAAAAGCCCATAGCCATATACTACTATAGGTAGAAGAAAGACTATGAAATTCTTCTTCATATCATTGGTTTTTATCAATTACTTTAAAAAATCTTTCCCCCATTTTTCTCTTAATTCAGTAGCAAGCTCTTTTACTTTTTCTTGATATGCTGGTTTTTCAGCTAAATTGTCTAATTCTAAAGGGTCTGTTTTATGATCGAATAACATGCGTTCATAGGCCACACCATCATCTTTAACCCATTCCGTATAAAACAAATCGCCTTTGATTAAGGTTACTGCATCTTTAAATTTAGAAACTGCCCAATCTTTTTTTGATTCTTTATCATTAATAATTGGGACGAAACTTTTGCCTTCAACAGTTGTAGGGATCTCTAAACCAGCCAATTCTGCTAAACTTGGATATATATCTATATATTCTGTTATAGCTTTCGTTTTTTGTCCTTTTGTTTTTCCTGGCACTTTTATGATTAAAGGAGTTCTTAATGCAGTTTCAAAGGTAACATGTTTGCTCCATAATTTATGGTCTCCTAAATTCCAACCATGATCTCCCCACAAAATTACAATAGTATCATCCTCTAATTCCAACCGTATTAATTCGTCTAAAACCAAACCAATTTGAGCATCAATATAACTAACACAGGCGTAATAACCGTGAATTAATTCTTTTGCTAAATCATCAGATAAATGCCCTTTTTTAGGAATATTTTCATATTGCCTCAACTCCCCATATTTATGAAATGCTTTTTTAGGAGTGGTTTTAGGTTGCAGATAACTTTCTGGAAGTTGAATATTTTCTCTTTTATATAAATCCCAATATCTTTTAGGAGCCGTGAATGGTAAATGAGGTTTTGCAACACCCATTGTTAAAAAGAATGGTCGATTAGATTGCTTGAGCTTCTTTAAATCTTGAATTACTTTTAACGCTAATTTCCCATCTCTATATATGGAATCGTGAACTTCTGCAGCTTCAAAAGGCAATCCTCTTTTTGTGTTTTTTCTTATCTCCTGATTTTTTGGCAAAGCGAAATCCCATAATGCATCTGCCTTCCAAATTTCATCCCAAGCCTCTAAATCGTCTTTTTTATTATGGTATATTTTTCCATTAGAAATTGTAGTATATCCATTTTGATGAAAAAGCATAGGTAAGGAAACAACTCCAGGATAATCTATATGTAATTCAGTTCTGGCATCAATAAAACGTTTTCTTGTAGGTCTTGCTCCTGACAATAAACTTGCTCTTGACGCTCCACAAACAGGAATATTACAGTATGCCCTGTTAAACACTAAACTTTCGCTAGCAAGTTCATCTAAATTAGGAGATTTGATATGATTGGCTCCGTAAAAATTAAGTTCTGGGCGTAAATCGTCTACAGCTATAAATAGAATGTTTTTTGGTTTTTTATTATCAATGTTCGTTTGTGTTTTCTTAACAGCTTTACAAGAACAAAATAAAACTAACAAGCAAAATGTATACGTAATAATTCTGAGCATATTTATGTTATTATTAGGTGAATAGTAACTTTCTAAAGCTATTATTAATTTTAAACAAGTAAAGTCCTTTTGAAAATTTAGAAACATCAATTATTGCCCCTTTTCCTGAAAGTATTTTTGCTCCGTTTAAGTTATAGATTTCCCAGTTTTCATGAGTATGATTTTTTATTTTAAAAACTCCTTCAGGACTTGGGTTTGGATACACCATAAAACTATTATTTAAAGTTTCATCATTTACAGACAGACTTTCTTGGGTAAAAACTGCTTTTATGTTCAAGTTTGATGTAACAGTTATTATAAGCGGATTTTCTGTACTCACAATATCTCCAGCCCATTCTTTAAACTCCCAACCTTCATTTGCAATCGCATTTAAACTCAATTCTTGTCCATTGAACGCAGTTCCACTCTTATAATTTAAAAGCCCCTGACCTTCTTTACTAAGCGTTATTGTATGGATAGTTGTATTTATTGGAATAAATTCTATACTATCGAAAATGATACTTCCAGAACTAAAATTATTATAGAATTTAAATTCATTAATAGTACCTGTCCATAATCCCCAATTTGTCAAATCAAAATCTAAGGTATGCCATTGGTTATCATTGGGCACAGTTTCTTTTTTTCTCCCTGATAAAAAACTTGTTCCTGGTGCATTTAGCAACATCTGAAGATCAGGTTTATCTGTACTATTTTTAACCACAATTCTTAATGTACCGTAAATACTAGCTTGCAAATTTAAATCGGTTATAGCTATCATTGGCCAAGTAACATCTGTACTAAAAGACAATGTTAATTTATTATTGCTTCTATCAATTGTCATTCCTGACTTAACTGCAGACCAAGTAGAAAAATCTTCAGTGGTAGACCACAAATAAGTTGCTGGAGTGATGGCTTGAACAAAATAAGATTCTGGTCTGAATTCTAATTTCTCATAAGCAAAAGAACTTATTTGAGTAGATAGTGTAACTTCAGAGCCAGATTTACCATCACTTCGTTCTTTGGTTGTAAGACTTTTCCATTCTGTAAATTGATGAGGATTTTGGTTTTCGTAATTTTGATATGCTATATAACCTGCTTCTGTTAAAGTACGATCTGGAGCTCCTTTTTCATCAAAACCATTTTTTACGAAGTGTGAATTGTTAATTAAAAAATTTTGAAGCTTATTATGCTCTTTACCATAATATCTACTTTTATAATATATAGTGGTACCTACAGGTAAGTTTGTAGTAAAGGAAATCTCAACAGTTTCGTTCGTTTTATAAGAAATGGAGCTACTATTGTAATTATAAATCAACACATCATATTCATCTTTTGTATCGTTTTTTGCAAAAATAGCATCCAACTCATTTGTGGATATATTAGGGTTACCTGAAATACTTGTTTCATAACGAATCAAACCTTGGATTGCATCTAATTCTTTAATACCATCAGGGTTTTCACTACCAGTTCTATTTCCCCATCTGTAAATAAATTCTAAGCCTTTGTCTTTATTCTTATAAAAAGTATTCGAAAAAATCAATTCTACGATTTCTCTATGCGAAGTTTCACAACCAATTGTTCCTTTACCATCTGCTCCATTCATAGTCGTTACAGTTTTATACTCCATAATATCTAATGACGTTTCAGGATTCCAATTAGGATTATTGATCAAAGGTTCAAAATTTTTTATATATTTTCCATTCATATCTCTGAGATTGCTGTTCCCAATAATAATATAATCTGAAAGTCCCCAAAAGTCACATTTTATATTATTAGCGTGATTGTAATCAATAAGCCCATCAATAAAAGAAGCGTATGGCTCTCCTTTGTAATTTAATATCGTACCGTTTTTATATAAGAAACCTGGGTTTCTGGTATGCAATCCAACTTTTGCATTTGGTAATATAGATCTGACTGCTTGTTCTGTATTGGCAAAATGCTCTATAAAATCTTGTTTTGTACCAAACCAATGATCAGGAGTTTCAATTTCTGAACCCACTCTAAAACGCCATTTTAACAACTGTTCTTCTCCATAAGCATCTATTAGCTTCGTCATTAAGGCCTTGATAAAATCGGAATATGCCACTTTATCTGCGGGAGGCAAAGAATTACCATAAATAGAAATACGCTCATCTTCACGAAAATTTATATTATCTCGAGTACCTTCTGGAATAAATGTATAACCATGTTGAAAAGCCCAAGGTGGTTGATCTAATGCAATTTGAAGAATTTCTGTTTGAGAATTAACTATTTTATTGAGTCTCTCAATAAGAGGATCCCATCTATACACATATTTATTATTAATTGAATCATATAAACATGGGTCATAATCTAAATCTTTTACATTTTCACCATTAACTTTTTTGTTAATTCCTCCAATCATTCTAACAATATTCATCTTAAGACCTGGACGAATATTAGATCCATTTCTTGGACTTATTCTATTGGCAACATTCCAAACATTATGAAGTGCTTGTTTCTTTTTCGTTTCATCTGTAAAATCTGTAGATAACTTTACTTGTGCATTTATTTGAAACATGCTAAAAAAACACAATACTATTGTTAAAATGTATTTCATTATTTCACTTGAAGACACCTATTTTAATTTACTGTTAAAAATCCTGTTATAATATTTGTCAAGTTAGTTGAATTTTCAGTTGTAAGTATCCTGCAATGTACTGTGAATGTTTTATGGAGATGGTATGAATTAGGAAACTACTTTTCACCAAATATTAAGTTGAATTTTTATTCTAAAATGGTTTCTTAAATTTCACAAATCTATTCTTCTTTTTTCAAGATTACTTTTCAAAGCGGCTTCAATTACTTTAATAACATTTAAGCCATCATTACCTGAAACTGGAACTGTTTTATGATTTCGAATTGACTCATAAATTCCATCATAATATTCCATATAATTTCCTTGTAGAGAAGGTACTTTTTCTTTCATAATTTCTCCATTTATTTCAGTATGTAAAAGTCCTTCTTCTGATTTTGGTTCTGTTCCCCAATTTAATAAATTAGGTTTTTTACCTTCCATCAATTCTTTTTCTTGAACATCTGCCTTCGATTTTATAAATGATCCTTTTGTACCGTGAAAAATATTTCCTGCCAAAGGCTCTCGAACAAAATAACTAGATTTTAACGTCACTTTATGTGATTTGTAATACAATTTTACATCAAAAAAATCTGTTACTTTAGAATTTGGACGAAATACATCTAAGTCTGTAAATACTGCATTTGGCATACCAAATAATATGATTGCTTGATCTATTAAATGTGATCCTAAATCATATAAACTACCTACAGCACCAGTATTTTCTTCTTTATGAAGCTTATAACTCAAATTTGGGTCGTAACGATCATAATGAATTTCTGCATCTACCATTTCACCAAGCAAACCTTCGTTTAGTATTTTTTTTACTGTTTTAAAATCACTATCATATCTTCTATTTTGAAAGACAGAAAGTACCACATTTTTCTCTTTTGCGAGTTGAATTAATTCTTCTGCTTCTGCCACAGTTGCTGTAAATGGCTTTTCAATAACCAAATGTTTACCAGCATTAATTACCTTTTTAGCAAAATCGAAATGAGTAATATTTGGTGTATTTATAACTACCAATTCAATAGTTTCATCATTCAGTAAATCCTCTAAACTTCTAAATGTTTTGATTGCTGGATATCTTTTTTCAGCTTCATTTTTAGTCCTTTCCAAGACACCATATAAATTGAAGTTAGCATTGACATCAATAAAAGGAGCGTGAAAAACAGCTCCACTCATTCCAAAAGAACATAAAGCTGTATTTATCTTTACCACATTTTTTAATTTTTATCTTTTTAGCGAAAACGAAAGCATCCAATCTACACAATCCACAGCACTAAATACTTTTGCATTTCCTTTAGAATGATTAGCCCCTTCAAATTCTGTATAACGAACATTAGGATTGCCTGCAGCTTTTAAACGATTCACCATATTTTTAACGGGTTCAACGTTTTTAGTATCTTCTCCTCCAACCATTCCCCACATTGGAATGTTAATTATATTGTTGATAGCATCAATATCTTTAAAACTTCTAGTACCACTAACGGATGCTGCTGCAAATCTCTCTGGTGAGTTTAAAACCCAATGCCAAGTGCCACTACCTCCCATACTATGTCCCATCACATAAATTCGATTTGTATCTATTTGAGGATATATTTCAAGAATATAATCTAACATTATATTTAATGTTTTTGGATCCCAACTTTCAAAAGAATTTGGCTCTAGTAACATCAAATCTTTTCCTGCCTTTTCTATAAGAGACAATCCTTTAACCTTTGCAGACCTAAAAAGTTGCTCCTCCAAGCTCCATTTTTTGCCACCTCCACCATGTAAGGTTATCAATAATGGTATTTTTCCAGCAGATTTTTTTCTTGGTAAAGCCACAAACGCAGATGTTTTTAGATTACCTAGTTTTTTTTGTAAATCTTCTGGCCAATTGATGATACTTACGTTTACATTTTTAAATTTTGCATTGATGCCTTTAAGCGTTTTTTGAATGTCTCTAATTTGGAAAGCCATTAAAAACAACATTACAAATGGAATAAGTACTAATTTTTTCATTTTATCTTTTAATTATTAAAATACAGTTTGATATTGAAATACAATAAACCTCATCTTTAAGAACAGTAATCGTATTTATTTAGTTCCGTTTATACGCTTTTTCTGATTCACAAAATAAGGTTGGAATTTATAATTAGAACTTTCATCCCATTTTGAATTCAATTCAGGTAAAAGTGCTTTCATTTTTTCGATTTGAGCTTTGTATTTTGGGTTTTTAGCTTCATTATTCCATTCATTCGGATCGATACTGTGATCATAAAACTCCTCATTCCCATCTTCATAACGAATGTATCTAAAAACATCAGCTTTTACTGCGTGATTGTTCATTCCAAAAGTGGTCAACGCATAAGAATTATCAATTCCTGCATTATTTTGCATCATACTTACCAAACTTACCCCTTCATTTCTATGATAAGCAGGTAAACCACTTAACTCTAAAAGTGTTGGATAAATAGAAAGCATTTCAACAGGTGCATCAATTTTTTTACCTTTAGGCAAATTAGGTCCTGCAAATAGTAATGGTGCTTTTGTGGCAGTTTCCCAAAGTGCGTGTTTTGCAAAAGTTCCTTTTTCTCCCAATCTGTATCCGTGATCTGACCATAATACAATTACAGTATTGTCTGCATACTTACTACTTTCTAAAGCATCTAAGACTCTACCCAATTCATAATCCACATAACTGATACACGCCAAATAGGCTTGCACAATTTTTTTCCATTCACCACTTTCCTTAGCCCATTCTGTAGATGGCATCATTGGCAAATCGTTAATTTGCATTCCCACAGGTGGAATATCATTTAAATCATCTGCTTTATAAGGTGGTGTTTCAATATTTTCTATAGGATACAAATCGAACCATTTTTGAGGCACATACAAAGGCACATGAACTCTTAAAAATCCTACTCCTAAAAAAAATGGTTTGTCATAAGCTCTTTCTAAACGTTCTATTGCCCAATTAGCAGTATCATGATCTGGCATTAGATTATCTTTTTCTGGAAAAGCACCCCAATCTGTATTAGTTTTTCCATGAGTACCTCTAACACCTTTTCCAAATCCATCCCAAACAAATCGTTTTTTAGGATATGGACCAAAACCTCTAACCCTTCCTCCAGATTCATGAAAAAGACTATCAGGTGCATGAACGTGAAACAATTTACCAATACCCATAGTATGATATCCGTTATTACTAAATTGTTCTGGTAAAAATTTAATATCTTTTGTAGCAGGATTCCCTTCTCTTCGGATTTGATTGTCTGGTGTCATTCCATAAATACCAGTAGTTGATGGTCGTAAACCCGTCATCAAAGAAGCTCTAGATGGACCACAAAGTGGAGCTTGAACGTGTGCATTTGTAAACGTAACTCCCATTTTTGCCAATCTATCAAAATTGGGTGTTTTTAAATTCGAAAAATTCTGAATTGGACTAATCCAATTGTTTAAATCATCAACAGCAATAAATAATACATTAGGTTTTGTTTCATTTTTTATAGATTTATTAAACTTTTCGTGCTTTCCTCTACAAGAACTTCCAAATAAACTTATAATAGTTACTAAAAAAACTATTTTTTTCATGGTATTATCTTTTTTTGTATTAACTTAATTATTCGTAATCCATTTACCCTAGTAGTAGAAGTCTACCAAATATTTTTTCACCAAAACATCTTCAATTTAGCTTGTAACCAAATTATTTAGGTGTAATATATAATTGATTCTTAGATTGAATTACATGTTTTTTATTTCAGCCACTAAATCCGTTATAACTTTCTTGGCATCACCAAATAACATAGCTGTTTTTGCATTGTAAAATAATTCGTTTTCAATACCTGCATAACCAGCTTTCATACTTCGTTTATTTACAACTATATGTTTTGCATTTTCTACATCTAATATTGGCATTCCGTATATAGGGCTTAAAGGATCATTATGAGCTGCAGGATTTACTACATCATTTGCACCAACAACTAAAACAACATCGGCATTGCTAAATTGAGGATTAATATCATCCATTTCAACCAACAATCCATAATCTACATTAGATTCTGCTAATAATACATTCATATGTCCAGGCATTCTTCCTGCCACAGGATGAATAGCATATTTTACATTTACACCTTTATTTGTTAATAATTCTTCTAATTCATGAATTACATGTTGCGCTTGTGCAACAGCCAAACCATAACCAGGAACAATAATAACATTGGTAGCATAACTCATCATAATTGCAGAATCACTTGCAGTTGTACTTTTTATAGAACCTAAAGCTTTGTTTGTACTTTCTGGCCCTGCACTTGCTGTAAATGAACCAAAAATTACTGAAAACAAAGTTCTATTCATGGCTCTACACATAGCAACTGTTAAAATAATTCCTGCAGAACCCACCAAAATACCACCAACAAGCATTACCATATTATCATATAAAACACCTGTAATTGCTGCTGCAATACCTGTCAAAGAATTCAATAGAGATATTACAACAGGCATATCTGCACCACCAATTGGCATCACAAATAAAACACCATATAACAAACCTGCAACAAGTATTGTGTATAATAAAATTGAGTTATCGATATTTAGCACAACTAAATAAGTTGATAAAGCAACAATAACAATGATTACTATATTGTTTATAATATTGTATAAAGGAATTTTTATAACACTTTTTACAGACCCATTTAACTTTCCCCAAGCAACTAAACTTCCAGAAAATGTAATTGCTCCAATTACAATTGCAGATAAAATAGTAGCAACAATAGTAGCACTTGTTGTTTTAATATCTGAATTACCAAATTCAACAATACCAATTAGAGTTGCACTTGCACCTCCAAAGCCATTAAATAAGGATACCAATTCTGGCATCTTAGTCATTTCAACTTTAATAGCTATTAACCAACCAATAACGGTTCCTAATAAAATTGCAATTCCAATTAAAACATAAATAATTGTTGGTACTTGTAAATCGTGAATAAAAATAGTACCTAAAATGGCTAAACCCATTCCAATTGCCGCAATTAAATTACCAGATTTTGCACTATCTGGATGTCCTAATTTTTTTAAGCCAACAATAAATGTTACTGCTGCTATTAGATAAATAATACTTAATATAACACTCATTATTTCTTCTTTTTAAACATTTTTAACATTCTGTTGGTAACGGCAAATCCACCTACAACATTTAATATCCCTAAAACTACCGCAGTAAAGCCAAGACCCAATGCTAAATAATCTGTTGAATCTGAATGCAGCATTACTAAAATTGCACCTACTATAACAACGCCACTCAATGCATTTGCTCCAGACATTAATGGTGTGTGTAAAACTGCAGGAATACTTTTTATCACTTCAATTCCAACAAAAATTGCCAAAATAATTATATATACAATTTGCAAGTTGTTATTAATAAATTCTATAAGTTCTTTCATGATTTATTTTATTTTTTACGTTGAATACCATCTTTAACAATAAGGGTTTCATCGGTTATCTGTTCCTCTAAATCCCATTTAAATTTAAGTTCTTCTGTAAGATGTGTTATAAAATTATAAACGTTTTTAGCATACAATTCACTTGCATTTGTTGAAACACTTTCTGGAGACATTGTAGTTCCTAACACTTTTACTCCATTAAGAACAACAGTTTCATGTAGTTTACTTACTTCGCAATTACCTCCTTGAGTAGCAGCTAAATCTATAATTACAGCACCTTTTTTCATTTGTTTTACTTGTTCTTCTGTAATTAAAGTTGGCGCTTTTCTACCAGGAATATTGGCAGTTGTAATTACTAAATCTGCTTGAAATAACGATTTATTTACAGCTTCTTTTTGTCTTTTAACATAATCTTCTGAAGCTTCTTTTGCATAACCACCTTCAGATTCTTCACCTGTGTTTTCAACAGAAATAAACTTTGCTCCTAAAGATTCTGTTTGCTCTTTTGTTTCTGATCTAATATCTGTTGCCTCAACAACAGCTCCCAATCTTCTTGCTGTAGCAATTGCTTGTAAACCAGCAACACCAACCCCATAAATAAGTACTTTAGACGGAGTAATAGTTCCAGCAGCTGTCATCATTAATGGAAATATTTTAGTCATTTCTGAAGCTCCTAAAATAACGGCTTTATAACCTGCCAAATTATTTTGAGAACTTAGTACATCCATATCCTGGGCTTTAGAAATTCTTGGCATCGCATCCATTGAAAATGCTGTTGCTCCTTTTTCAGAAATAGCTTTTATTAATTCTGGATTAGATTGATGGTATAACTGACTTATTAAAATGTGCTGCTTATTTACAAATTTTAAATCTTCATCATCAAAAGGGTTTATTTTAATAAGTACTTGAGCAGATTTAAAGATGTTTTCTTTTGATGTAATAGTAGCACCCGCATTTTCATACTCTGAATTTTCGTATAAAGAATTATTCCCTGCATTTTTTTCTATTAAAATTTCAAACTTATTCTCTATTAATTTCTTAGCTATTAGAGGAGAAAGTGAGACTCGTTTTTCTCCTTGTTTTAATTCTTTTAATATACCTATTTTCATTTTATAAATTTGATTTTTAGCTTATTAATTTAGTTTCTATTTTATATGATTTTGATACGAAAACATCAATAATATTAATGATATAAAACAATTCATAATTGAATTTTTATTTTTCTCTAAAATTTTTAATTTTTTCTTGTAATTCCTTCACTTTTTCTGGATTACTGGCTGCAATATTATTTTCTTCAAAAAGATCTTTATCGATATTAAATAACTGTATTACTTCGTCTTTCTTTCTTACAGGATCTGGAACAATAATTTTATATGGAGGAAAAATTGCCATATTATAAAACATACTATTCTCTATGGTATCAAAATCATGGGCATATACTTCTCCGAAAAAACCTTTTCGCTCATTTAACACTTTTTCATCTAAAACATTAACTCCTGGAAGGTTTTCAGGTTTTTCAATTCCTAAAATACCCAATACTGTAGGTACCATATCTATACTACTCACAATAGTTTTGGTATCCATTTTAGGTTTTATTTTCCCTGCCCATTTGTACATAATTGGTGTACGAATTCCTAAATCGTAAGGTGCACGTTTAGACACTTTCATATAACCACTTTTTTCAGGATCTTGTTTCCATCCATTATCACAAACATAGATAAATAATGTGTTTTTTGTTAAATCTTTGTCTTCTATTAAATCAAATAATTCACCACAAGTTTTATCAAACCATTCAATCATTGCCCAGTATTTTGCTAGGTGTTCTGAATCTGTTTTCTTTTTATATTTCTCAAACAATCTAGCTGGTGGATTATGAGGTCTGTGAGGTAAAAATGGTGCGTACCATAAAAAGAAAGGTTTCTTTTCTTTTATAGATAAATCTACAAAATTATTAATAGTGTCCAATCCTTTTCTTCCAATTTCTAAACCATAATCTCCATGTCTTCCTCCTCTTTTTGGGTTTCCATGTGTCATACCATAATCAAAACCACCAATTTTATAGTTTCCATGCCACCATTTTCCTGTTTGGAAAGATAAATATCCTTTTTCTTTTAGCATATCAGGAAGTGTCGTTTGTTTTTCAAAAGATGCAATGATAGGTCTATAGGCTTCTGCTCTATTTTTTTTTCTTTGTTTTATATCCTTTACACGTTCGTAAACCTTATCATTTCCAAGAATTCCATGATCTTTAGGATATAAACCTGTAATAATTGTTGCCAATGACGGCGAACATAAAGGTGTGGGCACATAACCCTTTGTAAAGGTTAAACTTTCTTTTACAAATTGATCTATTCTTGGAGTTTCTATGTTTTTATCATTCATAAAACTATAATCTGTCCAAGATTGATCGTCTGAAAGTATGAATACAATATTTGGTTGATTTTCAGTTTTTGCAGACACACTTTCTGACTCTTTTTTAGCTCCTTTTCCGCAAGAAACTAAAATGCTTATTGCAAATATTCCTAAAGCTATTTTTTTAATCATTTTCATTTTAGGTTGGATTTATTAGTTGTTGTCTTTTTTTTATAAGAGGTTTTTCTAGTATCGTTTCTTTTTTATTTCGTTTGATAGGTCCATTATCTCCAATAAGATACATTTTTCTAAAATCTGAGCCTTCTTCTTTTTGTCCAACAATTATTCTGGCATCCGGATGTGGATTATCAATTAGGGCAGATATTATAAACCCAGAATGTTCTCTGCTTAAAAAAATTCTGTTCTTTTTAAACGACGCTCCTCCGTCAAAGCTATCCCATCTGCTTATTTCTCCAACATCGTTTTTCGCTTCACTTTCTAAATAAATACTAACTTCATTTGCTGATGTTACTTCCAAATCTCCATTTCCTCTAGGTAAATCAGTATTCTTACTTTGTATCCAATCTTCTCCATTCCATCTATAGTGTTGTAATCGTTTTGGACCACTTCTTTTTGCACCAATATCTGGCCCAACTAGCACAATAATATGTGGATATCCATTTGAATCTACATCTGTTACTCCTTGAAAAGTCCAATCGTTTGGTATTATATTTGCCAACACTTTTTCGTCTGCCATTTCTTTTGTTAAAGGCATTTCTAAAGACTCATTTTTCACATTTTTCCACACTCCATTTTTGGTATCAAAAACCATATAATATAAATTATGTCTTTCTGGTATGTGACCTCTTGGATCTTGTGCATTGTTATGATCTCTACAAATATGATAATCGAAAGCTACAATAATATCATCTCCATTTCCTTTACTAACCCAAGGATACCAAGAGTCTTCAGCCTCAATTTCTGTTCTTCTTTTGTGTTTTAAAAACGAAACTGGCTCGTTAAAAGTTACTCCATTATCTGTCGATTTTTGAAATACCCAATCACTTTTATGTGCGCCATGTCTATAAAATAAGTAGATATCTCCATTATCCATTTTTACAAACTGACTATAAGTACCAAATATTGAAATATTATCTAACGTTTCCCAAGTAGAAATATCCAATGGTTTTTTAGAAACTGCATGTAAATTTTTTCCATAATGATGATTCCCTAAAGGATTTACGCCGTCTTTTGGAGTTCCTCCATGACCTCCAAAAGCGATATGAATATAATCATCTTTATCAATAAGAAGTGCAGGTTTACCATGATTGTCTATTTTCTTTTTACGATTTGGGTCTTTTCCCATTTGGCTAACTCCAGCTTTAAATGGGCCTTTCCATTCTTTAGTGTTATGATTATAAGAAGCCACATAAGGATCTTCTAATGCGCCTTGATAAGCAACATAGGTAACGCCTTTATGGTACACTCCAGATGGATGTTGCACCAAAGCAACAGCATTACCAAAACCATTGTCTGCAAAATAGCCAACTTCTGTTTCTAAATTTACCTTTTTACTGGCATTACATCCCAATAATAAAAGGCATAAAAATATTTTGAGTATAGTTAGCTTTTTTATCATTATTCTATTTTTATTATTCTATGAATGTTCATTTTTACAGGGCCTAAAAGACCTGATATGAATAAATTATCATCTTTATTCCAATATTTCCAAGATGAGAATGTAGTTCTTTCACTTGGTCGTTTAGTATTATTTAGTAACCAATCTGGTAAGGCTTTAATTTTATTCCCTTTGCGTTTATAATCTAAAAGGAGTTTTTCATCACCAATTAATCGATTTGGCCACAAATTGGTAACTTTAATTTCTAAAATATTCTTTCCCTTTTTTACAAAATCGTCAACATTTATTCTAAAAGGTGCTTTCCATAAGATAGAAACATTTTTACCATTAATTATTACTTCCGCAATTACTGAAACACTTCCTAAATCTAATTCTATGTTTTTATCAGATTGTAATACATCATCAGGTAGAACAAATTCTTTTGTATAGGTTGCTGTTCCTGAGAAATGTTTGATAAAGTCATCTGAAACATCTGACCAAGACATTAATTTATCAAACTTTTTATTGATGTTTTTACCCGATTTTAATGGAAAACTGACATCCCAAGAACCTTCTATTTCTACTGGTTTTGGAACAGTTTTTACTTTGATATTTTTTGTTTCTCCTGTTGCTTTAGTGTATGATATTTTACCTTTATGAGGTGTTACCCATTTGATAACATCATCCTTATATATTAATGTTGGTTTCGTTTTATCTTTTGATAAATTTAAAACCTGACCTTTTGGAACAAATATGGTTCGTTCTTCTCCTTCAGTTACATATGTAATTTTCAATGCTGTTTTTTCGCCTTTAGGAATTGCATCGTTTATTAATTTATTTGAAACTTGAATATTATAATTATTAGACAAAACCTGTTTTTGGATGTATTTAGTAACATCGTAGGTTTTATACTTTTGAGGCACAACTTTGGATTCAGCTTTAAATTTTCCAAAAACCGCTTTTAACACTTTTAGTTCTTGATTACCTGACTCAATTAAGATATGTTCGCGTTCTTCTGCAACTAATTTCTTTTTAATTTCACCAATTTGATATTCCATTCTGAATTCCTTTTTATATCCCATAGCTGGGTCACAATCGCAAAAAGCACGAGACATTTTAAAATCTAATGTTCCATTATCTATAGCATCATTTACTTTATCAGTAATATCAATTAAGCCTTCTTGTAAAAATGTACCATATTCTGCTTTTATAATTTTCAAACTAGAAAGTGGTGCTGCTTTTGGCTGCTCTATTTCCATTTTAGCAGCAACTAAATGTGTTGGATTTACAGTCTTCTTAAAGATGATAAACACAGATTGTTCCATACCTAATTGAAGAGGTATTGTTGTTGTACCATTTTCATTTTCATTAAATAAAACTAAGTCCTTTATTGTTCCTTTTTCAGAATCCCATATTTCTGGTTGCTTTCCAGAAACTCGAAAACGTGCTGTAAATTCTCTTGCTTCTTTTCTGGCATTGGCTATAAAATAAATATCGGCATCAGCTGTTTTTCTGTGGATGAAACTTAGGTCTGAAGCATCTCCAACTTCAACCTTAAAATCTGGAGTTTTTTTACTTAAAACGGTTTCAATTGAAACATCTTTTACTAGACCAGTTATCCATAATTCTTCAACTTGCTTTTTAATGGTATCATCATTATTTGGATAATTGGTTAAACTTGGAGATTGTGAAGGTTTTTTACCTATCACTTTTGCGCCACCATCTACTAATTCTTTTACTTTTTGTAATGTTTCTGGTTTTATAAAATCAGATTCTGGTAGAACCAAAAGATTATAAGTATTACCCACAGAGGAATAAATCGTTCCGTTTTTAACAGTTAAATCCTTTAATTTATTAGCCCCAATCAAATCATAATCAAAACCCATTTTTTTAATTTCTGGTTTAATAAAGCCTGTATTTGGTGATGATTCTCCTGTAAAAACCAAAACATCGGCTACGTTTTCACCTTGTTGCAATAAAAACTGCGAGCGTGCCAAATAATCCATATAGCACTTGCCTTGTTTCCACCAGGTATTTAATCTATTAAAATCGAAACCATGATAACTTAAGGATAAACCAGGAGCAACGTCCCAAGGCTGATGCACATACGTATGGAAAATAAATCTTGTAATTCCTTCTGTCCAAGCTCTGTCTCCAATTGATTTTAGGTTTGCTGGGTGTTTGTCCCATCCACCAATACCTGTAAAAGATTCTGCTCCAACAATTGAGCTGCCATTTAAATGCGCGATCGATGATACAAATTTTGGCGAATCGAAAAAAGGATAACCACCGCTCCAAAACTCACACATTACAATATCTCCAGTTGCACCCACTTGCATATTATCAAAAGGTCCCCAATAGGGTTCTACTGAAAATTTCAACTTGTTTTTATGGCATAATTCTCCAAAATGTCCATAGTAGTTTTCTGCAATTAAGTCGCCAATAGTTCTTCTAAAATCCCAAAGAAATCGTTCCGAAACTTCTCCACTTTCGACATAATATCCTGCTAAAGTTGGTAAATACGACATTAAATTATATCCTCTTAAAGCTTCAAACTTCGAATCAAAACCTGTTGTCCAGTTGGTTGTTTCTACCTCGTAGCTATCTATAAGGCAATTATTTACGGTTGTTCCTACCAAATCGCCTAAGGCATCCAATATGGGTTGCACGCCTGCTGCCCAATACGCATCTACTGCTGTTTTACTCATCTTATCAACTTCTAAACCTTTCGCTTCTGGAGGTGCAGGTCTATTGGTTGTTCCTATTGGGGTATGCCCTAAACGTAAAATAACCCAGTCGCCTTTAGGTGCACCCCAAGTTAAAACACCCTCTTCTGAAAATTTTGAAGTTAGATTGATAATCGTTTCTTTTGAAATAACAGCCTCTTTTGAGATACTTTTAGTGTCGGGCAATAAATGATTTCGAACACGTTCGGAAAGCATTTTATAATCTAAACCCTCTATTTTTAGACTTGCTTTTGGTTTTGGAAAAGCCAAAACTGCAATGTCTTTATAATACTCAAATTTTGTTTCAGGTTTTGGTAATTGTATTTTAATTTGTTTTCCGCCTTCAATATTTATTTCACTAAAAACTACGGTTTGCATCGCGTTTTCTTCAGTAACCCAAGGACCACCAGAAGACGACCAACCTGCGCTGTTGTGAAATGCTAATTGTAAGTCTAAACGTTTGGCTTCTTCCGCAGAAAATTTAAATAAGTCTAACCATTCTTCACTTAAATATTTTACGGAACCTTTTGGAAACCCTAGATGCACATTAAACAATTGTGCTTCTTGAATGCCAACGGCTTTCATTGCTTCCAGATCTTTTGTGATTCCAGATTTAGAAACGTTACCACTAATCCAATGCCACCAAGTTCTTGCTTTGGCTTCTTTTGGTGGATTTTTAAATCCTTCTTCTAATGTTACAGTTTGTGTCTCTTTTTCCGAAGATGGATTGCATCCCAAACCTAAAAACAGAACAACTAAAATGGCTATGTTTTTCATTCGTTATTTTCTTTTTATAATTTTTGAAGTCGATATTGTAACAGGTCCTAATAAACCCGATGGTAATAATTCGTCCGTTGCTTTTTGGAAAGAATACGCACTAAATGTTTTACGAGGCCCTTCTGGAAGTGGCTCGTTATTTCTGAACCAATCTGGCATTTTTTTGTATTTGCCTCTGTAATCTTCAGAGCCAAAACCTTTTTTAGATCTTCTTACATCATATTCCGTTTGGTTGGGTAATTTTTCATCACCAATAAGACGATTTGTCCATTGGTTGGTAACTTGAATTTCTAAAGCATTCTCACCTTCTTTTAAAGATTCTGTAACATTTAAATTATGAGGCGCTATCCAACTAACACCAACTTCTTTTCCGTTAACCAATACTTTAGCAATCACATTTACTTTACCTAAATTAAGTTGAAATTGTTTATCAGATTGCAACATTCCTTTTTCAATATTGAATGTTGTTGTATAAATGGCTGTACCAGAATAATGTTTTATTTGTTCTGTTTCGTGGCTTGTCCAATCAAACAATTTATCTGTTTTTATTGAGGCTTCATAAAAATCTTCTGCTCTAAAATTGATTTCCCAATTGCCTTTAATTTCAACAGGATTAGGAATATCGTTTACACTTATATTCCAGTTTTCAGAATCGTTTACAATTGCTGTATAGTTTCCGTTTTTATAAACTTCAGCTTGTAAATAATTATTTTCATCTAAACTAAATGTTGGTTTAGCTGTATTTTTAGTTGGTGTAAAAGCAACTTTAGTTTGCGGCTTTTTTACATCTTTAAAAACTACAAAAACAGATTCTTGCGGATGCATTTTAATTGCAATATCAGTTCTACCGTTTTTAGTAGTGTACTCCACTAATTTCGTTATTTCTCCAGTTTCTGCATTCCATAATTGGGGTACTTTTCCTTCCACTAAAAAGCTACATTTTAGCGTTTCTGATTCTGTTAAATTATGATTATATACAAAGTAAATGTCTTCGTTTTCAGTACGTCTATGGTAGAAGTTGAAGTCTGGTTGTCCTTCTACAATTAAATCTTTTTGAATTGAATTTTCTTCAAAAATATCCTCCCATTCGCCTGTGCTGTATGTTTTTTTACTCGACCAAATATCATCAACCAAAGTTTTAAATTCAGCTTCCATTTCCTTGGAAATGTTATACCCACCTAATTTTTTGGGTTTTTTACCCACAATTAATGCACCTTGTTGCGACAATTTATTAATTCCTCTTAACGTTTCTAAATTGATGATATCATTCCTTTGCAAAGACAAGGCATTATACGTAATGCCATTAGGTAATTTTAATTTTCCGTTATCTACTGTTAGTCGATTTACAATTACATCTGAATTTACACAATCGTATTTATACGCTGCAGGAAGTTTAGGTCGTATTTGGTTGGCGTGAATAACGTGACTTGGTGCTCTATCGCCCACAAAAACCAATACATCTAACACCGGATTTCCTTGACGTAGCATATACGAACCTCTTGCCAAATAGTTAAACCATTCTGGACCGGCATTGTCCCACCAAGTTTGTGTACGATCTATATGAGATCCTACAAAACTCATACTCATACCTGGTTTTACGTGCGTATTGGATTGATGCGCAAAACGATGAAACATATATTCGTTAATTCCGTTTGTCCATTCGTAATCTCCTTTTTGTTTGGCCAAAGCCGGATGAAAACCCCAGTTTAATTTGGTACTTGTAAAAGCTTCTGCAGAAATTACATTTTTACCATAAATATGACCAGAGGAAACTGGTGCGCGTTTGTGCTTATTTCCTCTTCCTAACCAAAACTCTCCCATAGGAATATCCGCTTTTCTACCAGCATCTAAACTGTTAAAAGGACCAACAAATCCGTAAGGTTCTATGTAAGAAATCAAACCATCTTGATGACATAATTCTGTGAAATAATCGAAATAATTGGAAACCATTAAATCGCTTACCAATTGTTTCATATCCCAAAAAACAGCTTCAACAGTTTCGTTGTTTTCTATGCTTTTGCCAGCATACATTAGCAAAAACGGTGTAAAATCGTAACCAAACCTTTTTTGAAACAGTTTCTCCATATCGTCAGTCCAGTTTTGTGGTCCAACTTCATAACTATCAATTTCTACATATTGCAAAGCATTTGGAGCATCAATTTTTGCTTGCTCAATAAGTTTTCCAACAAAAGCATCGTAATGTACTTTTAATGCCTTTTTACTAAATTTATCAACTTCTAATCCTTTCCCTTCTTTAGATGAAGGTTCGTTTGTAGCACCAGAAGCAGTAAAACCAAAACGCATAATCGTCCAGTTCCCTTTTGGTAATGTTGTTTTTAAAATACCATTGGCATCCATTTTATCACTTAAAATAAGAATGTCTTCTTTTTTAATAAATGCTTCTATTGCTGTATTTTTAATAGGACGTCTATTTTTTCTGTAAGACGTGTACTCCATTATATTTCCTAAAACAGGACTTGCAGAAAGTTCCATCTCATAAAAACCTGCATCCATTTCAGTTTCTATTCTAAAATAACGTGCTGTAACAGGTTTAAAACTTTCATAGAAATAACATTCGTCTTTACCAATACGTTCTTCTCTAGGATTGTGAGCAACTGTAAAATGAACACCATCGTCAGATTTTAATAAAGTTAATCGTCCTTTACGCTTATTGATAAAAACGTTTATAGATTGAATGGTGTGTGCTTTTCCATAATCGTATTGTACCCATTCTTTTGCTTTTAAATCTGCGTGTGTATTGGTTTGTTTGTCAGTTGCTAAAGCTATATTAAAGGCTTTATCTGAAGATGTGATTACAGGCTTTACACTGTCATCAATTAACTCGGTTACTAAAGTTGGATATGCTACTACAGCAATGTCTTTGTAATAGTTATGTCTTGCTGGCGGTTGTGGCAGTTGAATATTTACTTCTTTTCCACCTTCAGTAATGACTTGACTATTCACCACGACTTTCATTGCATTTTCTGGTGTAACCCAAGGACCTCCACTAGACGTCCATCCATCACAATTATGCACTCCAAAACTTAAACCTAGTTTTTCACATTCTTTAGCAGCATGTGCTAAAATATCACGATGTTCTTGTGAGTTGTATGCTACATCTCCTTCTGGCAAACCCATTGATACATTAAAAACCAAAACACCTCCAATTCCAGCTTCTTTTATCGCTTTTAAATCCTTAGTAAAACCTTCCTTTGAGGCGTTACCACTGTTAATATGATACCAAGTTCTTGGTTTGGTTTCTTGTGGTGGATTTATAAAACCTTCTTCTAAACTGACTTTATTTTCTGAACCATTAGAAATCTCAGAATTCTGACAGGATATTAAAATCGTGAGGGTGAAAATTAGTGAGAGTATTACTTTTTTCATTATTATTGAATGATTAATTGTTGTTGTTTTTCTGATTTAATTGCTCAAGTACCTCATCAAAAGAAGTATCCTTTAAGTTTTTACTGATGTATTTTAAATCTCTAATTAATTTTTCTTCAGAAGATTTTTTACTCTTTATTTGCTTGTATTGCCACTCTTTTTCGTTGGTTAAATAAGGCAACATAAATTGATAGGCTTTTTTAATACTTCTTCCATCTTCAGATTTTACTCTCCAAAGATCTACGCCTACTTTTTGTCCGATTATTGCCAACTCTAAAAATCCGTGTAAATTCATTACTGAATAAGAAAATGATTTGGTTCTTGCCAATTCTAGTGGCTGACTTCCATCAGGTTCTATCTGACTAAAAATTCTTGCTTTTGTTATTGTAGATAAATATTCTTTTAGTTCTTTCGTTTTATTTAGATACATTAAAATACTTAATAATTGTACATCATAATGAGTCGCATGATTGTTTTTTCTTGTAGACTCCTCTATACCTAATTTGCTATTTTTTAACCAATTGCTATAATCTCTAAACCAGTTAATCATACCTTCTTCAGTTTGCTTATCAAGTACGCCTTTATACTTAGCTAATTCAAGAAACTCTACAACCTCTATAAGACCATCAAATTCAATAATACCAAAACACCTACCTTCTGATTTACCAGGAACGTATTGCCCAAAATTTACGTTAGGATTCATTTTAGTGTTTTCGTTTAAAAACCAAGTATTGATGAACGCTATATTTTTGTTAGCATATTTTTTATTATCACTATAAAAGAATACATCTTTTAACGTTTTTACAGCTGAAATAAAATTCTTTTTCTCAACAAAATCTGTAAAATTATTACGTGTTTCTGGATTAATTTCTCCATCTTTTCTAACATAAGGGAAACCATTTGATGTTTTTGGATTCGGCCACCAATAAGGACCAATACTCATATAATCGTGCTTATTTTTACTCGGAGGAACACCCGTTTTTTTTGTTACAGAAAAACCATCAACCTTTAAAAGGTTATCTGCTTTAGTTAATAGTATATTATAATTTTCTACAGATTTTTTATCACCTTTTTTAATAAGTGATTTTTGATTTTCTAAACTTTCATAATCTATGTTAGAAACTTTTTTAGTATTTTTTTGGGTGATTGAACAGCCATATATACTTATGAAAAGTACAAGAATCAACTTTTTACAAAATGCTAATTTATTCTTCATAAAACTCTAATAATCATTAATTAATCAATAAATATTTCATCAATATAAGGTCCACTTTCTCCAGTTGTTTCTAGTTTAATATTATTAGCACCAGCTCTTAAAGTAATGATCGTTGGCACAAATTTCCATTCTTTTTCCCAGCCACCTGTGGCTTTAAATTCTAAGGTTCTGATGTATTCATCATTTACATACAATTTCATTGGGTGTAATACACCTTTGTTATTGTGCATGTACCTAAACCTGATACTGTAGTCACCTGCTTCGCCATCATTTTCTTGATAGAATTCTACAGAACCCTCCCCACCTTTAAAATCAACAAATCCAGTTCCTTTAAAACGTCTTGCATTTCTACTTACTGTTGCACTTCCTTTTAAAATACCTTCTTCTGCAGAAATATTGATTCCTCTACCAATCCACATATCTTTAGAATGTTCATTGCCCCAAAATAAACCTTCATTTTCACCAAATTTCTCTTCCAATCTTAAAACGACTTTGCCATTTTGTTTTACAATTGCTTTTATAATAGTTCCGTCTAAAATTTCAAAAGCTTTGTTATAAACTTTTCCGTTCGTTTCTGGATTTTCTCCATTTGTTGTGTATAGAATTTGTAAATCATCAAAATTTGAATTCCCTAAAACAGCAATTTGTTTTGCATCAATTGTAATTATGTTTGATGTAAAAAGTGCTTTATCTCCTAAAATTGATGCTGTAATAATTGACGCTTTTTTAGCATTGGGTTTTTCTCTTAAAAACAATCTGTTTTTTCCAAAAAACAAGGCTCTAAAATCTGATTTTGTTCTACTTGTTGGATCAATAGGATTTCCATTTTCCATAGAAATCTTTTTTACATCACCCATAATAGTATAATAGACTTTGTTTTCTCCATAAGGATATAAATTGTCATTTTCATCTAAACTTTCTGATGTGATGATGTGGCTTGTGGTAAAACTATCTTCAGCATCTAATTTTTGGATACTTGTTTTTAATTTTGATGGTTGTTTACTGGTTGAAAAAGAGGTTCTTTTGACTTCTTTTCCATCAATATAAGCAACAGCCTCTAATTTACCTTCTTGATAAGGCACCATCCATTCGCATTGCATTTCATTCCAAACAGTTCCTGGCTTGTCTTTTCCTAAAGATTTACCATTTAAAAACAATTCTACTTCATCAGCACTTGAATACACCCAAACAGGAATTACAGTGCCTTTTTTCATTCTTGGATGAGACCAATGTGGTAACATATGAATCATTGGTTCATTTGTCCACTGACTTTGATAAAAGTAAAATAAATCTTTCTTAAAACCTGCAACATCCAAAGCACCACCCATAAATAAATTGAAAGGTAAACCTCCATGCACCAAACCTGCTTCTCCATAATAATCGAAACCTGTCCATCTAAACTGACCACTATGCCAAGGATTGTCTCGCACCACTTCCCAATATTTTCTTGCGGAAACTCTTACAGTAGCATTATCATAAGAAGAATTAAAACTCTGTTTTCTGTTTCTCCAATTTTTTGGGTTGATGCCTTCGTAAAAGAAGATTTCTTTTTCGGTTAAATTTGGTAATTCGTAAGTTCCTGGTAATTCGTTATCTCTCCACCAAGTTTGTGTTCTATAATACCCTCTAGTTTGCCAAGTATGAGGAGCTTCTGTTGAAATAAAAGGTTTATCAAAAGTTCTACTTTCTATAAATGATTTTGTTTCTGAACCTCCATTAACACCAGTAATATCCATATCTTCTGGATTTCCTGCACCTGATGTAAACAAACGAGTTGGATCTAATTTTTTTCCAAATTTCAGCAACTCAGGTCCAATAGGACTATGTGTTTCATTTCCTAAACTCCACACAAAAATACTAGCATAATTTCTATCTCTGGTTATCCATTCAGTAACATCACGTTGCCACCATTCGTCAAAGGCTTGTTTGCCATAATCTTGAGGTGCTTTTTTATGCCAACCATCAAAAATTTCATCCATTACCAATAAACCAATTTCATCACAAATTTCATAAAACATTGGTGGTGTTGGGTTATGTGAAGGACGAATGGCATTGATACCCATATCTTTTAAAGATTGTAATTTCCAACGTAACATTGGCTTTGTCCAAGCACCTCCAACTGGGCCACCTTCCCAATGTTCACAAACACCTTTTAGTTTTACATTTTTACCATTTAACCAAAATCCTGTTTTAGTTTCCCATTTTACAGTTTTAAAACCAAATCGGGTTTCAATTTCATCAATAACCTTTTTTCCATCTAAAATTTGAGTGACAGCCTTGTATAAAATAGGTGTTTCTGGACTCCATAATTGTGGATTTTTTATTTCAAATTGAAAGGTTAGATTTGATACTTCTAATTTCTCACATTTTTTTTTGAGTTCTTTTCCATCCGAAGAAAATAGTTTTACTTCATATTTTAAACCTTTTATTTTTCCGTTGATTTCTGCGTCAATAGAAACAGTTGCTTTTTTTTCTTGAATTGAAGATGTTTTTATAAAAATAGAATTGGGTTTAAAATGAGTTGGATGAACTTCAATCAATTTTACTGGTGCGTAAATTCCACATGGGTGATACCATCTTGCTGAAGGCTCTAAACTGTTATCAACTCTAACAGCAATAGTGTTATTCCCTTCTTTTAAATTTTTTGAAATATCGTATCGAAAACTGATATATCCATAAGGCCTTTTACCTAAATGATTACCATTTACCCAAACTTCACTATTCATATAGACTCCATCAAAATTGATGTATGTAATTTTAGAAAGTGTTTCTTTTTTTACATCAAAAGTTTTACGATACCAGCCAATTCCACCATCGTGATAACCTCCACCTTGACCTTGATCTCCACCTTTACGAACGCCTTTTTCAAAAGACCAATCATGAGGTACGTTTAGGGTTGTCCATGAAGAAGCATCAAAATTTTCATTAGAAAATGATGGGTTGTCTTCTAAGATGAAGTTCCAATTGTTATTGAAGTTTATTTCTTTACGCTGTGCATTATAAGAAATTGAATATGCTAATAAAAATAAGGTTAATAGTAGTTTATTCATTTTAGTCATGCAATTTTTAAAGATAAAAAACAAACATAACTTTTAATAACTGAAAAATAATCCTGTACTGTCAGGATATTAAAGTATCAGGTTTTTCTGTTGATAGAGAAAGTTAAAATGAATTGGCATTAAATAGTTTTAAATTCTATGAAAACTCGCTTGGTGATAATCAATATTTTTTCTTGAAACATTGGCTAAAGTATTTTGATCTTTTAAAACCTAGTTTATAACTCACTTTTGAAATACTTAGTTTATTGATTTCTACAAGTTTTTCAGCGTGATTTAATCTTATTTCTTGGATAAAATCATTTGGTGTAGCATCTACCCAAGCTTTTATTTTGTAAGGACTTAACTTATTGACTAAGAATAAAATTTTGGGATTGGTAATTAATCCTGTTTCAGCTACATAAGTTCCTTTCCCATGAACGGAAACTAAAACCTTATGTTTTTGTAATACACTGTTCGCTCTTTCAACTGTATCTCTAGAAAGGCAAGTCTCTTTACTTAATGTATTGACTAATAGTGTTTTATATACAATTTTAATGTTTCCGGAAGATATATTATAAACGATTGCATCAATAATTTGCAAATATTTTGGAACAATTGAGTTCGGATCGAGTTTAATTAAATCTACCATAATTCTATACTTTTAACTATATAAAAGTAGGATAGATTAAAAATCTTAATTAGGGTAACTAAAAGTTTTTTTAACACTTTCTATACTGTATTAATATTTTCTATCAAATAGTTTATTTTCTTGGTTGATCGTTTTGTAAAAAAGGCTTGTCTTTTGGAAATTGGACTTCTAAAAGTGTTCGCATCCGTTGCTCAATTTCTTTGTATGTATCATTTCCTGAAAGGTTTACAAAAGACAATAAACTATTTTTATGTTCGTATAATTCAGCCCCAAGAATTTCGTGTGTGGTAGAATTTCGCCATTCAGTGTATCTCCAATTTCCATCTGTTGTGGTAACTCCCATTATTTTTTTACCTCTGGCATACACGCTATATGCAGCTTTATCCCATTTTTTATTAGGTTTATTTAATACTGGAAGGATACTTTTTCCATCAGAAACTGGCGCGTTTTTTAAATGACAAATCTCTACTAAAGTTGAGTAAATATCAACATTTTCTACTAGCGCATCAGATGTTTTGTTAGTAACTCTTTGTTTATAATTATTTTCCCTACTGATAATTAAAGGTACTCTTAAATCAATTTCCATATTCGATTGTTTGCACCAAGAAGCATAATCACCAATTTTATAACCATGATCACTCATAAAAATAATCATTGTATTTTTCTTTAAATCTAAATCTTCGAGCGCTTTTATTACTTTCCCAATCTGAGCATCAATATAACTGATGGATGCATGGTAACCATGGATTAAATCTCTTGTTAAGTCATCATTTAAATCACCTTTTTTTGGAATTCCATGATACCCTTTTAATTCACCCCAAGGACTTAAAGCTAATCTGTAAACGGCTTCTGGTTTTGTTCTTGATGGAATTTTAAAATCATTTTTATTATATAAATCCCAATATTTTTTTGGTGCATTAAAAGGTAGATGTGGTTTACTTAAACCCACAAACATCAAAAAATTATCATCTTTTACTTTATGTAACGTTTCTATTGCATATTTTGCTGCTCTACCATCTTTATAAGCTTCATCTAATACATCTGCATTTTCAAAAGCAGGCCCTTTTAAAGGTTTTACACCTTCTTTTTTTAGGCGTTTCATTAATGAGATATTGTCAGGTTTTAAATAAGAGTTTTTCTCTTTTTCAAAATAGGTAGTCCATACATTTTTATCATCTCTACTATGATGATACACTTTCCCAATACTAATGGTTTTATATCCATTTTTATTAAATAATTGAGGTAAAGAAACTATATCTTTATGAATTTTTCGAAGTGGTGTAAAAATGCTGTAAATACCTAATTTTTCTGGGCGTAAACCTGTTAAAGTACTCATTCTAGAAGGAGCACAAATAGCCTGTTGCACATAGGCTTTATTAAATAGAACACCATCTTTTGCAAGCTCATCTATATTTGGAGTTATTGCTGTTTTGCTACCATAAGCACCAATTTCTGCACGTAAATCATCAACATAAAAAATTAAAACATTTGGTTTTTCTTCCTGCGCACTGAGAGAGGAAAACACAAAAATTGCTATAAATAGCATTACAGATTTATTCATTTAATTAATAATTTTAGTTGAGGTTTTTTTAAGTTTCAATCTACTTCTCTATATAATTCAATAAAATACTTTTTACATCGTTAATAGTTCCTTGTTTTAAGCCTTTATTTACATTAGCACCTGTTATCCAATATAAAACCATACCAGCATCAGAACAATCCCATTTTCCTCTTTGGAACTTCACAACATCATCGACTTCTGCCATTTTACCAAATACCCAAACTTGCTGTAATCTTTTGTCTTTATGATCTCTTGCCCAATCCCATAAATCAATGGGAACTTTAAGTTTTATATTTTGATCTGGAATTCTTACTTCTTCAATACTAAAATCTAATATTTGTTCCCAGGTATAAAAGTCTCCAGCATCATCATTAGCAGGATGATGTGAAATTACTTTTACAAATTTGTGTTTCTTTTTTTTAGAAGCTTGTAATGCGAAACCAATAATATCTGGTTCCCCAGCTTCAATAATCCAAAGTGGATCGTCTGCAGAAGAAGCATTAATTGCTTTTGCCAAATCTTTAACGGTTTCTTTTTGATTCCATTTGGCATCTAAAAATTTAATACCATCAAAACCACCCCATCTTCTAGCAGTAACATTGCAAACACTTTGCATTAATGAGTGACGTTCTATTTCTGCCTTTTCAGAAATTCTTTCTACTCGAACCAAATCACAACTATACGAATAATGAACCAATCTATCTGACAAACCTGCGGCTCTTAATAAAGCTAGAGATACAGCTGTACCACCTAAATCATCTGGATCTGGAGAGTTACCATCTGCTACAATTGCAATTCGTCCTTTTGGTGCGCTAATTATAGGAGCGCTATTTTGTGCTACCTTTACAGTACCTTCAAAAGGTGTTTGAATTACTCTTTTTCCCATACCAACTGGAACAAAAACAATTCCAGACCAACGTGCTCTTGCCCATTCTTTACCATCTTTACTACCTATTTTGGCAATTACTGTAATTTTATCGCCTTTTTTAAATTTTACATTTTCCCATAATTTATTATTTCTTTTTCCTTCTTCAAATACAGCTTGGGTTAACGGTGGTATAAAAGTGCCTAATTCTTTGTTATTAATTAAAATTTTAAATTCAGATTGTCCATCATTTTCACCAACGGCAACAAAGACCATGTCATAGTTTCCACTTTTAAATGTGAATGTAGTAGAAGTTTGAGCTTTTTTTTGTTTGTTTGGATTAATACCTAACCATTTTCCACCAGCGTGTTTGTAAAAACCTGTTTCTTTTATTGGGAAATCTGCAATAGGTAAAGTTTTATTTTCTAAAAGAGAAGCTCCAATTTGCTTGTAATAAGATTTCAAAGGCCAAAGCGCAGTTACTTTTTCCCCTTCATTTTTTGGCTTGTAATTGCTATCTTTTGTTAAAATAAATTTATCGAACTCAAAACCATCTTCTCGCATACTAAATTGTATGTCATGTAAACCTTTTTTATCGATATCTAAAAAAATCTGTCTAGGTACACCACAATGTTCTTGTTTTGTTCTTTGCTTACTTTCCCAAGTCCATTTGTTTTTTCCTATGCACCATTGCATACTTTGGCCGTTTTCTGGCCATTTCCCATTTAATCCAACGTGTAAACCATTGTCTTCGCTACCTGTACTGAAAGCTCTAACCCAAACATAATATCTACCAGGTTTATTTATTCTAACCTTATAATGTAAAACACCTAACTCGCCAGCTTTATCAGAAAAGTTTTCTCCTTTTATTAACCTATCTGAATGTGTGATTCTTGTATCTGGTAAAATTTCTAAATACGTATTATTGCTAGCATTTTTATGATGAGATTTTTTGTCTGTACTAATTTTATTAGATGTGTTTTTAGCATTAAAATACCATTGTCTAATATTTGATTTACTTTGTTTGTTAAAATATTCTGCTTCGACAGAAACCAAACCATTGTTTTCCATAAAAACAACATCTTTACCAACAATTGGTGCGTTTAACTGTGCAGTTTGAGCATTTAAAAACAAGTTTGATATTAAAAAGAGTATTAAAACGAATCTAATTTTCATTTTCTAATTATTTGATTGCTGCTTGAAAAGAATACTTACCTGATTTAACTTCTAATTCAAAAGCATCCTTGGTTGAATTCAATAATTTCACATTCGAATTACCTTTAAAAGGTATTCCATTAAGAAGCAGTTCTTTTCTTGTATCTGCAGAAACGATTACGATTGCATTTGTGTTTGGAGGTATAACAATCTCTAATTGAAACTCATCTACCCTAATTTTCCAGGATGAAGCAACTTTTCCATAAGGTGTGGTTAATTCTGCTGAAGCTGATGTTAAAGGTTTTCTTACTTGAGGTGCAATTTTAATTTGTTTGTAACCAGGTTCTAATGGTGCAATTCCTGCAATTCGTTCATACATCCACTCACCAATTGCCCCATATGCATAATGATTTAAACTATTCATACTCATTGGGTTGTACCCTTCTGTTTTACTGAAGCTGTTCCAACGTTCCCAAATGGTTGTTGCTCCTTGATTGATAGAGTAAAACCAAGATGGATAGGTTTCATTAAACAATAGTTTATATATTAAATCAACTTCACCCATTTCATCTAAAACTTTAGACAATAGTGGTGTTCCTAAAAAACCAGTTCTTAAATGATTGTCTGCGTCCTCTAATTTTCTTAACAAATTAGTTTGTGCATTTTTTATTTTATTTTCTGGCAACAAATCAAATGCTAATGCTAACAAATAAGAAGTTTGAGTTTCTGTAATACCTTTTACAGTACCTTTTTCATCAAAAAACTTTTTTTCAAAACTAGAAGCAACTGTTTTATATAAAGCTTCATATTTTTCTTGTTCATCTGTTTTTCCTAAAACTTGGGCTGCTTGTGCTGTTAATTTTGCTGAACGTGCAAAAAATGCAGTACCGATTAAATTTCTTGAGGTATCACCTGTGTTTTTTCCACTTTCAGGATAAGGTTGCAACCAATCTGAAAACGACATCATATTAGAAACGTAGTTATTAGACTTTTTCTGATGATATGCAACCCAATGTTTCATCATTTCAAAATTATCTTCTAAAAAACCAATATCTCCTGTTCGCATATAAATTTTCCAAGGAATAATTGTAGCTACATCGCCCCATCCTGAACTTGCAATTTTATTTCCTCGTGTATCGGGAACTGTCCAAGGAATTGCACCATCTTCTAATTGTGCCTCACGAACACTTTGTAACCAACTTGCCCAAAACTTATAAACATCTGCATTAAACATAGAAGTAGGTCCAAAAACTTGCGCATCACCTGTCCAACCTAAACGTTCATTTCTTTGAGGGCAATCTGTTGGAATATCTAAAAAGTTACCTCGTAAACCCCAAACAATATTACTTTGTAATTGATTTAACTTGGGATGAGAAGAGGTAAATGTTCCATTATCGTCAAAATCTGAATATTGAACAATACCTGTTACCCAATCTTTAGAAATTTTTTTTGAAGCATCAAAACCAGTTAACTCTACAAATCGAAATCCGTGAAAAGTAAATTTTGGCAGGTACTCTATTTCACCATCTTTTGATGCTATATAATAATCTGTAGAATGTGCACTTCTATAATTTTTAGTATAAAAAGTACCGTCTGGAGATAACATTTCTGCAAATCTAATTTTAAGTGTATCTCCTTTTTTCATAGGTACTTTTACCAAAGGAACACCAACCATATTTTGATTCAAATCAAAAATTAAAGTTTCCTCTTTTTTAGTAATTTTAGTTGGCGTTAATTTTATTTTACCTTTAACAGTAGTATGTCTTTTAGGTTCTAATTTTATAGTATTTTCAATATTTTCTACTTCTACACTTGTCCAGTTATTAGCTTCAAAATTGGTAGTTGTCCAATTTGGCATTATTAAATTAGCATTATAAATTTCACCATCATAAATCTCTGAAAATTGAAGTGGTCCATTTGTGGTTCCTTTCCAAGATTCATCAGAAATAACTATCTTTTTTGAACCGTCTTTCATTTCTAATTCTAATTGACACAACATTTTAGGTGAAATTGTATTGTCCCAAGGTGTTGTTCCCCACAATAATCTACCAGAATACCAACCAGAGGCCAATTCTACACCAATAGCATTTTGTCCAGATTCTATTAAATTAGTTACATCATACGTTAAGGTTTCAATTCGCTTATCGTATGTTGTAAATCCTGGTGACATAACATCATCACTAACATTTTCTCCATTAATAGAAACATCAAAAACACCTTTAGCAGTAATGTATAATCTTGCAACAGCTAAATCATTTGTTAATTCGAATCTTTTTCTTAAATATTGAGGTTTGTGAATTAACACCTTACCTCTGCCTTTTACACTGTCTTTGGCTGTGTTTAAACCTACCCATTTTGCTTGCCAATCAGAATTATTTAATAATCCTAGTTCAAAATGATTAATATCGCTCCAATTTGAAGCTTCTTTATTTTGATTCCAATATTTTACTTGCCAATATACTTTTTGTCGAGATTGTAAAGGTTTACCTTTATATTTCACCCAAACAGATTGTTCTAATTCTTGTTTTTTAGAATCCCATAAATCAGCATTATCAGGTAATAAGTCTGGATTTGAAGCAGCAACAATTTGATATGCAGACTGACTTTTAATATTTTCTGAAACAGGTAATTTCCATGAAAATGTTGGGTTTGTATCGTAAAAACCTAAAGGATTTTTAAAACCTTCTGAAATGGTTAAATTATTTGCTTTTTTTAGAGTTACCTTTTCTCCACAAGATGATAGACTTAGAAAAGTGAAATAGCTTATTGCGTAAAAAAAATACCTGAAATTATAGTTTTTAAACATTGTAAAGTGTTAGGTTTTAAAAAATTATTAATTCGATTCAGCAATATGTTATTTTTCTCCTTAAAAACTATCCTGAACTGTCATTAAATTCGTTTAATAAATAACAATCAAAAAAGAAGGTCCCAATTTAACCAGTACCTTCTTTTTCCTCTACATTTAAAAAAACTAACAATTACTCCTGTATTCAGAGCATTAGCATCTACTTTATCTCCATCAAAATGTAAACCTATATCTGTTATTTTACTACTTTTTATAACACAACTTGCCCAATGACTAAGAAGCTAGATAAAAGAAAAATAGTTAATAAAAATTTACTTTTATGAGTGTTATTATTCATAACTATAATTAATTCATTTTAAATAATTTACTTTGTGGTAAAACTCCAAACTTGACCAACACTATTACCCCCATTACCATCTTTAGCAACTATTTTAAAGTAATATGTTGATGAGACACTTAAGTTAGCGACATTAAATATAGTTTCTGATTGATCTTGTGATACTAAAGTAGAAGGTTCTGAATTGGTGTCTAAATATACGTCATACGTTAAGGTATCACCATCAACATCAGATGCTGACCAACTTAAAGTTGTACTTGTGCCATCTATTTCTGAATTCAATGCTGGTGCAATTAAAGTAGGCGCAAATGGCATATGGTTAGCATCTGCCTCTCCTTCTGTTATAAATTGACTTTCTAAAGAATATGAACTTTCTGCAACTCTACTATCTATTGCTTTTATACGCCAATAATATGCTTTTCCTTTGGTTAAACTAATTAATTTAGATTGTCCAGAACTATTTTCGGTTAGCAATAATGGTGAAAATGAATTATTTTCTGCTACTTCTAGTTGATATGTAATTCTGTTTCCTTCAGCGTCTGTAGATGCATTCCATTCAAATAGAACATTGTTATCAATACAAACCGTATTGTTTAATGGGTATATTAAAGTTGGCGTTGTTGGTGCAGTATTTTCTGGTTCTAGTTCCTTAAAATCATCATCTCCACCTCCACCACAAGAGATTGCAGTGAATAAAAATGCGACTACTAGGTATAAATATGATCTTTTCATTTTAGTTTTTTATTACTTTAATAAATGAAGGCTTCTCTGAATTTACTTTTACAAAATAGATACCTTTTGGTTTGTTTGCAATATTTAATTGCACTTTTCCTGATTTTACTGTATGGATTTTTGAAGCTATTAATTGAGATCGAATGTTATAAACCTCTACTTCTATAGTTTTGATTTCATTTGGAATGTATAATTCAAAAACACCACTTGTAGGATTTGGGTATGCCCTTATATTTTCAAGTAGATTGATGTTTTCTAACAACTCTCCTTGACAAGCTGTTTTGCTTTTAACTTGAATATTATCTCCATGATTGACCTCTACTGTAAAGTTAGTTTGATAGGTTTCAAAGATTTGAACACCATTTTTAATTACTGTATATGGTGCTTCTCCAGATTTTACAGATACTTTGGCTGTTGTTTTATTGACACTAATTTTACCAGATAAAGTAATTGCTTTTTCTATGGTTAATTGATAACGATGTGTAAAATTCTTGCCAACTACTTCAATATTCAAATCATAGGTTCCAGGAGGTAAATCTTCTATGGTTTTATCTTTAGTAAATTCGTAAGGAACACCATTAATAGTGGCAATATAATCGTGAACAGCATTTCCACTAATCTCCACTTTTCCATTCTCCATACCTGTACAGGTCTCTCCAAAAGCTTGAATGGTAAAATTATCGGCTCCTAATGGATCTACAGGCACAATATCTAAATCTATAATTTGAAGATACAAAGGCTGAGCACTTCCTGATTTTTTCTCCATTAAATAATAATAAAGCTTTCCATTTGCAATATGAACTCTACCATGATCAAAATTTCTACCAGAAGTAACTTGATAAACGGTTTCAAAATTGTTAGTGCCTCCTACTGCCTTTTGTATAAAAATTCTATCATTTTTAAGACCAATAATAAAAACATCGTTACCTGCTGTGTAGATAGATGTAGCTCCTTCAAAGTATTCTGACGTTATAAAATCTGTGGCACCTGAAGGTTTGTAGGTATGTAAGTATTTGGTAACGTTATTTTCATTGTCTTTTACTCTACTAATAATATGAACATCTCCATTTTGAGTAACTGTCCAATCAAAATCTCCAACAATATGAACTTTGTTAGCTTGGGTGGTTGCTACATAATCTCCTGGTTCCATTACCTTTATCTTATCAGCATCATACAATGGTAAAGAAAAAGGAGTTCCTGAATGATCTTTCCAATCATCTAAGCCAGATTGATTATCTGAATAAGCATAATACACTCCATTTTGATATTGATATTTATCGTTATTATTTGCAGATCTTCTTTGGAAACCAATTCGGATTTTTCCGTTTACATATTTCATGTTACCATAAAGTCCCCAGTTGTAATCTATGCCAGATTGATTCTTGGCATTTAAAACATTAAAATGAGTAAAATCTGACCAAATAGATGTATTTGCGTCATATTTGGAGAATTTATATGCGCCATTATTATTACCACCTTCGCGCATGTACATGAAAACATCGCCTAAATCATTGGTAAAAAATTGTGGGTAAGTTAAAGCCGAATATTTGAAGTATTCTTCATCTGGGTAACCAGACCTCCCACTATTTAAACTTAAATGTTTATAACCATTATTACTATTCTTTACAAATTTGTCTAATGTAAAGTTTTCATCAGCGAGCGATGCTGCATTTTTTACAGAATAACTATATCTAAAATAATCATCAGATAAACTTCCATCAGATGGTCTAGAGTTACTATACGCGTGCATATCATACAATAGATGGATTGTACCATCTAAAGGACTTATTGCAATTGCTATGGTATTATGAGATTCTCCAATCCAATATTTATTTTGATAACCTGTATGTCTGTGAGGAAACTCGATATCTACACCAACACCTGTAGTTGTATTATAACGTGTTAACATTACGTGACGATCTGATTTGTCTCCACGGTACCAAGTCATAAAAACATATTCGCCATAGGTTTTTATACAATCTCCATGTGCAGAAATATTTCTACCAAAAAAATAATCATAAGCAGCATTATCACCTGAATTTGATGCTGTAGCCCCAACTTTGTTTCCATCAAAGTGCAAACCTAAATCGGTTATTTTTACCTCTTTTTCAAAAGTTACTTGTGAAAAAGAATGGATACTGACTAAAAGAAACCAAAACAATGTTAATTTTACTTTATTAAAAGTAGTCTCATACATTTTCTTAATTATTTAATTATAATTAAAATTAAATGATTTACACTTTTTAGCCATCTTGTTGTATCCTGTTAAAAAAAATATTTTAAAAGATTATGCTCTTAATTAAGGCATATAAAAAACTTCTTCAAGAGGAATTGAAACAGGGGAATTGTCTTTATTCACTTCCATAACATCTGCCATAAAATCCCACCATTTCTTAACAATCAAATTACTAGATAAATCTTGAGAACCTGAACTTCCAAAAACTTTTTGAAAAGCAAATAAAGTGCTGGTTTCTTCATCAAGAAAAATAGAATACTCACTAACTCCATTTTCTTTGAGTAATACTTTTAATTCAGGCCAAATTTCATTGTGCCTTTTTACATAAGCTTCTTTCTGGCCTTTATTTAACTTCATTTTAAAAGCGACTCTTTGCATTGTGTATATTTTAATTTGGATAAAAAAAACATCCTATTCAATAGAATAGGATGTTTTAAAATTTTCAACTATTTTAAGTAATTAGCCTACTGCTTAATAATTTTCTTTGTTAATCTTTCTCCGTTTTCACCATTAAGCTCAACAATATATAAACCTGAAGATAAAGCACTAACGTTAACGCTTATATCTCCGTTTTGATTATCGGTTACTTTAGATAGTACTGTATTACCTAGTACAGAATAAACGTTAAGGTTGCTAACTTTAGATGTAGCTCCTTTAATTGTTAACTGGTTACTAACTGGATTTGTAATTACAAAAGCATCTAATCCAAATGTATTTACACTTGCAGTACTTTCGGGACAACCGTGAACATCAGAAGGAACCATTACAGCATTTCCGTCAGCATCTACTACTGGATTGCCTTCTTCGTCTGTAGCTTGAACTAAATCCTCAACTCCAGCTTCATTTGGACATTTATCTATGTGATCTTCTATACCATCTTCATCAGCATCTAATATACTTATAAATTTATACTCTATTTTATCAATACCGCCTCCGTCAAACTTAACAGGATCACCCTCTGCAGCCGTCACACCATATCTTGAACCACCTTGACCTGGCACTTTGATAAACAATGCATCATTACCTCCTCTATTTGATCCAGTTTTTCTTCTTTGAAACTGGTCATAACCATAATTATCAGCAGTTTCATCAACAACAACAGCACCAACAAGCATAATTACTGTGATATTTTTTGAAGGAGCAGCACTACCACCTTCTATATTTTCAGGAGTTGTTCCCAATCTTACAGCACCTAAACCAGGTATCTCACCAGTAATTTGAACGTATCCATTAGACATTGGTGCTGCATGATCAGTTAACGCAAACTGTTGTGTAGGAGAACCTCCATCAATCGGTGCTGCCCATTTTAAAAAACCAGGTGCTTCTGAATCAACTGTTATCAAAAGACCTGAACCGTCTGCAGCCCCAATAGTATAGAGTCCAGGTTTCGTATACTCTTCATAATCTTGGGCATTAATTAAGCTTATACTAAAAAAAGTAAAAGCTAACATTGTTAATTTAAGTAATTGTTTTTTCATGGTTAAATTATTTTAATTATTAATATTCGCAATTTAGAACCTTTGTTAAATTCTGCCATCCTGCACTGTACTGTTTTTTTTTATTTTTCTAAATTTAAGAATTATTCTATGATCCTTTCCTTCAATTTGATTACACTGATTAAGTAAGGTTAATACCAATGTTTTATTCTTTTTTTTTAGAAATAAATCACCAGTTATTTAGCCAAAACCTTTTGATAAGTTTTATCTTTCATTCGCAAATACTCTTAAATAATAACATCTGTAAAATAACAGTAAAAAAACATTACCAACAATTTCTCTGAAAAGCTTTGTGTAATTTTCAGTTTTAAAATCATAATTAAAAATCAATCAAAAAAAAGTTTTTATAACTAACTAGAAGCATAAGTTATATTTAAATTAAAAATCAGGACAGAGCAGGATATAATTAAAGTATTAAAAAACTACAATTGTATTTATAAAAACAATTTACTACAGTGGAATACCATTTAGGATTAGATATTGGAAGCTCTTCAATTAAAGCAGCATTGGTAGAAATTGAATCTGGTAAAAGTTTAGGAGTTGTTCAAGAACCTAGGGAAGAAATGGGTATGTTCGCTCAAAAAAACGGTTGGGCAGAGCAAGAACCAAACGATTGGTGGGTTTACATTTGCAAAGCAATTACGAACTTAAAAGAACAATACAACATCGATAAAATTCAAATAAAAGGCATTGGTATTTCTTACCAAATGCACGGTTTGGTTCTAGTTGATAAAAAAGGCAATCCGCTTCGTAAATCTATTATTTGGTGCGATTCTAGGGCTGTAGAAACCGGCAATAAAGCTTTTGTAGAAATTGGTGAAGACAAATGTGAAAAGTATTTATTAAACTCACCAGCAAACTTTACAGCATCAAAATTAAAATGGGTAAAAGAAAATGAGCCTGATATTTATAAGCAGGTCTATAAGTTTATGTTACCTGGAGACTATATTGCTTATAAATTTTCAAATCAAATAAATACTACAATTTCTGGTTTATCAGAAGGTGTTTTTTGGGATTTTAAAAACAATTCAGTTGCCGATTTTCTTTTGAAATATTATGAAATAAATCAAAATTTAGTTCCAGATATTGTAAACACTTTTGGTTTTCAATCTAAGGTCGATGAAAAAGGAGCTCAAGAAAGTGGAATTGAAGTTGGAACTCCTATATATTATAGAGCTGGAGACCAACCAAACAACGCATTATCACTAAACGTTTTTAATCCTGGAGAAGTTGCAGCAACTGGTGGAACTTCTGGTGTAGTTTATGCTGTTACAGATAGTTTATCAGTTAAAGAAAGCTCAAGAGTTAACAACTTTGCGCACGTAAACTATCATAAAGATGCAGCAACAAGAATCGGCAAGTTATTATGTATTAATGGAGCTGGCATACAATATCGTTGGTTGCTTAATAACTTGGCAGTTTCATCCTATGAAGAAATGAACTCATTAGCTTCAGAAATTTCTATTGGTTCAGATGGCGTTTACTTAATTCCCTTTGGCAATGGAGCTGAAAGAATGCTTAACAATAAAGAAATTGGTACTCGAATCGTAAATATGAATCTTAATAATCATCACAAAGGTCATTTATGCAGAGCTGCTTTAGAAGGTATTGCGTTTTCATTTGTTTACGGAATGGAAATTTTAAAATCAGATGGCATTAATCCAACAGTAATTAGAGCTGGAAATGACAATTTATTCCGTTCAGAAATCTTTTCAAATACAGTTGCCACCCTAATAGGACAAGAAATAGAAATTTATAACACAACAGGTGCAATTGGTGCTGCAAGAGCCGCAAACTTACACACAGGAGATTTTAAAAAATTCAGCAAATCGATTATGGATAACGATCATATTATGACATTTTTACCTTTTGAAGACAAAAAACCATATTCAGAAGCTTACAACAACTGGAAAAAAGAATTAGAATTAATTTTAAATAAATAATAGTTGTTGGTTTTGTTACAATATTAATTACCAAAAACCTTAAACAAACAACTAAAAACCAAAACAATGGCAAACAAAGAATACTTTAAAGGAATTAAAAAAATAGAATTTGAAGGCAAGGAGTCAGATAATCCTTTAGCATTTAAATATTACAATCCAGAGCAGGTAGTTGCTGGCAAAAAGATGAAAGATTGGTTTAAATTTTCAGTCGCCTATTGGCACACTTTCTGCGGACAAGGTTCAGATCCTTTTGGTCCAGGAACACAAAATTTTGCCTGGGATCAATCTTCAGACACAATTCAAGCAGCAAAAGACAAAGCTGATGCCGCTTTTGAGTTTATAAACAAAATGGGCTTTGATTACTATTGTTTTCACGATTATGATTTAGTGCAAGAAGGCGCAACTTTTGGAGAGTCAGAAGCAAGATTAAATATCATTACAGATTATTTAAAAGAGAAACAAGTAGAAAATAACGTAAAGTTATTATGGGGAACAGCCAATTGTTTTTCAAACCCACGTTATATGAATGGAGCTTCTACAAATCCAGATTTTAATGTTGTTGCAAGGGCTGGTGGACAAGTAAAATTAGCTTTAGACGCAACCATTAAATTAGGTGGAGAAAACTACGTTTTTTGGGGAGGTAGAGAAGGTTATATGTCTTTGTTAAACACGGATATGGGACGTGAGTTAGATCATATGGCGCAGTTTTTAACAATGGCAAGAGATTATGCAAGAGCACAAGGTTTTAAAGGAACTTTTTTCATTGAACCAAAACCAATGGAGCCAATGAAACATCAATACGATTTTGATTCTGCAACTGCAATCGGGTTCTTAAAAGAATATGGTTTAGATAAAGATTTCAAAATGAATATTGAAGTAAATCACGCTACTTTAGCACAACATACTATGCAACATGAAATGGCAATTGCAGCCAAAGCAGGAATGTTAGGAAGTATCGATGCAAACAGAGGCGATTATCAAAATGGTTGGGATACAGATCAGTTTCCAAACAATATTCAAGAAACTACAGAAGCAATGTTAGTTTTGCTAGAAGCTGGTGGTTTACAAGGTGGAGGTGTTAATTTTGATGCAAAAATTAGAAGAAATTCTACAGATTTAGAAGATGTCTTTCACGCTCACATTGGAGGAGCAGATACATTTGCTAGAGCTTTAATTACTGCTGATAAAATTATGCAATCATCATCTTACAGCACTTTAAGAGAAAAAAGATACAGTTCTTTTGATAGTGGACAAGGTAAAGACTTCGAGACTGGTAAATTAGAATTGTCCGACTTGTACAAAATCGCACAAGAAAATGGCGAGTTAAGTTTACAAAGTGGAAAACAAGAATTATTCGAGAACATTATCAATCAATACATTTAATAAATAGGACCATTTAGATTAGGTAATCTAAATGGTCTTATTATTTTTAGTTTCTTTAGAGTAAGTTTTATCAATTAAATAATTATTAACTAAAACACAGTATGGGAAGATCAGCAAAATCAGGATATCTAATAAAACTAACATTAGTAGCTACATTAGGTGGTTTACTTTTTGGATATGATACAGGAGTAATTTCAGGAACAGTAGGTTCTTTAGATAATTTTTTTGTAATTCCCAGGGGGTTATCAGAAACTGCAGCAAGTGCTTTCAAAGGTTTTTTAGTTTCTAGTGCATTAATTGGTTGTATTGTTGGTGGAATTTTTGGAGGTTTAATTAGTAAAAAATTTGGTAGAAGAAATGGATTAATTTTAGCAGCAATTTTGTTTTTAATATCTGCTTTAGGTTCTGCCATGCCAGAAATGTTTTTAGCACCTATTGGTGAATTAGATCACACCTATTCAACAATCTTTATTCTATACAGAATTATAGGTGGTATTGGTGTTGGTTTGGCTTCTATGCTGTCACCTCTTTATATCGCAGAAATAGCTCCTGCTAATAGTAGAGGTAAATTAGTTTCCTACAACCAATTAGCTATTGTTGGTGGTTTTATGGTGGTTTATTTTGTAAATTATTTTATTTCTAAAACAGGTGGTTCAGATGTTTGGTTGAATGAAATTGGCTGGAGATGGATGTTTGCTTCAGAAATAATACCAGCTGGATTATTTTTAGGGTTATTATTTTTGGTGCCAGATACCCCACGTTCTTTAGTACTGCGAAATAAACCTGAAGAAGCATTAAGTGTTTTAACAAAAGTGAATGGAGAAGAAAAAGGAATTGTAATTTTAGAGGAAATAAAAGATTCTATGGATGAAAAAATATCCGGAAATCTTTTATCTTTTGGTTGGTTAGTAATTGTAGTAGGTATTTTATTGTCAATTTTACAGCAATTTGTGGGTATTAATGTAGTTTTATATTATGCGCCAGAAATATTTAAAACAATTTCTTCTGGTACAGATACTGCTTTATTAATGACAATTATAGTAGGTGTTGTAAATTTCTTATTTACAATTTTAGCCATAAAAACAGTTGATAAATACGGTAGAAAACCATTAATGGTTATTGGTGCATTAGGTATGGCAATTGCTATGTTATCTCTTGGCTTTGTCTTCTTTTCTGGAGCAACAGGATATTTAGCATTATTTTGTATGATGTTATACGTGGCAAGTTTTGCTATGAGTTGGGGACCAGTAACCTGGGTTTTGCTGTCAGAAATTTTTCCAAATAAAATTAGAGGTAGAGCTTTAGCTATTGCTGTTGCAGCTCAATGGATTTCTAACTATTTAGTATCATTAACTTTCCCAATGATGAACGATAATTCTTATCTAACAGAAAAATTTAATCATGGTTTTGCATATTGGGTTTATGGAATCATGAGTATTTTAGCTATGCTATTTATTATAAAATTTGTTCCAGAAACAAAAGGTAAAACGTTAGAAGAAATGGAAGAGCTTTGGAAAAAATAATTTTCTCTAGTAAAAAATTAATAAGTTGTTTCAAATAAATCGTATTAAAAATCAAAAAACTAATAGAAATGTATTAGAAATATCTAATGCTAAAAACAACAGTTTTGCAAAAATTAGTTTAAATAAAGGTGCAAGTTTACAAGAACTCACAATTGGTAATCATTCTATTATAAAGGAGATGAAATCAATACCATATTCTAAAACATATGCCTCATCTTTGCTATTTCCTTTTGCTAATAGAATTAAAAATGGAACTTACAATTATAATGCAGAAAAATTTCAATTAGATATAAATGAGGTAGAATTAAATAATGCGATGCATGGTTTAGTTTACAATAAAACTTTTGAAGTAATTAATGAGAATTGTGATAGAAATTCTGCATCTGTAAAACTCGTCTACATAGAAAAAAAATTAAACAAAGGCTTTCCTTACACCTACTCATTTTATGTAGAATATATATTAACAAATACTGCATTAACTATTAATGTTGAAGTAGAGAATACAAGTGCAAAAAGTTTTCCTTTTACAGTTGGCTGGCACCCATATTTTTTTAGTAGTAATTTAGAAAATTCTAAAATTGTATTTGATGCAAAAAAAAAGTTGAAATTGGATGAAAAATGTATAACAGAAAAAGTTATAAATAACATTCATTCAAAGGGTTTTACCATAAAAAATATATTTTTAGATGATTGCTATGTTTTAGATAACAACAAAGAAGTTGTTTTTAAAACACCATATTATAATTTGACTTTAAATTCATCTGAAACAGATTCTTATCTTCAACTTTATACACCACCATATAAAAATGCTATTGCCATAGAACCAACAACAGGTGTTTCAGATAGTTTTAATAATGGGATAGGTTTAAAAGAATTATTACCCCAAAGTAAATATGTAATTAATTGGAATTTAAAAGTTGAGTCAAATAGCAAGAAGTAAAATATAATTTAATAAAAACGAGGTGAAGGACTAATTATTAAATTTAGAACCATAAAAAATAAATAATTATTACTATTACAAACAAAACATTGTAACTAATTAGAATCAGAAATAGATATTTATGCAAATCTCGCCAGAAAAAATGCAAGAAGTTCTTTATGCGCTTTTTGTTAAGTATAAATTTAGTGATAAAAAAGCTAAATTACTTGCCAAAACATTTACAGAAAGCACATTAAGCGGTGTAAGTTCTCATGGGATTAATCGTGTTCCGCTTTTTATTGATTATATAAAAAAAGGAATCATTAAAATTGATGCTGAACCAAAGAAAATAGCTTCTTTTGGTAATATAGAAAGATGGGATGGGAAACTTGGTGCTGGTATTATAAATGCTACAAAATGCACGAATAGAGCAATAGAATTAGCAAAAGAGTATGGAATGAGTATGGTTGCCTTACGAAATACAAATCACTGGATGAGAGGTGGAACATATGGAAAACTAGCAGCAAAAGCTAATTGTATTTCGATACTTTTTACGAATACCAAACCCAATATGCCTCCATGGGGAGGAAAAGATAGCAGAATTGGAAACAATCCATTTGTGATATCTATTCCAAGAAAGAAAGGACACGTTGTGTTAGATATGGCAATTTCACAATTTTCATTTGGTAAGATTAACGATTATAAACTAAAAGGAGAAAAACTACCTTACAATGGTGGTTGGGATGATAATAATGAACTCTCAAATGATCCTGAAAAGATTTTATCTAAAGAACGAGGGTTGCCAATTGGTTACTGGAAAGGTTCTGCGCTTTCTATGGTTTTAGATATGTTAGCTACCTTATTATCAGGTGGAAATTCTACAGCCAAAATAAGCACAAAAGAAATTGAGACAGCAATTTCCCAAGTGTATATTTGTATTTATCCGACTGTTTTTGGTGATAATAATTTACAAGAAAAACTGATAAGTGAAATTATTGATTTCACTCATAATGTAGCGCCTATAAATCCTGGAGATAAAGTTTACTATCCTGGAGAACGAAGTGCACAAAAAAGAACAAAAAACATAGAAGAGGGCATCATTGTTGACAAAAGTATCTGGAAAAAGATAATGATGTTATCAGAAGAATAACAGTAAAAATTCAACTTGTTTTTAATACAAATATTATGAATATAACACGAAGAAATATTTTGAAGAATTTAGTTTTAGCACCTTTTTTTTTAGGAGCTAACAAACTATCTGCTTACACCAAACCTTTAGAAACAAATACAACATCTAGACTACAATACAGCATTAATGCTTATTCATTTAATTCGGAACTAAGAAGCGGTGAAATGACTTTTTATGACATGATGGAATACGCTGCTAATATTGGTTTGGATGCGATAGATTTAACAGGTTATTATTTCAGTTCTTATCCAGAAGTACCTTCAAATAAAGAGCTTTTTGATTTAAAAAGAAAAGCCCTTGATTTTGGACTTGATATTGCATGGACTGGTGTTAGAAATGACTTTGCTACTCCAAATCTTACTGAAAGAAATAATGACATTGAACTGATTGAAAACTGGTTAGAGGTTTCTTCTAAAATAGGTGCACCAATAATGAGGATTTTTACTGGAAGACATAAAAACAAAACCTATTCAAAAGAAGAAGTAAAGCAATGGATGTTGAATGACTTTAAAACCTGTGCCAAATATGGTGAACTTTATGGTGTTATTGCAGGTCTGCAAAATCATGACGAATTTTTATTTACTAGTAAAGAAGTTATTGAGATGTTGAAAAAAGTAAATTCAGACTGGTTTGGTTTAATTTTAGATTGTGGAAGTTTACCATCTGACGATACTTATAAAGAAATCGAAAATCTTGCTCCCTATGCCAACTACTTCTTTGTAAAAGAACATGTAAAACAGAAAGACAGCACTAAAGTTGCAGCAGATTTACCGCGAATTGCTAAAATAATACAATCTAGTAATTTTCGTGGTTATGTGTCTTTTGAAAGCCTCAAAGAAGGTAATACAAAAAAAATTATAAAAGATATGTTTAGTGATTTTAAATCAGGGCTTAACTAAAGTTATTACTCTTTTTAGCTTAAAAATTTCTAATTCCAGGAACTATTTTAATGTTATAAATTGTTTTGTCTTTACCCCACTTTAAAACAATTAATTTTTGCGTTTTTGTGTCCCAGATAAAATCTGAAGGATTAGAATCCTTAGTGGTTTTATAAACCTCTAACCCAACATTTTTTAACGGATTATAATACATCAAAAAATCGTTGTTGATGATAATTGAAAAACCATCAGGATAATGCCTGTTTTGCCCAATGAATATTTTAGAAGCTCCTTTACTATTATCAGATATAATGTTTAAATCCAATTCTCTTTTGGCAAAATTGAATAAAAAAGATTGAATTTCTCCAGCAATTTCCTGTGGAAAAGGTCTCGAAATAACATCAGTAATATATTTACGTTCTACAGTTCCTGCATCTGTTTTATCACTAAAAATAGACCAAGTAGAAGGTCCAGGTTTTAAAAAATTTTGCATTGTATTATTCCCTAAAAACCATGCTTTTATAGAACCTACACCCATTCTATCAAAAACTTCTGCAGTTCTTATATACATTTCTCTGTAATTTAATTGTCCCCAATTGCCTACTAAAGTAGTGTCTGTTCTTGCAAAAGTTGGAAAACCCCATTCACCAATTAAAATTGGTGCTTTTAACATCTTGGATTCTTTATCAAAACGATCCATATTTTTTTTGATAAAATCAACATTACTTTGATAAATATGGGGAGCAAAAACAACGTTTTTTCTGTTTATAGAAGATGTGATTTCTGCATATTGATTGTTATCTATTTTTTCACCTTTGTTCATAAAAATAGATTGCACTAAAATCTTTTTATTTGAATTTATTTTCTGACTCTCATCAATTATTCTTCTGTATAATGGTATTAAATATTTATCAGTTAAATCTTTATAAGAAATTTTCATTGTTAACTTTCTGGGTTCATTCACGATATCATAACCTAATACGTTGGGTTCATCTGCATATCTGTTCCAGATTACCTTCCACGCATTGATGTAGGTTTTATGCATTTTGTCATTTTTATTCTCCCAAAAATGTTCCCACTTTAATTTATCCACCCCATAAACTGTCATTTTAAAAACCGTTCTAATTCCGTGGTTTTTACCCAAAGCAACTAAAGTATCTAATTTTGCAAGGTATTTCGGTTCTAACTTTCCTCCAGGAAACTCACTTAGTTTGCCCAATTCTAAACGTATCACTTGATGATTAGCACCCATTCTAACCTGTCTTGCATAATCATCGCTATTAAAAAAAACTTCACCTGCATGATCATTGGTATTTATCACAAAACCTCTTGGAATTATGTGTTTTCCTTGTTCATCTCTTAAACCGTGTTTTATTTGGGAGAAACTCTGAATAGTAAGCGTTATAAGTATGAATTTGAGAATAAAGTTTTTCATTTTAAAATAGGTTTTGGGGCAACTTAATGATTTAATTCGATGACTTTATGTTCATGATTTCACTTGGTTGATATCCAATTCTGTGGGCTTTCACCAATAAATTTTGGTTCGATTTTAAATAAAAAGGTTCTGAATATATTTTCCAACTTTTAGTTTTTTGGTTTGTTTTATAACCAATAGAAGCTCCATCCGTTTTACAAGTAATTACAACTTTATCATCTACAAATTTTACTTCTGGATTTTTTGTGGTTGGCTTTTGAGGTTGATTATTCCACAATTTTTTTACCAAATCAGCTTCCGATAAATTAGGATTATCATTTATTGATGTTAACCAATTATCCATTTCTGAACTCAACTCCTTTAGCTTGTTTTTATATTGTGGTTTATTAACAAGATTGTTCAATTCAAAAGGATCATTTTTACAATCAAACAATTCTTCTTTTGGTTTGTTTTCTCTAAACCATTTTTTTTGAATCTCATTTAATTTGCCTTGCTTTTTCAATTTTAACAATTCTTGCATTGCAGGAATTTTTTCTCTGTAAGCCACTGGTAAATAATACCCTTGCTCTGGTTTATAATTTCTAATGTATTTAAAATCCATACTTCTCACTGCTCTAATTGCATCTGTAAAACCATCAAAACGATCAGAGGCTGCATGAATATATTTTCGTGGTTTCTTTGATTGATAAAGTCCTAAAAAAACTTTACCTTGCATATATGCTGCTGGTTTTTCACCAATTAAAGAAAGTAATGTTGGTGCAAAATCAACGAAACTAACTAACTGATTAAATTTTGATCCAGCATTTATTTTTTCTGGAAAACGAACAATCATTGGTGTGTTTAAACCAGAATCATAAATTAATCTTTTTTCTCTTGGTAAAGGACCTCCATGATCGCCATAAAACATAATAATAGTACTTTCTAACAACCCATCTTCTTCTAATTGCTTTAAAACTGCACCTATTTGCTTGTCCATCTCTGCAATATTATTGTACATTTTCCACAAATCTCTTTGAGTAACTTCGTTGTCAACCAAATAAGGAGGCACTTTAAATTTAGTGTCTTTTGGAATATGAACTGGAGTTTCAGCCTCAGTCATTCTATTTTTTGCGTGCGATTTTCCAAATCCTTTCCACTTATAATTATTATCTCCAGATTTGTAATGTCTTGTCTCTATTTCTCTAAAACCATAAGGTTCAAATAAACCAGATTCGTGTGTTTCTGTAAAATTTACTACAGCAAAAAAGGGTTGATTTTCTCCTCTATTTCTCCAATGTGCATATGGGCTACTTTCATCCCAAGCAGTTACAGGTGCTTTAAATTGATAATCTGTTTTGTAGTTATTGGTACAATAATAACCTTGCTCACGAAGTAATTCGCTAATCATCTTAACCTCAGGTGGTGGAATAGCCTCATATTTTGGTAAACCTGTTACTTCTGTGTATGAAGTTGTTCGCATATGATTTGCACCAATACTAGAAGGATACATACCTGTTGCAATTGCTGCTCTACTTGGCGCACAAACTCCAGATGTAGAATACAAATTAGGAAAGATTACACCTTCATTTGCCAATCTTGTTAAGTTTGGAGTGGCAACTGTTTCATCTCCAAAAGGCGGAATATAAGGCCCCATATCTTCTGTTACTAACCAAAGAATGTTAAGTGGTTTAGCCCGTTTATTTTCTTTTTTTGGAGTTTCACAGGATATTAAAAAAGTAAGAGAAAAGAAAATCACTATTAAAATTGATGTGCTTTTAAATTTCATACGTTTTATTTGATTTTGTTGGGAAGTAATTCAAAAATAAATTAAGCAAGGTTAAAAATAATCCTGTACTGTCATGAAATTTCAGCTTAGCATTGCTTACTTTGTTTTTTAAAACTCTGTAATTTTAATATTTAGTTTGTTTCATCAATTCAAATTCAAAAAAAAGATGTTTTAGATTATTGAAGCTAGTGAACATGATGTTATTATAATAGCTTTAAAAAAAATCAAAAAAGCACAAATTTGTAAAAGTTTAACTACCCTACTCCAGTTTATAATGCTGGCATTTTTTACAAATGTCAACAAACTCTATATTTTGAAATTCAAGATGTGAAAATTCCAAAAAAGGAAAGTAGGATTGTTCTGAATCTAGTATAGTTTTATATAGGATTAGTGGTACAAATATTAATAAAAGTTTATCACAAGGTATAGTTGAAGATGTTAAAAACATTCAATTAAATCATATTGATAAAAATACTAAAAAACCAAAAGGTCAAAAAATAAGAAAAAATAAACTTTTCTAATTTAACTGTCTTAGTCTGATATTTTTATACTCGATTTTCATAGGTGGACCAACATGTACTTGTACTCCTATAAAACCTTTTTTAGTGCTATTTACAGTATCTAAATCTGTCACTTCACTCATTAAAACACCATTTATATAATGCTGCAAGTGATTGTCTTTGATGATTAAATGAACTTTATTCCAATTATTTCCTTTAATGTGAGCTGTAAGTTCTTTTTTATCTCCTAAAGAAGCAACAACTTCTCTTGTTTGCCAACAATTCTTTTTTACATTTTTTCTGATGTTATTGTTAGGTATTGTGTCTGGCATATTATTAATCACAACTTTTTCACCAATATAAGCAAGTGTAGTTCGCTTTTTCTCTTCGTAATTTTGACCCGTATATTTATTTTTTCCATCAATATCAGATTGATATCCTCTTAAAGCAAATGGTTTATTTTTTATCTTTTCGCTGCGATAATTTACACCACTATTTCCTGATGTTGAAATTCTATATTCTAATTTTAACTCGAAGTTTTCTGGCTGTTCTTTTTCGTAGATAACAAATGAGTTTCTTTTTAAAATGGTTTCTGGGGTTACTTCTCCAATTAAAATTCCATCTTCTACAGACCAATAGATTTTATCTCCATCCCAACCTTCTAAATTTTCACCATTAAAAATGGATTTAAAATCTTGATTTTTGATATCCTGACACTGAACTATAAAGAAACTTAATAATGCAAAATAAATTAATCTTTTCATAATTATTATTTAATCAATAGTAGTTTTACTTTTCCACCAATTTTTGTTAGGTTTAAAATCTTTGGACAACACTTTTAATCGATTTTCTTCCAAGAATTTTAATTTTTTCGTTTTAATAATTTCTAAACGCTTTTTGCGTTTCGTTTCATCAAATAAAACATCTTTTACAGGATATTTTGCATTGACTCCTTTTAACCAGGTTAATAGTTGATTGCTTAATTTCCTGGCAAGTTTTGGGTGTTTTTCAATTACATTCAATTCATCTTTTTCTGTGGAAGGTAACTTGAATAGTTCTTGGCGATTATCTTCCCAATAGTGAATTAACTTCCAACCATCTTGTTGAATGATAGACGATGGTTCTCCTCCTTGATTTCCATAATGAGGATAATGCCAATATAAAGGTCTGTTGATATTTATCTCTTTTCCTTCCAAAATTGGTTTTAAACTGATGCCATCAATATGTTGATTTCCATCTAAAGGAATCCTTGATAGATCTAATAAAGTTGGATACAAATCGGTATGCACTACTGGAAAATTTGTAGTAGTGCCTGCATTATTTAAACGAGGAGTTTTAATAAAATAAGGTTCTCTAATGCCACCTTCATACTGGTATCCTTTTCCTCCTCTTAAAGGTAAATTACTTGTTGAATAATTATCACCTGAAGCAACACCTCCATTATCAGAAGTAAAAACTACTATGGTATTTTTATCTAATCCGTTTTCTTTTAAAGTATTTAAAACAATACCAACTGCATCATCCATAGTTTCTACTAAACCACCATAAATAGGATTGTCTTGCACTTGTCTGATTGGTAATACTCGTTCCATGGTATAACCCGAATTTTTAACTCCTAAACTATCAGCTTTGGTTCTGTATTTCTTCCATTTGGTCTCTGTAGTTTGAATGGGAGCATGCACTGCATAAAAAGATAAAAACACGAAAAAAGTACTGTCTTTATTCTGTTTGATAAAATTAGCAGTTTCTTCTGCCAAACGAATGGTCAAATTTTCTCCTTTCTCTCTGTCTTTTAATTTAGGATTTTTAAAAGGTGAAAAAAATCCTCCTGAAGGTCCTCCTCTATGAAAGCCTCCTTTATTTATATCAAATCCGTGATTTTCTGGGTAAGAACTTTCATTTCCTAAATGCCACTTTCCTCCAAAAAAAGTTTTGTACCCAGCTGTTTTAAAAGCTTCTGCTATAGTAATATCTTCTTTAGGTAATGCTTGGACATAATTGGCAGGCAACATTTTATCAAAGCGATTTCTATTTCTCCAATCTTCTCCTGCTTTTGCTCCAATCCAATCTGTAATTCCATGTCTTGCAGTAAACTTGCCAGTCATGATACTTGCTCTGGAAGGACTGCAAACTCTGCTTGCTGCATAGCCTTGAGTGAAAAACACACTTTCGTGTGCGAGTTGATCTACATTTGGTGTTTCATAGAATTTACTTCCTGTTACTCCCAAATCATGATAACCTAAGTCATCAACCAAAATAAAAAGAATGTTTGGTTTTTGATATTCGTCAGTTTGTTCCTTTTTACAATTAAAAAGGATCAAAAATACAAGAAGTATGAAGTACTTAAAAACTTTAATCAATTATATTTTAATGATTTTCTTTACAAAATAATTCTCCTTATCCAAATTTGAAATAAAATAAACACCTGCTTTTAAATTAGAAATATCAATAATTTCTTTTGATGTTTTATTTGTAATTTTCTTCACGATTGCTCCAAAAATATTAGAAATAACAAGGTTAGAATTCTCAGGAAGATTTCTAATCTCTATTTTTCCGCTTGTTGGATTTGGATAAATTTTTTGTTCATATTTATTTAGATCGCTTGTGGATAATGAAGCATCATAACAAGTAGATTCTGGATTATTTAAATTGAAGGCTACACTGTCAGAAACACTAGTTCTACGTAACACCATTTTGTCCATAAAAAAGAAACTTGATCTTGCATCAACAATTATAGAATAATTACCTGGAGTATCAAAAGTTGCCCAAATAAATCTGAAAGAATTACCATCATTCGTATTCGTTACAAAACCCCAACGTTCTTCAACAGGTTTATTTACTGGATGTCTATTCATAAAGGCCTTAAAAAAACCGTTAGTACTTGAACCTTCAGGACAATCTCTATCTGGATTACTAGTACAATTCGGTTTTGGTTCTAAAGCTCCTGCAGAAGTTGCACTACTTTGTTTTGTGGCATAAAAGTCATCAGCTTCTATTTTAAGCCAAGCATCATTATGTTCTCCTCCAGAATCACCAGCACCAATTCGTCCACGCCAAGCAAGTCTGTAAGTACCAGGATTATTTATTTTTATGTTATACGTTATAGGAGCTCCTGTTAAAGAACTAAAAGACTGAGATCCTCCCCAAAATATATAATTTATGGTTGATCCAGATAAATTAGGATCAGGTTCGCTACCAGTTTGCCAATCTGAACCAGTAGGTAAAATACCAGATTCCATTTCTATTGTTAATAGACCGTCTTTTTCTTCAAAAGGAAGTGAACCATCACAAGTTGCTATTTGAGCAAATGATTGAACAGAAACTATTAAACTCACAAGAAGAATTAAGTATTTATTTTTCATTTTTAATGTTTGTAATTGTAGATAACAATATTAGAGAATAAGAGAACCTGATGTATCCTGTTGTATAACGTATTTGTTAGAATTTAACATATTCTATATTATAATTTCCTGAACCTATTATAATTGACTCTTTATTAACCTCAACTTTATTTTCCTTTTTAAACTGATTAAAAGATTCTCCATTTATTTGGATTGATTTCAATTCATTTTTAGTCAAAAGCACTTTTGCTTTGGTATTAAAAGGCACTTTCAAATTCATTGATAATACGTTCTTTTTTAACTTCCAATCGTTTTTTATATCTCCATAAGAAGTTGGCACAGTTACTGATGTGGATGTTATTTTTTTTGAAAACTCTGGATTTACTGTAAAGACCTTATAACCTGGATTTTCTATTGTAGATTTAATTCCTCCTAAAGACTCAAAGAAATAGGCAGAAAAACCACTATGCATTGGATGATTTAGAGAGTTTGTTGGCCCCTCCATTTCTTCCCAAATAAATTGACGTTCTGGCCAAGTTGTAAACCCTGAATTCATTACATAAGTTTGACTTGGAAAATCTGGTGTTGTTAAAATTTGATATGCCAAATCTGCTTGTCCATTTTCTGTTAAAACTGTATAAATATATCTATTTCCGTGAATTCCTGTGGAATGATGTCCTCCTTTCACTTCAACAATATTATGCACTAAACCATTTACAACAGCATCAATTTCTACTTTTGGAACCATACCAAATTGTAAAGCTTGTACAGTTGCAGTCTGGCTCTGATACCATTTATATTTTGTGTTTGGAATATCTACTAGAAATTCCTTATTAAATGCATTTAATAAAGCTACTTTTTCAGTTTTCATCTTCGCTTCAAAATCTACATCATTATTGATTTTTGCAAATTTTTCCATCACTCCTAAAACATCATAAAAATAGGGATTTGCAGAAATTATAGGATCACATTCCATTGCACTTGGGTTTTTTCTTCTATCCCAAAGTGGCGGACACCAATCTCCCATTCCATCTTGCATAATACCGTTTTCTCCTTTAAAATTCAAGTAAAAGTCGGTCAATCCTTTCATAGGTTCATAATAGTCTTTTACGATTTCATCATCACCGTAAAACTTATAATTGTACCAAGGCAAATACATCGTTGCAACACCCCAATCTATTTTTGCATATGTAGAAGTTCTTTTACCTGGCGCAATCATTGTAGGCACTTGAAACTTTAATTCAGGATTGTTATGTCCTTTTGTTGGTCTCATTTGGGTTTTGATGTCTTCCATGTATTTTTTATAAAAATCGTACATGTCATAATTGTACAAAGCATATTCACAAAATGCGTGTGCATCCCCTAACCAACCACATTTTTCTCTGTGAGGGCAATCTTCTGGAATTCCGTGTACATTGTCTACAATTGTCCATTTACTGATACTATGCATTTTATTTAGCAACTCATCTGAAGATATAAAACTTCCTGTTTCTTTGATATCAGTTGCTACTAAAACCGCTTTAATCATAGCTACATCTGGCTTTCTAGTAATTCCAGTGATTTTTGCATATCTAAATCCGTGATAACTAAATTTTGGTTCCCAAGATTCTAATTCATCTCCTTTACAAATGTATTTGTAAACTTGCGTCATTCCATTAGCTCCACCACCAGTTGAACCTTTAAATATGTCTTTCCCGTTTGTTAATAAAGCTTCTGTTGTAATCACATTAATCAATCTTCCTTTTTTTTCTTTAACATTTAATTTTACCCAACCAGCAATATTTTGTCCAAAATCTACAATCCAATCTCCATCTTCACCTTTAAACACTTTTTTGGGTGCTAATTCTTGTAATTTTTTAATTGACGGAATTTGATTTGCACTTATGTTTTTTAACTTTGGTGATACTTCTTTTGGATTCCCCCATTCCTCATCATTATAATCAACTGTATTCCAATCTCCTAATTCGTAATTTGCATCATAGGTATCTCCTCCATAAATATTATTGAACACAATCGGTCCTGTAGCCTCTTTCCAATTTTTATCAGTGTAAAAATCTTTTGTAGAACCGTCTGAATATTTTAGTTTCAATAAAAACTTTACAGTAGGTGGTCCATAAGCCATATCTTTTTCGGACTCTAGATCTCTTTTCCAAGAAATATCTTGACCATAAAATCCGTTTCCTAAAATAATTCCGAAGGCATTTTGACCAAATTGTAATTGAGTAGTAACGTCATAATTTACATAATAGGCTTGTTTATCATAATTTGATGGAGCAGGATCTAAAACGTGATCGCCGACTTTTTCTCCATTTAAATACAACTCATAATATCCTAAACCACATATATATGCTTGTGCAGATTCAATTTTTTTATCAATTGCTAGTTCGTTTCTAAAATAACTTGCTGCAAAGCCATTTACTTTTTTAGCAGGCTGGTTTCCCATTCTACCTGTCTTATAATCTCTAAATTGATATGGAGAAGTTCTGGTATCTTTATTTAGGGTAATCCATTTAGAATCTCCCCAATTTTCTTTTTTAATCAAACCCATTTGAAATTCTTGGACATCAGACCAAGATGAGGAATCTCCTTTTTCATCCCAAATTTTTACTTTCCAAAAATAGGTTTTCATCGCTTTTAAATCTTGACCTTGGTATTTTACAAATGGAGATTTGTTGCTTTCTACTTTCTTCGAATTCCAAACATCTGCATCAGTTTCATTTAAATTTTCTTCGGATGTAGCTACTAAAATTTGATAAGCAGATTGCGATTTATTAAAACCTTCTGCATTAACAATCCAAGAAAATAAAGGTTGTTTACTTTCTATTGTTGATGGATTTTGTTTGGTGTTTACCAATATTTTCTCAAAAGTTATTGAGCCACCAGATGAAGAAACTTGTTTGCAAGAAACTAAAAGAATAGCTAAAAAAATTATGGAATAAAACGTTTGTTTGTTTATCATATTAGTTAAAATTAATTTTTAAAAAATAGACTTATAATTAATAATAATTATCCTGTACTAACACGTTTATTAATTATCAATAAAGTTCTTTTTTATTTTTGATACGCATTTAATATTACAGGACCTTCTAATCCTGAGGGGCTTCAAATCTTTGTAATTTCTAGTCCATCTATTCGTTAAAGGATTGTTAAGTGATTTACAATAATTGGCCAATACTGTAGTATATTTAATTTCTATTTTATTTTCTCCTTTTTTTAGATAATTTTCAATTTCGTACGTTGCTTTTCCATACCAACGTTTGCCAGTTTTCACATCATTTATATACAACTCTGTAATGCCTCCATTTACATTTCCTAAATCTAAATGCGTATAATTGCCATCATTATTTATGATCATTGTGTAGCTAATTTCTCCCGCAAATGAACTTTGTGTTTTATCTTCTGACTTGCTAAAATCAATCAATTTTTCCATTTGCCAAGTAAAAGTTTTACCATCTACTCTGGTGCCTATAACATTCCATATGCTACTAACTGTCTTTGATTTTTCAACTTTAGTTGTATTTGTGAAAGGATTTTCTGTTGGTTTTTCATTCTCAAAAACTACATTGCTGTAGGCGATTATCTTGTGTGTATCCAATTCATTTTGCCTGACTCCATTTGATTCTACCTGGTTCTGATTGATCAAAGTTTTTGACATTACAGCCTAAAAAAAATAAAAACGATATTAAAAACAGTTTTGATTTCATTAGAAATTCTTACGATTTAATTTCATATTCACAGAAAGGAATTTAGTCTTCATTTTATTTAAAATAGACAGGTATATAACATAACTATTTTGAGCAACCCATATAATCAATAGACTTATTTGAAGTAAATATATTTTTTTAATTTAAATATACTGTCCTGTAAAATCCCGTTGATATGCTGGTTCCATTTAAACAAGATTATTAATTACAAAAAACCTCTGTAAAGCACATCTAGAATGAAGTTCTTTTGTGGATTCGCGTATTATTCAAAAAAAAGCCCGTTTTTTAATCAGGATACTACAGGTTATAATATTAAAATTAATTAAATAAATTTGAAAATAAAAGCTTAAACTTTTAGTACAACCTTAAATCAACTTATGAAATTTCACAATTTATTTTTTTTAGTTTTAATCGGATTTGGCCTATCTTCTTGTAATGAAGATAAAACTCCATGGGAAGATTTATTTACAAATAATTCTTTAGAAGGGTTTAATATCAAAGGAGGAAATGCTACCTACAAAAATGAAAATGGTGTAATTATTGGAACGACCAAAGCAAACACACCTAACACTTTTCTGAGCACCGATAAAATTTATGATGATTTTATTTTAGAAATCGACTTCAAAGTAGACCCTACAACAAATTCTGGTATTCAAATTAGAAGCAACTCCCTACCTTTCTATAGAGACGGAATGGTGCACGGATACCAGATTGAGATAGACCCTTCTAAACGAGCATGGAGTGGTGGGATTTATGATGAAAAGAGACGTAAATGGTTAAATCCGTTGGTAAACAACACAAATGCACAAAAAGCATTTCGCCAAAACGAATGGAATCATTATAGAATTGAAGCTATTGGTGACACCATTAAAACTTGGATAAATGATGTTGCTGCAGCTCACTTAATTGACGATAAAACAGCATCAGGTTTTATAGCCTTACAAGTACATTCTATTGGAAAAAATAAAAAGAATATAGGTAAGCAAATAATGTGGAAAAATGCAAAAATTTTAACTACAGATTTGTCTAAATATTCAAAAAAATCTGATCTAAAACCCATTATTAGTAAAAACAACTTGACTTTTCAAGAAAAAAATTCTGGTTGGAAAATGCTTTGGGATGGAAAAACAACCAATGGTTGGAGAGGAGCTAAATTGGATAAGTTTCCAGAAAAAGGATGGTCTATAGAAAATGGAGAGTTGACTGTTGCAGATACTGGTGGAGCAGAATCAACTGCTGGAGGGGATATCGTAACCACAAAAGAATACAGTAATTTTGAATTACAGGTAGATTTTAAACTAACAGATGGTGCAAATAGTGGAATTAAGTATTATGTTGACACTGAACTTAATAAAGGCCCAGGTTCTTCTATTGGTTTAGAATATCAAATATTAGATGACGCATTACATGTAGATGCCAAAAGAGGTTCTTATGAAGGAAGCAGAACAGTTTGTTCTTTGTATGATTTAATTAAAGCAGATCCAATAAAACCTTTAAAACCAATTGGAGAATGGAATAACACCTACATTAAATCGATAAACAATCACGTAGAACATTGGGTGAATGATGTTAAAGTTTTGGAATATGATCGTGGAAGCGAAGTATTTTTAAAACTGGTTGCTGGAAGTAAATATGCAAAATGGCCAAATTTTGGACTTTTAGAAAAAGGTCAGATTTTATTACAAGATCATGGAGATAAAGTCTCTTTCAGAAATATTAAAATTAGAGTTCCTAAAACTAAATAATAATAATAATGAACACTTCTAGGAGAAATTTTATAAAAAAAACAGCTACTGCTGCTGCAGGAATTGGATTAGTCGGAACTGCAAATGCAATGTCTGCGAAAAGCTACAACAATATTATTGGGGCTAATGACCGAATAAACATAGCTATTCAAGGCTTAGGAAGAAGATACGGCGGTTTTATAGATGGTATTGCCGCTAAAGAAAATAATGTTCGTTTAAAATATTTATGCGATGTAATGCCAAGTCAATTAGAAAAAGCGCAAGAAAAAGTTGGTAAAAAAATTGATTATGATATTAAATCTGAAGAGGATATCAGAAAAATTATCAATGATAAAAATATAGATGCCATTTTTATGGCAACTCCAGATCATTGGCATACACCAGGTGCAATTATGGCAATGCAAGCAGGAAAACACGTATATTTAGAAAAACCTTGTAGTCATAATCCGCACGAAAATGAATTAGTAGTTGCTGCCCAAAAGAAATACAATAAAATTGTACAAATGGGGAATCAGCAAAGATCTTCTTTACAAAGTCAAGAGATTATTGCAGAAATTCATAATGGTATTATTGGAGAAGTTTATAAAGCTGTAGCATTTTATACAAATCGTAGAGGAAAAGTTCCTATACCAGTAAAAGCTGCTCCACCAGAAGGATTAAATTGGGAGCTGTTTCAAGGTCCATCACCAAGAAAAGATTATATGCACGATACTTGGAACTACAATTGGCATTGGTATGGATGGGATTTTGGTACTGCAGAAATGGGTAACAATGCAACACATGAGTTAGATATTGCACGTTGGGCATTAGATGTAAAATACCCAGAATATGTAGATGTTATTGCAGGAAAAAGACAATTTAAAAGTGATGGGTGGGAAATGTATGACCAAATGGAAGCTACTTTTAAATTTGCAGATAACAGAATCATTCAATGGGATGGAGATAGTAGAAATGCATACCAAAAATACGGACGAGGAAGAGGAACTATCATTTATGGTTCTAAAGGATTGGTATTTGTGGATAGGGGTGGTTATGAATTGTACGACTTAAAAGGAAAATTAATTAAAGAAAATAAATCTAGAAGAAAAGAAGGAGGACTTGCCTTGGGTGGTGGTGGAAATTTAACCACAAGACACGTCATTAATTTTTTCGATGCCATTAGAGGAAAAGAGAAATTAACATCTTCCATTGAAGTCGGTGCAGTATCTCAAATGTTAACTCATTACGCTAATATTTCATACAGAATTAACAAAGGCTTTAATGTTGATGAAAATTCAGGTAAAATATTTGATAGAGATGCTATGAAACTTTGGTCTAGAACTTATGAACCTGGTTGGGAACCTAAATTGTAAAATTTGAAAAGACGTAACTTTTTAAAAAAAGCAGGAATTGCATCAGCAGGAATTTTAACTTCGAACTCTGTATTTGGCAATATATCAAAACTCAATTTTAGCCCAAATAACATTATTAATCTTGGAGTTATTGGAACTGGTCAAAGAGGTACAGGTTTAACATCAATCATTAATAAAATTGAAGGTATTAATGTTATTGCTGCTTCAGATATTATTCCTTTTCGATTACAAAATGGTATTGCAAAATCAAATACTAAAACAAAAGGATATCAGAATTACAAAGCACTTTTAGACAATAGAGATGTAGATGCTGTAATTATTGCAACTCCTTTTAACACACATTCTAAAATTGCTATTGATGCACTAGATGCTGGCAAACACGTATATTGTGAAAAAACTTTGGCAAAAGGATATGAAGGTATTCAGCAATTAGTATATAAAACAAAAGCATCAAATACTATTTTTCAAACAGGACATCAATACCACAGTTCTAGATTGTATACATATGTTGTCGATTTAATTCATCAAGGAAAAGTTGGGAATATTACCGCTTTCGAATGCCAATGGAATAGACATGGAAATTGGCGAAGAAAAGTGCCAAATCCAAGTTTAGAAAAAGCTATCAATTGGAGAATGTACAGAGAATTTTCTGGTGGATTAACTGCAGAATTATGTTCTCATCAAATTGATTTTGTCAATTGGGTTTTAGGAGAAACACCAACACAAGTGATGGGTGTAGGAGGTATTGATTATTGGAAAGATGGAAGAGAAACTTATGATAATGTGCATTTAACGTATTCATATAAAAATGGTGTAAAAGCAAAATTTTCTTATTTAACGAGTAATGCAAAAGATGGATATAAAATAAAAGTTTTAGGAGATAAAGGAACCCTAATTATTGATTACAAGGATGTATGGTTTTACCCAGAAGGAAAGAAGAATAAAATTATGGGGGAAATTGATGGCGTAAGTGGAGCCACTGCTCAATGGGATAAAGATAAAGGCTATAATATTAATATACAGCACTTAGATCCTAGTAAACAAGCTTTATTAGATTTTAAAAACTCAATTATAAATAATAAAGAACCTTTATCTAATATTACATCAGGAGCTAAAACTGCTGTTTGTGTTCAAATGGGATTAGATGCTATGTACAATAATCAAATTGTAAAGTGGAATAATGATATCATTTTATAGTATGAATCACTAACTTACAATTATAGATATTGCTAATTCTTTTGTCTCTTTTTCAAAAAATACTTCAAAAGGAATTGCCTCAACTCCAGGCACCATATTAAAAGTTCTTTTTCCTGAAATTTCTTTGATTTTTATTGGTGAATTGGCTTTTAGAGTAACTAATCCATCTGGTTTTTGAATGGTGATTTCGTTTTCACTAACGTTGGTAACCAAATCATTAGAAGGAGAAACAATTGGCAATACGAGAGCGGTTTGTTCTTTAATTTCTTGTTTTGTACTTACTTTAATTTCAGTTTTCTCAGCATTACAATTATATGCAATATCGAATGCAGCAGCAGTTCCTGTAACCTCTTCTCTTTTTACATTTTTTAATTTTGTATCAGCAATTAATTCTATACTTCCGTTTTCGTCTCTAGATACAACTGTTGCTGGTAAATCATATAAATTTGTATACCAAACATCGTCTTTAAACACTTCAACTCTTGGTGTTAAACAAATGTCTTTTCCGGGTTGCACTTGTTGATTATTTTTCTCAACCATATGATATTCTGCCATACTTGCTGCACATAATAAACCAACTTTATTATGATATAATACTCCTAAAGCACCACCTGAAGCTTGTCGAAAATCGTATTTATAATGGTATTCTGCATCATAAGCACTTACAGTACCTCTCCAATCTCCTCTTGCAAAAAGATACACATCTAAATCTTTAAAATGTTTTATACCATCTGCAGTCGTTCTAGGTAAAGCTGTATTTGCATTAATTTCTGGTAAATGATCCCAATGATCTAACAAAGCCGCTAAAGGTTTTGCGTGTGTAAATGTGTGATGTACACAAGGTGGAATACCTGCTTCAATAAAACCAGGTCCTCCATGAATTAAACCATCTGCTGTACAACGTTGCAACAATTCTGTATTTTTTACGGCTGCTGTTCCAAATGCAGGATTGATGTTTGCCATCATTCCAAAAGCAGGTTGACTTCCATCACAGGTTCTACTTCCCCAATAACTCCATTTGTACATTCTGTTACCCCAACTGTTGTCCCAAGCACCATCTGGCAACATAAATTCTAAATGGCTGTTTAAAGATTTGGTTAAAATTTGTAATAATTCATCATCTTTTTCTTTAAGTGCATACATGACTAAACTATTCAGCGTTTCTTCTACATTATAACCTAAATCAACTCCATGTAAACCTTTTTCGCTTAATTTGCTTGAGCTCTTTTTACATTCTCCAAATAATAATCCTTCATTTTCTGTAAAATACACTTTTACTTCAGATGCTAATTTTTTACTTTTTGCTTTAAAATCTTCTCTATTTACAACATTCCCTATTAAATTTAGTCCATAAACTGCTGTTCCAGGATAATTAATATTGGTAAAATCTATGGTAAATGTGTCATAAATATATTGACCTGCTTTTTCTAAACGAACTGTCCATGCTTTGCGTGTTTCTTCATCTAAAACATGACCATGATAATGTAATGCTTCTGCTAAAGCTATCGCTCCAAAAACAGTAATTCCTTTCCAAGATTTTGGGTTTTTAATTACGGTCCAAGCACCACTTTCTTGAGAAACGTTGTTTTCTGCCCAAAGCATTACTAATTTAGCGCCTTCTACATATTTTTGGTCTCCTGTTTTGTCTGCTATGTATAAAAAAGGATATACTGCATCCATACAGCGTCCGTGAATATGTGAACAAGAAGGACAACCTAAAGCACCATGAACCTCTAAATTAGATGGATTATTGATTTGTACTTTTAACATTCCATCACTCCAATCTTTTAATAAAGCAGATATTAAGTTTTTAAATTCTATTGAATTTTCTGGATGACTAGAACAAGCATTTAATATTCCTGACATTGGTAAGGTTAAACCAACACCTGCAAATGCTGAAAGTTGAAGAAAGTTACGTCTTTTCATTTGGGTTATGTTTAAATTTTAAACTTATTGATACTCTATTTAAAACCTATCCTGTTTCATCCTGTTTATTCTAAAAAATTTAGGAGAAGATTATATTTTAAACTTTAATAGGCTAATTCTAAACACTCTCTTAAACATAGTATTTTTTTGTGGTATCCAAATATTTTATTCAAATAAAAAAACTCAGAAAATCTTTTCTGAGTTTTATTGTCTAAGCAAGAACTGTTCTATTTTAGTTTATAATAAGTTTATTATAATATACTTTTTGATTGCTATCTGTAACTTTAATTAAATAAACGCCTGTTTCAAATCTATTGCTAATATTGATTTTAATACTTTCTTTAACATCAGGTTTATGATAAACTTTTTTACCTAAAATGTTATAAATAGTTATTGAAGCATTATCAATATTATTAAGCTGGATTTTAAAACTATTACTGGCTGGGTTTGGATAAATTTTTATCGTGGACTGAATATTATTATGAATATCATCAATACTTAACGCATTTGTGGACTCTGCGAACCATTTACTTCTATCATCTGTATTTGATGAGTGTGTTACTGAATTGTCAACCATATGATACAAATATCTAGCACTAGTTCTTGTACCAAAACTATAGCTCCCATCTTCATTAGCAATTACTGTCCAAATTTTATCTACATTAGTGTTTGGTGCTCCAAAAGAAGTACTTACTAATTCAGGATTAGAAGAACCTCCTTTAAATCTTATCGTTCCTTTTACCTCACTTCCTATATTATAATAATCAAACCCTGGGACTCCTGCTTTAACCAGCTGCCATTCTTTATCTGAACCTTCACCTGTGTTGCTAACAATAATAGAAGAGCCTGAAGATGTTAAGTATTTACCAGTTGCTTTATTTTTAAGTCGATAAATATCCCCTGATAAATTATTTGCATCACGTGTAAACACTTCAATACTAATTTCTTGAGATGAAACTGATTCATTATTTTCATCATAAGCAACTGCTTGTATGGTATATGTTCCTTCTGTTTCTGGAGTGTAATTTATGGTATAAGGACTTGTAATATCTTCTTCAAAAACTTGGTTATTTATAATAAATTCTACCTTAGAAACGCTTCCATTATCATTAAAAGCTTCTGCTGAAATTTCTAATGGTTTATTTGCTTCATAACTCTCATTATTTATAGGAGATATCAATGAAACTTGAAAAGGACTATCATCTATACCCAAGTCTATAATGTGTAAGTATAAAGGTCTTTGATCTCCAGAAGATTGTTCCATCATATAATAATAAAGCTTACCATTACTTATATAGGCTCTTCCGTGACGAAATTGTCTTCCAGATGTTGCTTCGTAAACTTTTCTAAAGTTATTGGTACCTCCTAAAGATTGTTCTATAGAAATTCTACCTGAAGAATTTAGCCCAATCATGTAAATATTATTTCCAGATGTAAACAAACGATTCCCTCCAGTAAAATCAGTAGAAGTATTAAATTCTGAATCTCCTACCTTTTTAAAAGTATGTACTTTTTTAGTGATATTATTTTCATCATCTCTTACGCTACCTATAAGGTGCACATCTCCTCTATTCGTTATTGTCCAGTCAAAATTACCTACCATATACACTTGGTTTTTTTGTGTGGTTGTTACCAAATCTCCTGGCTCATAAACTAATATTTTATCAGCATTTCTTATGGGTGTAGTAAAACTTTCTCCTTTGTAGTTTTTCCATCCAGTGTGTCCACTTGGATCATCTGAATAGGCAAAATAAAACCCATTTTGATACAAGTATCTATCATTAGTATTACCCAGTCTTCTTTGAAAACCCATCGCTATTTTTCCTCCAACAAATTGTAGTCTCCCATACATTCCCCAATTGTATGATTCGCCAAAGTTTTTAGCATTTCTATCTGCAAACTTTACAAAATTTGACCAAGTTGATGTATTTGCGTCATATTTAGCAAAATGATACCCCCCATTAGAACTTGAACCTTTTCTCATTGAAAAAAACAAATCTCCTTGAGCATTTAGAAAAAATTTAGGGTACGTAAATTCTGAAAAAGCATTATAATCTATTGCTCCATTAAGACTTAAATGTGTATAATCTCCTGCACCACTATCTTCTATAAATTGATCTATTGTAAACTCTTCATCAGGCACTTCTGCTGCATTTTTTTTAGAATATGAATACCTGAAGTAGTCATTGGCTAAACTTCCATTTGTAGGTCTTGTTCTTGTATATGCATGCATATCAAAAAGTAAATGTATGGTGCCATCTAAAGGACTTACACCTATTCCTATAGTATTATGAGATTCTCCTATATACCATACATTTCTAAAACCTGTATGATTGTGAGGAAATTCAATTGTTTTTTGAGTTTCTGTTTCTGTATTATATCGCGTTAACATCATATTACGATTTTCCTTACCTCCTTTATACCAAGTCATAAAAACAAAATGCTTATAAGTGAATATGCAATCACCATGTGCAGAAATTTGAGGGCCAAATGCATAATCGTATCCTGTAGTTGAATTTGGAGCTGAATCTGAAGAAACTTTCTCACCGTCAAAATGCAATGCTATATCAGTAATTTTTATTTCTTTCTCAAAAGTAACTTGAGCTTTTATTGAAAGATTAAAGAAAAATAGAAGCAAAATACTTTTTAAAAATGTACTTTTTTTATAATTCATATTTATAATTATTTATCAATAGTTCCCGATAATCTGAGGATGATTTAACTTTTATTCTGATTGCAAACTATTATTTAATTACCTTATTAATATCCTTTAGTGTCCTGAACTATCCTGAAACATAACTATTTTAACACTTAATTTAATAATAAAGTCGATTTTAGAATAACAGGACCAATTAATCCAGATTTTTCTAACTCAGTTTCATTGTTTTTTGGACGAGACGTTGTCCAAGTTTTTTTAGCTCCTTTTGGTCTTTTATTATCGAAAATCAACTGATTTCTCCAAGTATTGGTTACTTTAATTTCTAACTTATTTTTCCCTTTTTTGATTTCTTTACTAATATCAAACTCAAATGGAGGTGCCCATTTTACGTTCACTTTTTTACCATTGCACCATACTTCTGCAATATTTGCAACATCGCCCAAGTCCAAAATGGTAGTGTTTCCAATTTCTTTTACATCAATTGATTTGGTATAAGTTATAGTTCCTGAATAATGTTTTACAGCATCGTTATTTAATTTTGTGAGTGATTTTAATTTATCAATTTGAATAAATTCTGGACTGTCCCAACCTTTATCGAAAAACAATTTCCAATTATTCTGAAGTGTTTTTTCTTTGATAAAAGACGATTTTATATCTTCTTTTCCTTCTCGGTGAAAAATATAATCTCCAGAAAGTGAAGCTGAAAATTCATTTTTATTCCAAGTTAATTTTGGATATTTTTTTGTTTTGTGAATTTGATACCATCCGGTTTTAGTGTCTAAAATAGTTTCATCATTCAACGTAACTTTTGATGCGATTGGTTTTTTTTCACTTTTAGAAAATACTATAATTTTACTTCCATTTTTAGGTAAAGAAAGTACAACATTTGTTCTATCATCTTTGGCTTTCCAAACCTTTGCGTATTGTTGATTACCTGTAAATGCATCCCAAATTTGTGGAGTTAAATTCTTTATTCTAAAGCTTAAGGAAACATCAACAGGGTTTTCATCCTTGGAAGCCACAAAATAAATATGAGCATCTTCTATTTCTCTATGAATCCAACTGATATTTACATTTTCAGGTACAATTACATCTTTATCAATTTTCTCTTCTTTTAAAACTTCTTTTAATGTTTTGCCCCAATATACTTTTCCTTTCCCAACTTGTTTAACACCGTTTTTAGAATTTCCCCATAACGAATCAACAATAGATTTTAATTCTTTTAAATCATTTTTATCATCCATTAAACTTGGAGAATCTTTAGGTTTATCGCCTAAAATCACAGCACCTTCCAATACCAATTCTTTTAGTTTTTTTAGGGTTGATAACAATATACTCTCTGAATTTATTAGTGTAATAATTTTATAATCACCTCCATTTTTAACATGAATTTTTCCGTCCTTAATACTTAATTTTTCTTGTAAAATTTCTTCATTTAAATAATCGAAACTATATCCTTTTGGAAAATAATCCAGATCAAATGGTGGTCTATCAAAATGATCTCCATAGTATCTTAACACATCTGCCACATATTCTCCTTGTTGCAACACATATTGATTTCTAGACAAATACTCAATCCATTCTGGCATATATTTCCACCACGTTTGTTGTCTTACCAATGGAAAACCGATATTTCCTCCAAAGCTCGAACCAGGAAAAACATCTGTCTGTGGAGTATGAGAAAACGTATGAAACACCAAATGATTAACACCTTTTGCAAAATTATAATCGATAAGATATTTTACAGAAAACGGATGTTCATTCCATTTTACACCAACTTGAGTACAAGCTTCTGCAGCCAATTTTGGTTTGTTGTATAAATGGACTGCAGATGCAGCATTGTAAATGGGTTTAGCATATTCGTTTTGTGCTGATGGAGATTTTGGATACCAAAATTCAGTCATTGGAATATCACTAACTCCATAATAGCGCATTGGATCTATGGGTAAAACTTCACCTCCTGCACCTTCTGTATACACATCTGCACCCATTTCGTGAGCTATAGTTGCAAAATGTTTAAAGAAATTATCAATAAAAACATCGTCCATAGTTTGGCGCACATCTCTTAAAAACTTGGTTGTTGTATTGGCATCATCCACAATAAAACCCATAGTTGCTGGTAAGTATTTTTTCATACTATACCCTCTTCGAGTTTCAAATTGTTTGAATAAATCTTCAGAATTGATTGTCCAAGTTGGCACGTGACTTTCCCAACTATCAATTAGCAGACCTTGTAATTTTCCATCTCCAATTGGACCTCCTGGTTTTATCAAATCACCAATCATTCCGTTTTTTAAATGATTTTCTATGGCTATTTTATCTAATTTACTAGATTCCCAACCTGTAGCTTCTGGAACTGCAGGTTTATTGGTCAATCTCATATTAATATGTCCAAAACGAACAATCGTCCAATTTCCTAGAGGAACATCCCAAGTCAATTTTCCATCAGTAGTTAATTTATCTGTAAGATTTATAATTTTATTTGCATCAATAATTGTGTTTTCAGCATACTCATATACAACGTCTTTTTCTAATCGTCTTAAAACTTTTGCAGCTTTTGCTTCGTGATTGTGTAATTTAGGTTTTGCACTTAACCTTATAAATTCTGGTGCAATAGAATGTGTTCCTAAAAAAGTGAATCTAAATTCTCTTGACGTTGTTTCTGGAATGGCCAAAGTTAAATGCTTTCGCCTGTCGTTCCAATTTCCATCAGGTAAATTTAAGGTAGTGATTTCTGTAAATCCCTGATTTAATAGTGCTTCAACCTTGATAGCAACATCCATTTTAGGGTATTGAAAGTTCAAAATCAGATGACGTAATTGTGGTAAAACAATGGAACGTATTGTTACTTCTTTATCAAAGGTAGTTTTTACCCAAGTTGTTTGATTGTTATCTTTAGAAACTCCTTGTCTTCGGTAGGTTTTTAAAGGTTGATCTAAATGGGTTGTTTTTCTTGTTACAATCAGTTTAGAATTTGGATTAAAAATAGCTTTCCAAGGAACTAAATTGTTATTGGTTTCTATTTTTGATGGATTAAAAGGTTTTGAATTCGCTCCTTCTGGAGTTGGAAAAGCGACTACTTGTACATCTTTATAATTGTAATCTGGAGTATGGTATAAAGAATCAATTTTTAAAATTTCATTGATTTTTTTGTTTCCAGAAATATGATACGTTGTTTCTACCAATTCACGTTGCGCTTCTTCTGCTGGCACCCATGGTCCACCAGTCATAGACCATCCAGGACAATTTTGCATTGTAAATTTTAATCCTAAACGTTTGCATTCATCAGCTACAAAACGAATCATGTCTTCCCATTCTGGGGATAAAATTTTAATGGGTTTTACGTTTGGAAAAGCTCTACCTGCTTTGTTAAACAAATGAATTCCTTGTAAACCAGCATATTTAATTGCTTGTAAATCTTTTTTTAATCCTTCTTTACTTATATTGTTTCCGTTTAAATGAAACCAAGTTTCTGGATAGTATTCTTTTGAGGGTGATATAAAATTTTGGGTTAACTCTTTTAAGTCTCTACTATAGGCTTTACCTTCAATATTTTCCTCTTTTAACTGGCAGGAAAGAATGCATAATACTAACAAAAACAAGGCTAAATTACTCTTCATTTTACTTAATTTTATTTTAAAATTATTAATTTATTTTGAAATAAGTATCCTGTCATATCAGGTTAAAATTAATCATTTAATTTTCTGTAAAAAATACAACCGATTAGATTATGTTCAAATACTAAATAATTAGGTAAATAATTTATAGAAGAATGATTTACATGCAGATTTTCTCAACATAATAGTTTTTATCAGCATTCATCAGGATAGTTATATAATAGTAATTTAATATTTTTGGTTAAAATTTTTTAAAACATGATAAAAGTTAAATCATATATTCAAGCTGTTACAATTAAATTGTTGATTGTCTTTAGTATCTTCTTTTCTTGTACAAGTGATGATAATGATAACCGTGGAGGTGTATCTATTGAAGACTTTGAATTTACTGAACAAGACCCTGTAGTTATATCAGCAGATGAAGATACAGGTAATTATACTACTTGCAATGATGACGGTGCAAATGCTACCAGGACATCAAACGATTTAACAAACCCTGTTAATGTAGGGACTATTGACGACAGAACTTGCTATGCCAATTATAAAGAAAGTACAATTGATGGTATTACATGGGGTATATACAATATAACAGCTGGATCTAATAACCATGACGCAGCAAATACCTTACAACCACGAATGGAACGCTCATTACCTTTAGCAAACCATAATGTAGGTTCATACGTGAAATTTACTGGAGACTTTAGAATATTAGAAGTTGGAGATACAGGTTCTTTTGGAACTAGTGGAAGTTATATAGCTCAAGCTAAAGGTCAACATACTGGTGGAGGTGGTTCTCCAGACCCTGCTATTTGTTTATATAGAGCACATCCTGTTTATGGTACAGGTATTAACGCAAATAAACAGGTTGCTTTTGATATTTATGCAGAACGTATATTAGTGCGTGGTGGATCAGGAAGTGGTAGAGAAGTTGTGTTTTTAAAACGAGTTAATAAAAACGAGATTACTTCTTTTGTAATGGAGGTAGGTTTTAAAGAGGATGCAAACGACTCTTCAAAAAAAATCCACTATTGTAATGCAATAATTGGTGGTGAAGCTTTTAACTGGAATATTCCTGATCCTGATAGAGGAAGACAATCAAAAATTAGATATGGTGCCTACAGAGTTCCAGGTGGAAGAGCTCAGATTAGATGGGCAAATACAACACACGAAAGAATAAACAAATAGTAATTATTAATTTAAATCCTGTTTTGCTAGACTTAAAGACGCAATGTATTTTATTTTTGGAATTTTTATACATAGCTTAGACTATTTTGGAATTATTTTAATTTTCTTTTTTGAGAAAAACTTTTACTGAACTTTTAATATCGCTTTATGTAAATCTTTTTCTTGTGATGAAGCACCTACTGAAATTGTAAATGTACCAGGTTCAACTACTTTTTTCATTTGTTGGTTTAAGATATTTAATTCCTCAAAACTTAATGTAAAAGTTACAGTTTTTGTTTCTCCTGGTTTTAAAGAAATTCGCTCAAAACCTTTTAGCATTTTGTTGTAACGCCCAACAGAAGCATAATCATCTCTTACATACATTTGCACAACTTCATCTCCTGCTCTATCACCAGTATTAGTTACCTCTACAGAAATAGTTGTTTCTTCATCTACACCAATCGTAGTATTTTTTAATTTCGGAGTTCCATATTTAAACGTTGTATAACTCAAACCAAATCCAAAAGGAAATAATGGTGATTTATCTGCATTTTTAAATTGCCCTTTTCCTGAACCAATAAAATCTGGTCTTTCTAAATAGGTTAAAGGAACTTGACCAACAGATCTTGGGAAAGAAACTGTTAATTTTCCTCCAGGATTTATATCACCAAAAATAGCATCTGCAATAGCATCTCCAGAACGCATACCTAAATACCACGTTTCTAAAATTGATGGAATATTTTCTGCAACATAATTAATAGACAAAGGTCTACCATTAATTAGAACAGCCACAACAGGTTTACCTGTTTTATGTATTGCTTTTACCAATTCTTTTTGCACACCGTATAAATCTAAATCAGCTCTATCTACGCCTTCTCCTCCTGTTTTTCTAGAACCTCCAATGACTAAAACAACTGCATCAGATTTTTTTGCTGCTGCAATTGCTGCTGGAAATCCATTTTTAGAATTGCTTAATAAATCGCAACCTTTAGCATAATTAATTTTTACTTTATCCCCAACTTTTGCTTTAATTCCGTCTAAAGCCGAAACATAAAATGGAGGTAAACCAGAATAACCCCCTAATAATGAATAGGTTCCTTTTTTAGGTTTTTCTTCGTGTGCATTTGGTCCAATTACTGCCAAAGATTTTATTTTTGATAGGTCTAAAGGCAATACATTATTTTCATTCTTTAATAAAATAATGGCTTTTTTTGCCATTTCATAAGAAAACTCTTGGTGTTCTTTTCTACCAGCATTTACTGTTTTTATATCAATTTCTTTTGGTTTTGTATCAAATAAGCCCAATTGATATTTTGCAGTTAAAATACGAGAAGTTGCTTTATCAATATATTTTTCCAACTCAGGATTCTTTGTGATGGTATCTTTCAACACTTTAGAAGTATATGCTGCTAACTTTTCATTCTTTCCAATCACTAAGTCCATATCTACACCCGCTTTTAAGCCTAGAATAGCAGATTCTGTTCTAGTTTCTGCAATAAAATGCATAGTTCCTAATCTTGCAATATCATTATTATCAGAAACAATTAAGCCGTTAAAACCTAATTCATCTCTTAAAATATCTTTAAGTAACCAAGAATTCATGTGGTTTGGAACTCCATTATAATCTTGATGCCCAGGCATCAAAGAACCTATTTTAGCTTCCTTTATAGCGGCTTCAAAAGGTGGTAAATAAACTTCTCTTAAACGACGTTCTGACATATCACTAAAACCACCATTGATTCCACGTCTATTTTCTGGATAACCTATAAAATGTTTCGCTGTTGCCATTACATGATTCTTATCAAATCGTTCATCACCCATACCTTGTAAACCCTGTATAAAAGCAACACCCATTCTAGATACCAAATAAGGATCTTCTCCATAAGATTCTTCTACTCTACCATATCTTGGATCGCCAGAAATAACGTCTAAATTAGGAGAGTATGTATGTGTAACTCCTAAAGTTCTTGCTTCTAAAGCTGTTTGTGAAGCCATCTTTTTTACTAATTTAGGTTGCCAAGTAGAAGCAGCTGCAATAGCTTGAGGATATACAGTTGTTTTCCCATAATAATCTAGCACAAGCCATATTCCATGGAGTGCTTCTGCGTACTTCATATATGGAATACTCAATCTCTCGTTTGCAGGAGCATCTTGAGTCATTTCTGCAATTTTCTCTTCTAAAGTCATTTTACCAATTAAGTCTTGAACTTTATTGGCAATTTCTTTGTCTTTTTTACTTACTGATGTATCTGAATTTTGTTCTGAATTACAAGCAATAAATAGACTTGTAAAAAAAGTTATTAAAACTAATTTTTTCATTATTAAAATATTTTATTTTGATATCTTAAAACAACTTAATTAAAATTGTTTAAAATATTTTTATCAATGATTGTTATAAAATCCCAAGTCTGTCTGAACTTATTCAAGAACTTTTTTGGAGTTATTAAATATTTCTCGACAAGATCAGGAAGACATTTTGCATCGTCATTATTTTAAGTAATTGTAAAAATAAATTTGTACTACTTCAATTTTAAAACCTCACTACCAGCTAGTAAAAATGCGCCAGTTCCAAAATTTTGCCAACTATCTTTAGAGGCAGGTTCTGGAAAAGCACCAATATTTTGTACCCAACCTACTCTACCATCTTCATGTTGGCAAGCTGCCAAACCTTTCCATGCTTTTTTAATGGCTGGTGTATAGGTTTTACTGTCTAAAATACCATTGTTTACTCCCCAAGCTAAAGCAAATGTGTAAAATCCACTTCCGCTAACTTCACCATGATCGTAAGATTCTGGACTTAACAAACTTGTTCTCCATAAACCATCTTCTGGTTGTATTTCTAAAATTCTAGCAGCCATTTTTTTATATAAATTGACATAAAAGCCTCTGTGCTTATAATTTTTTGGCATATCTTCTAACAATAAAGCTAAACCACCAATTACCCAACCATTTCCTCTAGACCAAAATACTTTTTCACCATTTGACTCTTTCTTATCCTTTACATCTCCTTTCCAAATAAAACGCATGTCTCTTGCAAATAAGTTTTCTTCTTTATCAAACAACCTATCGTAAGCTTCCATATAATATTTGTGCATTGCATCTAAATACTTTGGTTCTTTTGTATGTTTTGCATATAAATTAATTACTGGAGGTGCCATGAATAAAGCGTCACACCACCACCATAAAATGGTTTTATCTTCATGACTTTTATCCTTCCCTTCTTTCCATCTATTATCTTCGTACAAATGTTCATCTAAGAATTTTTTTGTTGGTTCTAAATCTGCAAAATTTCTTCTATTTTCATTCATAGCAAGGTATAAATAGCTATAAGAGATCGCTACATCATCTGCATGATATATTCTTTTATACGTTTGCCAATTATTCCAAACTGCTTGGTTTTTTAAAGCAGCCATATACATCATATTTTTTGTGGTATGATGAGCTCTAGCAACACCAGTATAATAAGCACCTGCTGTCCAATCTGTAGGATGAATTGCAAAAATAGGATGTGCCTCTTGCCATTCTAAAGCTTTAATCATGGATTTTTCAATGGCTGTATTATCCAAACCAGATGATTTTTGAGCCACTGTATCTTGAGAAATACAACAGCTAAAAAGCGTTAATACAACGGTTAATAATGTGAAAAGTGATTTTTTCATTGCTAATTATTTTTTTAATTTGAATGTTGTTTCTAAATATTCGTTAGATGAAGTTCCTATTTTAACCTTATAATCTCCAGCTTCTAAAAATTTCTTCAATGAAATACCTGTAAATTCCAACATTTTAGGTGTAATTGTAAACGAAACTGTTTTGCTTTCTCCTGCAGCGAATTCAATTTTATTAAAACCTTTTAATTCTTTATCTGGTCTTGTCACAGAACCAATTTCATCTTTAATATACATTTGTACAACTTCCTTAGCTTTAACTTTACCAGTATTTGTAACTGTTACGCTAACTGTAATTTCTGAATTTGGTGTAATTTCTGTACTAGACAATTTAATATCTGAATATTCAAAATCACCATAACTTAATCCATGTCCAAAAGGATAAATTGGCCCTTTTTCTAAAAACAAGTATTCTTTCTTATAGTTTATTTCTTTCATACTATAATGATAAGGCAATTGCCCAATTGATCTAGGAATAGTAACAGGAGATTTTCCTGAAGGAGAAACATCACCAAAAATAATTTTAGCGGTAGAATGGTCTCCAAACTCACTTAAATCCCAAGTATCTAAAATGGCATCAGCATTTTTAGCGATGGTATTGATAGATAAAGTTCTTCTATGTTTTAATACCACAATTACTTTTTTACCTAAAGTTGTAATCTTTTCTACTAACTCGTCTTGTGCCCCAACAGGATCTATAGTAGCTCTATCTCCTAAAGTACTGTTGCTAAAATAAGCTTCTTTAGCTGTATATTTATCACCTCCTAAAAACAACACCACAACATCTGAACTTCTAGCAATATTTACCAATTTAGCAATTGCTTTTGGATCTCTTTCTAATAATTCTGGAGCACCACCTTTTTCATTCGTTAAGTTAAATCCTTTTTCTGATACAAATTTAATATTACTGTTACCAACTGCAGATTCAAACATTTCTTTAGTGTTCTTTTTTAATAAAGGACCTAAAAGAGCTACTCTCGTTTTTTTCTTTTTATTTAAAGGCAAGGTATTTTCTTCATTCTTCAATAAAATAATTGATTCTAAATCTGATTCTTTAGCTAATTCTAGAGAACTTTCAGCACGAACACCTTTTTTAGTTTCCTCTATGTCTATATAAGGATTATCAAACAAACCTAAAATAAATTTTGTTCTTAAAACACGTCTTACAGATCTGTCTATCAATTTCATCAATTCAGGGTTTTTCTCTACCATTTTTGGTAAATAAGAATACGAATCTTCTGCGTATAAATCGACATCAATACCAGCTTCTAAGCCCATTTGAGCAGCAGCTTCTGGTGATTCTGCAACTTTCATAAAGTAATACAAACGAGCAATATCATTAGAATCTGAAACTACATAACCTTCAAACCCCCATTGATCTCTTAAAACTCCTGTTAATAATTCTGGATTTCCGTGAGAAGCAACTCCGTTTAAATCTCCATGAGAAGCCATAATTCCTAGAGTTCTAGCTTCTTTTATAGCCGCTTCAAAAGGAGGATAAATTTCGTCGATTAATGTTCTTTCAGAAATTTCAATAGCAGCAAAATTAGAACCACCTAACACTTGTCCATAACCTGCAAAGTGTTTTGCAACTGCTCCAATATGTGTTCCATTTCCTAAACCTTCATAGTTTCCTTGTACACCAATAACTGCATTTTTAACCATTTGCGTTGTTAAATACGTATCTTCTCCAAAGGCTTCACTCATTCTACCAAAACGTGGATCTCTTACCACATCTGCTTCTGGTGAATGACACATGTGCATACCTCTTAAACGTGCTTCTCTACCTACTACATCCCATTGTCTTTGCACTAATTCTGGATTAAATGATGCTGCAGAGGTAATTGGACGACCAAAAACTGTTGACCCTTCTGCATCTACTCCATTGTAAGATTCTGTAACAAACAAAGCTGGAATACCCCATCTATTATTTTCGATGATGTATTTTTGCAAATCATTATTCATTTTAGCAGCAGCAACGGGATCGATGTGTTCTCCTGGGTTTTTAATTCCAGCAATACCTAATTTCAGTTTCTTAATAACTCTTTTCGAGAGTTTTAAGTTTCCATTTTCATCTGGTTTAGTCCCAATATTTGCATGGAAAATTCGCATTTGCGCCACTTTTTCTTCAAGTGATAGTAACGGTAATAAAGCGTCCACTCTTTCATCTATGGATAAAGAAGCATCTTTGTAACCTTTTTTTGATGCAGTTTCTCCACAAGCATAAAAAAGTGTGATTGATAAAAATAAAATTAGTGTTTTTTTCATTGGTTGTTTTTATTTTGAAAATGAAAATGAATCAATTTGTAATTGATTGTTGGTTAATTGTTCTATAATTAAATAAATATCTTCTTTTTGTTGTAATTCTTTTAAGCTAAAAGTAATATCTGTAAAATAATCATTATTAATTTTACCTTCAATTGTTTTGTAGCCTATTAATTCTCCTTTTAAGGAATTTCTCAGAATTTTTATTGCAAATTTTGCTCCTTTATTACATGAAGCTTTTAGCGTCATTTTTGATTTTTTTGCTAATCCTTTAACATTTTTGAAATTTAGATAACTTTTATTTGCATTTGTTTTGATAACAAAACCATTATCTGTTTCTTTTTTTTCTATTCCTTCTGCTTTAAAATAATCTTCTGCTTCAATTTTAGCATTTGCATTATAATTTGCTACTCCAACTCCATCGACTCTTATGGTTGACATTTCACCATTTTCTTTGTAATGAACATAGCTTATAAAAGTATCTCTAAAATAACGATTTCCTGTTTGACTAATATCGCAATACGTATAATACCATTGGTTGTTCCATTCAAAGAAAGAGCCATGCCTACCTTGTTGAAAACCATTTGGCCAAGTTGGTGAATCATATCCTGTTACAAAACTTTCTTGTTTTATAACGGAATCTTTGTAATCATAAGGGCCATATAAATTATCTGACATTGCATAAAAACAACCCCAAGACAAATAATAATTTCCATTATATTTATGCACAAAAGGTTTGTCATCAGTAGGTTTTTCAAGATTATTTCCATCTTGGTTATAAGGTCCTCTTGGATTATTGATCTCTAGTTTTCTTGGTTTTTCAGCCAAACTAATCATATCATAATTTAGTTTCGCTATATAATAATCCCAAGCTCCAAAAATGATATAATGCTCTCCATTTTCTTCAAAAATAGCCATATCATATTCGTCTGTTGGTGTTAATTCTGATGTTAATAATGGTTTTCCTAAAGGATCTTTCCAAGGGCCAGTTGGAGAATCTCCAGCTACAACACCTGCTTGCTGATTCCCTTCAGAAAAATACCAGTAATATTTACCATTTCTATAGGCAACATCAGTAGCCCAACATCGTGTGAAATTTACATCCTCTATATACGTATCTTTTGGTTTTAAAACGCTTTCTTTTTTCCAATTAATTAAATCTGGAGAAGACCAAATCCACCAATCTTCCATAATAAATTTTCTATTTTTAATAGATTTATCGTGCGAAGCATATACATAGGCAGTATCGTTAAAAATATGGATATGAGGATCGTTTAAACCTTTATTTGGGACAATTGGGTTTTGAGCATACATATATACTGATAAAATTATCAATAAAATAAAAGTGAGCTTTTGTATTTTTTTATTTCCTCTCATTTATTTTTTCCCACAAAAAATATCCATAATTTTGGTTACTATTGCTGCTTCTTCAACACTACAAGGGTTTGTATTATTACCTAAAAAGTAACCTACTGTTTTTTCTATCATTGGTTGTTGTACATGTTTGGGATTTGAAAACTGATAGGATTTTACATTTCTATCAATAGATACTCTAATTTCTTCTCCATAAAATGAGAATGAAATACTTCCTTTTTCTCCAATAATTGTACAATTATCGGTATCTGATACTGCATTAAAATCCCAACTCCCATTAAATTGAACTCCATTTTTAAATTGGATTACACCTTTTACAACCTCATTTGAAACTTTATTTTTTTCTAAATCAACACTTTTTATTGATGCTATATCTCCAAAGTAATAATACATCAAATCTAATTGGTGAGGAGCAATATCATGAAAATATCCACCTCCAGAAATTGTAGGATCTAATCTCCAGTTTACATCCGTTTTAGCAATTATATTTGCTTTTTTTGTTTGTGCAATTGTAATTTTAGCAGAAGAAACGATTCCAATACAATTAGAAAGTAATAACTCCTTAACCTTTAAAAATATTGGTAAACTTCTGCGGTAATGTGCTATGGTTACTTTATTATTACGCTCAATAACCGCTTCAGAAAGAACTTTAGCTTCGTTACTATTCAATACCATTGGTTTTTCTAAATACACATCTTTCCCTGCCTTTAATGCTTCAAGGGCATATTCTAAATGCGAAGAAGGTGGTGTTGCAATATAAATTGCATTTACATATTTATCATTTATTAGCTCTGATGCATTAGTCGTCCAATTTGCAACTCTATGTCTTTTTGCAAAATCTTTTACCTTCTCTTCATTTCTTCTCATCACATTAATTAAAAAAGAATTTTCTACTTTTTGAAAAGCAGGACCACTTTTAATTTCAGCTACGTCTCCACAACCAATAATTCCCCAATTAATTTTTCTTACACTCATTATTTACTTTCGCTCTTTTGCTAATACTTTGTATAATATGTAATAACCTTTTAGTACATTTTGTTTACATTAATAATTTGTGGTAGGAACTTTAATCTTGTAATTTTCGAACTGAAACTAAATATAAAGTTTTAACAGGTTGTTTAGTGCTAATTTATTACTAGATATGTGAAATTGTGTCCTGTACTATACTGTGGAAAAACTTTAGTTTTATATATTATTTTCAATATAACTTTGAGTTAAAATAAATATTAACTAAAATCTATAAACATTATTTACAAAAAAATCTTTGCTTTTTTTAAACTAACTCTATTGATATTTTATTACAAAAACAATCTAAACTAAAACTTTGTGATTTATCAAAAATGATTAATCTTTATGAATTCTCATTTATTTTTTTGTTTAATATATATAGTTTAATATATCTTGTTAGAACACCATAAGCTTGTGTTTTCCCAAAAATAAAACCTGCAAAACCATCTAAAAAACCTAATCTAACAAAATAATGGATAAAAAACCTTATTATAGGTTTTATCAAAACATGAAATAAGTTTACTTTTTTTCCTTTACTATGAAGTTGTCTTGCTCTTAATGTCGCATAATGGTTCATTTTAGAAATGTAATGATCATAACTTTTATAGGAAAAATGGTCTATTTTATGTTTAAAAAAACCTAATTTTCCGTTTGCAACGATAGTTTCATGAACTGGGCTTCCGTCATATTTACAAAATTCTTTTAAGAATAAACGTATAACTTTATCACCCTGACATCCACCATAATTTATTTTCTTTCCCATGAAAAAGAAACTTCTTTTTACATAAAAACCAACAAAATCTTTGGGGCTTTTAACTGCTTCTAAAATTTCTTTTCTTACTTGAGGGGTAACACGTTCATCTGCGTCTAAAATATAAATCCATTTATTGGAGGCTAAATTTATTGCATAATTTTTCTGAGTAGAAAAATCGTCGAACTCACGTTGAATAATTTTTACATTTTTCTTGTTAGCAATATCAATAGTTTGATCAGAACTATAAGAATCAATGATTATAATTTCGTCTGCGAATGATACAGATTCTATTGCTTTCTCAATATGAAATTCCTCGTTAAAAGTTGGAATAATAACTGTTATCTTTATCATAGATTTATCGTATTAGAAAATTATTACTCATAAAATGGATCTTTTAAGAAAGGCTTTTTTCTAGATTAACTCCTTAATATTTATTTAAATAATCTTTTAGCAAAAAGTTTCTTAAGGTGAATATTTTAATTCTCAAGTTATTTTATCAAAATTTTTTTTACTACAAAACTATCTCCAGAATTTAGTTGAAGAAAATAAATACCTTTTGGGTATTTCACAAAATCTAATTTATTGTTAATCAAACCCCTTTTTTCTAATACTTTACCGTGTATAGATATTAACTTGTAGTTCAGTTTTTTTATTTGACTTTTCACATTGAAAATACCTTTACTTGGGTTTGGATAAACAACAATAGTGTTCGAATTATAAATATTAACTTTCAAGGCCGATTTAGAGATAATTTCTATCTTGTCTGGCTCACTAGATAAAGATCTCTTTTGGGTAAGTCTTATAACATTTTCTCCTTGGTTTAGAATTACATTTTCGATTTTATTTTCTCCATAAATGTTCCAATCTCCAGTTTTAGCAACCAAAAAATTCTCATAAAGCTGCCCATTTATTTCGACATCCATTACTGAGTCATCTCTATTTCTTACAGCAACAAACAACACTATATCGTACTCATCTGCTTCTGTGATAGTAAATTTATATTCTAAAAATTGGTTGCTAGCAAAAGAATCTACATATTCACCTCCTGATGCCGAAGAACTGGTACCAATTTGAATATCACTTGAAGCTGTGGTAAAATTTTCTGCTTCTAAAAGAACAGTTGGTGTTACTTCTTCTTGCATCTCTTCTTCAGACAGGGTAAATTCTTGAAAATACAACGGACGCTTATCTCCTACACCTACTGTATTATTACCAGTATCTTCCATTAAATACACATAGAGTTTATTAGCTTCAACAAAAGCATCAAAATGATTAAAACGAATAGATTCTTCTTGACCTATATATACTATTTCCCAATTATTTTCTCCTTCTAAAGTTGTTTTAATGTTTACTTTTCCACTGATAAGTTCTACCATAAAAATATGGTTTTTGTAACTGTAAATTTCTCCTCTAGTACTAGGGTTTGGAATTAAACCACCTGCATTCTTTGAAAAATTGGCATCCGTAGCTTTTTTATAATAATGTACATTTATACCATCAACACGTTGCACAAAGTGAATCGCACCATTTTCAGTAACTGTCCAAGCTGGGTCTGAGGATGATCTTGGAAATGTATCTGTTCCAAAATCGTCTCCTGGTTGCGCAATTTGAACAGGATCTTGTGCAGGATCTATATTATTTTTAATTGGTAACGAAATAGGATTATCATTTACATCAAACCATTGACTGGAAATATTTTTTGTAATCTCGTTTGTATATGCATAATACAAACCGCTATTTAACATATAACCGTTACTTGTACTCGTATTATTATTTGTAGAATATCTTATAGAAAAACCTGAGTAAAATTTACCGTTTAAAAAACGCTCACCTCCATACATGTTGTTTCTATTAGGCAATGGTAATGCACCTTCATGATAAGTCCAATTATTAGACCAAGAGTTGCCATCATAATGTGCCAATAAAATATCTCCATTTCCAGAACCACCTTTTCTATATCGCGCTACCAAACTACCGTCAGTGGCTCTATGAATCATCGGATAGGTCATGCGTTCATAATTTTGCCCTTGTTTTAAATAATTTCTTTTAGTATTAAAAACAGTCAATTTGAATTCTTCATCGGATACAAATGCCATTTCTTTTTTAGAGACAGAATAGTTAAAAAAATCGTTAGGCAAACTAGTTTTACCATAGGCATGCATGTCATAAATAATATGAATTGTATTGTCTAAAGTACTAATACCTATTGCTGCTGTATTATGAGAATCACCTCTAATGCCAGTTTCGTTTAAAAGTTCTCCTCCTTGACCTATATGTTGATGAGGGAACTCTATAGTTACCCATGGAGCATTTGCTACATTTAAGTTTTTTCTTGATAACATTAAATTACGTTTATCCATACCACCTTTGTACCAAGTAACAAATGCATATCCGTTTATTACATCTACACAATCTCCATGTGGAGTAATTCTTCTACCAAACTTATAATTAACATCTTTTTCTCCTGCAAAAAATAAGCCACCTTCTCCTTCTTGTGTAACTTTAGTGTTACTCTTTAAAGTTGCTGACAATTTAGTTTGCCCATTTATTAAAGTAATAAAACTTAAAAAGAATATACTTAGTAATATTTTTTTCATAATTGAGAAATTTTTAGTTAGCGAAATTTAGCCTTAGTTGTCTTTTTAAATATTATTATCAAAAACAACAAAAGGTAGTATAAAACTACCTTTTGTTCAGTCTATTAAAATTTTTATTACTTTACTAAAGTAATTGCTATTAAAAAGAATTTATTTTTAACTGAATGGTGTGTTTCCCTGGCGTTAATCTTACAATTTTAAATGCAGATGGAACGCTTTTCCCATTGTGTATAAATTCTTTTCCTTCGGAACCGTTTAAAGAAAATTCAGCAACCATATTTCCCGGTATTTCAATTTCATAGGTTTGTAATCTAGGCCCATTGCGCTTGTAACTTGCCTTTATAGTTCCTCTTACAGTTGGCACTTCTATAGCACTAGATTTTAATTTACTCATTTGAGGCTTAATCGTAGCAATACCAAAACCAGGTGTTTTAGGTTTAATTCCCCATAATCCTCTAGGAATTACATTTGCTGGTGCTGCACCCCAAGCATGGTTCCAATCTAAATTTACTTTATACTCATAATCCCATGCTTCTAAAGAAATTGTAGATCCTATTCGAATCATATTATACCAACTTCTCTTAGCTTTACTTGCCAATAATTCAAGTGCATAATCTTCTTCACCAGCATTGTATAAACCGTCCATTAAAAATTGAGCTCCATAAACACTACAAGCCATTCCTCTAGACTTTATAAAATCTATTACAGATTGATAGTGCTCTGGTGGAACCAAACCAAATGCTAAAGGCATCATATTAGCATGTAAAGAAGAATGATCTGTTCCAATACCGTCTACATAGATTCCTTTTTCTTTGTTAAACATTTGTTCGTTTACTGCTTTTTTAGCTTTTGCAGCTCTGTATTCAAAATCTAAGGCCTCTTGTGTTTTTCCTAATAATTTAGCAAACTCAGACATAATTTTCATGTTCTCATAAAAGAAAGCATTAATTACGGTACTGTAGGGTTTAAATACAAACCCATCTCTTTCTCCTTTTGTTTTACTTCCCGCAAAATTCTTAGAAGGCCAATCTACAATATCTGTTAATGGTTTTTTATAACCAGGTTTAAAACCTAACTTATACATAAACTCTTCTGTTACTTTTGTAGATGTAATTAAACCGTCTTCATTTGATAGCTCAAAAAGTGTTTTGTGCTTTAAAGCTTCATAATAACGTTCTATCAATTCTGTGTTGCCTGTATACATGTAATCTGCATAAATTAACAATGCTACATGTTGTTGCCATTCTGTAGGCCATGTTGGGTTCTCCATAAAATACTCTATGGTTCTTCTAGCAATAGCAAACTCTCTATCTGTTGTGTAATGACTTAATTGATTTAAATACGCATCTGCCTCATAAGGTATACGCTCTCTATCTCCATCTACATACAACCCGTTAAAAGTGGTTGCTTTGATAGAATATTTAGAGAAATCCCAAACTTGATTTAAAATATTATTGTTACTGCTAAAGTTACTTGCATCATCTTCCCAATAACCTGTGTGTCTTAATTGTTCAAAATCTGTAGCTTGTAGTGAAGTTTTTGCGTCCTCAACTTCAGCATATCTAAAAGGTTGTAATACAGGGAAGCCTTCTGGTAAAGGAATTGCCTTACTTGGCCCTTTCATCCGTTTGTCTGGTACCGGATTAATTTCTATTTGGTAAGTTGTTATTTCAGGAGTTACATTCACCTTAATTTCTTGGTAACGAATATTACTTTTTGCTGGTGGTGTTCTATTTACATTCCCGTTGTCATCTAACATTTCACCAATTCTAAAGGTTAATGTATGAGGTTCTTTAGCTGTATAATTAAAGTCGATAGTTGCAAAAGCGGCTTTACCAAAATCCATAAAATAAAAATCTCCTCTATTTTCAAAAGCAACAGGTTTTACCCTATCTACTAAATATTTATTTTCTGTAGAAATAATGTAGTCATCACTTTTACCAGTAGTAAATTGTTGTATCTCAGAATAATCAACTAAACGATTTGCTTCATCCCAAATTCTAACTTTCCAGAAATATGTTTTATCTATTTCTAATCCATTTCCTGTAAATTCTACATCTGTAGATTTTGATGATGCTACTCTACCACTATCCCAAATATCGCCATTATTTGCATCTATACTTGCTTTGTTTGATGCTACTAAAATCTGATATGCACCTTGGTATTTTGCTCCTAAAGGAACAGTCCATCCAAATTCTGGTTTTAAATCAAAAACTTTTACTTCTGTACTTGGTTCTCTAATTAACTCTACAGTTAAATCTGTAGGTGCAGCTCTATATTCATTACTATTCTTTTTGATTAACTCCTCTGTTTTAGCTCTTAAATTTGCTAAAACTTTTCTGTATTTTCTTTTCCCAACAAGGTTTTTAATTTCTTTCGGATCTTTTTCTAAATCATACAACTCTTCTATAGTCTTATCATTTACATATCTAAAATACTTCCACTTTTTAGTACGCACTCCCTCACTTGGTGGAATTTCGCTAAAATCCCAAATATGTTCTATTAATATAGTATCTCTTTCAATAGATTTCTTTTGTTGTTTTACAATGGGCATTAAACTTTTTCCTTGCCAAGATTTAGGTGCTTTTACCCCAGCTAAATCTGCAATAGTTTTTGTGACATCGATATTTAAGACCATATCATCTATGTCTTGATGACTATTTTCTCTAGGATCAAAAACAATTAAAGGTACTCTTATTGAATTGTCATACATCAACCATTTCCCGGCCATTTGTCTTTCACCTAAAAAGTAACCATTGTCTCCCATTACAATGATAACAGTGTTTCTGTCTTGCCCTTTTTCTTTTAACTTCGCACGTATTTTAGTAATTTCTGCATCTATTCCAGAAATCATTCTATAATACCCTTTTAAACTATGTTGGTACTTTTCTAGATTGTCGTATCTCCAAGTCCAACGTAATCTGTTAAATCCTTTTTTAACAATTTCTGGCTGTGCATTAAAGTATTTATCATCTGCTAATACAGGCTCTGGCATTGTTGTATTTTCTAACATTGCATCCATAGTACTTTGCCAGAAATATTGTTTCTCTGCAGGGTCATGTGCATGAGGTGCGCTAAAGCTTAACGATAAACAGAAAGGTTGTTTATTATCGGCATTTTTATCTATAAAATCAATGGCCTGTTGCCCTGTGTATCTAGTTAAGTGCACCGTATCTTTTCCTATTGTTTTGTAGTAATAGCCTCTTCTGTCTTTAAATCTGTTGTTTCTATCATAAGACTCATATTCATTAAACTGCTTGTCTAAATCATTATATCTAGTACCATATTTACCATAAAAACCTGTATAATATCCATTGTCTTTTAACAATCTTGGGTAAGAAGCGTTCATGTATTCATCTCTAACATTCCCTGTTTGAAAATTAAAGTTATGAGTTCTTTCGTATAAACCAGTTAAGATACTAGTTCTACTTGCAGCACAAATTGGTGTAGTAACAATTGCTGAGTTAAAATAGGTGCCTTTTTTTGCTAAATCGTCCATTTCTGGAGTTTGAACATATTTATTACCTGCATAACCAATGGCATCAAAACGTTGGTCATCGGTTAAAATAAAAATAATATTTGGTTTTTTGGTACTTGAAGTATTTTGAGCTCTTAAGTGGTTTAAACCATAAACTGCACAAAATAAAACTATTAAAAATTTATTCTTATACATAAATTACTCTCTTAAGTATTAATATAATTAAATTGTTTTTAAAAAATATATTAAACATAAATGTATGATTAAAACTAATAATTCGCGTCCTGTCCTATCCTGAATTTTATAACTTAAATAAAAATACTAAAAACAAGATTAGAAAAAATGACTAAAAAAAACCTTCATAAATATAATGAAGGTTTTTTTTTATAATTTAAAATTAATAATAATTATTAATCTATTACTTTTCTAAGTTAATTGTAAATTCTTCAAATTTAATATCTCTGTCTCTTATGACTAAGGTATCTTTTACTGTATGCAATAAATCGAGTGTTGCTGTTTTTGTTGAAACTAAATTTCCAAAAAAACTTTTCGTGGTTACTTCAACTTCTAATTCTCGGTATTCAAAATCTAAATAAATTACATCCCTAGTTTTTCCTCCCCATTCGTCTCCATCTTCTACAAACTTTCCAGATCCAATCACAGAAACAGTGCTGTTTGGGTCAGCATTAGTTACAGTAATTTCTTCATTATCATTAAAGCTTAATTTTAAAGACAATGTATTATTTGTAGCAAGGTCTGGATCTGATCTCCTAACACCAATAGTAGTATTCGCTTCTTTTCTGCCTGCAGTTGATAACGGAAGTAATTCGTCGCCTACAATAAACTCAGATCTATAGACAGTGGAGCTATCAATAGCCCTTGTTTCTGATTGTGTAGGGTTTCCATTTGCAAAAACAGTTTCCAATCCTACAAATCCTTTAACTTTATCCTCACCACGTCTCAAATATATACCTTGATATTTATTCATATACTTAATACCAAAAAGAGTATAATCTTTAGGTAAAGTTTCCCAATCTTCTGGTTTTATTTTAACGGGATTTACAACATCTTCTGCAGGTACTCCAGTTAAGAGTGAGTCTAGTCCTTCATAATTTGTAATTTTTAAAGGAATTACATAATGAACCTCTTCAAACTCTGCAAATGATTTAGGGTCATCAAAAAATACATCTGAAAGTTGGACTGGTATACGCCCTTTTATAGATCCAGAGGGAATTGTTACTGGGCTTTCTTGTTCAATAGTGTAATAAGAGGCTGGTAATAACTCTACATTCACAGTATCTACTCCTAAGACAGTAGCATCTATCAATTCAGGAGCTAATTCAAAATGTACTTTTCTATCTTCAGAGTTATTATAAACTCCTGACATAGTAACGCCAATTTCAAATCGTCCTTTGTTATCATTATCGTTAAATCCTAAATCGTACTTCCCTTGTATTATTGTTCTTACAGGAGTTTGAAATGGAAAATATACTGAAGTTGATCCAAAATCATCAAATTCGTTTACCTGATTTTCACAAGCTAGTAAACCAAAAGTAAATACAGCTACTATTAAATATTTTATTTTCATGTCTAATATTTTTATTCTTTTAAATTACAAAAAATACACTACCATCCATTGTTTTGCTCAAGTTCAGAAAATTTTAAAATCTCCGAATTTGGAATAGGCATATAAGTTGCAAATGATTGGTAGTTTCTAATTTCAACTGAAGGCAATTCAAGGTAATTATTTCCATCAAAAAAATAACCTTTAGCTGTTTCATTTAGAGGTAACCCCCATCTTCTTAAGTCCCAAAACCTATGCCCTTCAAAACTTAATTCTAAACGACGTTCATTTCTGATAAGCTTACGCATATCTTCTGGTGTTGAAATCGATGCTAAATAATTATCTGGTTGTGTAATTCCAGCTCTTTTACGAATTGCTGCGATTACATCACGAGCAGAAATACCATTAACTTGATGGTCTGGGCCACCAATTTCATTAGCTGCTTCTGCTAATATTAAAAACAATTCCGTATATCTAAAATATACATTTGCATGTCTTTTACCTTGTGCTGTCCCATCATTATTAATTCTAACTTCAGGTTGCAATAATTTTTTAAGATAATACCCAGTAGTTGTAGACTGCCCAGGTATAGAATCTAACCTATCGTTACCACCACCAACACCGGTGTTAATTATTCCTCCTCCAAATTCAGCACCATTAACAACAACATATTTTTCTAATCTTGGATCTCTATTTGCATAAGGGTTTTGTGGATCATAAATGTTGGAATCATTTATTGGAGTTCCATCTAACATAGGAAATGCATCTACAAAATTTTGAGTCGGATTTATTTCACCATTTCCATTTACTGATGGTGGAAACATTCTTCTTTCAAAGGTTGTACTATTTCCTCCTATAGAACCTCTCCATAGAGATTCACTACTTTGAATGTTGTTATCAGAAGCATAGAACTCAATACCTTTTGGATCTAAACCAGCAACACCTCCAATTGTATTTAAAATTTTCGATGCATCTTCTGCTGCCATTTCATAATAACTTTGATTATTTAAAAATGAAGGACTTGCTGCAAAAAGCGCTAAACGTGCTTTTAAGGCTTTTACAATTCTTCCAGAAATACGTAAATCAAAAAAATTATCATTTACTATTCCGTATTTATCATAATCAAAACCCTCTAGATTTGAATACCATGGATCCAGTTGCCCTTGACTTAAACCATAATCTGTTGGTAATAATTTAAGTGCATCATTAAAATCAGCCATAATAGATTGAACAGAGGTTTCAAAGGATTGACGAGGTACATTAAAGTTACCATCTGCTTCAATAAATTCAGTAAAATAAGGAATACCTAATAAATTTCCAGATTGGCCTATCCCAGCATGAGCTTGGAGGATATAAAAGTGATGTAACCCTCTTAATGCCAATGCCTCACCTTTCATACGCATTTCAAACATTGTATTGGTTAATGTGTCTCGGTTCCATTGTGTTTCTCCTCGATCAATAATTTCTAAGAATTTATTTACCCAAAACACACGCTCATAGCTGTTCCAACGGGCTGTAGGATTAAATTGTGCATTCAACTCACCTAAAGCGATGCGCTTATAATTATTATTTAAAATATTACTCATAGCATCATCTGTACCTGCTTCTGAAAAGGAGTATTGATTAACTAATCCCGTATATCCATTTAATAATATCCCTTCTGCCTTTTCAGGAAAGTTACTAAGATTATCAAAATTTAATCTGTTTTCGTTAATTGGTTCAATTTCACAACCAATAAAACTTGCAAAAACAAATACAATTAATATATTTTTTATTAAACTTTTCATTTATTTATAATTTAAAAATTTTATTAAAATGACATTCTTAACCCAAAAGTAAAAGATCTAGACAGAGGATCTGAACCTATCCTTAATTGACGTATGTCTTTATTTTTAGAAATCTCGAATAAATTTGTTCCAGAAATATTGAGACTAAAACCTTCAACACCAATATTATTGCATACAGCATCAGAAAATTCATAAGTAAACTGTGCACGACTAATATTAAAAAAGTTGTTATTGTAAAGCCAAAATGTAGAATTTCTGAAATTATTCTGATTTGTACCCGATGATAACCTAGGGAATGTAGCTGTATCAGCAGTTTCCGGTGTCCATCTTCCTAATACAACTTCTGAATATTTATCATTTCCATCAACTGAATAGTATTGGTTAAAGTTACTATTTAATCTATTACCCTTAGAACCTGACTGCCCTGTTGCTAAAACAAAAAAGCTGAACCTTTTGTAACTTAAATTAAGATTAAAAGCATACGTTAAAGGACTACTAGATTGCCCTATAGCTATTCTATCATCATTATCAATAATATTATCTCCATTTTGATCTTGATATTTTATATCTCCTGGTTGAACATTACCAAATTGAGGTTGAGCCAAACCAGTAATTAAAACTCTATTACCGTTAGCATCTGAGTTAAAATCTGCTTCAGAATAAAACCCTTGATCAACTAACCCAAAAATTGTAGAAATTTCTCTTCCTTGTGTTTGTAAATAGTTTTCAGCAAAAACCTCAGATCTTTTAGATCTTTCTGTTTGACTATATAAAATATTAGTACCCATACTAACTGAGAGGTCTTCATAAGTTTTATTATAATTTAAACCTAGCTCAAAACCAGTATATAAATTTTTATTATAATTAACATATGGTCTAAAATCATTATAATATGAAGGGTATTGATCTTGTAAAAAAGTAATTTGTTTATCTAGTTCAGTTCTAAAATAATTAGCCTCTACAAAGAGTGAATTCATTAAATTAGCTTCAAAACCTAAATTAAAATCAATACGTTCTTCAAATGTTAAGTCTAGATTCTCTCCTTGTGTTAGAGTTTGTATATTATTAGAATTCCCATCTGCCCAATTAATATTACTCCCATTAGAATAGTTTGAATCATATAAATAATAAGCACTAGAAGCATTATCAATTGACCCGCCACTGTTTAGAGCAGTAATACCTCTGTCTGATTTTATAACACCACCAGATGCCTTTATTTTTAGATATTTAATAAATTTATTGTTTTTCAGAAAAGAACTTTCACTTAAAATATAAGCTATACCTGCAGTAGGTGATAAAGCACCTCTATTTCCTTCAGGTAATTTTAAAGAATTTACATAAGTTGCAGTAAAATCAATAAATAATCTCTTTTTAAAGTCATAAGATGTTTGAAACCCGAAGTGAGAATCAATATCTGTTTGCTTAGCATCATTTTGTCTTTGAGAATTGTAAAAAGCTAAAAAAGTTGTATTTAGAGAATGATCTTTAGCAAGAGTAGTATCATAATTTATTAGTCCATAAAAACCAAAACGAGAAATAAAATCATTTGTACTAAGATTTTCTCTTTGATCTTTGAGGTCTTCACCATAAATATTAAAACTTCTTATTTTATTACCTTCCCAAATTGGTTCGTAAGTTTTAAATTGATTTGCTATTGTTGCGTTATAAGAATCATAAAAATCAAAACTTAAATAAGTCTTAGCAGATAAACCTTTAGCTATTCTATCTAAATCAAAATTAATAGTATTATTAAACTGTGTAGATCGAAACACGGTATTTTGATAACCTCCTGCAATTGCTAGGGCTACAGGTGAATTTGCACCAAATTGTTGGGATGATCCTAAAAGCATTCCATTGTAAGTATTAGCCGCAAGTAATTGTCCAACAACTTCAGGGTCACTAGTAGAGATGGCGTCTAAAGGTAAAAATGGAGAATAAAGATTAGGTCTTAAAGTAGTAGCTTCTCTCAACAAATTAGATCTAGAAGACTTATTTGTACTTACAACTACTATACCGTCTAAACTACTAGTAATCCAATCATTTACTTGAAAATCTATGTTACCCCTTACATTAAAACGATTAGAACCTGCATTTATATCATCATTGATATTTACCCAAGCGTCATTAACATTCAAACCTACATTTACATAATACTGATTCTTTTCATTGCCGCCTGAAAATTCAGTAATTATATTGGTAAAAGATGTAATAGGTGTTATGAATTGACTAGAATAATAATCTACATCAGGATATTCAAAAGGATTTAGACCAGATCTGGTATTTTGAATTCTTTCAGTTGAAAATCTTCGTCCGTCATCGACAGCTACACCATCATTAGAAAGAGCCTCATTATAAAGAGTCATATAATCGGCCGAACCCAAGTACTTTGGTAAAGAAACAGGAGTTCTAAAACCTGAAAGAACGTTAACATTAACTTCTTTTCTATTAACTTTTCCTCTTTTTGTATTAATTACTATAACCCCGTTTCTTGCTTGGCTTCCATATAATGCAAGAGCACTTGCGTCTTTAAGAACAGCTATTTGATCTACCTCTTCCATATTTAGAATGTTTGGATCACGACCAATTACACCGTCAATAACAAAAATAGCACTACCTATGCCTCTTATGTTATCTGAACCTCTAACACCTAAAGTCAAACCATTTATGTAGTTTCTTAAAAATTGAGTGTTATCAAATAATAAACGTTCTTTTGGGTTAATTTTTGAAATAGCGCCAGTTATATCTCTAACACTTTTTGTAACAACACCCATTTTTATTTTATCATCTTGGGAGGCAAGGAAAGGAGATTTCTTTAAAATAATACCTCCATCTATATCAAGTACATTAACAAGTTTTGAAATAAATCCTTTTTTCTCAAGTGTAAAGGTATCTTCTTCATTAAGCATTTTAATTTGAAAATCCCCATTAGCATCTGTAGATACTTTTTCTCCATTAGAAGTTAAAACATTAACTTCTTTTAAAGGATTTCCTTGTTCATCAACTACAGTTGCTTTTAATTTTAGATTCTGTGTTTGAGCAATTGTAACATTACAAAAGCAAAAAAAGAATAAACAGTTTAGCGTAAACAACTTATATTTTTTAATTATCTTCATTTTTTATATATGTTAATTAAAACGAATTAGCAAATTACTACCATCCTGGGTTTTGTGTAAAACCTGGGTAAAGTAATGTTTGTTCAACAGGAAATGGTAACCAATAATGTTTTGGAAACTCACAAATTCTTTCCACAATAAGTGATTCTGTAAAACTACTTCTATCTTTTGGGAAATCTAAGGCTAGTTTTCTTTTGTATTTATCTAAATGAGCTACACCCCATCGTCTAATATCTACCCATCTGTGTGCCTCATAACTTAACTCAACAGCTCTTTCTCTTCTTAATTCATCCATAAAATCTTCGTTATTTTCAACAATTTTAGAATTTACATTAGGAATACCTGCTCTGTTACGCAGCAGATTAATGGCCCCCTCAGCAGTTAAGCTGTAAGAGTTTGGTGCTGTAATTGCTCCCTTGGATGCATGCAAAGCTTCTGCATACATTAAATAAACGTCTGTAAGTCTCATATGCATTCGCACTCCCACGTATTGATTAATAATAGGATTCCATCTAGTATGAAACTTCCCGTCAACTTTAGGGAAAAATTTAGTCCACATATATCCTGTGTTATTCAGAATTTTAATGTTTTCAGCGTTATTACTTCGATGAACACCTTTAACTGAAGAAGATTCAAACCAAAGTTGAGCAGTTTTATGTGGATCATCAGCTCCAGGATCTATAATATCTCCATCTATAATATGCCATTTATAAAAACGAGGATCTCGGTTTTCAAAGGGGTTAGTTGGATCGAACAAAGTTGGACCGTACTTACCACTAATATCGTCCTCTATAGAAAGTCCGTTAGACATACCAAAGTTGTTATGAATAAAATTATGAGTAGGACTAATAACTTCATATCCACCAGAATTGGTATGAATAGCTCTATTTACTCCAGATGCCATAAATCTTGTAGCTTGTACCTGACTACCACCGGTTGCAGCGAATATAAACTCTGACGCTCCTGGCCATGAACCTGGTGCTGAAGATTTCCAAAAAACTTCATCTAATTCATCTAATGAATTGGCTAAACGATAGCGTCCTTGATCAACTAACTTAAGAATTCCAGAGAAAGCCTCAACTGCCATATTACATAATTCTATATCGTAGTCATATGTTGCTACACTAGCATTGTTGCCTTTCATTAAAGGACTTGCTGCTAGTAGCAGGTTTTTACCCTGAAAAGCATATGCTGTTCCTTTAGTAAGCCTACCTAAATTTTCTCCTAGTGTAAGTTGTCCATAAATTTCATTATCCCAATCTACAGGTAATAATTCAACCGCTTTTTTATAATCTTCATTAGCTCGTAAAGCAGTTTCTTTATAACTATCTGGTCTTACTAATTCAAAATCAGCAACCAGCACTTCATCTATGTATGGATAACGTCCCCAAAATTTCATAATCTCATTATGAAAAAAAGCTCTAAAAAAATAGGCTTGTCCAAGAATAGCATCTTTTTCTGCTTGGGATGCATTTACCATTAAATCTAATTCTTCTACATTTCTAATTACAATATTAGCTTTACGAATACCACGTAAGCTACCATCATATACCCCAGGTCTTTGCTTATTAAAAGCATTCTGGTTTTCAACATTAGCACCTGTGGTACCATATGATGAATTCTTCCAATTGTTTAAATAAACATAATTATCTTTTATTACATCATTGAATCTTCCTGCATCAATATCGCCACTTGCTTTAGTTGGTCTATCAACAAATCCATCATCTCCTAAAAGAAAATCTTGAAAAGTATGTCCTTGCTGTTCATATGAAACTACTGAAGCATACATTTCTTCAACAAAACCCTGTGCATTTTTAAACGTAGAAAAAACCTCCTCTTCGTCTATAATTGCATCAGGAGCAACATCTAAGTAATCCTCACATGAAAATGAGAATACAAGACTTACAATTAATAATATTTTTATTGTGTAGTTTTTCATTATTATAATTATTAAAAATTTATGTTAAAACCAAAGTTAAATCTTTTTAAGGTTGGATAGTCACCTCTTGCTCGTGCAGTTCCTGAAGTATTAAACTCTCTGTCATCTGGCATATCTGACCATAAAAATAAATTATTACCATTTGCAAAAACCTGAAGTTTCTTTAATCCTAATTTTTCACATGTCTTTTTTGGTATATCATACGATAAAGAAACTGCTCTAAGTCTTGTTAAAGAACCATCTATCCAGTTATCTCTTGGGTTAGTAGCAGCTGGAACTCCAAATGATGGTTGGGTATCTGTGTTATTTGGCGTATCTACAGTCCAATAATCCAAATCTTGAGCGAATATTATTGGTGTTGAGTTGCTAAATACTTGATTACTAAATAATCTGGAAGCATTTTGAGTACCATACAACTGTGCAGAGACGCTCCAACCCTTATATTTAGCACCTAAAGTGGCACTCCAAGTTCTTTGTGGCTGTTCTGGAAACCCAAAAGGTGCATTATCAAAATTATTATTGTAAACACCATCTCCATCGAAATCAACAACATCATAATAACCAGGGCGCACATATGTTTGATTTTGGTTTTGTGGTGTGGAACTATAAATATCATCCCAACTTGTTAAAATACCAGCAGGGATAGCTGTTCTTCCTTGACCAATATTAAATCCAGCATCATTTAGATAATCAGCCTGAAATGCCGGATCATCTCTTATTATTATTTTATCTATAGCCTGTGTATAATTAAAATTACCAAACAAATTTAAACCATTACCAAAAGTATAATTAGACCCTAAAACGATTTCATAACCTCTAACCTCAACAACACCTTTATTTATAGCTGCAGCTGATGTACCTGCAAAATCTGGTTGAGTTTGAGTATTAAGAACTACTACTTTATCACGGTCTTCTGCAAAATAATCTAACTCACCAGTTAATAAACCATTAAAAAGGTTGAACTCAGCTCCTATGTTATATTTAATTGCTTCTTCCCATTGAAGGCTTGGATTACCAACTAACGCCTCTCTATAGAACGTGTATGGTGAGCGCCCCCCATAACTACTAGGTACTAAAAATGCAGATGAGCCAGATTCCCATTGCGTAAGCCATGACCATCTATCTCCTCTAAAATTATCATCCCCAACAAGACCATAAGAACCTCTAATTTTAAGTTGATTTAACCAATCCTCACTTTTTTTCATAAAAGATTCGTTTGATATTGTCCATCCTAATGCTACAGAAGGAAATAAATCAAAACGATATCCTGGACCAAATTGCTCAGAACCATTGTAAGCACCATTAATATCTATAAAATACCTTAAATCATAGTTATAAGTAACTCTTCCTACCCAATCTTCACGATATCTTGGAAAAGCTGCTACACCACCGCTTCCTGTTGCAGACTGCTGCCTTCTAACTAAAAACAGTGCTGTTAAATTATGCTTTTCAGCAAATGTTCTATTATAGTTAAATGAAAAATCATAAACCAATCTTCTAGATCGCTGACTTTCTTCTATTTCTAAGGTTTCTAAATTCCAAGGATCTTGCACATAACCAAATCTATTGGTAACATCTGGAATAAGAAGACTTTCTTGATCACCATCATAGACTCTAAAAGTTACACCTCCATCATTTAAATCCTGTCTACTTCTCTGGGTATTATCCAAAGAGAATCGTCCCTGAAAAGACAACCCTTTGGTTATAAAATCTAATTTTTGTTTTAATATAAAATCTGAATTAATCTGGAAACTTCTGTAAGTATTATAACCAGAACCCTGTAGAGTTTGAACTGGATTCACATATACATTAAAATAGCTAAAAGGATTACCATACAAACCATCCGGATAAACAGGTGGATAAAGACTAGGAGCTATTAAGTATAAACCATTTGTTACATTACCAAGATTCCCAGGACTCTCTCTAATCCCTAAAAAACCTCCTAGATTAACCGATAACTCTGTCGTACTTGTAATATTAAAATCGATATTAGATCTGAAATTAAATCTATCATATCTATACTCACCTAAGTATCCTCTTCCATTATCATATTTTCCTCCATCAAATATATCATTTACTGTTTGATATGCTAAACTTCCAAAATATTTGGCTTTCTTATTTCCACCACGTATAGATAAATTAATTCTATAATCTTGTGCAAAATCTTTCAATAATTCTTCTTCCCAATTAACATTAGGATAAACATAACTTTGTTCTAGACTTGTAGGATTAAGATATCTATTTACAATATCTAAAGGTGTATAATTATTCCAAGTATTTGGTGACTGAGCTAAACCTCTCAATATAGCACTATTTGCTTCTAAAAGACCATTAAAAGAATCTAGTTTTTCTGGTAATTGAGAAACCATTTTAATGGTTGAATTAACGCTTAATTGTAATTGCGCTTTTCCTACCTGACCTCTTTTTGTTGTAATTATTACTACTCCATTAGCTCCCTCTACACCAAACACTGCAGTTGCAGAAGCATCTTTAAGTACAGAAATATTTTCAATATCATTCATATCGATATCTGTCATCGATCTCTTAATACCATCTACAAGCACAAGCGGACCACCTTCACCATTCCAAGAGCTTCTACCACGAACAAATATTCTCATGTTGTTTTCTCCAGGAACACCACTACCTTGAATAGCAGTAACTCCAGGTAAATTACCTTGCAAAGCTTCTTCAACATTAGTTATACCAGCTGTCACCTTCATTAAATCATCACCTTTTACTTGTGAGATAGCTCCAACTACACTTTCTTTCTTTTGAGTTCCGTAACCAACAATTACTATTTCATCTAAGCTTTCTGCCTCCTCCTTTAGAATTACATTAACAACTTTTTTACCCATTACAGGGATTTCTAAAGTTTTAAAACCTAAATAAGAGAAAACTAAAATTCTCTCACCAACTGTTAAATCTATGGTGTAATTTCCATCAAAATCTGTTTGAGTTCCTCTCAATGTTCCTTTTTGAACAATACTTACACCTGGTAAGGTTATACCTCCCTCATCTTTTACAACTCCAGTAACTTTTTCTTGTGCTTGTAAATTAATTGATGAAAAACTGCAAGTAATCACAAAAAGCATTACCACAAATGATGGAACTGATCTCTTGCTTTTTTGTTTTAATTTCATTTTAAGTTTAAAATTTAACATATGATTATTTTATTTGATTGAATTCATGTAAAATGCAATTATTAGGAATTCAACTTACCAATAGCAATTCTACAAATGTTTAACAATTTCAGTATCCTGTACTATACTGACAAATTTTTTATTTTACCTATTAAATGACTTAAATTATCATAATTTTTAAAAAAATCAGAGAGACAAGGAAAAACTAAATAATATTTTTTTTATCTAAATTTTGAAAATTAAAGTAATATTTCGCATTATAATAACAAATATCTTGTATCATTTTCCCAATAAATTCAATATCATTGGGCAACAATCCTTCTTGAATATCTTTTGCAATTATATTACATAGAATACGCCTAAAGTATTCATGCCTAGGAAATGACAAAAAACTACGACTATCAGTTAACATTCCAACAAAACGACTTAGCAGCCCCATATTAGAAAGTGTATTAAGCTGTTTTTCCATACCCTCTTTTTGATCTAAAAACCACCAACCAGAGCCCCATTGCATTTTACCAGGAACTCCAGCTTCGCTAAAATTACCCATCATTGTTGCAAAAACTTCATTTTCAGATGGATTTAAATTATAAGTAATTGTTTTTGCTAAACAGTTTTCAATATTTAATTTGTTGAATAAATTAGACATATTTTTTGCATAACTAAAATCTCCAATAGAATCTACTCCAGCATCTAAGCCTATTTGATCTAGAAGTTTAGTATTATTATTTCTTAATGCTCCTAAATGAAATTGTTGTACCCAGTTTTTGTTATGGTACATTTTACATAAATTAAATAAAATGCAGGAAGCATATATTTTGACTTCATCTTCTGAGATAAAATTTCCTTTTAAACCATTTTTAAAAATAGTATTTGCTTCTTCTTCTTTAAAATCATAAGCATATAATTGGTCTACTCCATAATCTGAAAGTTTGCAACCTAAATCATTAAAATAATCTATTCTATTACTAATAGCCTCTAATAAATCTGATAAATTAGTTATTGAAAAACCAACAATTGAAGATAATTTATTTATATAATTCGAAAAATTATCTTTTTCAATTAGCAATAAAGCATCTGGTCTAAATGTTGGTAATACTTTTGTATAAAACCCTTTTTCTGCAATTATTTTATGATATTCTAAACTATCTGCAGGATCATCTGTAGTACAAATAACCTCAACTTTCATATCTTCTAATAATTGGGCAGGTGTTTTTTGCTCTAAAATAGAATTTGCTTTTTCATAAATCGTTTCTGCAGTTGATGGCTGAAGAAGTTCATCAATATTAAAATAGCGTTTTAATTCTAAATGTGTCCAATGAAACAAAGGATTTCTTAATGTGTAAGGCACAGTTTCTGCCCATTTTAAAAATTTTTCTTTTTTAGAAGTTATATCACTAGTAATATAAATTTCTTCAATACCATTGGCTCTCATTCCTCGCCATTTATAATGATCGCCATTTAACCAAGCATCAGTAATATTTTTTATTGGTTTATCATCTGCAATCATTCGTGGTGATAAATGATTATGATAATCAATAATAGGTAAATCTTTTGCGTATTTATTATAAAGTATTTCTGCAATATCTGATTGCAATAAAAAAGCATCAGTAATAAAATGAGTTGTATTCATAAAAAGTTATTTGAGATTCATCTTATTTTTATAAAGTATAAATTTTAAATTTGATTTTACAGCAAATCAAATTGTCTTGGTAACCAAAGTGTTAATTCTGGAAAATATGTAATTAAAAGTAATACTGCAATCATTACCAAAAACAAAGGTAATAAAGGTCTTATGACCTGTTTTATTTTTAAATCGGCAACACTACAACCAACAAAGAGTACAGAGCCTACAGGTGGTGTACAAAGTCCAATACATAAGTTCATTATCATTATGATTCCAAAGTGAATAGGATTCATACCTAATTCTGTAACAATTGGTAAGAATATTGGTGTAAAAATTAAAACTGCAGGAGTCATATCCATAAATACACCAACAAATAATAAAATTAAATTAATGATGATTAAAATTACGATTGGATTATCGCTAATTGCCAATAAGGTATTGCTAATTTCTTGTGGAATATTCTCATAACTCATCACCCAAGACATTGCAATAGAAGTAGAAACCAACAACAATACAATTGCTGATGTTTTAACGGTTTCCAATAAAATTGGAGAAATATCTTTAACTGTAATTTCTTTATATACAAAGCCTAAAACTAAGGTGTAAATTACGGCAATTGCTGACGCTTCTGTGGCTGTAAAAATTCCAGCTACAATTCCACCAATAACAACAACCAACAACATTAAACTTGGAGAAGCATCAATAAACCTTTTAAAGAAAACCTTAAAACCAACCATTTTATCTGTCGGATATTTTTTTATGATTGAATATACTAACGCAACAGTCATTAAAGCCAACCCAATTAATAAACCTGGTACATAACCAGCAATAAATAATGCTGCAATAGAGACACCACCACTTGCTAAAGAATATACAATTAATACGTTACTTGGCGGAATAATTAAACCAGTTGTTGCACTCGTAATATTTACTGCAGCACTAAAAGATTTATCATATCCATCTTTTTCCATCATAGGATTCATAAAACCTCCAATTGCTGAGGCTGCTGCTACTGCAGAACCAGAAATAGCTCCAAATAACATACAAGAAATAATATTTACAAATGCCAAACCTCCAGGAAGTGGCCCAACTATAGCTTTGGCAAAATTTATGAGTCGGACCGCAATTCCACCTCTATTCATAATTTGTCCTGCAAGGATAAAAAACGGTATCGCAGACAAAGTAAAACTATCTAATGAGGTTGCCATTCTTTGTGCCAAAGTTGTTACGGATGGCAAAAAAGGCATTGCGCTTAATAATGTAAATAATGCTGCTAAACCAATAGCAAATGCAATGGGAACTCTTAAAGATAAGAAAATTAAAAAGCTAACTACTAAAATAAAAACTTCTACTAAATTCATAAATTATGATTTGTTTAATTTTCTTGGATTTAAAAGTGTATCTATGCTATAATAGCAAATTAAAATTCCTGAAATAGGTACTACCATATAAATAAATCCTAATGGAATTTCTAAAGTTGCTGATGTTTGGCCAAATTGAAAACTCAATTGAACTAATCTAAATCCGCCAATTATCATTACTGTAAATGCAAAAAAAGCAATGGAGATAAAAACAATTCCGTTAAAAAAACCTTGCCTTTTTTTAACAATATTATCTGAAATTAAATCAATCGCTAAATGCAAGTTTTTGCCAGCTGCGTATGCGGAGCCTAGTAACCCTATCCAAATTAATGAGAAACTTGAAATTTCATCAGTCATGGTACTTGGAGCTTGTAAAACAAATCTTGAAAACACTTGCCAAACCACACTTACTAACATTATTACTAAAATAATAAGCACTAACTTTTCTAAAACACTGTCAATTTTTGATCTCATTATTGTTGATTTTTTATAGAAGTAATTAAATTTTTCATTTCTTCATTTCCATCAAACATTTTCAATATTCCTTTAGTTTGTTCTTCAAAAGGTTTTTTCTGAGGATAAACCACTTCTACACCCGCTTTTTTTACAGCAGCTAAAGATTCTTTTTCCGATGCTGCCCATAATTTACGCTGTGCTATTGTACTTACTTTTACTGCTTTTTTTATCCATATTTTTTGCTCATTATTTAAACGACTCCAAGTATCTGTTCCAATTAACAAAACATCAGGCACAGCAGTATGCTCATCTAAAGAATAATATTTACAAACTTCATAATGCTTAGACGTAAAAAAACTTGGTGGATTATTTTCTGCTCCATCAACAACTCCTTGTTGTAATGCAGTATATAATTCTCCCCAAGAAATTGGTGTTGGTGAACCTCCCAAGTCATTTACCATAGCCACAGCCATATTACTTTTTTGTACTCTAATTTTTTTTCCTACTAGATCTGATGGCGATTTAATAGGTGCTTCTTTCATATAAAAACTTCTACTACCTGCATCGTAAAAAGTTAAACCTCGAAGTCTAAATTTCTCACCTTTCAATAATAAATTTTCTCCAATATTACTGTCAAAAATGCTAAACGTATGTGATTTATCTCTAAAAATATATGGCACACTAAAAACTTTGTATTCTGGGATAAAATTTTCTAAAACTGCAGCAGACACTTTTGTAATATCTAAACTACCAATTTGTAACAATTCTAAACACTCTCTTTCTCCTCCTAACTGACCACTTGGATAGATGTTTAATTTTAACTTTCCTAGTGACTGTTTTTCTATTTCCTGACCTAAAATCACCATAGCTTTATGCACAGGATGCTGCGTATCTAAAGAATGACCTAATCGTAAAGTCGTAATTGATGTTTCTGATTGACAACCCAAAACAAATATTGAAATGGTTAGCACAAATAGATATTGAAAAAAGTGAGGTTTCTTCATTCTTATAGGTTAATTTAGTTTTTAGTCACAATTAAAGGACTATTTATTTTTTTAGAAAAACTGGTTAAATAATTTTCCCAATCTTGATGATTATTGAATTGTTTACTCTTTACCCATCCAAAACCGCTATAAAAAACAACTTTATGATCCACTATATTTAAGTGTAAAAAATGATTGCTTTCATCCTTTCTTGAGGTTACATATTTCTCTGAACCAGAAAAATATGGTTTTGTAGTTACAATTCCTGTTCCAACTTCAGAATCATCTAAAGTTTCCCAATGACTAACCCAAAAGTTAGTGTCATCTTGATTTGTAGTCCCTTTTTTCTCATGTAACGTAATTCCTGAAGATATGGTTTCTGTGCCTCTTATATCAATTTCAAAACGGGTTAAATTCTGACCATAATCTAGAGAAACGTGTTTGGTTTCATCAATTTGTTTTCCATTAGCATCCCAAGATGCATAGGTTAATACAAAACTTGTTCTTAATGGACCTGTTGTAATGGTTTTGTAAGAAGTAAAGTTTCTAGAGAAATAATACGAAGTATCTACTTTTACAGCAGTACCTCCAATTCCACGACTTACACCTACGTGAAAATTATCTAAACCCTCACCATAATCCTTGTGATAGGCTCCTTTTTTAACATCGTTTCTTTTGTACCAAGTGTTGATAATTGGGTATTCTACACGTTTTAACCAAGCGTCTATTCCACTTGATAATGTTCCTCCTTTTATACCATCTTCTACCATTTTTTGTGCTACAGGACCAAAAGTTCTAAAGGCAACTCTATTATTTTCCCATGTATAATCGTCTGTTCTTTCTGGCACAAAACGCGAATAGCAATATTCAGGTACAGAATCTTTTTCATCATCTGCAAAAGTCAAATAATATTTTTTTGAGGAATTTGCTTTGATCTTTGGTTGAAATAATAAAACATCAATTTTTCCATCTAAATCTTTATCAACTAACTGATAAATTAATCTTTCTTTCGTTTCTAAATCTGTTATTGAAAAATCTTCTAATGGTATTTTAGAAATATCAATTTCTACAGTTTCAAATTCCCTAGTAATATTTAAATTATTCTTAATTAAAAAAGTTTCACCCCAAATATCTTTTTTTTTATCACAAGAGGTTAAAAAAGAAATCGTTAAAAAAAGAAAAAATATTTTTTTCATTTAGTTTGGTGTTTAATCCCTTCAGATTTTTAGACCTGAAAGATCTTAGTTTATAATAATTATTATTATTCGTTAGAAGGTTTCCCTATAGTTGCTAAAATTCCTCCATCAACATATAAAATATGTCCATTTACAAAATCACTTGCTTTTGACGACAAAAACACTGCTGCTCCTGCTAAATCATTAGGATCACCCCATTTTTCTGCAGGTGTTCTATTTACAATAAAATCGTTAAACGGATGTCCATCTACGCGAATTGGAGCAGTTTGCGAAGTTGCAAAATATCCTGGTCCAATACCATTAACTTGCACACCAAAACGTGCCCATTCTGTAGCCATATTTTTGGTTAGCATTACCAAACCACCTTTTGCTGCAGCGTAAGCTCCAACAGTATTTCTACCCAATTCGCTCATCATAGAACAAATATTGATAATTTTACCAGCTCCACGCTCCTTCATCCCTTTAATAATGTGTTTAGAAACGATAAAAGGACTTACTAAATCTATATCAATCACTTGTTTAAAGTCTGCTACTTCCATTTCTGCAAGTGGCGTTCTTTTAATAATTCCTGCGTTATTTACTAGAATATCAATATTACCAACTTCAGCCTCAATTTTAGAAATTGCAGCAATAACTTGAATTTCATCAGCAACATTAAATTTGTAGCCAAAAGCGTTAATTCCTTCTGCTTTATACAAAGCCACTGCATTGTCTATTTTTTCTTGTGATGAATTACCATTTACAACAATGGTTGCACCTGCTTTCCCTAATCCCATAGCCATAGACATTCCTAAACCATGTGTAGAACCTGTTACTAAAGCTACTTTTCCTGAAATATCAAATAGTGTTTGAGACATATTATTATCTTAAATCTGTAATTTTTGCAACATCCATATCATTGTAATCTAGGTTTTCTCCAGCCATACCCCAAATAAATGTATAGTTAGATGAACCAGAACCTGAGTGAATAGACCAAGGTGGAGAAATTACAGCTTCGTGATTTTGCATCCAAATATGACGTGTTTCTTGTGGTTCTCCCATAAAATGACAAACTGCTTGCTCATCCATAATGTCCATGTAGTAATAGATTTCCATTCTTCTATCGTGAACGTGAGCAGGCATAGTATTCCAAACAGAACCTATTTTTAATTCTGTCATTCCCATTTGTAATTGGCAAGTAGTTACAATGCCGCCAATAATCATTTGATTTACTGTTCTGTGATTTGCAGTTTCTAAACTACCTAACTCAATTTTATTAGCTTCTGATTTGGTAACTTGTTTTGTTGGATGAGCTGTATGTGCAGGTGCAGAATTCATGTAAAATTTTGCAGGATTGTTAGCATCATCACTTTTAAAAACAACTTCTTTTACACCTTTACCAAGATATAAGGCGTCTTTATGCAACATTTTAAATTTTTCACCATCAGCAATAATAGTTCCTGTTCCTCCAGCATTAATAACTCCAACTTCTCTTCTTTCTAAAAAGTAATCAGATTTTAAAGGGTCAATCGTTTCTAGAGTTAAAGCCTCTGAAGTTGGAACTGCACCACCAGCCATGTATCTATCATAATGAGTGTAAACCCATTTGATACTTCCTGGTTGAATTAAATCTGGAACTAAAAACTCATCTCTTAATTCTTGTGTATCGTATTTTTTTACTGCTTGCGGGCTTGAAGCATATCTTGTTTCAAAAGTAGTTGCCATTTTTATTTTTTTTGTGTTTGTTTATTTTTATAAAGAACGTCTGATTCCTAACTCTAATCCACGTAATTCTGCTAAACCACGTAAACGCCCAATACCTGAATAACCAGGATTGGTTTTTTTCTTTAAATCATCTAACATTTTATGTCCATGATCAGGTCTAAAAGGCATGCGTAGGTCCTGTCTTCCAACTGCAATTCTTTTTTGTTGCTCTAAAATTAACGCTTTTAGAACTGCATACATATCTACATCTCCTTCTAAATGATCTGCTTCATGGAAGTTTCCATTTTCATCACGTTTTGTAGCTCTTAAATGAATAAAGTGAATTCTATCCCCTAAACGCTCTACCATTCCTGTTAGATCATTATCAGCTCTTACACCAAAAGATCCTGTACAGAATGTTAATCCATTATTTGGAGATTGTACTGCATTGTAAATATCTTCAATATCTTGTTCTGTGGATACTACTCTTGGTAAGCCTAAGATTGGAAATGGTGGGTCATCTGGATGAATACACATTAACACACCAGCTTGTTCTGCAGCTGGAATAATTTCTGATAAAAACGAAAACAGGTTTGCTTTTAATTCTTTAGGTCCAATATTTTTATACGTTGCTAAAATTTGATTGAATTCCTTTAAAGTATATCCTTCTTCTGCTCCTGGCAAACCAGCAATAATATTTCGTACTAACTTAGTTTGCTCCTCTTCGGATGAGTTCTTTATATATTCAGAAGCTTTTTGCTTTTGATCATCAGAATACTCATTTTCTGCTCCTGATCTTTTTAACAAATACAACTCAAAAGCAGCAAAAGCAGCAGCTTCAAAACGCAATGCTGTAGATTGATCAGAAACTTCATAATCTAAATTGGTACGTGTCCAATCTAACACTGGCATAAAATTATAACATACAATGTCAATTCCACATTTCCCTAAATTGAGTAATGTTTCCTTGTATCTTTCAATGTATAGTTTGTAATCTCCAGATTTGGTTTTAATATTTTCATGGATTGGCACAGATTCTACAACAGACCATGTTAAGCCTACGTTTTCTATAAGCTCTTTTCTTTTCGTAATTTCCTCAACTGTCCATACTTCTCCATTTGGTATATGATGTAATGCAGAAACGATCCCTGTTGCTCCTGACTGTTTAATATCTGATAAAGAAACTGGATCATTTGGTCCATACCAACGCCAAGTTTGTTCTAAATTTTGAGTCATTGTTCTAATTGTTTTTAATATTTAGCTTTCGCTACATTAATAAAAAATCAATTTTAAAATATTATAATAATATATAATTGAGAAAAAGCTTTATTATACACCACTATATGCTGAAAAACCACCATCAATAGGAATTACAATTCCTGTTACAAAAGCAGACGCATCATCACATAAAAAATTGGTAGCACTAATTAAATCATCTGGAGTTCCATAACGTCCCATTGGTGTTTGATCTATAATTTGCTGCCCTCTTTGTGTTAAACTCCCATCCTCATTAGTTAATAATGCACGGTTTTGATCTGTTAAGAAAAACCCTGGAGCTAAAGCATTTACACGAATACCTACTTTAGAAAAATGCACTGATAACCATTGTGTAAAATTAGATATAGCTGCTTTTGCACCACTATATGCAGGTATTTTGGTTAATGGTGTATAGGCATTCATTGAAGAGATGTTTAAAATAGAACATCCTTCTCTACCAACCATGTCTCTTGTAAAAACCTGAGTAGGTATTAAAGAACCTAAGAAGTTTAAATTAAAAGTGAATTCAATTCCTTTTGGGTCTAAATCAAAAAAAGTTTTAAATCCTTCTGCTGTATTTTTTAAATCTTCAATTGCAAAAAATGGATTAGAAGTGGTACCTAAAGGATGATTACCTCCTGCTCCATTTACTAAAATATCTACATTACCAAAAGCATCATTAATAATTTCTTTTGCTTTTTCTAAAGAATTTTTTTCTAAAACATTTGCAGCAACTCCAATTGCTTGTCCTCCTGCATTTTTAATTTCTTTTGCTACTTTATTTGCAGACTCCTCTCTTAAATCTAATACAGCTATTTTATGACCTTGCTTTCCAAGTTCGATTGCCATTGTACTACATAATACTCCTCCTGCACCTGTTATTACTATTATTTTACTCATAAAAACTTAATATATATTTTACAATTTATTAATAAATAAAATTAATATTTTAAAATAAACTTCATGTCCTGTACTATCTTGGTAATAGTATTTATTAAACACAAAATTACCTTGTTGATTGTTTTTAAACAATATAATTCTTAAAAATGAAAAGTTTAATATTTATAAAATCTAAGTCATCATTTCAAGAAATAAAATCTTGAAAGAATATAGGATATAATTTTACATTAATATAAAATAAGATATGTAATTATTTACCCAAGAGAAAGCAAACTTATATCAAATAAACAAATGGCTTTCTAAATTGGTTTAAAAAAATACTAAGAGACAAAATTAATTTTAGAAACGCTAACATATCCTTTGTATTCTAATTTAATTTGTGCAGAACCAATAATATGACCTGCAGGATAGGATGAAACTTGAACTCCATTTATCATTTTAGGTTCATCATAACCCATACTTTCAATGGAAATATCTTGACCAATTCTATGTTTTAATATAGCTTTAGAATCATTATGGCATAAAAAATGCTTGTTACCCCATCTGGCATAATCTGCATGACCATGAGAAATAATAGCATAATCTAGAAGAAACCATGGATCTAAATAGAATTTACCTGGAATACAGTAAATTCCTCTTTTAGTGAATTTTATCAACTTCAAATTGTATATTTTAGTAAATATAAAAAATGGATTGCAGTTTCCCTACAATCCATTTTAATAATTCTTTATTAGATAACATTCAAAAATAGAAACAATAAAAAACTCCAATTTAAAAGTTGGAGTTTTTCGCGTTTAAAATAATAAAATAACTGACTAACTCCTTAAATCTTTGATGATATCTAAGGCTTGCTTCGTCATACTTTCAATTTTATCTAAATCAAAATTACCATTAGCATCTTTAGCTATTAATTTTGATCCCATTCCAACACAAGTAACACCTGCATTGAACCATCCTTCTAAATTTTCTCTTCTTGGAGACACACCTCCTGTTGGCATAATGCTTGTCCATTGACAAGGTCCTTTTATTGCTTTTACAAAATCTGGACCGTAAATTCCACCTGGAAATAACTTTACGATTTCACATCCTAATTCTTCTGCTCTTGCAATTTCTGTTAAAGAACCACAACCTGGAGACCATAGTACCTTTCTTCTATTACAAACCAAAGCAATATCTTCTCTTAAAACTGGTGTTACAATAAAATTTGCACCATTTTGCATGTATAAAGAAGCTGCTGCTGCATCTGTAACGGAACCGACTCCCATAATCATACCTGGTAATTCTTCCATGGCATATTTTGTCAATGCTTTAAAAACTTCTAAAGCAAAATCGCCACGTGCTGTAAATTCTAATAATCTTGCACCACCATCATAACAAGCTTTTAAAACCTTCTTACTTACTTCTATATCACTATTAAAAAATAAAGGTACTAAACCTGTATCTTTCATTACTTGTGCTACTTCTAATCTTGAATATTGTGCCATAATTTCTTGGTTTTATCTTGCTACTCTTCCAGAAGCATCTCCTCCCATTAATTTTTCCACTTCAGAAACTGTTACTAAGTTAGCATCTCCTTTAATTGTATGTTTTAAGCATGAAGCTGCAACTGCAAAGTCTAATGCATTTTGATCATCTTCTGGGTACTTTAATAATCCATAGATTAAACCTCCCATAAATGAATCTCCTCCACCAACTCTATCTACGATATCTGTAATTTGGTACTGACGAGTTTCGAACATTTTTGAACTATCATATAAAACTCCAGCCCATGTATTATGAGAAGCAGAAATAGAACCTCTTAAAGTTGTAATTACTTTTTTAGCTCTTGGAAACTTTTCCATCATTTGTTTACAAACAGATAAGAAAGCTTCTGCCTTTAAATCATGACCGTGTTTGTGAACATCTAAACCTTCTGGATGAATACCAAAATGTTTTTCTGCATCTTCTTCATTTCCTAAAATGATATCACAGTAAGAAGTAATTTCTGTCATAATTTTTTCTCTATGAGCATCATCACAGTAAGTCCATAATTTTGCTCTATAGTTTAAATCTGTAGAAATAGTAACTCCTTTAGCACTTGCTGCCTTTACTGCTTCTAAACAAACATCTGCTGCTCCTTGAGAAATTGCAGGTGTAATACCTGTCCAATGAAACCACTCTACGCCTTCAAAAACGCTATCCCAATCTATCTCTCCAGATTCGATTTCTGAAATTGCAGAATGTGCTCTATCGTAAACTACTTTAGAACCTCTAGATACAGCTCCTGTTTCTAAGAAATAAATTCCTAAACGATCTCCACCATAAACAATCTTATCTACTCCAACTCCGCGTTTTCTCATTTCCATCATTGCGCATTCACCAATATCATTTTTTGGTAAACGTGTTACGAAATCTACATCAACACCATAGTTTGCTAATGAAACTGCTACATTAGATTCTCCTCCACCATAAACTACATCAAAGTTATTTGCTTGTGAAAATCTTAAAAATCCTTGAGGAGCTAATCTTAACATGATTTCTCCAAATGTTACTACTTTTCCCATGAAATATTATAAAATTTTAATTTTGGTTAAACGTTTAACCAGTGTTTCAAAATAAAATCAAAACCTATATTTTTGTATTTGTTTTGATTCCAATCTTTCAAACCGTACTTTTGTTTAAAGGATTAAGCAAATATATATAAATTTGGCTAAAAAAAACAAAACTACCATAAAAGATATTGCAAATGTTTTAAATATATCTGCTGCTGCAGTTTCTAAAGCATTGCATAATGATAGCAGAATAAGTGAAAAAACAAAAAAAGCTGTAAGACAAGTTGCTCAGAATTTAAATTATCAGCCAAACCATTTAGCCAGTGCTTTGCGAAGTGGAAAAAGTAAACTTATTGGCGTTATTGTACCAAAAACAAATAGTAATTTCTTTTCATCTGTAATTCATAACATAGAAGAAGGCCTAAACAAAGAAGGTTATAATATTATAATTACGCAATCTAACGAATCTTATAAAAAAGAATGTGCCAATATAGATGCATTACTTTTTACACAAGTAGATGGTATTATTGCATCTATGGCTAATGAAACTATAGATTTAGCTCATTATGAGAAAATTAAAGCTGCAGGTATTCCGTTAATTACATTTGATAGAGGTGAAAATGATTTAAATGTAGATTATATAGGGATTGACGATTATAATAGCAGTCATATTATTGTAGATCATTTAGTAGAACAAGGTTGTAAAAGAATTGCACATATTGGTGGATATAAAAGAACAAGAATCTACAACAACAGAATTAGTGGGTATATAGATGCTTTAAAAAAACATAACTTACCATTAGATGAAGAATTACTTATAGAAAGTAATTTAACCAAAGAAGATGGTAGATCAAAAATGCAAGATTTATTAAATCTAGAAAACAGACCAGATGCTGTTTATGTGGCTGGAGATTATGCTGCTTTGGGAGTTTTAGAATTTCTTAAAGAACAAAATATTTCTATACCTGATGAAATTGCTTTGGTTGGTTTTGGAAATGAGCCCTTTACAGACATGGTTAGTCCGAAAATTACAAGTGTAAATCAGCATAGTTATGAAATTGGAAGAATAGCTGCTAAAACGTTTTTGGAGTTCGAAGATAAAGATCAATTAAATCAAACTTTAAAGAAAAATATTTTAGAGGCAGAGCTTATAGTGAGAGCATCCTCTAAACGAAAATAAGGAACATAAAAAAAGCAATTAAAGTTCTTTCGAAAATTAGTTGCTTTTGTTGTCCCTATTGACCTATTTTCGAATCAAATCCTAAATTTTTTTGAGAATTTAAAGGAGTTTTATAAAAAATAAAAAGTTTGATTCCTGGAGGTACCACAAAATTATCCCGTAACTCATTTATAAACAATGATGTACGGGTTTTTTGGTTTTTAAGGTTGCTCGAGAGGTTGCTCGGGAGGGATAAAAAGAGATCGGAAAGGGGTTAATTAGCTCCTAAAGTTAAGTTACTGGTAACTTAGGTAACGTATGAAACAAGGAATTAAATAATACGAATTTGTTTTTCTCTTTTATCCTCTTTATTTTTTCTAAACTCAAAAACGGGATATTTAATTTTTAATTTCTGTGTGAGATACTCCTCCAAACTCAATATTGATTGTCTTGTTTTTTTCTTCCTAGACTCATATCCCAAATGCTCAGAGTATACATCTGAGAGTTCAGAGTAATTAATAAAATTGGGAGAACTTTCTAATAATTTAGTTAAAATTTTAAAGTCTTCTAATTTCATATCCTCCTTAATCCCATTCATTTTTCTTGCTATTTTATGAGTATTTTTTACTTTTAATTTTAAGTAAATTGACATTATAAATAAAAGCATTAAAATTGAAATTAAAATGATTGGATACAATACATTTGAATTAGTTTCATATAATTTTGAGTATTGTTTTTCTGTTCCTAGAAATTCATTTTTTTCAAATGACAATAATTCAATAAAACCGTTAGTTTTGTTTACAACAAAATAGAATTTATTATGAAATTTATTATAAGTAAATTTATATTCATCAGAATCCCTGTTTAAGGTTTTAATAATATTTAAATTAGCATTTGGATAGTATATTAAAATATTATTTAAAATATTGCATTGATAAACTCCACCTTCCGATATAACAAGGGTGTTTTCATAAAAGTCATTAATTGTTCCATAAAAGGGAAAAGAGATGTTAACTTCACCCTCTCCTAGTTTTTCCCAACGTGATTTTTTAAAAGAAAATTTCCAATAATCATTAATAAAACTGAAATTATCTTGAGGTGATTCCTGGTCTCTATAAACTCCATAACCAGGACCAACATAAAGACAATCATCTATTAGTTGACCAATTAATTTATGTCTTGGATCTGGAGAGTCGCTATGAGACGAAATTTGAGGATATAATTCTGTCTCTTTTTTATCAAAATCAAAGTAAGTGATATTATTTTTAAATGTATGTAGCCCATAACCACCAAAATCCATCAAATTATTGTTATAAATAAAAGAAAAACTGAAATTTTGACTATTCAAAGCAAAAGATCTATCTAACCTTTTAAATTTATTTCCATCGAATGAGTAAATTATCCCATTAGACCTATTTTTTAGGTACCCTACAGAGTCGTTGGAAACAAATTTATAATCAGATATTTTTAGATTTAGAGGTAAAGGGAAATTTTTCTTATTTTCTGTAATACAAAATAATGAGTCATTTGTAATAAGGTAAGAATCTTTTTGAAAAGTGAACAAAAAAGAATTATTTAATTTAAGTTTAGCTTGGTTTTGGGAGTTTAAACTGATAAAGCATAACAGAAAAAGTTTTGGAAAATTTTTTAAAAAAATCATATATCAAATTAACAAAAAAAAAAATTAATTGAATAGGGGTAAAATAGGGTATACTTCAATTTTTAAAAAAATAATACTTTAATCATCTATTTTTAATTGTTTATTTGATGAAACAAAAACCAATTCTATTATGAGATTAAATATTATCATTCTTATTACTTTTATTAGTTTTAATACATTGTTTTCACAAAATACAAAAGTTGAAGGTTACAAGTTTGATCAACTTTCAGAAGAAATTTTCGATAAGGAAGAAAATTACATAAAAAACATAAAAAATTTAGACTCATCGAGTTTCTGGGAGTTAATTAACAAATTTTACGGTGTTATTGGCAGAGACTCTTTTTTTTCAAAACTAAATCGTAGGCAAATAGTATACACAGGCGATAACAACGCAAATTTTTTTGTGTATGAATGGGTAAAATCAATATTCAGTTCTGACAAAGGAAAAATAAGAATCTACTTTTTTAATTTAATCTCTGGACCTTATTCTTTTGTAAAGGATAATAAATTAGGTCGACAATTAATTCCTTCATATTTAAAAACCTCCAAACTAAATAAATACCCACAATTTAACTTTAATTCATATGTGGGAGAAAAATATAAAATTGAATTTAACAATACAACTGCTTATTTTTTAGAATATGATCTAGATACAAAGAAAACCAAAATTAATTATTTAAAGAAAAACCTAAATCCTCTGTCTAAAATAAAAACTAAACAAGCAGAAGACCCTCAATTTAAATATACATTAAAAAAAGTATTTAAAAAAGAAATCATAAAGAAATGGTTACCACTATCCCCTCCAACCAATTTGACAATAGCAGAAAAAGAACTTTGGAGAAAAGAGGTTACAGGAAGAAATAATGTTAGAGGTCATGGTTATAATTTGGAACAACTTATGACTATTGAAAAAGAAAAATTTTTGGGAAATAAGATTAAATTATTGAATTCAAGAGGCTATACAATTTTTAATAAATTTTTTACTCGTTTTAAAATAATCCCAACTGAAGACAATAAATTCAATTATGCAATTTATTCTTTATCCGATGATTATCTGAATCCTAAATACGGAATTTTAAAGTTTAATATTCAAAAAGTTATATTCAATAAAGTAGTATTAGTTAAAGATATATACGATAATATTACCATAAATGACAATGTGTTCAGCGCCACCAAAAATGGAGTTAAGACCAATTTTGATATCAATGGCCTAATTATTAATTAAAATAAATATTTATGAAATCAGTTTTAGTTTTTTTGTTTATCATGATCAGCTTAAAGTTTCACGGTCAGTGTGATTTAAATAATTTAATTGTATATAATAAAAATAGTAAAATCTTTACTAGTGATGAGTTCAAAGGAACTTCTTCTCCACTGATTGTGGATTCTGAAGATATTGAGTTTACATCAAAAATTAAAATTGGTAAAGTAGAAGAATTAATCCCAGGAATTATTCTTTGGATAAAATTTACTGTTTTTTCAGATAGAAATACTCCTTTAAAAAGCATGAAATTAACTCTCAAAAATAAAAAGAATATTACACTATCTGAAGACAACTTATTTCTTAAAGGGGAAGTTACTAGTGAAAAAGAAAATATTAAATTATTAGGAGAAAATATAAGCTCAATGACTTTCTCAGCATCATATGCCTATTTACTTAGTAAAAAAGATATTCTTAAATTAGCTAATTCAAATATTCATAAAATTTCATTTGGATATGATAATATATCCAAAAAAGAATCAAGATTGACCGGTGACAGGAAACTCTCCTCTAAATCCGGAAAAAAAATCAATAAGTCTGTCAAATGTTTAGTATCAGAGTTAGGTATCTGATTTACTAAATCTATTAATAATTAAACTATATCTCAAGTTAATTTATTAATGACTCATAATATATAACCAATCTAATTATGAAAAATAAAATAAAATTCTATCTCATAGGTTCTTTAATTTTATTTTGCTGCTGCAAGGGTCCCGAAGTAGAAATAATCAATTTATCAACCCAAAATGGCCCTTTTAAAATAATTGGAAATCAAGACTCTATAACTGCAAATTACAATAAAAAACTTTTCACCGGGACTGCAATTGAAAATTTTGGGAACAAGCAACCAAAACTTATCGCAGAATTCAGACATGGAGTTTTACATGGTAAATTAAGAAAATATAATTCAGATGGAAAATTAATATTAGAATACAATTCAAAAAAAGGATTTATAGAAGGTCCACTTCGCGCTTATCACAATAATGGAAATATTAAAGAAATATCAAATTTTAAAAACGGAATAATTAACGGAAAAAGTAAATTATACTTTGAAAATGGATTCATAAAAAAAGAACTTTATTATTTAGATGGACAACTCAACGGCACACTTAAATCATACTATCAAAATGGTAAAACGAGGGAGTTAAGATATTACAAAAAAGATATAGGTAATGGGACTTGGGAAGAATATGATTCTTTAGGTTTCATAACAAAAAAAACACCTGTGATAAATGGAAAGTATACGGGCGTATTTTCAGTCTACAAATATGATGAAAATAAAAAAATAATTGAAGAGTCAATCTTTAATAAAGAAGATGGCATTTTAGAAGGTTTAGCGCTTGTCATAAATAAGAATAAAGATACTTCATATATATCTAATTATAAGAATGGTAAATTAGAAGGAGAAGTAAAAATAATTTTAAATAATAAAGGTGATTACTCAATTACAAATTATTCTAATGGTTTTAAATTTGGAAATACAAAAAAATATAAATCTACTGGAGAGAGAATTTTTAAAAAGAAAACTTTCAAAAAAACATGGAATTTGAATCCAAATAGATGGAATACTGAATTGGATAAAAAATCTCATACATGTAGTTATTGTTATAAAACTTTTTACGGTAGAGGCTACTATTTAGCAGGAACCAGAAAAGGTATTGAGCTTATGAGAAGTAATAATGAAAATCAAGAACTTTGCTGCTCTTCTAGATGCGCTCATAAAATTATGAACATGTAATTACAATATAAGAATTAATCCAACATTAAATATTTTAGATATGAAATCAACTATTTTTATAATAATTACCTCTATTTTGAGTATACAAATGAGCTATTCTCAAACCAAATTAAAATCAGAATCAGATGTTTTTTTATTCTTAAATTCTAATCGTTTTAAGAATACTACTGTGGATGTAGAAACTTCATTTACCAACATGGGGGGATACCTTCACGTAAATGGTGTTATGAAAGCATACAATCCTCGCATCTTTACAAGAAAATCAAAAATATACATCAAATACTATATGTTAAATAACCCAAATAAAACATTAACTTTTGAGGTAGATGGATACAATGAAAAGTTAATTGATATCCAAAACAGAAGGGAATATTATGTCGTAAAGTGATGATTAAAGAACCTTTAAAAATGGTCCTAAAATAATTTTATATTGCATTGGAACTTAAGATTTTTGATTTATAAATTATTTTTAATAATCTCAATCGGAATAGGAAACAGTATACCCTGTGAATAACTAACTTTTTTGTCTGCAGCTCCAAAGGTGAACCACAATACAATTAAACTTTCTTGGTATCTGTTTTCTGATAGATACTTTTTTGAATGTTTCAAACTAAACCGAACGGCCGACTTTGTTGACCTTAGAACCTTATACATATTTCTTAAATTAAATGATCTATGCTAATATATGGCGAGAATACCGGTTGCTCCAAAGGTTGCTCGGGAGGGATAAAAAGAGATCGGAAAGGGGTTATATTAGCTCCTAAAGTTAAGTTATTAATGACTTAAGTAGCGTATGAAATAGTTTGCCATTTGATCATTCTATGATCTTATTATACAATATTGTTAAGATATTTATGGTGCCTTATTCTTTTCTTTAATTGACTTCTTCGGTTATGTAATTTAATCGCTTTAGTATTCTAACTGATATCATCAATGGTTGATTGATACAAATGAAAAAAATCAGAAGGCACTTTTTTACTCTACTTATAAATTACCTAACAGAAAAAATCTAAAAAGTTCTGTATCTTTAAATATATTTTTCAAACAATACGGTCTTATGAAGCACTTATATCTTTTATTTTTATTAACTACAACAACATTACTAAGTCAAACAGATCAAAAAATATATGACATTGTCGATGCTGTTTCTGAAGCTCGAATTAAATCTGATGTAAAAACATTGACAGAGTTTGGTACCCGAAACACCTTTTCAGATACGCTATCTACATCTCGAGGAATTGGGGCTGCCAGGCGCTGGATTAAAAGAACTTTTGAGGGTATTTCTAAAGATTGTAATGATTGCATCAATGTCTTTTATCAAAAAGATCTTGTAACTACCCAAATGAGCAAAAGAGTTCCTCATGATGCTTGGGTTGTGAATGTAGTTGCCATTCAAAAAGGAACTACCTATCCAAACAAATACATTATGATGAGCGGAGATATTGACTCCAGGAATAGTGATGGGTCTAATTTCACAAAAGATGCACCGGGTGCCAATGATAATGCCTCCGGAATGGCAGGAACCATAGAAGCTGCAAGAGTTTTATCGAAATACCAATTTGAAAGTAGTATTATTTACGTAGGATTGTCTGGAGAAGAACAAGGATTATTTGGCGGAGCAGGCTTAGCTAAATATGCCAAAGAAAAAGGGTGGGAAATTATTGGTGTTTTAAACAATGATATGATTGGGAACATTACCGGAGTTGATGGTGTGATCGACAACAGAGCCTTCAGAATTTTTTCAGAACCCGTACCTGCTAATGAAACAGAAAGTCAAAGAAGAATGCGTCGCTTTTATGGTGGAGAAGTAGACGGAATCTCTCGTCAATTGGCCAGATACACCCATAAAATAGTTCGCACTTACATGCCCGAAATGAATCCAATGATGATTTATCGATTGGATCGTTTTGGTCGGGGAGGACATCACAGGCCTTTTAATGATTTAGGCTATGCGGGAATTAGAATTATGGAAGCACATGAAAACTATACACAGCAACATCAAGATATTAGAATAGAAAACGGCATTGCATATGGCGATACATTTGAGCATGTTAATTTTGGATATGCAAAAAAATTAACCGCCGTTAATGCTATTACAATGGCTAGTTTGGCATTGGCACCTCCAGCTCCAGAAACAGTTGCAATTGGTGGAATAGTGCAAGCATCTGTAAAATTAAAATGGAGTAAAGTTCCCGGTGCCAAAGGGTATAAAATCTACTGGAGAGACACTACATCTCCTACTTGGGATCATAGCAGATATGTGGAAGAAACCCAATTTAATTTAGAGGGAATTGTGATTGATAATTTCTTTTTTGGCGTTGCCGCTGTAGGTAAAAACGGTCATGAAAGTGTCGTTGTTTTTCCAAATAAAATTATGAGATAATACAGGGAACGGAGTCCTTTTGCTTTAAAAATATTACCGAGTGATGGAATTGATTGTCTGAAAACCATGCTTCATCAGAGAGCATCTATTTGATCATTTATAAAATAGAGTATGAAGAGGTATTAATGCGATGTGAAAAGGCTATAGAAAATGGTTCTTGGAGTTGCTCCAAAGGTTGCTCAGGAGGGAAAAAAGAGATCGAAAAAGGGGTTATATTACACCCTTAAAGTTAAGTTACTGGTAACTTAAGTAGCGTATGAAACGGTGATTATCTTATGTCAACTTCAAAATCAATTACATCTATATTCATAGAATTATTTTCATTATTATAATCATCCGGATCATACTCAAAACCTACAAAATGTAAAACACCATTTTCTAGATACGGAAATAAATAATCGACCCACAGAGGAGAAGTAAGTTCCTCTTCGTCATATACTCTAAAATTTCCAGAACCATCATTCAACCAAATACAATCATTTAATCTTACCCCTTTTCCTGATTCACGATATGATGAATATAAAAATGATTCTGTTGGTTGACCGCCACAAGTCTCTGGCCTTAAAATTATATCTAAATTCCCATCAGCATTCGCATCAAAAACTTCAAATTCTAACATATTGAATTGATTACATTGAAATTTCTTTGAAAAATGAGGACTAAAAGTTAAATCACCATTATTTATCCATATTTCAAAAGATTCTCCACTATTCGACTCCCTTGCAATACTGATGTCTTTTTTACCATCCTTATTAAAGTCAAAAACTTGTATAGATGTCGCCGCCATATCTTCACTGTGGAGTGAAGTAGGAGCGTTAGAAGTGAAAATTTGCTTAAAAGTTGTTTCTGTTGAATTATATTTATGAATAGTTACTCTATTAGACTCAGAGGCCCCATAAGTTTCACGATAGTCTGATGATATAATTTCATCAACCCCGTCTCCATCAAAGTCATAAAGTTCAATAGCAAAAGGTCTATTAAAATTATACTCAATTAATGGATTGATAAAGTTTGTATCGTCTCCTACAAAATCATATCCATTTTGATTTCCTAAAAAAAACTTAAACCCTACACCAAGTATATCTGGTATATTATCAGAATTTAGATTTCCAACAGATACGTCATGAAAAAAACCCATTTGAGATGGATTCGTTACTCTTTCCCACTCTATCTTTCCATTATATGGAGTTCCTTTGATAACATCACCTTTCCAATTTCTCCAATCATTTCCAATTTCGTTGGCATCTCCCAGAACAAAGAAATCGGAGTTATAATCAAAATTTCTAACAACCCAAGAACTCGCTTGATCGTTCTCTATGCTATAATCTGACCATCCTTTAGCATCTTTATAGAATACAAAAGTCTTCCCTCTAGGAGAACTTTCTCTATTTGTTTGTTGTGCATCTGAGACACCAGGAACTATCAAGTATTTAAACCCATTTTTTTGATATACAAATATTCCTGGGTTACCATTTAGAGTTGTTACTAGGTCAACTTTCCTAGCGTTTGGATTAACAATATCAAAACTGTTTCTAGTAAAATTAAGTCCGATTAATTTGAAGTTTGCTGTTAGGGAGGTATCTTCTGTAATGGTAAATACCAATGAAGATTCTGTAGATCCGTTTGACCAATTTACGAATTCATAATCTTGATTTGAGATAGCGTCAATTGTAATTTCTGTACCTGATTCAAAAACACCTCCTTCAGTTGAAACAGATCCTCCTGGTCCGGCTTCTACTCTTAGCGTGAAGGTTACTGAACTATCTTTTATATCCTCTAATTTAGCGTCTGGTGATGAACAAGACATTAAAATTATTAAAGTAAATATTATACAATTCTTCATTCTTATAAATTATTAAGACGAATTATGAAATTAAACTAAAATTATCAATTGAAAAATAAAAAGGTGTTAAAAAAATAACCTCTCAAAAATAGGATCAATTCCACTTCATAAAATGACCCCATAAATCATTGTTTATAAATGATTTACGGGGTTTTTTGTTTTTTAGGGTTGCTCCAAAGTTGCTCATAAGGGATAAAAAATAAATCAATTATTATTAATTTTATTTTGCAATTAAAAAAATTCTTTACTATGTTTGAAATGAATTTAATTTTTAAAAATATGAAAAAATATTCTATGCTCCCACCCTGATTTTGCTTTGCTTTTTAACCGCTTGTTCCAGCTCGGACTCAGAGGATAATTCTGTTCCAGAGGAACCTGTCGTTCCAAAAACAGTTTTTGAAAAACTTCAAGGAAATACCTATAAACAAATTGAAGAGCCTGATGATTGCTTTTTTTGTCAAGACGAAATAAACTACTATTCATTCTCTAGTGATGGTTTAACAATAAATGGAACAGAACTTAATGGAACTTGTAATGATTATAGTTTCAATAAAATTGGTAGTTGCTCGGATTGCGCTGCAATCGTAGAAAACACCGTAGATAAACTTGTTGTAACACCACCAGGATCGTCAGTTAATCAAACAATCACTTTTCTGTCTGAGACACAAATTCAGATTTCATATCCAGTACCAATTTTTGGAGCTACATGGACAGCAGATTTGTTTACAGGTGATGTCCCTGATTGTGAATAATTTGTTCTCAAAATAACTCAATAAAAAAAGGTTTGCAAAATTGCAGACCTTTTTTTATTGGATACGCAAGATGTCAAAAATAGTTCGTTTTCCCTCTCTCTGTTGTTTTAAAATATCCAAAAAGGACTCTTCAATCAGTTTTTGGGGCTGATAGAACCATATAAGATAATTTTAAAGGGGCTAAAACCTCCTATAACAAGCGGAAATTAAAATCTTTACAACCTTCTGTTTAGTGAAACTTATTATGATTAGTTCTTGACTAATCTTAATATCTTCTGTTTATTGATAATCATAGTATATACACCACTTGGTAAAAAACTTGTATCCAATTCAAAATGTTCATTCATTGGATTTTTAGAGTAAACCTTTCGACCAATTAAATCAAATATTTCAACAGATTCAAGAAGAACTGAAGAAGTTATCTTCCAGAATCTTAAAGTAGGATTAGGATAAATATTAAATTTCTCTTTTATGTTCTTTTCATTCGTTAAACTAGATACTACGTTCACTATTCTAGTTTTGGAAATTGCTGCATTTTCATTTGCATCTTTCACATTATAAATAACAGAATATTCTCCTATAATATCAGTATCAACATTACTAAGAATTTCAATACGATCGGTTATATCTCCGTCATAGTTATCAAAAGCTGTGGCACCTGGTTCTGTATAGGTACTTCCTACTTGAATATTTATGGTTGATTCACCCAACAATGTAATTTCTGGAATAGTTGTATCTAGATTAAGGTTTAAAATTACAGGAGAAGCATCATCATAATCCACTCTTTTTTTTCCATTTTCACGAATGACTTGAATATCGGTTGCAAACTTCAGATCATTACTAACAGATTGATATAAATCAATATATCCGTCATTATTAAAATCTCCAACTACGTATTCATTTGAGTTGGAATAAGAAACAACAACATTTTCAAAGTGAGTAGATTTGTTAAGTAAGAAAAAAGATTTGGTTTCATTAGCTTTTGTTGCCCAACCTCCAAAAAAATGAATGTCGAGTAGACCATCATTATTAAAATCAATAAATTCAGGTTCATTTGAAGAAAACCGGTAGTTGATATTAGAATAATCTTGAAAAAATGAATTTGTTATGTCTGTTAAGTTTTCTCCATCAATCTCTAATGCAAATAACTTCGACATGGGTCCTTGGTAGGCATCATCATAAAAGTCTTCATATTGTCCTGCGGAAAATATATCCATGAAAAATAAGACGTCTTTTCCGTTACTTTGCTCTAAAATATCAAACGAATAGTGTTCCTCATAAGAATTTGAAGAATATTTATATAGAATGTCATTTGATAAATCGATATTTGAAAAATCAAAACCAGTATCTGACCCTCTTAAAATAACAAAGTAGTTATCCGAGGTAAACCCTAATTCTTGGAGTGATGTTGAACTTATATCTCCCACAAAATTACCTTCATCATCAAAATTACCCTCTTGCATCTCTTGTTGACTCAACCAAAAAATAACGTCATTATAACCATCATTGTTAAAATCATATAACTTTAAATCAACTACTTTTCTGGAGAAAATTTCACTTCCAGCCTTGGGTTCTATATAAATTTCTGGAGAGGAGGTTATTGTATAAATGTCATCAATTTTATCAAAAAATTGAATTACCGAAGAATCCTCTCCCAGCCTTAAATATCGTGAATCGTATTTTGATGAAGAGGAGGATATTGATTCTATATCTGAATCCGAATCTAGCTGTCCAATAACACCTTTGCTAGGGAAACTTACTTCTTCATCAAAACTAGTGAAATTACCATTCCCATCGTTTAAATATAATAAAACGTTTCCAGACCAATCCTCTGGTTTGTTAGTCTCATATCCGTGATAAACATCTGGCACCGTGTAAATATCTAGATCTCCATCACCATCTAAATCTTTTGAATATGGTATAATTGCTTCATTTATCTGGTCATAACTAGAATGAAAAGAATATTCAACTTCATTTTTCCCAAATTCCTCCCCTTTAAATAGTACCCATCTTGAAAAATAGAGTTCTTTTTCATCGTCTGTTAACTGCCAGTCTATATCCCCAAGATAAAGAGAATAAACACGAGCTACTATATCATTTACTCCATCACCTGTAAAATCTGAAATAATAGGATGCGAAAGATTTTTTTTTGCATTAGCCAACCATCTATCACAATTATCAGATTCAGATCCACAATCTTCTCTCACTACAATATTAATATTATTAGTAGACTCAGAAACAAGAGTGTTAATATTTGAATTGATTATATTGTTTGATATGGTGAAAACATTTGAGTACAAATTTTCGTTAATTCCCTCCTTAAAAAAAATTGTAAACTCAGAGGCTGTGTTAATGACCCCCACATATTGTTCTGAATTTGTATCAAAAAAATCATTATTGAAAAAGTTAGGATTTGGAAATTCAAGTGATATTATGATTGAAATAATTTTTTCACCCGGCGGTGTATCAAAATATTCCAAAAAATTCTGATTGGATTCAAAAGAATATATAAAAGTATCTTCTAGATTGGACAATACTATACTTTTATCTTGAAAATTATATTCTTTCGTCTGATACCTATAGGGATTTTCATTATTATTCTCCTGAGGAATATATGTCAAAGTTTCAACTTTTTCAAAACGTACAGTTATAGGTTCAGAACTTAATTCATCTTCAGGGAAGGTGTTTTTTTTAATAATAGAATCTAACTGAAATCTGATGTTAATTGAATCCTCAGCATCTATGGTATTCCCTGAGTTGATTATTAAAGTTTGAGAACTTAAGAAGTAAGAGAAAAATAATGATGCTATTTGTGTAATAAATGATTTACTCATGAGATATAGTGTAATGTTATTTACAAATAAACAATTTATAAGTATGTAAAAATATAAACATTATTTTGATGTTATTTGTATGTCTTGTATATTTATGTTTATGAAGAAGCTCACAATTAGAAATTAATAAATATTATCTTCATGAAATTGTTTTTAAAAATCTTTTTTTTAATCCCAGTATTCTCATTTTCACAGGAAAACTATTTTAATGAGACCCCAATTAATATTTCATTAGATTCTATAAATAAACAAATCATTTATCAGACAAATAAGTCGTTATTTTTTATTGATTCTGAAAAATTAAATATTCTAAATAGAAAAAAAATCTTAGGATCCGGCACTTTAAATCTTCATACGATTGTAAAAAAAAATAAGATTTTATTTTTAGATAAAAATGGGGGAGATATTTTTATATTAAATTCAAAAGACAGTTTAAAAAAAGATGACAACTCTCACATTAAAAAGTTTTTTCTTGGCAATTTTCATTTCATTAAAAATGACACCCTCTTTAAACATGGGGGTTACGGGTATTGGACACAGTCTAATTTCATAACATATTATGATGAATTGACAAAAGAATGGCAGATTTATTCGATTTCAAAAACGTCTGAAATTCCACGATCAGCAGATGCTCACATTGGAATCTCATGGGGAAATTATTATTCTTTTTTTGGAGGAAATACATTGATAGAAAATGGCTCTAGAATCAAAAATAGACGAAATAAAGAAGTATGGTCTTTTAATTTTAATAATAAAGAATGGTCTTTATTGGGAAAATATAAAGAAAGTAATCTAAATCTAAATTCGGAAATTTTCAGTAATGAGGGAGATTTATATATTTTAGACGAAACAAAACAGTTGTTTAAAGTAGATATTTTAAACAACAGCATTACCAAGTACAAAAGAACCCCAATACTCTATGATTTCTATAAAGTAAACCCACTGTATTATAAGGGATATGTCTATTATGTAAATAATAAAGGGGTAGTTTCCAAAACTTTATTAAGTGAAATTACTAGAGACATTGAAGATACAGATATATTTTATTCTGAAAATCATACACTGCAAATAATTTTAATCATATTATTTGTAAGCGTAACTTCTTCTATATGTTTATATTTTTTGACTAAATATCGCGGTAGGAATAAACTCAGATTTATTAAAAATAAAATACATTATAAAAGTAAGTTTATTGAACTAGACGACCTATCAATATCAATTATCAAAATAATAAGCAAGAGAGAAACTAAACTTTCAGAGATATTAGAACTCGTGAGTCAAAGTCATTTGAGTAAGATCCAAAACGAACGAAATAGAAATTTAATAATTTCAAAAATAAATCTAAAATTAAAAATACTTACAAAAAATAAGAGTGATTTTTTATTGGTTTCAAAATCAACTTTTGATAAAAGATACAAAATAGTTTCTATTAATAATTCTGCGTATGGAAATTTTTTATAAAAACTCAAAAAAATAACCAATGAAACAACGAATTAAAAACTGTGCCATATGTAAAATAGACTTTTCTTCGATGTACCGAGTGCAATATAAAAACCCAAAAGAATGGGTGTTTGTGTGTAAAGAATGTTTAATAAAGGTTAAAAAAGACAACCCTAACTATACATATGGAGGCACTTGGAAGAGATAATTTATATTTAGATTGGAGTTAACAAAACAAATGCAATCATGACTGATACAACTCAGTATTATCAAAACAACATGCAATGGTGACTCTTTAATGAGTTTAAACAGATCACTAAATAATAAAAATACTAGGATTCAAAATAATTTGATAAATAATCTTCACTAAATAACATAAAGCCAGATCCCTTTATTAATTTTAAATAGTCTTGTTTGAATTTATTTTTTTCCTGCTGAGTATTGCTCAAGTGGTAGCCTATAATGTTGTAAAATATTAAATAATAGTCACAATAGGAATCGAATATCAACTTGTCCGTGTCTAAATTTTTAAATATAATATTTGCTCTCTTGACGTTCGAAGACCGGTAGCTTGACATTGCATCGATAAGATTGTAAAGAAATACATCTAGATAATGATGGACGTGAAATAAATCTAATATATCATCAAAATATTTACTCATAAGATCATCCATTTTTTCAAATTGTTTGGCTAAAAGTAGATGATGAATAAATTCATGTAAATAATTTCTAATATCGGTGTCTTCAGCTATTAAATCAAAAAATAACCTCCAGTAGTATTGTTCCGAATTTTGGTCTGAGATTTGAGAAGCATGCAAAATTTGAAAACCCAAATATCGACCTCTTAGAGTTTCTGGAAGGGTTAAAAGTATCGATTCGTCGATCTTCATTTTTTTTGTTATACCATGATTCAAAAAATGAGCTTGGCCTTTAAGTAGTTTGATAAAAATCTCTTCCTCCTTTTCGATATGATTCTTTGCTATCATGTCAATCAAATAGCCATATCTACCGTTTATATCATTGAGATCTACGAAAATATAAATGATATTTTCTTTAAAATTTTTTATCTCAATCAACTTTGTAATATTTTTTTTAAAATCAGCGAGAGGAATGGATTTCAATTTCATAAAAATCAAAGCCGCGATCTTCACATTGTACTCTAAAGCTTCAACCTTTGTTTTACCAAATAAATTCAAATATTTTGAATTGAAAAGCGTTTGAATATAGTTCCATTTTTCATATTGAACAGCATGCTCAAAAAGGCTAATAAAATAATGCACTGTCCCCTGGGTTAGACATATTTTATTAACAAACTTCAAATCTGAAGAACTAAGGTCCTCTTTATATTTGAGACGTTGAATTTTCACTTCCGTATGCCAAAGTTCAAATTTATTTTTTTCTTTAACATATCCAAAAAAAGATGGGTACCCCAAAAAAACAGATAATTTATTTAAGGTGTTTTGACTTGCTTTCGTCTGAGGTAATAGGGCCCAAAAGCGCCTTAAAGTATTAAAACTCAAATCGACTATTTGATATTCTCCAAGGATATTAATAAATGCTTTGACATCTGATGAAGACATGATTTTAAAACCAATTTTCCTTTCAATATCTAATCGAAGTTGTTTTTGTGCTGCTTTCATATGCTTATAAATAAAAAACTAACATTCCAAGGATCATAATCAGTAGCCCTGGAAGTGACTTTAAATTAAGTGTTTCTTTACCGAAAAACACTCCCAAAAACAAGGTTACAACAGGAGTTAAAAGACCTATAAATAACGAGTGAAATGGATTGGTGCTTTTTAACCCTTCTAAACCTAACAAAACTGCCGGAGTAAGGGGTATGGCAAATACTGCAAAATGCCATATGGGAATTTTCTTAGCTTCAGTCATTCTTGGTTGTATCAATAATACAAGTCCTGCTAAAATGAATATACTCAATTCCTGTATCAAAGCAATTACTACTTCAGAGGTACTTTTCAAAAATTCCATTTGAATTATGAGGAGAAATGCAAAACAAAGGTGTGCTAAAAAAAAGTATGCATGCGCCTGTTTGGATCTAAAAGTTATTTTCTGTTGGTTAAACTGTTTAAAGATGAAATACAAATAGCCAAAACTTACAAATAACAAAGAAAAAAGATTCCAGTACCAGTCACGCTGTATCTGGTATTCTGCAACAAAGCCTAAAACAAAGGTGAACAAAAGGCTATAAATTGCATATTGTAAAATACTCCCTTTCTTGAAACCAAGAACTAAAAAACTCAAACCTGCAAAGCCCACACAACTTATCATAAATAAGTTAAAAAGCTCTTTTTTGGGAAAAACTTGATGGCCGTATGACAAAACTCCTACAAAAATAATTCCTATAAATAGACTGGTAAAGCTTGAACGTTTGAATATCGTCAGATAGATACTTTGTTTTGGAGCAAAATGCGCCCATAACAAATTATTTATTGAAAAAAGGACAATACTAGCGAGTAAATATAACATATTCCAATATACAAAAAATGAGCTAAATATGGGCAAATTTTATCAATTTAAAAAAGTATTTTTGAAATGAAATAAAAATTCTATGAGAAAATAAAACGAAAAAAGTACAGAGAAATTATTCCTTTTCAACCTTTAACATAAAGTAAAAATTAATTTCAATTGCTTTAAAATGTTTCGTAATTTCAGTTAAATTAATTTTTACTTAAAACAATGATCATGAAGAAAACGCTACTTAAGTTATTTTTTTTATTGCTATCTGTTTCCATTTTTTCTCAAACACAATTTGAAGTTATTGTTAATGGAATAAAAGAAAATGACTCTGTAAGGGTCATTGTACAAAAATCATCTGAATCCCTATTGAAAAAGTGGATACACGCTAGTGATTCACCCACTTCAGCTGTGTTTTCACTTAGCGATGGTAATTGGGCTGTCAAACTTGACGCAACGGGTTATACCTACCCTTCACAACAAGTAGTATCGATCCCAAATGATACGCAAATAACTTTTGGTTTAACAGAGGCTACCGAAGGTGATTTTTCCTATAATTGGCGAGATGATGGATCTGCAGCAGGGCATTCCACACAATCTTATGTTGCTGAACCTACTCAAATTACAGTAATCAACAACACCGTTTCCGTTCCTACAAACTTTTCTTCTATTAAATTGCGAACAGAATATGGAGTAATACTTTCTGATGATATTGAACCTTGGTCAAATGAAGATGCATACAGGTTGTACAAAATGTTTTCTAACTTACCCGATAACCCATATGGAGAAGGTTCAAAGGTTGATTATTCTACTGGTGAAAATGTTAAGGGAGTATTTTATTTGTCCAATGAAGAAATTTTTGAGGATATTTCTATTGAGGAAATTGACGACATTAAACATGCTACAGTTAGCCAGAGTGCCTTTACCTATGCCAACCCACAAATTGTAAAACTAGATGGGATTCGAGGAAAGTTTTTCTCTAAACGCTTATATCATGCTGTGGTAAACTTTATCACAAATTTTGCACAGGATACCAATGCATTGAATAATCTTGCTCAAGAAAGTTTTGGGATTAGATTTTTGAATCCTGATGACGAGTTAGAAACCCTAATGAATGAGACTAAATCTAACTTTCAAGAATTTTACAACTCAGAAAAACTTGAAATTCTTGCCATGTTTGAAGAACTTCCTGAAGGGTTTCATAAACAAGAGGGGTTAAAGTATTTGGTTCGTCGTATAGATGGTCAAGATCACCCAGTTCCAGCCTACAGACAAGCAGCAGCCATCGCTTGGACAGGTATGGAAACTATTGAATTTATGAGCAAAGCATTTGCAGGAGGAAATTTAAGTGACACGAGACGTTTAATTTTACACGAAAAAGCACACTTTTTATGGGAATATACTTTTGATGATACAACCAAAGAAGATTGGATAGAACTTGGAGGTTGGTTTGAAGATCCAACGTCTGCATCGGGATGGTCAACATACAACACTACAGAATTTGTTTCTGCCTATGCACATGCAAAAAATCCAAATGAAGATATGGCGGAATCAATTGCCATTTACTTGACTAATCCAGATAGATTGATCAATGTCTCCATGGCTAAATACGAGTTTATCCGAGATAGAATCATGCATGGAACTCGATATGTAGCTCAAATAAGAGAAGACTTAACTTTTACCGTGTATAATTTATATCCAGATTACACCTTCCCAGGTAAAATCATAGAACTCGATTTGGATGTTACAGGTGCTGCAGAGGAGGATAAAGTAGTGACAATGAAAGTAATTCTTGATTCTGAAAATCCTGCTGTAGACGGTGCTGTAGAAGTTTATACTAGGTTTTCATCATCTATAGGAACTATTTTTGATATAAGATTACACCCACAAAATGGTACTATAGATTCAGTTCTTGTAGGTTCTGCTACATTAAGTAAACATTCTAAATCTGGATACTGGAATCTTGGTTCAGCTGTTATTTATGATCAGGTTAGAAACCAACGATATGAAAACACCTCTACTGTAGGAGCAAAACTATGGATTGAAAGCCCTTTAGAAGATACAACTCCTCCTAAATTCATTGAGTATTCGGCAGAGAAAATTGAAGGTAACTTTAATATTGGCTATGGATTTAATGCTACTCTTGATGAAAATGGTACGCCAGGGCAAGCCATCAAGGTGGTTGCTAAATGGGAAGAGACTCTCAGCGTAGGAACAGCTAATATGAGAATTGATTTCCCCAACCCTGATCAATCAGAAACATATTTTAAGGAGCTAGGAACAATAGCAAAAGATCAAAGTCAATTTGTTAAAGAAATGGAAGGATATCTTTTTATCGAAGATTATTTTCCTTCAGGGGAATACGGATTTGTACAAATGTATATAGGAGATGAGGCAGGTAACGGCTCTAATGTTACAATTTCAGAGGACCCTAATAATACTTTTTCTAATGGTATTGATAGTTTTGTAGCTCTGAGAAAAACCATCTACATAGAAACAGAGTTTCCAGACATGGTAAAACCAGAAATAGACGAAAATAACATAACAGTAACCGCAGAACCCACAAATCCTGAAGCTCCGAACGGTGAAACAAGGGTAGATATCAATTTTAACGCCAGGGATTTGTCAGATTTTCCAGGGCATGAAGCGGGAATTAGAAGTGTATCACTAATTCTTCGTGACCCTCAAGGAAAACAATTTGGTTATCAAACAGGGAATGCTACCATGAACCATCCTGATTTAGATCTTGCAAATGAGGATCCTGACATGAATTCGAATTGGAAAAATTATAGATTTAATTTGGTATTGCCACAAGGTTCTGCTGCGGGAGTTTGGGGAATTTCAGACATCATCATACAAGATAAAGTAGGTAATACAAAAAGCTATAATTTTGTGGAATATGTTCGTTTTGATACCATAGATTCTGAAATAACTCTAGACACACCCCTTGAAATTGAAATTTTAGACAAGGTCATTAATGCAGGGACTGTAGGTTCTATTAAAGTTAGTATGAGCTGTACTCCATGCGAAGGATTAAATTATGTAGCCACCATTTACTCTAGATTTGGGGGTGGAGCTGTCGTCAGAAACGAAGGAACTCTTACTGCAAACGAGGTTATCATTGAAAATATGAATACTGAAGGAATCTTGGATGGAGAAGTAAATTTGACGGTTCAAATTACAGACTCAGAAGATAAATTGGTAACTACCAAAACTACAGCCTACACCAAAGATGTTGTATATCCTAAAGCCTATTACACGAGATCTAATCTCCAGAATGATGGCTCATCAAGCCTCGATGATTTCCTTATTGATGTTGTTGTAGAAAGTGAAGATGTTGGAGGAACCTATTCAGCTACAGCACAAAACTACAATTCAAACGCATCAAGAACCTCTGGTGTTAAACAAATAAATTCGACTGATCCATTAACATTTACAGGAGATATTTCATCGGAAGAGTTCAATATTTCAAATTTAGACTTGTCTTCCCTACAGGATGGATATATTGAACTTAAATTAGAAATAACAGATCCGAATGGTAATATAGGTGAGGAACCTTATATTACTTATTATTTGATTGAAAATAATTCAATAAGTTATGCAGGGACTTCCCTCAGCACAGATGATATTAGAGCAAATGAGTTTGTGATATTTCCAAACCCAACATCCTCATTCATACACATATCATTTGATTTTTCTACTGCCAAAGTTTTTGATGTAAGAGGAAGAGAGGTCATGAAGTCAACTTCTCAATCAATAGACCTTTCGGAGTTAACAAAGAATATATATCTATTGAGAACCTATGACGAGTCTAATAAAATTATAGGTTCCTTCAAACTGATAAAGAAATAAACTTAAAAAAATCCAGCAAATTGCTGGATTTTTTTATCTTATTTCAATATTTGAAGATTGGTTACTTCCAGATTGGTTAAAGGCCTCCAGCGGCCTCTTGGCAAGTTTTTCTTAGTAAGTTCTGCAAAAACAACCCTATCTAATTTGTTTACCTTATACCCAACATGTTCAAAAATTTTACGGACAATTCTATTTCTACCAGAGTGGATTTCTATTCCTATTTCAGATTTTGGCTCACCATTTACATAGGATATGGCATCAATAAAAACTTTTCTACCCTCTATAATGACTTCACTACGCAATTTATCCAAATCTTTTAATTCTAGTTTTCTATCTAAAGAAGCATGATATAATTTGCGAACATTGTGTTTCGGATGCGTTAATTTTTTTGCTAAATCTCCATCATTGGTGAACAATAACAATCCTGTTGTATTTCTGTCCAGTCTCCCAACTGGATATATTCTTTCTTTGGATGCATTGGCAATCAACTCCATGACTGTTTTCCGACCTCGGTCGTCATCCATGGTCGTGATGTAATTTTTAGGCTTATTTAAAAGAATATACTTTTTTTGTTCTGGAGTTATGGAGGTTCCGTCAAAACGAACAACATCCCCAGGTTGCACTTTATATCCCATCTCCGTGACGAGCTTCCCGTTTATTTCTACACTTCCATGCTCAATATAGGTATCCGCTTCTCTTCGAGAACAGATTCCTGAATTTGCAATATACTTGTTTAAACGAATTCCTGACGATTCGTCTGATTTTGGGGTCTCTTTAATTTTTTTGTACTGCTTTTTAGTACTTTTTCGATGTAAAGGAGTCTTTTTTTTACCTTCTTGTCGTCCTCTCGACGAGTTGCTGTTTGATTTCATTACTTAAAAAATAATTTTTTGCAAAAGTAGCGATAAAAATCTTAATGTAATCGATCAATCACTTTTTCTACTAGCAATGAAGTATCTATAAAAATGATCGAAAAAACCCCTATTAAAAGTAATATTTTTAAAACATTATGCATCATTCTATAGTGCTTAAGTTCGGATGATTTCCATAGATAAATACCTAAAAAAAAGAAAACAATGAAAGCAATATAAAAATAATACCTCATGTAACTTAACGCAGGGAAACTGAATAGGATTACAATTGGAAACACGGTTAAGGTTAACAAAAAGAGACAGACCAACTTGGTTTTTTTTTCTCCGTAAACAATTGGAAAAGTATCATAATTGTGAATTACAGCTCCTTTCATACTTTGTAAATCTTTTAGCAACTCTCTAATCATAATTACTAAAAACAAAAAAGAAGCATGCATAAAAATGATACTTGAAAAATTTTTAAAATACACAAAGACAGCAAAAAAAGGAAGAATTGTAAGCATGGTCGCAGAAAGAACCCCTAGTAAAGGATATTTCTTTAGCTTGTGAGAGTAACACCAAATCGCAAAAATATAAATCGCAAAAAATAAGGCTGCCCTTGCTGAAATCAAGAATCCAAAAACAACCCCAATAAAATTTAAAATAAAATATAGTTTTAATTTGGTCGATTGTCTCACATAATTATCGATTCTTGCTTTTAAAGGTCGATTGATTCTATCAAGTTTCGCATCATAAAAATCATTGATTAAATACCCAGATGCTACCACGCATATAGTTGCCAAAATAATGTACAATAAATGGAGATCAAAAAGGGTATTTCTAAGGGTTTTTGAGGGTGAAAATATAAAAATAGCTGCCAAATACTGGGCTACAATTAAAACAAGAATATTGTATCCTCTTATGACAGAAAGAAAACTAAAAAATTTGACAATAGGAGTATTGAGTTTAGGGGTAAACATACAATTAGAACCTGTAGACCAACTCTAATTTGTGGTCTTTCAGGATTTTTTGAGTTTTTTTATAGTCTTCTGTAAAACCTAAAATATAGCCACCACCCCCTGAACCACAAAGTTTTAAGTAATAGGCATTACTTTGTATTCCTTGTTCCCAAACCTTATGAAAAGCATCAGGAATCATTGGCTTAAAGTTCTTTAAAACAATCTTAGATAACGATTTTACATTCCCAAACAACGATTTTACATTTCCATGTAAAAAATCATCAATACATGCATCGGTTATTGTTGAAAAATCTTCACTAATCATTTTTCTGAACCCTTCATTCTTCATTTTATTCATAAAGATACTTACCATGGGTTCGGTTTCTCCAATTTGTTCAGAATCTAACAAAAAGACAGCCCCTTTCCCTTCTTTCTGAGAAGGAATTCCTGCAGGTTCTATGTTTTCATTAGAATTGATAAGAATCGGAAGACTTAAGTAACTATTTAGCGGATCTAAACCAGAGCTTTTACCATGGAAAAAAGATTCCATTAAAGAAAAAATTTGTTTCAATTTTAACAACTTTTCTCGAGTCAAATTTTCTAAAACAGTAATTTTATCATCGGCGTATTTATCATAAATTGAGGCCACTAGAGCACCAGAACTTCCAACACCATAACCTTGTGGAATCGAAGAATCAAAATACATACCGTTCAGAAGGTCTTTCTTGAAACCATTTAAATTGAAAGAGACTAACGGTGTTTCCAAAGAAATCAAATACTCATAAAAAAGATGTAAGTTTTCATTGGATCTTTTAGAGGCACCCATTAAGTCTTGAGAAGATTTTAAAGCTCCTCTATATGCATTGTAGGGAATCGCCAACCCTTTAGAGTCTTTTATGATTCCGTATTCTCCGAAGAGAAGAATTTTAGCATAAAATAATGGTCCTTTCATTTGTCTTTAATATAACACTACAAAAATACGAAATTATTGCGTGACTAGAATCTGATTAAAAAATTTTGTAAAAAGTCTTCCAAATACCTACTTTTTTACCATTTTTATATCTTCCTCGTTCTTTTATCTTACCATTTACATAATATTTTTTCCAGATCCCTTCTTTAAGTCCTTTCTCGTATTTTCCAGCAATCTTTAAACTTCCTGTTTCGTAGAATTCAGAAAAAATTGCAATTGACATCTCGTTTGAGTGGATAATTTTTCTGAAAATATTGGTGTTTTTGTAAAAATACAGTTCCTCTTTAGCATCCTCAGAAACTACTTTATAATAGACTGAATTTAATTGATTAGTTTCGTTTAAATTACCATCTAACCATGTTTTTTTTTGAGCAGAGGTAATAATTGTAAAAAGAAAAACGATGACAGTTAAATTCTTTATAAGAACATTCATTTGACCTGTTTTTTGGCTAGAAGCTTATAATTGAACAGCTCCATAACCCACATTATCACAAATATAATGATTTTTTTGACAGTACCTAGATAGTTGATTTTCAATAAATTGATTTACAGATTCTTTTTCTGATTCCGGATATAAAACATGAACATTTGCTCCTGCATCTAATGTAAAACAGAGATTACTATCATGCTCTTTTCTATATGCCCAAATGCGATTGATAATCTCCAAAGTATTCGGTTTCATCAGCACAAAATAAGGAGTACTTGCCAACATCATTGCATGTAAGGTTAACGCTTCGCTTTCTACTAAATTTACAAATTCCTTGAGATCTCCATTTTGAAGAATTTCCGACATTCTAGATACATTTTCGTTGGCTTGTTGAAAGCGATTTTCAGCATAGGGATGCTCGTGCATCAAATGATGTCCAAGGGTACTTGAAACTTGCTTTTCTCCTTTATCTACCAATAAAATTGCATCTTGATAATTTTTAAAAACGGGATGTACTTTGTAAGGAAACTGAATTCCAAATAAATCTGAACTTCCGTTAATCGTTGGATGCTTTCCCCAGACAACCAAGGGACCTTCGATACTTCTACTAGCGCTTCCAGAACCTAAACGTGCCAAAAAAGAAGCTTTTTTATGAATAAACTCTTTTGTTAAACTGGGGTTTAACTCTCGTTCTAAACTCATTAAACACATAGCAATGGCACTTAAACCACTTGCCGATGATGCGATTCCACTGGAATGTGGAAAAGAATTTTTTGAACTAATAATCATCTTATATTCGAAGATATAAGAACAATATTCTTGAACTCGTGTAAAAAATTCTATAATTTTTGGCCTAAACTCTTCCTTTTGTTTTCCTTCAAAGAAGAACTCAAAATCTACTTCTGCTGTTTTTTCTTTTTTTGAAAATTCAATGGTGGTAATTGTATGACAATTCTTCAATGAAAAACTGATAGAGGCATTTTTTGGAATTTGAGGATTGCTTTTTCCCCAATATTTTACCAGTGCAATATTACTGGGTGTTTTCCAAGTAAAAACTACATCTGCTACTTTTTCTGAAAGTGTTTCTGGTATAAATTGTGCTGTATTCAACGTCTAAAAATTTGAATCAAAGATAAAACTATTTCAAAGAAATAGAAGGGAAGTTTTGAAGGACATTTTCTACCCCTATTAAAGATCTCTATTTGCAAGAATATTTAGGTCTTACTACTAATTTTGACTCCTGCTAAAATAGGTTCAAATATTTAAATTTTAGAAAGGTTGTCAAATTTCTTTCTCTTAATCACAAGAAATCAATCATTTTACTAAAACTAAAAGATGTATTTTTGTGGCCATGAACAAAGGAAATGTCTTGCTACTATTAAATGGAGAACCTCCAAAAAAATTTCCTAAATTATCTGACTATGAAGTCATTTGTGCAACTGATGGCGCCTATCATTATTTGAATGAGAAGCAAATAATTCCCGATTTTATTAGTGGAGATTTTGATTCCATAGAGAATCTTCCAAAAAAAATAGAAGTAATTCACACACCAAACCAAAGTCTCACAGATTTTGATAAAGTCCTTCAAATTTTATCTGACAGAGGCTATAAAACTGTTCACATCTATGGTGCTAGTGGAAAAGAGCAAGACCATTTTTTAGGAAATTTACATACTGCCATCCAATGGAAAGACAGCTTAGCCCTTACTTTTTTTGACAACTATGGCTCCTATTTCTTAGCAAAGAAAAAAAACACAATTGTAAATTGTAAAGAGAAAATAATTTCTCTGATCCCTTTTCCAAAAGCAACAAAAATCAAGACAAAAGGCTTGAAATACTCATTGAATAGGGAAGACTTGACTTTTGGAAAAAAAATTGGAACAAGAAATACGGTTATAGAAAACATCGCAGAGATTCATTTTGAAACAGGAGAACTATTTATTTTCATCAATGACTTAAACACAAAAACATGAGTAAAAAAATAAAATTATTATGGGACTTTAGAGGTGAAGACGCCAAAGAAACTGCCAAACACCACACCATCCATTTGGAGGAATTTGCTTCCATTGAAAAGCTTCCTTTTTACGAAATAAACATTCAGGAAAAAAACCCAATGTTGGTTTCTGCTTTTATAACTGTTGATGAAAAAACGATGAAAATTTTCAGAGATGCTCTAAAACCTCATCGCGGAGAAATTGCTTCTGAATAAACAAATTACTTCCATTTAATCCCGCATCCCATACTAGGTTGCTGCTTTTTTAAAACCCCTTTATTTTCTAAAAGATTGTCTATCGAATTTCTGAGATCTTTGCCTGTAACAGGCTTTCCATTTTGAGGTCTTGAATCGTCTAGTTGCCCATGATAAACCAATTGTAAAACTTCATCAAAAACATAAAAATCTGGAGTACAGGCTGCAGCATAGTTTTTGGCAACTGTTTGATCTTCATCATACAAATATGGAAAAGGATATTTTAAATCCTCGGCTAGTTCCTTCATAAGATGTGGAGCATCTTGCGGATATTTTTCAACATCATTAGAACTAATTGCTATAAAATTGACTCCTTTCTTCTGATACTGAGAAGCCATTTTTACCAACTCATCATTTACATGAATTACAAATGGGCAATGATTACAGATAAACAGAATAACAGTTCCTTTTTCTCCTCTCAGCTCAGAGAGCGAAAGCAATTGATCATCTAGTGTATTTCGAAGTGTAAAATTTGGCGCAATGATACCAAGCGCAAGTTCATTAGATACTGTTAATGCCATTTTATTTTTTATTTTTTACGATCTCTTTTCTTAAATCCATCATCATCTGAATGAACTCTAATCACAAAGGGCACCTGCACAGATAACCCCTCCAGTCCAAGCATTCTGAAAATTAAATCCGCCAGTTACGGCATCAATATTCAAAACCTCTCCCACAAAAAACAAGTTCTTATGTTTTTTACTTTCAAAGCGTTTAAAATTAATCTCTTTTAGATCAACTCCACCAGCGGTTACAAATTCATCTTTAAAAGTAGTTCTTCCATTTGCATTAAAAACTCCTTTGGTCAATTGATTGGCTAGATTTTCTAATTGTCTACTGTTTAAATCTGCCCAATTTTGAGTTGATTGTATCTCAGAGGCAACCACTAAACGTTCCCACAATCTTTTGGAAATCTCTGTAAATGGAGACTTTAGGATGACTGTTTTACGTGGTACTTTCTTTTTTAAATTTAATAAAATATTCAACACTTTAGTGGTGGGTCTAGACAACCAATTGACCTCTACATTATATTGATAGTTTTTATCCGCTAGAATTCTAGCTCCAAAAGCAGATAGTTTTAATACTGCTGGCCCACTCATTCCCCAGTGTGTAATTAATAGCGGTCCAGAAGCCTCAAGTTTGGTATTCCTAATTTTTACAGTGGCGTTCGGAACAGAAGTCCCCAATAAATCGATGAGTCTTTTGTCTTTAATATTGAAAGTAAATAAAGAAGGTACAGGCGCGATGATTGTATGATCTATTCGTTCACACAGTTGCCAAACTTTTTTTGAACTTCCTGCTGCAATGACTAATTTATCGGCTTCAAAAATTTGCTCTTTGGTTTTGACTATCCATTTGTTTTCTTCTCGAGATACCGAATTCACTCCATGATTTTTGAGGACTTTAATCCCTAACGTATCAATCTCTTTTTGAAAACAATCTATGATTGCTTGACTGGTATTTGCTTGAGGAAAAACTCGATTATCATCTTCAATCTTTAAAGGAACTCCCCTGTTTTCAAACCACACAAACGTATCTCCAGTCATAAATTGATGGAAAGGGCCCAAAAGTTCTTTGCCTCCTCTTGGATAAAACTCTACCAATTCTTTTGGGTCAAAACAAGCATGGGTTACATTACATCTTCCCCCTCCAGAAATTTTTACTTTTTGTAAAACCTCTTTCCCTTTTTCTAAAATGACAATCTCTAATTCAGGTTTTTTTTCTTTCGCATTAATGGCTGTAAAATATCCTGCTGCACCGCCTCCAATAATGATTACTTGATTCATAAAACCATTTCTGAGTAAGAAAGAATTGTTTCAAATCCTTTATTTTTAAAATAGTCAGGGGTAGCAGAATTCCCAGTTGCTAATACAAAATCTCCCCCCCAAGCTCCCAAACTTTTAATTGCTCCAAAATAATCTGGAAACAACCTTTCTTTTACAGTTTTCTGTTGAATAATTGAGCTGATAATTCGCTCGTGTTCCATGATTAAAATTTCAAAATCTTTTAATGATTTCGCAGTTAAAAACGATTCAGAAATCTCCGAAATTAATTGTATTTCGTTCTCAAAAGTACCCTTTCTTTCTCTAAAAGAGGCAATCCCTTCTTTAGAATCTTGTTTTTGATTTAAATAAATAAAAAATAATTGATCCTTAAAAACTGGATTGAAATCGATTTGGTTTATGAGGGGTTTTTGATCGCTTATTTGATAAAAAATGGGGGTATCATTGTGAGCACAAGCAACATCATAACCACTTCCTTTAAAAGAATTCCAGAGCAATTTAAAGGGGTCTACTTTGGCCCAAGAAGCAATAGAATTTATTAAGGTAGAGGAACTTCCTAGGCCCCAATTTCTTGGAAAATTCAATGCTGTTTTTACCTTATACCCATGATCCGAATTCAAAAAATCAGGATTTAAACTTCTTGCCTCTTTTAAAATTTCTAAAAGTGTTTCTGCGATTCTCTCAGCATTGCCTTGAGTATCGGAAGTATAAGTACAGCTCACCAAACGAAATTTTGATAGATCAAAAACAGCTTCAAACCAACAGTTCCCATTATGAGTAAAACTTCCCCATACAAGTTCTGGCTCTTTAAGGGTCTCAACCACTAGATCCTGTCCAAAGTTCGTTGGAACTGCCAAAGCCTTGGCACCTTCTAACACCAAATATTCTCCTGTTAATAGAAGCTTTCCGTTTGAATAAAAGTTCCTCATTTTCTCAAAGCGTTGATTTTGTCTACAACAGCAGAATGCGTGACTGTTTTATTCTCAAAATAAGCCGTAACAAGCTGTTTTTCTTGATCATTTAATTGAAACTGATGTAAGATGTTCTGCAAGTGCATTTTCATATGACCTTGTTGAATTCCTTTTGTAGTAAGCGCTCTTAAAGCTGCGAAATTTTGAGCCAGTCCTGCCGCTGCCATGATTTGCATCAAAGATGTTGCAGAGGGTTTTTGCAACATTTCTAAAGATAACTTCGCCATTGGGTGAAGTGCAGTTAACCCGCCAACAGTTCCTAAAGCTAAGGGTAACTCAATCCAAAATCTAAAAATTCCGTCTTTTATTTCACAATGAGACAAACTCCTATATTGTCCAGATCTTGATGCATAGGCATGTGCCCCTGCTTCTACCGCCCTAAAATCATTACCCGTTGCTAAAACAACGGCATCTATTCCGTTCATAATTCCCTTATTGTGCGTAACAGCTCTGTAGGGTTCTACAGAAGCTATTTGTACAGCTTGACAAAACTTTTCTGCAAATTTCTGAGGGTTTTGGCCACCCAGTTCCTCAACTTTACAACTCACTTCTGCTCTTACTAGACATTCTGGAACATAGTTGGATAGGATACTCATAACGATTTCTATATCCTCTTTTTCAAACTTTTTTGCAATGGCTTCCAAACAAGAATTGATAAAATTTGCGCCCATTGAATCTTTCGTTTCAAAAGTAACCTCCAGTTGGTAATAATTGGATAATACGTCCGTTTTATCAACCAATTCAATTGCTAGAATACCTCCGCCCCGTTTTTCCATATTTTTTGTGATGGAAGCAGTTGCTTGGAATAATTCAACTTTATTTTTGTTATAGTAATCTTTAAGCGTCAATTGATCTCCGGCATACATAAAATGAACATGTCCAATTTTTGTGGTACCAATGACCGTTGTTTTGAATCCTCCTCTTGTACTCCAAAACTTTGCTACTAAAGAAGCTGCAGCCACTACAGAACTTTCTTCGATAACCATTGGAACGACATAATCTTTATTATTAATTATAAAATTAGGAGCAATCCCAAAGGGCAGGTAAAAATTTGAGATTGTATTCTCTGTAAAATCGTCATGAAGTTGCTGTAAAGCAGCATCAGTATTCCAATATTGAGTGATAATTTTTAAGGTTTCAGTTTGATTGTGAAAATAGTTTTCAATTAACCAATTTATTTTTTCTTTCTTACTTAATTTAGAAAATCCTGAAATAATTTTGCGCATTTAATTGGGTATAAATCTATCTAGTACAAAGATAAGTGAATCTAAAAGAACAGTAAAGCTTATTAAAGATTTCTGCTTTTTTAAGATATTTTTTGCTCATTTTTACGTAAACTTGGCAGAGTTTTATTAAAACCATATAAATATTGAACCCTTTGTTTGTTTTTGTGACGTTTCCTGAGTCTTTTAAGATGTTACATTATTCAAAAAAAAATCATGTTTCATTATTTTATAGTCTAACCAATCCTGAAATCAATTATAAAAAATACAAATAGATGACAACAGACATATCAGCGAGTGAAAAAACATTTTTTGGACATCCAAAAGCACTATTTATATTGTTTTTTACAGAAATGTGGGAGCGTTTTTCATTTTACGGAATGAAAGCATTATTGATTTTTTATCTTACAAAATACCATTTATTTTCAGACGTAAATGGAAACTTACTAATTGGAAGTTATGCTGCACTAGTATATGCTGTTCCTGTAATTGGGGGGTTTATTGCAGACAAATATTTAGGATTTAGAAAAGCAATTGTTTTTGGTGGGATTATGCTGGTACTTGGCCATTTAGGAATGGCTTATGAAGGAAATGCGGCAACACAATCTGTAACTGGAGAAATTATAAGAGACAATATTGCACTTCAAGTATTTTACTTCTCATTAGCACTCATCATTTTAGGTGTCGGCTTTTTAAAAGCAAATATTTCATCTCTAGTAGGAGAATTGTATGCTTCGGGGGATAAAAGGAGAGATTCTGGATTCACCATTTTTTACATGGGAATCAATTTAGGATCCTTTTTAGCGACAATCATTTGTGTTTGGCTTGGTGAAGTATATGGATGGAGTTATGGTTTTGGTGCTGCAGGAGTTGGAATGCTTTTGGGTCTCATTACTTTTATATCGGGTAAAAAACTACTCATGGGCAAAGGAGAATCTAGTGCCCCTGAATTCCTAGAAAAAACTACCTTTGGCTTTAAAAATGAATGGCTTATATATCTAGCGAGTATCCTATCTACAGTGGTCTTTTGGCAAATGGTTCAACGACACGAAGCTGTTTCAAACTCATTAATCATTGCAGGTGCAATTTCATTTGTCTATATCCTGTATTACGCCATTACTCAGCTAGACAAAGTTGCAAGGCAACAACTCACTGCACTGACTATCTTAATTATATTTACAGTAATTTTTTGGGCACTTTTTGAACAAGCGTATACTTCCTTAAATCTCTTTGCAGATAGAGTATTGGATCGAGGAGAAATTGCTGCAGGAACTTTTTTAAGTTTAAACGCTCTGTTTATTATTTTGTTAGCTCCTGTATTTGCATGGCTTTGGGTAAAACTAGGAAAATACAATCCAAATACTGCTGTAAAATTTTCGTTAGCTCTTATTTTAGTGGGACTTGGTTTCGGATCTTTGGTGATGGGAATTAATGCATCTGATCTGGGTAAAGTAGCAATGTATTGGTTAGTCATTACTTATTTCTTACATACCTGTGGAGAACTTTGTTTGTCTCCAGTTGGACTCTCTGCGGTGACCAAATTATCTCCACCAAAAATTGTAGGGTTTATGATGGGTGTTTGGTTTTTAGCTACTGCAAGTTCAGAATTCATTGCTTCTTTGTTGGCAAATATTGCCTCTGTAGACACTTCTAATGGGACTGCAATGGACTTAAATATTGCAAAACAGAGCTATTTAATGCTCTTTGAATATCTGTTTTACACAGGAATTGGCTTTGGAATTGTATTATTAATTTTATCACCAATGATCAAAAAACTTATGAATGGCGTTGATAAGGAACTCAACAATTAAAATATATAATTAATTCTATTAAAACCGATAAAATTATGACTACAGATATTGATAACATGTTTAAAGACAAAGTTTTAGGACATCCCGCAGGGCTTTTTGTACTATTTTTTACCGAAATGTGGGAGCGATTTTCTTATTACGGAATGCGAGCATTGCTTGTCATGTTTTTTACTGCTTCTCTACTAGATGGTGGATGGGGATGGCCTCGAGAACACGCCTATGCAATATTTGGAACCTATACTTCATTGGTATATCTGTCTACTTTGCTAGGGGGATATTTTGCTGACAAAAAAATTGGATATCGCTATGCGGTAGCCATAGGTGCTTTGCTAATGACATTGGGTCATGGTGCCATGGCCATTGAAACACCTTTCTTCATATATACAGGTCTGACCTTATTGGTTTTTGGAAGCGGTTTTTTTAAACCAAACATGACTTCTATCATCTCTGAGATGTACAAAGGGAAAGATGAAAAAAAAGATGGAGCATATACTATTTTTTATATGGGGGTAAATGCTGGAGCATTTTTAGGAATATTACTTTGCGGATACCTTGGAGAACAAGTGGGATGGCAATGGGGCTTTGGTTTGGCAGGGATTTTTATGTTATTTGGATTGCTTCAGTTTTGGTTTGCTCAAGATATCTTTGGTGACATCGGTAAAAAACCATTAAAAATTGATGCAGCGGCAGTGGAAATAAGTGCTGATGAACCGAAATTAAACCCATTTACATCTATTCAACTGACACTGATAGGAATCGCTGGAGTTTTGGGCCTTTCATGGATTCTAAATGATCCTGTTGCTAAAATATCTGAAGGCGCCTATAATTTATTTAACTTTAGTCTGTTTGGAATGGAGGGCTCTAATGTTGCTATTCTTTCTGCCCTAGGAATATTCTTATTGCTATTATTTATTAGAATTCCTAAATATGATAAAATCACTCGCGACCGAATGATTGCTGTCATATTCTTTGCCTTCATTACGATTTTCTTTTGGGCTATTTTTGAACAAGCACCAAGTTCATTAACCATTTTTGCTAGAGATTATACGCAAAGAGTCCTTGAGGGCAACGCAGCTTTTATTTTTAAGATCGTAAATTCTATGATGACTCTTGTTCCATTGGGAATTATCACATGGGTATTGTGGTTATTATTTAAAAAAACTTTTTCTAAATATGCCTTGTCAAATATATTTTTAGCAATTAGTTTTCTCATTATTTGGGGAATCGCTATTTGGATGTTATCGATTGAATTTGGAAAAGAAATTGCGGAAGTACCAGCCTCTTGGTTTGGTGTTCTTAACTCCTTATTTATTATTGCTTTTGCACCCTTATTTTCAAAATGGTGGGAGAGTAAATACAATCCAAATGCCAATATGAAATACGCCATTGGAATGATACTACTAGGTTTGGGAATGGCATGTGTGGCTATAGGAGCTTCCTCCATAGCTCCGGGAGCAAAAGAAGCTTCTGTAAGTATGTTGTGGTTGATTTTAGTATATTTCTTCCATACCATGGGAGAATTGTGTATTTCACCAGTAGCTCTTTCCTATGTTAGTAAGTTGGTACCCGGTAGAATGATTGCCATGATGTTTGGTATTTGGTACTTGGCTGTTGCTATTGGAATGAAGTTAGCGGGTGTATTTGGTGAAGCATCTGAAGGAATTGCACAATCTCAAGGATTAAGCTATTTCTTCTGGTTGTTAACTGCAGTAGCTGTAGGCTTGGGTGTCATCTCTGCTTTGTTACATCCTGTCATAAAAAAATTAATGCATGGAGTCCGTTAATCGAATTTCAAAAATTAAAAATATTAAGAAGGCATCAATTATTGATGCTTTCTTTTTTTATGTAAATTTACAGCATCATTAGGACCTAAAATCATGAAAAAAATAGTTGTCTCCTTTTTTTTATTTTTTGTAACATGCCAACTCCATACACAAGAGGTTAAATGGTTGTCTTTTGAAGAAGCAATTGCACTCAATAAAAAGAATCCAAAACCTATTTTAATTGACATCTATACAGATTGGTGTGGCTATTGTAAAAAAATGGACATGTACACCTATTCTAACAAAATAATTTCAAGATATATCAATGAAAATTTTTATGCTATAAAATTGAATGGCGAAGAAAAAAAGAACATTACTTTTAACGACCATACATTTAAATTTCATAAAGAAGGACGCAGGGGATATCACGAACTTTCTGCAGCTTTACTTAATGGAAAATTATCATATCCTACCACTATTTTCTTATCTGGAAACGTAGAACTATTGGACAGAATCCCAGGGTATCTAGACTCAAAAATTATGGAAAAAATATTGGTCTATTTTTCTGAAAGCCTCTACAAAACAACCAATTGGAGTGAATTTAATAAAACCTTTAAAAGTAATTTATAACACTACTCCTTGAGTACAAAAGCGCCTTTTTGTCCTGTATAATGAAAAGGAATCTGCTCTGCTAAACAACTATTTTCCCATTGAAGTATTTCACTTTTATAATTAGAACCATCGGCAACAATCTTCGAGGGTTTCAGTAAAATTGAATCCCCAAAACTGAGTAAAGAATTGGAAACATATTCCAAAAATCATTAGCACAACAAAATGCAAGGGCAAATAATTGAGTAACCTGTTCATAGCAAGCTAAAGTTAGTGAAAAAATTTAATTGCTAGTGGAAAGACTCTTATTTAAAAAAATGACTTTGAGAAATATGAGAATAGAGAAAAACGATTCCTCTACATAGGGTTCTTACTCTATGGTAAATGGCCTAACTTTGAAGGAGAGATTTTTAAAAAGTCAACGCTTCATTTCAATAGACTCTTATTTCAAATTGGCTATAATTTGTTTTGCTACTTTTTCAGAGGCTCCTTTTCCTCCTAGCTTTTTTTCAAGGTCAAGATATGCAGAAAACAATTTTTCGCGATGTGTTGTATTTAAAATTTTAGTCAATTCTATTTTTAAATTCTTTTTATTAAAATCATTTTGAATCAACTCTTTTACTACTTCTTTATCCATGATTAAATTCACCAAAGAAATAAATTTTAACGTAATGATTCTTTTTGCAATTTGATAAGAAATACGCCCCCCTTTATAACAAACAACTTGGGGCACTTTAAATAGGGCTGTTTCCAGAGTTGCTGTCCCAGAGGCCACCAGAGCTGCAGTTGAAATACTCAATAAATCATAGGTTTTGTTGTTGATGAACAGAACATCTCTATTTCCAATTATCGACTGGTAAAAACTTATATCTTGACTGGGTGCACCTGCAACTACAAACTGATATTCAGAAAAGTCTTCAATGATCGATAACATAACCGAAAGCATTTTCGTTATCTCTTGTTTTCTACTCCCTGGTAATAAAGCTATAATGGGCTGGTCTGTTAACGCATGTTTTCTCCTAAAAACGTACTCATCTACTTTCTCTCTTCTCTCAATTGCATCAATTAAGGGATGACCAACAAAGGTTACACTATGATTGTATTTTTTATAAAACTCTTTTTCAAAAGGAAGAATGACAAACATCGAATCAATATCTCTTTTAATATCTTTAACTCTAGCGGCTCTGCTTGCCCAAACTTGAGGAGAAATGTAATAATTGGTTATAAAACCTTGTTTTTTTGCCCATTTTGCAACCCGTAGATTAAACCCAGAATTGTCTATAAAAATAATGACATCTGGCTGAAACTGTGCAATGTCTTTTTTAGCCAATTTGATAAAACCCATTACTTTAAAAAGATTCATAAAGACCTCAAAAAAACCCATAAAAGCTCTTTCCTTGTAATGGCTTACAAGTGTTCCACCAACCTCTTGCATTAAATTTCCACCCCAAAAACGAATGATTGCGTTGGCATTTTCTTTATACAGTGCCTTCATTAAATTAGAACCGTGTAAATCTCCCGAAGCTTCACCTGCAATAATGTAGTATTTCATAGTTGTCTTATAGAAATTTGAAAAATAAAGTTGTTAATGCTATTAAAATGGTTCCTAGCAATACTCCTTTCGCTTTACGATCTTGTTGTTTTTTGATGTAAATAAAAAATACAAATAAATTTGGTATTGCAGCGATAGACAATACCTTTCCGTATAATTTCCCTTCGTGAATTAGATCAATTGTTTCGTAAAGATCACCTCTTGAAACATATTCTAAATAAACGAATCCTCCTGCAACTGTTGCTATCAAAGACCCTAAAAAACCTATTAAAATATCCTTTTTTACAGACCCCATGAATTTAATTTTTGAATCATGTGGTGAGCTGTCATATCAAATTGAACTGGAACCACAGAAACATATCCATTTTCTAGAGCATATATATCTGTGTCTTGCCCTTTGTCATCCAATGCAAACTCTCCAGAAAGCCAATAGTACTCCTTACCAAAAGGACTTTTACGCTTGTCAAAATCTTCTTTCCAACGACCATTTGCCTGTCTACAAATTTTTACTCCTTTAAGTTCTTCAGTCTTTAAGTTAGGAATATTTACATTCAAAACAATATCCTTAGGGATTCCATTTTGTAAGACATTCAAACTGATCTTTTTTACATATTCTTCTGAGGGTCCAAAATTGGCATGCCATTTAAAATCAAGTAACGAAAAACCAATTGCAGGAATTCCTTGAATTCCAGCTTCAATAGCCGCACCCATCGTTCCAGAATAAATTACGTTGATAGAAGAATTTGCACCATGATTGATTCCAGAAACACATAAATCTGGTTTTTTATTCAAAATTTCATTGACTGCCATTTTTACGCAATCAGCAGGAGTTCCTGAACATGTATATTCTAATTGCGGACCATTGTCAATGGTTATAGGAGTACATGTCAATACATTGTCTACTGTAATCGCATGTCCCTTACCGCTCTGAGGGCTGTTGGGAGCAACCACCACCACCTCACCAATTTGGTTCATTATTTTAATTAAAGCCCTTAATCCAGGAGCTGTAATTCCATCATCATTTGTGACTAAAATTAATGGTTTGTCTTGCATACTTGAGATTTATTACAAAGGTAATTGATTTTAAGCTATTTTCTTTTTAACATTTCGTAAAGAATAATTTTTATCTTTTTTACGTAACCTTGTGTAGTTAATAATCATGTTAGTACCCTATTAAAATATTTAATCATTAATTTAGCACGCTCTAGAGAACGAACGATTAAGTAAAATTACGACACACAATTTATGAATTTGAAGTTAAAAATTACCCTATTCTTAATAGCATCACTTATTCTCTCAAGCAGCATACATTCTCAAGCTACAAAATCAAATCTTAAACCAGATCCCGAGAAAGACAAAGTATTATTATATATCCTTAGAAACATTTTAACAAGAAGTCATTTTGTGGTTAAAGAAATGAATGATGATTTTTCTGAATATGTATTTAACGAATTTATTGACGGTTTAGACCCAAACAAAAGATATTTTACCCAAAAAGATCTCAAAGATTTTGAGAAATACAAATATGACATTGACAATCAACTGTTAAGAGAAGATCTTTCTTTTTACAGGATAGTTTATCAACGATTTACCAAAAAAATTAAAAATGCAAAATCCTATTATGGAGATTTGTTAACAAGCCCCTTTAATTTTAAGAAAAAAGAGAGCATTGATGTAGATTACGACAATATATTTTTTGCTAAAAATGAAACCCAATTGAAAGATTATTGGCGAAAGCAACTAAAATTAAGTGTTTTAATAAGGGTAGAACAAAAAATAAAAAAAGAGACTGCCAAGAAAAAAGAGAACAACAAATACACCATTAAGAATTTTAGAGAACTAGAAAAAGAAGCGCGTTCAGAAGTTCTTAAAAGTATGGATGAATTGTATGTTCGAATTGAAGAGTTAGAACATGAAGATTGGTTTTCAACATTTTTAAACAGTGTTGTTGGAGCATTTGACCCACATACCACCTACATGGCGCCAAATATGAAAGAACGTTTTGATCAAGACATGTCAGGTAAATTAGAAGGTATTGGAGCTAGATTACAGAAAAAAGGAATCAATACTCTTGTTTTTAAATTGGTTTCTGGGGGGCCTGCATGGAAGCAAGGCGAATTAGAAGCTGGTGATATTATTTTAGCAGTCGCTCAAGGAAATAAGGAAGCTGTAGACATTGTTGGGATGCGTTTGGACGATGCTATCAAATTTATCAAAGGAAAGAAAGGAACGGAAGTGAGACTTACTGTCAAAAAAAATCTAGATGGCTCTACTAAAGTAATTTCTATTATAAGAGATGTAGTAGAATTAGAGGAAACTTTTGTGAAATCTAGTATTATAGAAAAAAATGGAAAAAAATATGGTCTTATCAATTTGCCAAAATTTTACATAGATTTTGATGAACAAAACTACAGAGATTCTGCGAAAGATATGGAAAAAGAAATTGAACGATTAAAAAAAGAAAACGTCTCTGGTTTAATTATAGACCTGAGAAATAATGGTGGTGGCTCATTAAAAACCGCCATAGAAATTAGTGGTCTTTTTATAAAACAAGGCCCCATCGTACAAATAAAATACAGAGGTGAAAAACCTATTATTAAGAATGATACAGATGAAAAAATCCAATGGAATGGGGCCGTTATTGTACTGGTCAATGAATTTTCAGCTTCTGCGTCAGAAATCTTTGCAGCAGCTATGCAAGACTATAATAGAGCCGTTATCATTGGAGGAAATCAAACCTACGGGAAAGGCACTGTTCAAAGTGTATTGCCAATTAATCAATTTACTAAATATGGAAAAAATTTAGGCGCTTTAAAGATGACGATTCAAAAATTTTACAGAATTAATGGAGGTTCAACTCAAATTGAAGGGGTTTACTCAGATATTGCAATACCAAATAGATACAGCTACATGAAATTTGGAGAGAGAGATCTGGAGGGTGCTTTAATTTGGGACAAAGTCAAGCAAGCAGATTATATTCCTGTAAAATCTTATGAAAATTTTTCAGAAGTAATTGACAACAGCAAACGGAGAATTGCGTCAGATTCCAAATTTAAATTGATCAACGAATATGCAAAATGGTTAAAAAAGAACCAAGATAATACTTCTTTTTCCCTTAACTACAAGACTTTCACAAAAGAAAATCTCCAGCAAGAGCAAGATGCTGATAAATTTAAGACTGTTTTTAACTATAAGTCTGACTTAAGTTTTACCTCCCCAAAATATGAACTCTCCATTTTAAAAAAAGATACAGTTTTAGCTGAAAAAAGACTAAGTTGGCATAAAAACTTATCCAAAGACCTATATATAGACGAAGCTGTAAATGTTTTGAGTGAATTAAAACTCATGCCTTCCAACAAATTTGCCAAAAATTAAAAGCAATACTCTTCGTTGACTGTCTTTTTTGTAAGGTTAATCAAATATAAGAGATAAAAAACCCTAATATCATGCATTTTTTCTAGTTTTAAAGAAAAAATTGCATGAAAAAGAGTCATCTTATATTATTTTATTTAGGATTATTGTTAGGTATGAATATAAATTCACAAGACCTCTACATTAATTCTGGAGGTCTGATATCTGCTTCAACGGGAGCTAGAATAACTGTGGGAAATAACATAATAGTTGACTCTGAAGGTTCTTTTATCATAAAAAATTCCACTCTAAAAGTAGCAGGAGAAAGTAATTCAGGAACTATAAAATACGTTAAAACACTCAATAATTCGAATTGGCAAACTTTTACTTCACCTGTAGAAGGCCAGAATATTAAAGAATTTGCAGAAAGAACACATCTAGATTCTGGCGAGAACTTGAGTTCAAATAACAGGGGTATTCAACGTTATAATAATGATACAAATGATTGGGGATTTTATCAACGTGATTCCAATGATTGGGGAAATTTCCCTGTAGGAGAAGCATATTTTATTAAATTACGAAGTATAACCCAAAATGATGACCCCTCCACTTTTTACGATATTTCTTTTGAGGGGAGTATTCCAAATACAAGTGTAGAATTTAATGCCCAAAATAATGTGGTTGATGGAAGCCAAAATAGATTACAATTTATAGGAAATCCATATATCTCTTATATTGACACCAATGATGAATCAAGTAGCTTAATGAAACATAATGATGAGACAATGGAATATAAAACCTTGTACTTCTTTGATACTAGCGAATGGACTTTCACTGAAATAAACTATAATACAGCTTCAAAAATCATTGGTCCTAGTGAAGGTTTTTTTGTACGAATCAAGGACGGCGAAAAATTTACATTTCCAAAAAATTTAATCACGCATGAGAGAAAATCCCATTATAAATCTAAAAATAGTATCAAGAAAAGTATTCATTTGAGAGTTACAGATAATGCTACCGGAAATTATAAAAGAACAAGAATTTTTTACACTGATGGTGCTTCAAAAGGCTATGATCCAGGTTATGATAGTAAGGCGTTTTATAACGGAGCAAATTATTTTGGCATATATACCCATTTATTAGATGATAATTTAGGAGACGATTATGGTGTGCAGTCATTGCCCCAAAATAGTTATGAAAAAATGATCATTCCTATTGGAATCAACGCAACAGCTGGTACTAATATTACGATATCTACTACAATTACAAACTTGCCCTCTGGAATTAATGTGTATTTGGAAGATAAAGAAACGGATATATTTACCGAATTAAATGAAGAATCAACTTTTACAACAACGCTTTCATCGGATTTAAGTGGTATTGGGCGTTTTTATTTATATACAACAGGTCAAGTTTTAGATTTAATAAAAACTCCCATTATTAACGACAATATAAGTGTTTACTCAACGTCTATAAATAATTTGCGCGTTGTAGGTATTCAAAATGAACAAGCTATCGTGAGAGTTTATAATATTTTAGGGAAAAAAATTCTAGATACTCATTTTAATGGAAATGGATTAAATGACATCGCATTACCTTTAAATATTACCAGTGGTATTTATATTGTTCAATTAATAACATCCACAAAAAAACATAATAAAAAAATAACTATCGAATAAATAATTATCCGTAAACAATATAGGATTGGGAATTTTGCATATTGAAAAAGAAAAATTAAGTTAAATTTTTATCACCCATAAAAAGTAGGTCTTTAAAACGATCTACTTTTTTTTTGTGATGGGCCTCATTTTTTTGACTCTGAGACTAATTTTTAATAAGGTAATAACCATAAATAAAACAAGGAAAAGATTGTTTCTGAGGTTCATATTTGCATTCTGCTTCTATTGTTATGTTTTTTGTATATTTCGTGGTATGAGTTACGTACATTAACGTAATTGTCTAAAAAAACAACTTTTTACTATGATATCATTGAGCACACTTGACTATGCAATAATTGTTTTATTCTTCACAGTTACGCTTTCAATAGGAGTTTATGTTTCAAAAAGATCGGGTAAAAATTCTTCTGAATTTTTTCTTTCTGGAAAAACGATGCCTTGGTGGTTATTAGGAGTCTCTATGGTCGCCACAACTTTTTCTACAGACACCCCTAATTTAGTTACAGATATTGTAAGAACAAATGGTGTTTCAGGTAATTGGGTGTGGTGGGCTTTTTTAATAACAGGTTTATTAACTGTTTTTGTTTATGCAAAATTATGGAGAAAGTCAAATGTAAACACTGATATTGAATTTTATGAATTTCGATATGGGGGTGCTCCAGCAACTTTTTTAAGAAAATTTAGAGCCATTTATTTAGGGGTTATTTTTAATGTTATTACCATGTCTGCAGTAACATTAGCTGCCATAAAAATTGGGGGTATTATGTTAGGTTTAGAACCCTGGCAAACTGTAATTGGTGCAGGATTGATCACGGTTATTTTTAGTGCAATGGGCGGATTTAAAGGAGTTGTCTATACTGATTTTATTTTGTTTTTTGTCGCGATGGGAGGTGCCATTGGAGCAGCTTATTATTTAGTAAATATTCCGGAAGTAGGAGGTTTAGAAGCTTTAATGGCAGACGAACAGGTAATAAATAAACTTTCCATATTACCCGATTTCAATGACAAACAAGCTCTCATCACCTTATTCGTAATTCCCTTAGCGGTTCAATGGTGGAGTTCTTGGTATCCTGGAGCAGAACCTGGTGGTGGTGGCTATATCGCTCAACGAATGTTAGCTGCTAAAGATGAAAATCATGCGATTGGAGCTACCTTTTTCTTTAACATTATGCATTATGCATTAAGACCCTGGCCTTGGATCATCGTTGCATTGGCATCATTGGTTATATTTCCAGATTTGGCAAGTATTCAAGAAGCTTTTCCTACTATTACAAACGATAAACTAGGACATGATTTGGCCTATTCTGCGATGCTTACTAAATTACCAAGCGGATTACTTGGATTGGTGCTCGCTTCGTTAATAGCTGCCTATATGAGTACAATCTCGACACAACTCAATTGGGGTTCATCTTATATCGTATATGATTTTTACAAACAGCAAATTAATCCAAAAGCTTCTGAAAAAAGACTTGTAACTGTTGGAAGAATCTCTACCGTTATTTTAATGGTTTTTAGTGCCCTATTAGCTTTATTACTCCAAAATGCATTGCAATTGTTTGAAGTCTTGTTGGTGTTTGGAGCAGGTACTGGGTTGATTTTTATTCTACGTTGGTTCTGGTGGCGTATCAATGCTTGGAGTGAAATAACAGCAATGTTCGCTTCTGGTATCATTTCAATTATATTAAAATTAACATCCGTTGGAGATTATTTTTTTGCTCCAGAGAGTGGGGTATTTGAAGACTATTATGAATATCCATTCGTAGTTGTCATAACCACTTTTATATGGTTAGTAGCAACCTATATAACACAACCAGAAAGCACAGAAGTTTTACAAAATTTTTATAAAAAAATACAACCTGGAGGCCCTGGATGGTCCAAGGTCGTTAAAGAGGCAAACAAAGAAGGAATTCAAATAATAAATACAGATTCAGGTTGGAGTGTGCCCTCTGGAATGATCGCCATGCTATTAGGGTGTCTATTAATATACAGTTGCATGTTTGCAACAGGGTATTGGATTTATGGTGATTATAATTATGCAATCTCTTTGACAATAACGGCACTTATTTCTGGAATTTTATTAATTAAAGTTTGGAATAAAATTAGAACAACCATATTATAAACTTAGACAAGAACAATGTTATATTAGAAAAGATCGTTACAAAAATATATTTACCAAAGTTGATCCCTTAAAAAACTCATATTCTATCTAAATAAAATCAAGTTAAAAATGGAAAAAAATCATCAAAAAAAATACTGGAAAACCAACCTAAAATACCTGGCAATATTATTGTCGATATGGTTTATTGTTTCTTTTGGTTGTGGAATTCTTTTTGTAGATGAGTTAAACACCATTAGAATAGGTGGATTTAAACTTGGTTTTTGGTTTGCTCAACAAGGATCAATCTATGTCTTTACTATTTTAATTTTTGTGTACATAAGGTTGATGAATAAATTGGATAAAAAATACAATCTAGACAGTTAATTATGGAATTACAAACATTGACCTGGTTATTCGTAGGAATCACTTTTACCCTATACATTGGTATAGCAATTTGGTCTAGAGCAGGATCAACCAAGGAATTTTATGTTGCTGGCGGTGGTGTTTCCCCACTTGCCAACGGATTGGCAACTGCTGCAGATTGGATGTCTGCTGCGTCATTTATTTCCATGGCTGGATTAATTTCTTTTAGCGGTTACGACGGATCTGTTTATTTGATGGGTTGGACAGGAGGCTACGTTTTATTAGCGTTATTATTGGCTCCATACTTAAGAAAATTTGGAAAATTTACAGTCCCTGATTTTATTGGTGATCGGTATTATTCTAACGTTGCCAGAACTGTTGCTGTTTTTTGTGCACTCTTAGTTTCATTTACTTACGTTGCAGGACAAATGAGAGGTGTAGGCTTGGTGTTTTCTCGTTTTTTAGAAGTTGATATTAACACCGGTGTGATCATAGGAATGATTATCGTTCTATTTTATGCTGTTTTAGGAGGGATGAAAGGAATTACATATACTCAAGTAGCTCAGTATTGCGTTCTTATTTTTGCCTTTATGGTTCCTGCAATTTTTATTTCCATCCAAATGACAGGAAATCCAATTCCACAAATAGGTTTTGGAGGTTTAGATGAAAACGGAGTTTATTTATTAGATAAATTAGACGGATTACACAGAGAATTAGGGTTTGCAGCATATACCTCTGGGAGTAAATCTACCCTAGACGTGTTTTTTATAACCGCTGCTTTAATGGTAGGTACAGCAGGATTACCCCACGTAATTGTTCGTTTTTTTACAGTAAAAAAAGTTTCTGATGCTCGTAAATCTGCGGGTTGGGCGTTATTATTTATTATGATTTTATATACAACTGCACCTGCAATTGCCGTTTTTGCAAGAACCAATATGATAGAAACAGTAAACAATCAAGATTATAAAAATATGCCCGATTGGTTTACTACTTGGGAAGAAACAGGTTTGCTCTCCTTTAATGATAAAAATGCCGATGGAAAGATACAATATGTAAAAGATGTCTCCATAAATGAGTTGACAATAGATAAAGATATTATGGTATTGGCAAACCCTGAAATTGCTCAATTACCAAACTGGGTAATCGCTTTAGTAGCAGCAGGAGCACTAGCAGCAGCGTTGTCTACAGCAGCAGGATTGTTGTTGGTGATATCTGCATCAGTATCTCACGATCTAATTAAAAAAATAATCCAACCTAACATCTCTGAAAAAGGAGAGTTAATAGCTGCACGTTTGTCTGCATTTGTAGCAGTTTGTGTGGCAGGTTATTTTGGAATCAACCCACCAGATTTTGTTGCCGCCACAGTTGCTTTGGCATTTGGTTTGGCAGCTGCATCTTTTTTCCCAGCAATTATTTTAGGGATTTTTACCAAAAAAATGAATAGAGAGGGAGCCGTTACAGGAATGATCGTCGGTATTTTGGTGATGCTATTTTACATGTTGAAGTTTAAATTTGATTGGTTTGGTGGAGGTACAAAAGAAGATTGGTGGTTTGGAATATCGCCAGAAGGATTTGGGACCGTCGCTATGATCCTTAATTTTATCATATCTATCGTAATTTCAAAATTCACTCCAGCTCCCCCAAAAGAAATACAAGAAATAGTAGTCAATATTAGAATTCCAAGTGGTGCTGGTAAAGCAACACATTAAAAAAACAGATTAAATGAGTAATTATCACATAAAACATTTAGAAGAATATTATCAAGTATATAGAAAGTCTATTCGAGAACCTGAAAATTTTTGGGAAGAAATCGCTGAAGAACATTTTGTATGGAGAAAAAAGTGGAATTCTGTATTAGAGTGGGATTTTTCAGAGCCAGAGGTAAAGTGGTTTGAGGGTGCTCAATTAAATATTACCGAAAATTGCATTGATAGACATTTGGCAACTCGTGGTGATAAAACAGCTCTTTTATTTGAACCTAATGACCCTAGTGAAGCCGCAGAACATATTACCTACAGACAATTGTCCCAAAGAGTCAATCAGTTTGCAAATGTTCTAAAAGAACAAGGTATAAAGAAAGGAGATAGAGTATGTATTTATGTTCCTATGATTCCAGAATTGGCAATTGCAACCCTTGCTTGTGCAAGAATTGGTGCTGTCCATTCAGTGGTTTTTGCTGGGTTTTCTTCAACCGCCCTGGCGACAAGAATTAACGATGCTAATTGTAAAATGGTGATCACATCAGATGGATCATTTCGAGGGGCAAAAACCATTGATTTAAAAGGAATAGTAGACGAAGCCTTAGAAAATTGTTCGGGTGTAGAAACCGTTTTAGTGGCAAAAAGAATCCATTCTGAAATTTATATGAAAGAAGGTCGTGATCAATGGTTACAACCTCTATTAGATAGAGCTTCTATAGAATGTAAAGCAGCAATAATGGAGGCAGAAGATCCCTTGTTTATTTTATACACTTCGGGTTCTACTGGAATGCCCAAAGGAATGGTACATACTACGGCTGGGTATATGGTGTATACTGCATATACGTTTAAAAATGCCTTTCAATACAAAGAAAATGATGTGTACTGGTGTACTGCAGATATTGGTTGGATTACGGGACATTCCTATATTGTGTATGGTCCATTAGCAAATGGTGCAACTACTGTATTGTTTGAGGGCGTACCCAGTTATCCAGATTTTGGACGTTTTTGGGAAATTGTTCAAAAGCATAACATCAATCAGTTCTATACAGCACCCACAGCGATTCGTGCTTTAGCAAAACAAGGAACAGCATTGGTAGAAAACTATGATCTATCTTCTTTAAAAGTATTAGGCTCTGTGGGGGAACCAATTAACGAAGAAGCTTGGCATTGGTATAATGACACGATTGGGAAGAAGAAAAGTCCTATTATTGACACTTGGTGGCAAACAGAAACAGGTGGAATGATGATTACTCCAATTCCGTATGTTACCCCAACAAAACCAACCTATGCAACACTCCCTTTTATTGGGATTCAACCGGCAATAATGGATGAAAACGGAAAAGAGTTAAAAGGAAATCAAGTAGAAGGCAGACTGTGTATCAAGTTTCCTTGGCCTAGTATGGCAAGAACTATTTGGGGAAATCACCAACGTTATAAAGAAACCTATTTTTCTGCTTTTGATCAGATGTATTTTACAGGTGATGGAGCCTTAAGGGATGAGGTTGGTTATTATAGAATTACCGGAAGGGTCGATGATGTAATCATTGTTTCTGGCCATAATCTTGGAACTGCTCCTATAGAGGATGCAATTAATGAACATCCTGCAGTTGCAGAATCGGCAATCGTTGGTTTTCCTCACGATATTAAAGGAAGTGCTTTATATGGATATATTACTCTAAAAGATACTGGTGAATCAAGAAATCACGACAACGTAAGAAAAGAAATTAACCAGCTAATTACAGATCGAATTGGGCCTATTGCAAAATTGGATAAAATTCAGTTTTCAGAAGGCCTCCCAAAGACACGCTCAGGGAAGATTATGCGTCGTATTTTACGTAAAGTCGCGTGTAATGAAATGGAGAACCTAGGAGATGTTTCTACGTTGTTAAACCCTGAAGTTGTAGAACAAATCATACAGAATCGTTTGTCGTAAAGACCTTTTCATTTCAATCAACCAATTCTGAATAAAACAATTGGTATGAAACACGAGTTTGATAAAATATGGTGAATGAGTAATCTCTCAATTTGTTGAAACGATGATGTCCAAAATAAAAAACCTCAACTTTTAAAAGTTGAGGTTTTCTTTGTACAGGCGGAGAGACTCGAACTCTCACACCTCGCGGCACTAGATCCTAAGTCTAGCGTGTCTACCAATTCCACCACGCCTGCAAGATTTCCAAATAAATTGGAGTGCAAATATAAACAATAGTTAGAAACTTCAAAGTAGTTCATTATTATTTTTCTATTTTTGAAATAGAAAAATAATACCTCAAATGAACACGATTCAATCCTATATAAAAGATCACAAAAACAGATTCTTAGATGAATTAATCGAATTGCTTAGAATCCCATCTGTCAGTGCAGACCCCACCTACAAAAAGGAAGTTTTAAATACCGCTAATTTTGTGCTGAAAAGTTTAAAAAAAGCGGGGTGTGATCAAGTTGAAATATGTGAAACTCCAGGATATCCAATTATATACGGTGAAAAAATTATAGATAAGAATCTTCCAACTGTTTTGGTATATGGCCATTATGACGTTCAGCCTGCAGACCCCATTGATTTGTGGACCTCTCCTCCTTTTGAACCCGTTATAAAAAAAACAGCAATCCATCCTGAAGGAGCTATTTTCGCCAGAGGCGCCTGCGATGACAAAGGGCAAATGTATATGCACATAAAAGCTTTGGAATATATGACATCCTCTGGAAATTTACCCTGCAATGTCAAATTTATGATCGAAGGTGAAGAAGAGGTTGGTTCAGAAAGTTTGGCTTGGTTTGTTCCCAGAAATAAAGAAAAATTAGCCAATGATGTCGTTTTAATTTCTGACACCGGAATGATTGCCAATGACATCCCTTCCATTACAACAGGCTTAAGAGGATTGAGTTACGTAGAAGTAGAAGTTACAGGTCCGAATAGAGATTTACACTCTGGACTCTATGGAGGGGCGGTTGCCAATCCTATTAATATATTGACAAAAATGATAGCTTCTTTACATGATGAAAACAATCATATTACCATTCCAGGGTTTTATGATACTGTTGAAGAATTATCTGAAACAGAAAGAGCAGAAATGGCCAAAGCTCCTTTTTCTCTAGAAAATTATAAAAAAGCCCTACAAATTAATGCTACCCATGGCGAAAAAGGATATACGACTAACGAAAGAAATTCTATCAGGCCAACATTAGATGTCAATGGAATTTGGGGAGGCTATACTGGAGAAGGAGCCAAAACAGTAATTGCAAGCAAAGCATATGCAAAAATCTCGATGCGTTTAGTTCCAAATCAAGATTGGAAAAATACTACCCAATTGTTTAAAAATCATTTTGAACAAATTGCCCCTCCATCAGTTTCTGTAAAAGTAACCCCTCATCACGGAGGGCAGGGATATGTAACCCCAACAGACAATATTGCCTACCAAGCAGCAAGTATGGCGTATGAAACTACCTTTGGTAAAAAACCAATACCACAACGGAGCGGTGGAAGTATTCCTATTGTTGCTTTATTTGAAAAAGAACTCAAGAGTAAAACAATTTTAATGGGATTCGGTTTGGATTCAGATGCCATTCACTCTCCAAATGAACATTTTGGTATTTGGAATTATTTAAAAGGTATTGAAACCATTCCGTATTTTTATAAGTATTTTACAGCATATTCAAAATAAGAAACAATTAAACATTTAAAAATAAAATCATTCATATTGAAAAGCACCTTACTATTTATTTTATCGGTATTAACAATCAGTTGTTCTAAAAATCACCCAAAAAAACAATTCACAATTGCTGCCTATGAGAACGCTGCATCATACATGGATCGCAACTTGCAAAATCTTGTTTACAACAAAGTTTCAGAAACTAATTTTATTGGAAAACATCAATTAATTTATCATACAACAAATAAAGAGGGTAAAAAATTTATTTTCGTTGATGTCATTTCAAAGACTAAAAGAGAAGCCTTCGATCATCAAAAATTAGCAGCAATTTTGTCTGCAGAATTAAATGCAGAAATAAACCCTTCAGAATTACCTATTTATAGGGTTGCACTCTCGGAAGATTTAAAAGTCCTAACTTTTACAACAAACAGACAAAAATATATCTGTCATTTAAATGACTATTCCCTATCTAAAATAAGTTCACAAAAAATAAATCCTAATGAAAACATTGCTCCAAATGGTAAATTGGCTGCCTACATAGAAAATTACAACCTTTGGATTCGCAATTTAAAGACTAACAAAAGAACACAAATTACCTTTGATGGAAAAAAAGATTACGGTTATGCAACTAATAATGCTGGCTGGATTAAAAGTGATGGAGCTGTTTTAAAATGGTCTCCAAATTCCGATAAAATAGCAACATTTCAACAAGATGCTAGAGGAGTTGGCATGATGTATTTGACCTCAACTAATGTTGGTCATCCACGCTTAGAGGCCTGGAAACATCCTCTCCCCGGAGATGAGACGATTTTTACAATAGAGCGCGTAATTATTCACTTGGGGAAAAATCCAAAAATAGTTCGTTTAAAAATGGAAAAAGACTTTCAAAGAGGGTCTACAACTGATCACATTGCTAGTAGGAGTAACGAATTACTGGATGCACAATGGAATAAAGAAGGAACGAAATTTGCTTTTGTATCAGGTTCTAGAGATCATAAAATTGCCCATTTACAAATAGCAGATGCAAAAACAGGTTTTGTAGAATCGATCCATAAAGAAGAAGTAGACACCTATTACGAGTCTGGAGTAGATTCAGAAAACTGGCGAGTTTTATTTGATTCAAACGAATTTATTTGGTATTCAGAAAAATCAAATTGGGGACATCTTTACCTATATGATTTACAAACTAAAAAGTTAAAAAATCAAATTACTAGCGGAAACTGGTTGGTAAAACAACTCAAAAATATTGATATCACCAGTAGAGAAATTTATTTTACTGGTGGTGGAAGAGAAGTAGGTAATCCCTATCATAATTATCTTTACAAAGTAAATTTTGATGGTTCAAATTTCCTAAATCTAACTCCAGAAAAAGGATCTCACTCTGTCAAATTTACAACAGATTACAGGTATTTTGTGGATACCTATTCAACAACTTCTGCTCCTCCTATTTCAATTGTAAGAAATAACAATGGTAAAAAAATATTGGATTTAGAAATTGCAGATATCTCTGCATTGAAAGAAAAAAACTGGCAATATCCTATTGAATTTAAAGTAAAAGCGCGTGATAAAGAAACAAACTTGTACGGAATTATGTATTTTCCAAGCCATTACAATGAACGCAATAAATACCCCATATTAAATTATATTTATCCAGGCCCACAATCTGGAAGTGTGGGCGATTATTCATTCAAAACCATGCGAAGAGATTTTCAGGCGATTGCAGAATTAGGTTTTGTAGTAATTGCAGTTGATGCTATGGGAACCCCCATGCGTTCAAAATCTTTTCACGATGCATATTATGGCAATATGGGAGATAATGGTTTACCAGATAACATCACCGCAATCAAACAGCTGGCAGAAAAACACAAAGGTATGGATCTAGAACGTGTAGGGATCTGGGGACATTCTGGAGGTGGATTTGCCTCAACAAGAGCTGTATTCGCCTACCCAGAGTTTTATGATGTTGCGGTCTCTGGTGCAGGAAATCATGACAATAGAAATTATGAGGCAGATTGGGGAGAAAAATGGCAAGGCCTATTGACAAATGGAAATATGGAAGGGAAAGCAGATGGAACTACTAATTACGACAACCAAGCGAATCAATTGATGGCTAAAAATTTAAAAGGCAAATTATTAATTACACATGGTACTATGGATGACAATGTGCCTCCCTCAAATACGATGTTGGTTGTTGAAGCTTTGATAAAGGCCAACAAAGATTTTGATATGATTTTATTTCCAAATAAAAAACACGGATATGGAGATATGACAAAATATATGACACGAAAACGTTGGGATTATTTTGTAACACATCTTTTAAATGCACAACCTCCAAAAGGGTTTGAATTCAAATAAAATAATGAAACATCTATTTTTAATTCTTTTTCTTTTCTTAAGTATCTTATCTTTAAAAGCACAAAGTTTATCGGGGGAAAAAGAAAATTTCACAAGACAAGATACCTTAAGAGGCAGTATTACTCCAGAGAGAATTTGGTGGGATTTAACGTCTTATCATTTAGCAATTGAAGTGGTTCCTGACCTGAAATTTATTTCAGGAAAAAACACGATTAAATATACCGTTTTAAAAGAATATCAAACCTTACAAATAGATTTACAAGCGCCCTTAAAAATCACAAAGGTTACTCAAGATGGAGTTCCACTCAAAGTCATTAACGATGGAAATGCTCATTTTGTACAACTCCAAAAAAAACAAAAAGTTGGAAATTCAGAGCGTATTATTGTGCATTACCAAGGAAATCCGAAAGAAGCAATCAATGCCCCTTGGGATGGTGGTTTTTCTTGGAAAAAAGATGAAAATGGAAACCATTTCGTAGCTACTTCTTGTCAAGGTTTGGGAGCAAGTGTTTGGTGGCCCTGCAAAGACCATATGTATGATGAAGTGGAAAACATGAAAATAAGTGTGACCGTTCCTCGAAATTTAATGGATGTTTCCAATGGAAAATTAGAAAATATAGTTGACAATGGGGCAACAAAAACCTATCATTGGTCAGTAAATAATCCAATTAATAATTACGGAGTCAATATAAATATTGGAGATTATACTCATTTTTCTGAGGTTTTCGAGGGAGAAAATGGAAATTTAGACATGAATTATTATGTTTTAAAATACAATCTTAAAAAAGCAAAAAAACAGTTTACAGACGCTCCAAAAATGATGAAAGCTTTTGAACATTGGTTTGGACCTTATCCTTTTTATGAGGACGGATTTAAATTGGTTGAAGTTCCCTATTTAGGAATGGAGCATCAAAGCTCAGTTACCTATGGAAATAAATTTAAAAATGGGTATTTAGGAAGAGATTTGTCTGGGACCGGATGGGGATTGAAATTCGACTTCATTATCATTCATGAATCTGGACACGAATGGTTTGCAAATAATATTACCAACAGAGACATTGCCGACATGTGGATTCATGAGAGTTTTACCAACTATTCTGAAAGTTTATTTTTAGACTATTATTATGGAAAAAAAGCTTCCTCTGAATATGTAATTGGTCTCAGAAAAGGGATTGCAAATAAAAAAGCAATTATTGGCAAATACCATCTAAATAACGAAGGTTCTTCAGACATGTACAATAAAGGTGGGAATATGCTCCATACCCTAAGACAACTTGTCGATGATGACGAAAAATGGAGAAGGGTTTTAAGAAAAATGAATAAAAAATTCCGTCATCAAACTGTTACAACTCATCAAATAGAATTATTTCTTAGCGAAGAAATAGGAATAGATTTATCTACTTTTTTTAACCAATATTTAAGAAATATAGAAATCCCTACTTTAGCATATCACATAAAAAATAATGTTTTGACTTATAAGTGGACTTCGGTTGTTAAAAACTTTAAAATGCCTTTAAAAGTATTTATTAATGACACCCCAATATGGCTTTATCCAACTACAGAAGTTCAGAAAAAGACTTTAACTACTATAAAATCAACTTTTAAAATAGACCCTAACTTCTATGTGTATTCAAAAAAAATACACTAACAACGTTACTCTTTATTCGTCATTTTCTTCACATAATCTGTGATGATTACAATTTGAGTTGAACCCACTTTTCCTTCTATGTATTTTTCATTTTCATGATCTAAAGAAATTCTCCGAACGGCTGTTCCTTGTTTCGCTACCATACTAGATCCTTTTACCTTTAAATCTTTGATTAAAACAACACTATCTCCAGCCTGTAAAACAGTACCATTAATATCTCTATGAATTATTTTTTCACTATCCTCTAGATGATCTCCAGATTCTTTTGCAAAACGTAAATCATCCTCTTCCAAATATAGCATCTCTAACAAATCATTTGGCCAACCCTCATCTCTTAAACGAGACAACATTCTCCAAACTACTACTTTTACAGGACTATATTCGCTCCACATGGCCTCATTTAAACAACGCCAATGATTGGCATCTATCGCCTCTAAATTCTGCAATTGATTTGAACAGGTTTGACAAACTAATAGACTTCCATCCATCCCTCCTCCTCCAGTTGCAATGGGTTGTATTTCATATACAGACAAGAAATCGCCCGAAGCACATAATTCGCATTGATTACCACTTCTAATTTCTAAATCTTGTTGTAAACTCATGTTGTTTTTTTTGTTAACTCAGCCAAAAGTAAGCTTTCTTTTTAATTAATTTCCAAAGAAGTAAATTTGAAGGCTCTTCCATCAAATAATCCTTGATCACTAAGTTTTAAAGAGGGAATTACCAATAAAGCCATAAAAGATAGCGACATAAAAGGCGCCTTTAATCTGCTTCCCATTTTTTTAGCCATTGCATCTAATGCTGCGTATGCATCTCCAATTATTTCGGCAGGTTGATCACTCATAATTCCTGCTACGGGCAATGCAACTACTTTTTCAATGGTTTGATTTACGACACAAATACCTCCTTTATTCTGTATCAATATATTTACGGCTTTACAAATGAATTCGTCAGAAGTACCTACAGCAATGATATTATGAGAATCGTGTCCAACAGAACTGGCAATAGCTCCCTGTTGAATTCCAAAATTCTTTATAAACGCAATCGATGGGCTAGAATTTTGATACCGATTTACAACCGTCATTTTTAAGATGTCCTCTTGGGTGTTTGAGACCAAATTACCACCCACAAGTAATGCATTCCCCTTAATTTCATTGGTTACCAATTGGCCGTCTAAAACTTCGATAACACGAATTTTTTCCTGAGATGAGTAAACCTCAAAATCTCTTACTTTCTTTATATGGGTATCAAAATTATTCAAAATCTCAAAAGGAACAGACTGTACAAAACTTTTTCCTTTTTGAGCCACCAATTCACCGTTAATATAGGTTTCTAATACCTCGAATTTCTCTAAATCATTCAGCACAATAAAATCTGCAGGGTCCCCTTCTTGCAACAAACCTACCTCAAGATGATAGTGTTTTACAGGATTTACACATGCCACCTGTAACACCTTAAAAATATCCATGCCTTTTGCAACTGCTCGTTCACACAATTGATTGATATGCCCCATTAATAAGTCATCAGGATGTTTGTCATCTGAACAAAACATCAACTTTTCGAAATGTATTGGTAATAAATCAATCAATGCTTCGAAATTCTTTGCTGCACTTCCTTCCCTAATAATAACCTGCATCCCTTTTTGGAGCTTTTCTAATGCCTCATTATAGGTAAAACATTCGTGATCCGTAGAGATTCCAGCAGCTATATATTTTGTCAAATCATCACCTATTAATCCAGGTGCATGACCATCAATAGGTTTGCCAAAATGTTTGGCCCAAGCAATCTTTTTTAGCACCTCTTGATCATTCGAAATAACCCCGGGGTAATTCATCATTTCTGCTAGATATTTAATCTCCGGATTGGCCATCATTTTTTTTATATCCTTCGAATCAATATTGGCTCCAGCACTTTCAAAAGAAGTAGCAGGAACACAAGAAGGAGCCCCAAAGTTGAATTTTAATGGAACTTTTTTACCATTTTGAATCATAAAATCAACCCCTTTTACCCCAAACACATTGGCTATTTCATGCGGATCAGAAACCGTAGCAACAGTTCCATGAGTCACTGCGATTTTAGCAAATTCAGAAGGAACCAACATAGAGCTTTCTATGTGAATATGCGCATCTACAAAACCAGGTAAAATATAATTTTCTATGGTGTGATTCGACTTTCTAATGGTTGTAATTTTACCATTCTCAAACTGAACCTCTCCCTTAAAAATCTCTTTATTAAATATATCTACAATGTTTCCTTGAACAACCATATCACAAATCTAAATCATCTTACTTTTTATTATTATTCTACTGAAAAAATGAGGACTCCAAAAAACTTTCTAAAATTTTAAAACTCTCTTTCGGATTTTCCTCCATGGGAACATGTCCCGAATTTGAGATCGTTACAAACTTAGAATTGGGTATGAGAACATCCATTCTCTTTCCATTATCTACAGGAATCCATAAGTCTTGTAAACCCCATATTAATAAGGTTGGAGCTTGTATACTTTTTAGTTTGTCTCTTTGCTTTTTTGCATCAACCCTAAAATCAATTTTAGCTCTGTCTATAAAAGCCTGCCTATTACCAACTCTTAGAGCCATTTTATGATAACGAGTCACCAATTCATTGGATATTTTAGTATCATCAGCATATACCTCTTTGAGATTTTTTGAAATCAATATTCTTGGTGTCACGTACAAAAAAAGTGATCTTAACAAAGGTGTTTTTGCCATTTTAAAAATTGCAGGCTGGGGCTTATAGGTTGGTAAACCGCTAGATGCTACCAAAATAAGTTTTTCAACATTTGCTGGATATTCTGCAGCATAATTCCATGCAATATTACCTCCTAAAGAGCTTCCCGCAATATGAAATTTGGTAAGTTGTAATTTTTGTAAAAAGGAGTGTAAAAAGCGGGTATAGGCATCGATAGAATAGTTGGCCTCTTTATTAGGACCCGTAATCCCAAAACCAGGTAAATCTAGTCTTATCACTCTATTGGTTTTTTTTAACTGGTTTGTCCAAGCGTCCCAAGTATGAAGAGACGAAGCGGTTCCATGAATTAAAACAATTGGACATCCCGTCCCTTCATCTCTATAATGCACTTGTATTTCATGAACATCCCTAAATTTAGAATGTTCATTTGCGTACTCCTTTTTTAAATTTTCAACAGGGATGTCTCGATAGGTGATACTAGCCATCGCCAAAATCATAAAAAATAAAAAACCATAAATAGCGAACTTAATTTTTGTATCTTTTTTCATCATCTAAAATTTTAAACATAAAGACTTTCTTAATTTAATGTCACTTATAAAAAAACAATCATTTAATACATATTTCCATAGCGTCCATAGCGATCAATTTTAAAACACCCTACCCTATTTTCTTGAATTGTATTTGGAATCTGAGATTTAATTCAGCATGAACAAATCAGAAGCAATTCCATCTATTAAAAATTTTCCTTTTTTTGTGGCTCTCAATATTTCGTCTTCAAAATACAACAAATCTTGCTGAATATATTTTTTGGATTCATTTTGAAGATACATCCTATATTTTTTTCCGAATTTTTTTTCAATTATGAGTAAAGAAACACCCCAAATTGTTCGCAGGCCGGTCATAATGTACTCATTATATTGGTCTTTTTTGGTTAAAACTTCTCTTTCTATGGGTAATTGATCTGCCTCTAAAAAGTTAATATATTTTGTATTATTTCGAACATTCCAACTGCGCTTTTTGCCATCAAAAGAATGAGCCGAAGGTCCAAATCCTAGGTAAGATTTCCCCAACCAATAAGCCGTATTGTTTTTACTGAAATAATTTTCTTTACCAAAGTTTGACAATTCATAATGTATAAAATCATGTTTCTCTAATTCTTCCGTTAAAAGATAAAATTGCTCTTGTGCAACTTGATCATCAGTCATTTGAATTTTCCCTTTTTTGATCAGAGACTCCAAAGCTGTTTTTGGCTCAACAGTTAGAGCATAACTTGAAATATGTGAGACCCCAAAACTCAGGGCTATTTGAATATTTTCTCTCCACTGTTGATTTGTACAATTTGGAATTCCGTAAATCAAATCAACAGAAATATTTTTAAAATATTGGGTGGCTATGGATAGACACTTTTTGGCTTCTTGGGAATTATGAGCACGATTCATTAAAATTAAATCTTTCTCAAAAAAAGATTGTACACCAATACTTAATCTATTAATTGGCGAGATAGAAAGTGCCTTGATTTTTTCTTCTGATAAATCATCAGGATTGGCTTCTAAGGTAATTTCTGGATCTGCTACAACAAGATAATTATCATAAACAGCATTTATTAATAATTGAATTTGAGCAACACTTAACACAGAAGGGGTTCCTCCACCAAAATAGATAGTTTCTATAGGGGTGTTTTCTAGTTTATTTTTTCTAAGTTGTATTTCTCTTACGAGAGAATACATCATTTCATTTTGCTTTTTAAATGAGGTAGAAAAATGAAAATCACAATAAAAACAGGCCTGTTTACAAAACGGTATGTGAATGTATATTCCTGCCAAATTATTTTACTTTCTTAGGATTTTGCTTTACAAAACTCGCCCAACCTGAATAATTTTTTCCCCCTATCGCTTTTCCTGAATTATAAAAATGACAAACTGCCGCTGCTAAACCATCGGTAGCGTCTAAATTCTTTGGCAATGTTTTTAAATCTAGTAAAGATTTTAACATCAATGCAACTTGTTCTTTGCTGGCATTTCCATTCCCTGTAATTGCCATTTTTATCTTCTTTGGTAAGTATTCTGTGATAGGGATCTCTCTCGATAAACCAGCTGCCATGGCAACCCCTTGCGCTCTCCCTAATTTTAACATGGATTGTACATTCTTTCCAAAAAAGGGAGCTTCAATAGCAATTTCATCTGGGTGATAGGTATCTATCAATTCTATTGTTCGTTCAAAAATTAGTTTTAATTTTAAATAGTGATCGTCATATTTTTTTAACATCAATTCATTCATTTGAATAAACTCCATTTTTTTACCCATGACTTTAATCAATCCAAACCCCATAATGGTAGTCCCTGGATCTATCCCCAAAATGATTTTATCTGTTTTCAGAATCTTAAATTGTTTTTATATGAATCATCTTCCTAAATGATGATTATTCATTAATTTGCATTAATGAACTATTCGCTTTCATACAAAACTAAGAAAATCTTTTGGTTGTCAATCAAACTATCGATTGTAATTGGATGTGGATATTTTATTTATACAAGACTAACAGAAAGCAAAGAATTATTTGATGTTGATTTTCATCAAAAACAATACAAAAAAGGTGTTTTTTCGATAAAAACAGTCATTTTTATTTGTTTTTTGTCATTTTTTAACTGGTTTTTAGAAATTTTAAAATGGCAAAAATTAGCCTCTTTTTGTAAAAAAACTACTTTTAACAAGGCCGCCATCCAGAGTTTAGCTTCTTTAACAGCGTCTCTGATAACCCCCAATCGAGTTGGAGAATATGGCGTAAAATCATTGTATTTTGAAAAATATTTGAGAAAAAAAATAATTGGGGTAAACTTCGTTGGAAACTTTTATCAACTGATGGCGACCCTATTTTTTGGGACCTTAGGGATAACCTATTTTGTAATTGAACAGCCTGTAAAAATTAATTTTGGAAGCATAGTTCCATACGCTATCTTTCTATTTTTTGTGATTTTTACTTTATTTTTTATTGTGACATCGACAAATTTTATCATTTCATATTTGAGAAAAATTCGAGATTTTCTAACAAAGATTCCCCTAAATTTACATCTAAAAGTGATGCTATTTTCATTTATACGATTTATAATTTTCTCCCACCAATTCTACTTTTTATTACTTTTTCTTCATCCTGACATTCAGTATTTAGAGGCAATTACCTCCATTGGGGGGGTATACTTAATTGCTTCAATTACTCCAATTTTATCTGTATTTGATTTCATTTTAAAAGGCTCTATTGCAATCTGGATCTTTTCTTTTTTTAATATCAATCCCAACACAATAGTAACGATAACAACGCTCATGTGGATACTTAATTTTGCAATTCCTGCCATCGTTGGAGGTTATTTTGTAATTACTTTTAAACCTGACTTTGTACAATGATTTTGTGGCTTATTTTGATCGTTGTCTCATATGCAATTTTGATTGTTAGCTTTGCTATTGGAAGTATCAAAACGAATGAATTTACAGCTAAAAAAACACCTTTAAAAACTACTTTTTCTGTTGTGATTCCATTTAGAAATGAAGCTGAAAATTTGCCTTTATTACTGAAATCCATTGAAAAAATTGAATATCCAACCTCACAAGTTGAATTTCTATTTGTAGACGATCACTCCACAGACAATTCCGTTACGATAATAAGAAATTATTGTTCTACAATAAAAATGAGTATTCGAATAATTGAAAATAAAAGAAAATCCAATTCTCCAAAAAAAGATGCGATTACAAGGGCTATTTCCATAGCTAAATACAATTGGATCGTTACCTCGGATGCCGATTGCTATTTCTCGAAAAAGTGGTTAGAAAGTATGGACCTATTTATTCAAAATACACAACCCTCAATGATTGTTGCGCCTGTGAATTATAAAGCAAATAGTTCCTTTTTAGAACAATTTCAATTGTTAGACTTTATGAGTCTCCAAGGAACTACTATTGGTAGTTTTGGAATCGACTTTCCTTTCTTGTGTAATGGTGCAAATTTAGGGTATAAGAAAGAAACCTTTTTAAAACTGAATGGTTTTGAGGGAAATGATTTCATTGCTAGTGGCGATGATCTATTTCTTTTTGAAAAATTTATTAAGGCAGATAAAAAAAGTGTACACTATTTAAAATCTAAAACGGCAGTTGTCACTACTTTTCCTGTAAAAAGTTGGGTGAATTTATTAAACCAAAGAACAAGATGGGCTGCAAAAACTGGAAATTCTAGTTCTGTACACATGAAATTAATTGGTGTATTAGTGTTACTTACTAACTTCTCAATTGTGTATGCTCTTTGCGTTGAATCATTGACTGTTTTTTTAGTGATTTTTATTTTGAAAATGAGTATTGATTTGTCATTGCTATGGCCAACAATTATATTTTTCAATCAAAAAGATTCATTTTTTAAATGGTTTGCTCCTTCAAGTTTATTGTATCCTTTTTTTAGTATCATCGTCGTTTTCACCTCCCTTTTTTATAAATACAATTGGAAAGGAAGACGTTTTAAAAAATAATACTTCTTGGTTTCATACAAGCTTTCTTCACTATAGGAAATAATTCATAATATCATCGGCTTTGAACCAAAGAATTAAAACTACGACCAAAAGCAATAACAAAAAAAGGCCTCTTGTTGGTTTTGCCTCCTTTCTTCTTCTTCCGAATTTTCTTTTGAATTCCATATTGTTTTTTTGTGTTGGTGTATAAATTTAACCATGGGTGATCTCTGGCTGACCTATTTTTGTTGCTCTTAACATTTCTCGTTTCCCAGGAGGGCCTGGTAATCTTTCTACTATAAAACCTACTTCTTGCATGGCCCTTCTTACACTTCCTTTAGCTGAATACGTTACTAAAATGCCCTCACTTTTTAGGCATACAAACATCTTTTGAAAAATAGTTGCTGTCCACAACTGGGGTTGATGTTCTGCTCCAAAAGCATCAAAATAAATTAAATCAACCGTATTTTGGTCTTGAATATCTTGAAAAAATTGTTTTCTTTTTATCAACTTAAATCCCTCTGCAATAAGGTGTTGTTCTCCCCATGAGGTAGTGTGCATGTTATCAAAAATAACTTGATTTTTTTCTGCTCCTAGCTCAGAAACGTAATTTAATTTTTGAATTTCTTCATAAACAACAGGATATGCTTCAACACCAAGGTAATGTATATTCACCCCCTTTTTTTTTGCTTCCAAAAAAGTAATGAATGCATTTAATCCGGTACCAAATCCAATTTCTAAAATTGAAAATCCATCGTTTTTACGTTCTAAAACCTTGTCGAATCCTGATCTGATAAAAACGTGATATGCCTCTTGTATTGCTCCGTGTTTGGAGTGATATTGCTCATTCCAATCTGGTAAATGGATGGTTGTAGAACCATCAGAAGTCATCATTATTTCTCTTTTCATAATGCTCGCAAATTCTTTCTTTAATTTTCAGATATTTTAAAACCATTCAAGGGTCCTTATCCCTTTATTTTTTTCATTAAAACACCCGAAGCTTCAATGAAAATTTCTTTTTTAGAGGCTGTAATTTTTGCTATTTCATCTTCATCTTTTCCAGCATCTCTAGCATAATGTTGCAATTCTTTTATTCCTGTTTCTTTTAAAAATGCTTTGCCACTGATAATTACCTCTCTCCCTTTTGAATTTGTTGGTACAAAAAATCCATAATCTTTAAATTGTACCATTGATTCTATTTCTTGGCTTAGATCAAGTGTCATCCAACATCCTTTTTTTGTACATACTTCTTTTACCTTAGAGGTCAACTTAACGTTTATCGTATCCCCTGCTGTGATCAAATCTAATTTAGATAATAATTCTTTTGAAGTAATGGCTTTGTTAACAGATATTTTTTCTCCGAAGGAATCATAACTATTTACCGGGTTTGTTGGATTATTCTTCATTGTTGATTGTTGACAATTTGTCAAGAGAAAGAAAAAAATAAACGCTGATTGTAAAATGTATTTCATGATTTTTGAATGGTGTATGTATACTCCAAAAATAGGTATTTTAAATAGTAAAATCAATGATTTGTTCTATTGTTGGATAATTTTTTTATGTACATTTGTTTTTGAATTTAAAAAAGCTGAATGAAATCTAATATAATAATTCAACAGGTAGAAAAATCGAAGATCAACTCTGTAGATTTTAATAACCTCCCTTTTGGTAGCGTATATTCTGATCACATGTTAGAATGTGACTTTATCGATGGAGAATGGCAAACACCTGTTATAAAACCTTATTCACCCATTTCATTAGATCCTGCAGCAAAGATTTTTCATTATGGACAATCCATTTTTGAAGGAATGAAAGCCTACAAAGATCCAGAAGGAAATACGATGTTATTTAGACCTTTAGAAAATTGTAAACGTCTGAATAAATCTGCAGCACGTTTGGTCATTCCTCAAATTCCGGAAAATCTCTTTATGGAGGGTTTAAAAAAACTCTTAGAAATTGATGTAAATTGGATCCCAAGTAACGAAGGAAGTTCATTGTACATTCGTCCTTTTATGTTTGCCTCAGGTAAAGGCTTTCACGCTTCTCCAGCAGACACCTATAAATTTATAATTTGTACGGCTCCTTCAGGCGCTTATTTTGCAGGAAAAGTAAAGGTTTTAATTGAAGAAAAATACGCCCGTGCTGCAAATGGCGGTGTTGGTTTTGCAAAGGCAGGCGGTAATTATGCTGCACAGTTTTATCCTACGCAATTGGCAATTGAAAAAGGGTACAATCAAGTAATTTGGACAGATGATAATTCGCACGAGTTTATAGAAGAAGCTGGAGCAATGAATATTTTTGTTAGAATTAATGATACCTTAATTACAAGTCCTACTAATGATCGTATTTTAGACGGAATTACACGTAAAAGCATTATTCAGATAGCTGAGGATATGAATATTGATGTAGAAATTAGAAAAATTTCTGTGTCTGAAGTAATTGCTGCTGCCCAAAGTGGAAGTTTAAAAGAAATGTTTGGAGCGGGAACTGCTGCAGTAATTTCTCCGATCGCAGGTTTTGGTTATCAAGAGACAGAATATGATTTGCCAACGTTGAAAACACCTTTTGCTGAAACACTAAAAAAAGCTATAACTGACATACAAACGAACAAAGTCAAAGATCCCTATGGATGGAGAGTTATGATCTAACTTTACCATAAAGAATTTTTAAAACCCCAACTTTTTGTTGGGGTTTTTCTTTTTTGTAAATTTAGGTCAAATTCAGTCACATGAAAAAAATAGTATTATTTTTTGTCATTGCCCTTCTCACTTCCTGTGAAAAATCCGAACGTAAAACCGAAGAAAAACACTCAATAAAAAGCAAACAATACCTTACTGTTTTAGGAATTACACAAGACGGAGGATATCCTCATATTGGTTGTCAAAAAGAATGTTGTGCGAATTTCTACAATGGGAAAAACAGTAAAAAAAGTGTATCTTCTCTAGGTTTAGTAGATCTTGAAAATCAACAGAAATGGTTGTTTGATGCAACTCCAGATATGCATACTCAACTCGCTGCATTAGAACAAAATCATTTAAAGAAAGAAAAAATAATTGATGGTGTTTTTTTAACTCATGCTCATATTGGTCACTACAGTGGTTTAATGTATTTTGGGAGAGAAGCCTTGGGTAAAAAAAACATCAAAGTATATACCATGCCCAAAATGAGAACCTATTTGACAAACAATGGTCCTTGGAGTCAATTGGTTTCATTACAAAATATTTCACTTCAAAACCTACAACACGACTCTACCATGGTTGTAAATAAAAAATTAAAGGTGACTCCTTTTATCGTTCCCCATAGAGACGAATTTTCAGAAACGGTAGGTTATAAAATTGAGAGTTCAAAAAAATCTGCATTATTTATTCCAGATATTGACAAATGGTCACGTTGGGAACAAAGCATTATTGAGGAAGTAAAAAAAGTAGATTATGCGTTTTTAGATGCCACTTTTATGGATCAAAAAGAGGTGAAAAGAGCCATGACAGAAGTGCCTCATCCGTTTATAGAAGAAACAATTAGTTTGTTCAAGAATGAATCGTTGGACACAAAAAATAAAATAATTTTTATTCACTTTAACCATACAAATCCAACACTTCAAAAAGAAAGTAAAGAGCGAAAAAAAATTGAACAATTAGGTTTTCAATTCGCAAAAGAAGGTGATTGTTATGAATTGTAATATTCGTTTAATATTTTTAACAAAAAACCAACCTACTCCCCTCTATTTTTCATAACAATAGTATTTCTTTGAGTTGCTTTCAATTTTATCAATTAACCCCTTCAAATAACTCTAAAAAACCAGGGTTAAAATAAATACAAATCACTATTTGTCAATCAAATAAAAAGAGATATATTTGCACTCCTTTTTAAAGGAAAATGAAATTATATTAACATACAAAAACTAATCGTGTAATTATGAACACATTAAGTTACAAAACAGTATCAGCAAACAGTGCTACCGTAAACAAGGAGTGGGTTTTAGTTGATGCGGACGGGCAAACGTTGGGTCGTCTATCTTCTAAAGTAGCAAAGCTAATTAGAGGTAAATACAAACCAAACTTCACTCCTCACGTAGATTGTGGAGATAACGTGGTTATTATCAACGCAGAAAAAATAGTTTTAACTGGTAACAAATGGAGAGACAAATCCTACATTCGTCACACAGGGTATCCAGGAGGACAAAGATCGTTAACTGCAACAGAAGTGTTTGAGAAAGATCCTACAAGATTAATCGAAAAAGCAGTAAAAGGAATGTTGCCTAAGAATATTTTAGGAGCAGCATTGTTCAGAAACTTGTATGTATACGCAGGTGCAGAACACAAACAAGCGGGTCAAGAGCCTAAATTAATTAACCTTAACGACCTTAAATAATGGATACAGTACATAAAATCGGTAGAAGAAAAACGGCAGTTGCTCGTGTTTATCTTTCTGAAGGAAAAGGAGCTATTATCGTAAACGGTAAAGACTACAAAAGTTACTTTACAACAGGAACTTTACAATATAAAGTACAACAACCTTTAATGTTAACTGAAAACTTGACATCTTATGATATCAAAGTTAACGTATACGGTGGTGGTGTTACAGGTCAAGCAGAAGCTATTCGTTTAGCAATTACAAGAGCCTTGGTATTTATCAATCCAGAGCATAGAGCGATCCTTAAACCAGAAGGCCTATTAACGCGTGATCCAAGAATGGTTGAACGTAAAAAATTCGGTCAGAAAAAAGCACGTAAAAAATTCCAATTCTCGAAACGTTAATATATTACAACATCAATTTATTGTACTATATTCTATCGAGAACTGTTATTATTAAAATTAATATTAAACAGTTTAGCATCTAAATATATAAGACTCTTACAAGACTACTTATATATTGATTTCAAAAACAGAAAGTAAACACATTTAAAAATGGCAAACGTAAACATTCAAGAATTATTAGACAGTGGTGTACACTTTGGACACTTAACTAGAAAATGGAACCCAAATATGGCTCCTTATATTTATACAGAACGCAATGGTGTTCACATCATCGATTTGTATAAGACAGCAGCAAAAATAGAAGAAACTTCAGACGCGTTAAAAAAGATTGCAAACTCTGGACGTAAAATTTTATTTGTTGCCACAAAAAAGCAAGCAAAAGATATTGTTGCAGAAAAAGCAAAAACAGTAAACATGCCTTTCATTACTGAAAGATGGCCAGGAGGGATGTTAACCAACTTTGTAACCATTAGAAAAGCCGTTAAAAAAATGGCTCAGATTGATAGAATGAAGCAAGATGGTTCTTTTGATGCATTATCTAAAAGAGAAAAATTACAAATCAATCGTCAGAGAGAGAAATTAGAAAAGAATTTAGGTTCTATTTCAGATATGACTCGTTTGCCTGGAGCATTGTTTGTAGTTGACATTAAAAAAGAGCACATTGCAGTTGCAGAAGCTCAAAAACTAAATATTCCAATTTTTGCAATGGTAGATACAAACTCTGATCCAAGATTAGTAGATTATGTAATCCCAGCAAATGATGATGCTTCTAAATCAATAGACAAAGTGTTGTCATTTGTAACGAATGCAATTGCAGAAGGTTTATCAGACAGAAAGTCAGAAAAAGAAAAAGTAGCTAAAAAGGAAGAGGCCAAAACAGAAGCGGCTCCAAAAGCAGCAGCTCCCGAAGCAGCAGCTCCAAAAGCCGAAGAGGTAAAAGCTGAAAAAGCTCCAAAAGTGAAAGCTGAGAAAGCTCCTAAAAAAGCGAAAGCTAAAAAAGAAGTTACTGAAACACCTTCTGAAGAAACAAAATAATTATAATTTAAAATATAAATAACATGGAAACAGTAAAGATAAGTGCTGCTGATGTTAAAAAGTTAAGAGAAGCAACTGGAGCTGGAATGATGGACTGTAAAAAGGCATTGGTTGAAGCTGCTGGTGAATTTGATAAAGCAATTGATATTTTACGTAAAAAAGGTCAAAAAATTGCAGCTAAAAGAGCAGATAGAGCTTCAACAGAAGGAGTTGCGGTTACAAAAATTAATGCCGAAAAAACTGTTGGTGTAGCAATCGTATTAGCTTGTGAGACTGATTTTGTTGGTAAAAACGAATCTTTTGTGGCTTTGGGTAGTCAATTTGCTGATATCGCATTAAACTTCACTAACAAAGAAGCTTTCTTAGCAGCAGATTTTGGAGGAATGACAGTTGCTAATAAACTTATTGAACAAACAGGGGTTATTGGAGAAAAATTAGAGATCACATCTTTCGAAAGAGTTGAGGCTGCATATGTTGGTGCTTACACTCACATTGGTAAAATTGCGGCTTTAGTTGGTTTATCTTCTGTGGTAGACAATGCGGAAGTTTTATCTAAAGACATCGCAATGCAAGTTGCCTCTATGGGAGCAACTACTCTATCATACAAAGATTTTGACCCTGCATTTGTTGCTGCCGAAACAGAAGCTAGAATTGCAGTCATCGAAAAAGATAATATCGAATTGGGTAGATTGGGGAAAACATTAAAAAATGTTCCTCAATACATTTCAATGTCTCAATTGTCTGAGGAAGTTTTAGCAAAAGCTGAAGAAGCTGCAAAAGCTGAACTCGCTGCTGAAGGAAAACCAGAAAAAATTTGGGATCGAATTTTACCTGGAAAGATGGAAAGATTTATTTCTGACAACACCACCCTAGACACAGAGCAATGTCTATTAGATCAGTCTTTTATTAAAGACGAAAAGAAAAATGTTGCGCAATATGTGAAAACATATGGAGATGTTGAAGTAAACTCTTTTAAAAGAGTAACTTTAGGGTAGACTTTTTAGATTTTATAATTAAAAACCTCGCAAATTTGCGAGGTTTTTTTATTTATCAAAAAAAGGAAACTCAAAAAAAAAGCTTAATTTTGCATAACTTGTTAAAACAACCTATGAATTACAACAGAATTCTTTTAAAACTAAGTGGAGAGGCATTAATGGGAGAGAGACAGTATGGTATAGATCCCAAACGTCTTTCTGAATATGCAAAAGAAATAAAACAAGTCATTGCCAAGGGAATAGAAGTAGCGATTGTTATTGGTGGTGGAAATATCTTCAGAGGTGTCTCTGGTGCCGCCAACGGTATGGATCGAGTTCAAGGAGATCATATGGGGATGTTAGCAACATGTATCAATGGATTAGCACTACAAAGTGCACTTGAAGACGAAGGGGTAGATACACGCCTACAAACCGCTCTAGAAATTAAAGAAATAGCTGAACCCTATATTAAAAGGAAAGCAATTCGACATCTAGAAAAAGGACGTGTCGTCATTTTTGGAGCAGGAACAGGAAATCCATATTTTACCACAGATACCGCAGCGGTTTTAAGAGCTATTGAAGTCAATGCTGATGCAATTTTAAAAGGGACTCGTGTCAATGGAATTTACAATGTAGATCCAGAAAAAGATGCGAATGCCATAAAATATGAAACGATTACATTTAAAAATATTATAGAAAAAGGATTGAAAGTAATGGATATGACTGCCTTTACTTTAAGTGAAGAGAACAAGTTACCTATCATCGTTTTTGACATGAATACCAATGGAAATTTATTAAAATTAATTTCAGGTGAAAAAATTGGAACGATTGTTAATAACTAATATCTTTTTTAAAAACTAATACGATGAACGAAGAAATCGAATTTATATTAGATACTGCCAAAGAGGCAATGAACAATGCCATTGAGCATTTGGTAAAAGAATTAAGAACCATTAGAGCAGGGAAAGCTACACCCTCTATGTTAGCGAACGTAATGGTAGATTATTATGGTTCTCAAACACCATTAAGCCAGGTTGCAAATGTAAATACTCCAGATGCCAGAACGATAAGTATTCAACCTTGGGAAAAAAACATGCTTCAAGAAATTGAAAAAGCAATCCAAATGGCAAATTTAGGCTTCAACCCAATGAATAACGGAGATTTTATCATGATCAATGTTCCGCCATTGACCGAGGAAAGAAGAATCAATTTAGCAAAACAATCCAAAGCAGAAGCAGAGCATGCTAAAGTAGGGGTCAGAAATGCTCGAAAGGACGCAAATAATGAAATTAAAAAGACAACTATTTCTGACGATATGAAAAAAATTGCAGAAGAAGATGTACAAAAACTAACAGATAGATTTGTAAAGGATATCGACGAAAAATTCTCCGCAAAAGAGAAGGAGATTATGAAGGTTTAAAAAAACTGATCAACAAAAGAAGAGAGTGTATACAAACACTCTCTTCTTTTTTAAAAAAACACTCTCCAATTAATTAACTTTTACACACAACTTCAAAATGAATTTCTGGACAAAAATTGCCGGTCTTATCTTAAGAAACCGATATTCAGTTTTAGTAGCAATTGCAATTATTACAGGATTGTTAGCATCGCAAATGAAGTACATGAAATTTTCATATACCGAAGCGAACCTGTTACCAGAAGATCATGAAGTAAATTTACAATACGACCAATTTTTAGAAATTTTCGGAGAGGAAGGAAATTTGGTGATTTTGGGAATTAAAGACACTACTGTATTTACCCCTGAAAAATTTAACGCTTGGAATAATTTAGTGAAAAAATTTAATCATTTAGATGAAGTCGACTTTACACTTTCCATAGCAGATATTCAAAAATTAACAAAAGACACCAAAAAAAGAAAATTTGTATTAGAACCCTTATACAAGAAAAAGCCGGCAACAACAAAGGAGGTATTGAAAATTAAAGAACAACTATTTGAAAAACTCCCTTTTTATGATAATTTACTTTTCAATAAAGAAACGGGGACCCTTCAAACTGCCATTTACATCAAAAAAGAAATCATCAACACTCCAAAACGTAGAGATTTCATTTTTAACACTTTACTACCAACCATAAAAGAATTTGAACAAAAAAATGATGTAAATGTTCGAGTTTCTGGAATGCCATACATTAGAACCCTTAACGCGCAAAACATACAAGATGAAATTGCCCTTTTTGTTGTTGGAGCACTCGGAATTACTGCTGTTATTTTCTTCTTTTTCTTCCGATCTTTTAGAGCAACATTCATTACCCTTCTAGTGGTAATGATCGGAGTTACATGGGCGTTTGGTTTCATTGGTTTATTTAGGTATGAAATCACTGTTTTATCTGCTTTAATCCCTCCCTTAATTATAGTAATTGGAGTCCCAAATGCAGTTTTCCTAATTAATAAATATCAGCAAGAAATAAAAAAACATGGTCAACAAGCAAAAGCTTTACAACGAGTCATTTCTAAAATAGGAAATGCTACTTTAATGACGAATATTACAACCGCATCTGGTTTTGCAACCTTTGTTTTTGTGAAGAGTAATTTGTTGAGAGAATTTGGAATTTTAGCTTCTGTCAATATTGTAAGTATTTTTGTTTTAGCCCTATTGATTATCCCTATTCTATATAGTTTTATGCCCGTTCCAAAGAAAAAACATTTGAATCATCTTGAAAGAAGATGGATTGAAAATGTAGTGGATTGGATGGAAAAAATAGTTCGAAAAAAAAGAGTTACTGTATACTTTACAACTGTTATTGTTATCGTGGCCGGAATTATTGGTGTCTATAAAATTAAAGTCTCCGGAAGTTTGATTGAAGACATGCCGAAAAGTTTGGAGTTTTATAAAGATATAAAATTCTTTGAAAGTGAGTTCGGTGGAATCATGCCCTTAGAAATTTTAATAGATACAAAAAAAGACAAGGGAGTCATGAAGCTCTCCACGTTAAAAAAAATGGAGAAGTTGAACGAGGTCATTGAAACGTTTCCTGAGTTATCCAAACCCATCTCTGTTACAAACCTAGTAAAATACTCAAAACAAGCCTATTACAAAGGGAACCCTAAGTATTATCAATTACCTTCAAGACAAGAACAAAGTTACATTTTTTCATATACTAAAAATTCAAATAGTGATGCAGGAATGCTTAAAAACTTTGTAGATGCTACTGGACGATATGCAAGAATAACAACATTTATGAAAGACATCGGTACAGAAAAAATGGATGTGATTCAAAAACGCTTAAAAACAGTAATTGAAAAAGAATTTCCCTCTGACAAATATGAAGTTTCTCTCACAGGAAAGGCCTTAGTATTCATAAAAGGAACTAAGTATTTAATTAAAAATTTAGTGATTTCTTTATCTTTAGCAATATTATTGATAGCTATTTTTATGGCGTGGATGTTTAGATCTCCTCAGATGATTTTCATTTCTCTAATTCCTAATATGCTTCCGTTATTAATTACAGCAGGATTGATGGGATTTTTAGAAATCCCTATAAAACCATCTACAATCTTAGTGTTTAGTATTGCTTTTGGTATTTCTGTAGATGATACGATTCACTTTTTAGCAAAATACCGCCAGGAACTAATGGCAAATAAATGGCGAATAAAAACATCCGTTTACGCTGCGCTTCGTGAAACGGGTGTGAGTATGTTTTACACCTCCATTGTATTATTTTTTGGATTTTTAACTTTTATGCTCTCAAGTTTTGGAGGTACAATTGCATTAGGAGGACTGGTCTCAATAACCCTGTTATTAGCCATGGTTTCCAACTTATTACTGCTTCCTTCTTTACTATTAACTTTTGAAAAGAAGATTGCTAATAAGAAAGTATTTAAAAAACCTGCAATCAGAATTATCCCTCCAAAAGAAGACACTTTATCATAATAAAATTACTCAATATTGCAGGTATTTCTTTAAAATAAAAATAAGAAATGTCGCATATCTGTTTTAAAACTGTAATTAAGATAAACTACTTAAAAATATGATTGCCCATTTTATCGTAAAAAAGTATCTTTATTTTTTATAATAGCATCTATTCATAACAATATTATTTTAAAAGTATGATTCATTATAACGTTGCCAAAATTTTAAGATCGGAAGGAATATTTTCACAAGAGGTGGCCCTAAAGGGATGGGTTAGAACATTTAGAAGCAATCGTTTTATTGCTTTAAATGATGGCTCTACCATTCAAAACATTCAATGTGTTATCAATTTTGAGAACACTCCTGAAGAAATCCTGAGAAGAATCAATACAGGTGCAGCTGTTTCAATAAAAGGAATATTAACCGAAAGTCTCGGAAGAGGACAATCAGTGGAAGTACAAGTTTCGGAAATTGAAATTCTTGGAGATTCCAATCCAGATGAATATCCTATTCAACCCAAAAAACACAGTTTTGAATTTTTAAGAGAGAATGCACATTTACGCATGAGAACAAATACTTTTAGTGCCGTAATGCGTGTGCGTTCAAAATTATCTTTTGCAGTACACCAATATTTCCAAGAACGTGATTTTAACTATGTACATACTCCAATTATAACTGGGTCAGATGCTGAAGGTGCTGGAGAAATGTTTAGAGTAACTACATTTAAAGACAATGAAGCTCCAATTACCAATGACGGTAATATTGACTATTCTAAAGATTTCTTCGGCAAAGAGACCAACCTTACAGTTTCTGGTCAGTTAGAAGCTGAAACCTTTGCAATGTCATTGGGTAAAGCCTATACTTTTGGCCCAACTTTTAGAGCAGAAAATTCAAATACAACCCGGCATTTAGCAGAGTTTTGGATGATCGAACCAGAGGTAGCTTTTATGGATTTAGATGGTAATATGGATTTGGCTGAAGATTTCATTAAATATGTAATAACATATATTTTGGAAAAATGTGAAGCAGATTTAGCATTTTTAGACCAACGCTTAACGCAAGAAGAAAAAAGCAAACCTCAAGCAGAGAGAAGCGAAATGAGTTTGTTGGAGAAATTAAAATTTGTGGTAGAAAATAATTTCATAAGAGTTTCATACACAGAAGCCATAGACATTTTAAGAAATTCCAAACCTAATAAAAAGAAAAAATTTAAATATCCAATTCATGAATGGGGAGCAGACTTACAGTCTGAACACGAACGTTTTTTAGTTGAAAAACACTTTAAATGTCCTGTTATTTTATTTGACTATCCTGCAAATATCAAAGCTTTTTACATGCGCTTGAATGATGATGGAAAAACAGTCAGAGCCATGGATGTCTTATTCCCAGGAATAGGAGAAATTGTTGGAGGTTCCCAAAGAGAAGAACGCTATGATGTTTTGGTAAATAAAATGAAAACTCTTGGCATTGAAGAAAAGGAGTTATGGTGGTATTTAGATTTAAGAAAATTTGGGACGGCAGTGCATTCTGGTTTTGGTTTAGGCTTCGAAAGATTGGTCCAATTTACCACAGGAATGAACAATATTAGAGATGTAATTCCTTTCCCAAGAACTCCTCAAAATGCTAGTTTTTAACCCAATTTGTGTATCTTTAATCAATGCTAAAACAAAGCTTACAATACAAACTATTACAAAAATTATCTCCTCAACAAATTCAGTTGATGAAGCTAATTCAGTTACCTACACAAGCTTTTGAAGAACGCTTAAAACAAGAAATTGAGGAAAATCCTGCATTGGATATCGGAAAAGAGGAAACAGATGCTTTTGATGATGATTTATCAAACGAATTTGAGGACAGGGAAAATGAAAAAAATGATACTGAAGAAATTGATATTAATGAGTATCTAAGTGATGATGATATTCCCGATTATAAAACTCAAGCAAATAATTACTCTACTGATGACGATGAAAAAAATGTGCCCTATGCAGCAGGGACAAGTTTTCATCAATCTTTAAAAAACCAACTAACCACCTTCAGCTTTAACGACGAAGAATTCGCAATTGCAGAATTTTTGGTAGGCAGTATTGATGATAGTGGCTATATTAGAAGAAACATTATAGATTTAGTAGATGACCTGGCTTTCACTGCAAATATTTTTACCACAGAGGAAAAGGTAATTTCTGTCTTAAAAACAGCAATCCATAATTTAGATCCTATTGGTGTTGGTGCAAGAGACTTAAAAGAATGTTTGATCATTCAACTTAAAAGAAAAAAACATACAGAAACAAGAGCTTTAGCAATCAATATTTTAGAATCAGCTTTTGATCATTTTGTAAAAAAGCACTTCAAAAAACTACAAGAGAAGTTTGCTATTTCAGAGGAAGAATTGAAAGAAGTAAATTCTGAGATTTCTAAACTTAACCCAAAACCAGGGAGTTCTTATGCGGGTAATAATAAAATAGCAGAACAGATCGTTCCCGACTTTTCTATCAAGCTTATAGACGGTGAATTAGACTTGGTTTTAAACGCAAGAAACGCTCCTGAATTGCATGTTTCTAGAGAATACAATACAATGCTTAAAACATATCAAGAATCGAGCATAAAAAGTAAATCTCAAAAAGATGCTGTGTTTTTCATCAAACAAAAATTAGACGCAGCAAAATGGTTCATTGATGCCATTAAACAACGACAGCAAACACTTTTGCTAACGATGAATGCCATCATGCAATATCAATATGATTATTTTTTAACTGGAGATGAGCGGAAATTAAGACCCATGATTCTAAAAGATATTGCCGATAAAATTAAGATGGATATTTCTACCGTTTCCAGAGTTGCAAACAGTAAATATGTTTCGACACCGTATGGAACAAAATTAATCAAAGAATTCTTTTCTGAATCTATGAAAAATGATCAAGGAGAAGATGTTTCTACCAGAGAAATAAAGAAAATTTTAGAAAATGTAATTTTAGAAGAAAACAAGAAAAAACCCTTAACTGATGAAAAACTAGCTCTTATTTTAAAGGAAAAAGGATATCCAATTGCTAGGAGAACCGTTGCAAAATACAGAGAACAGTTAGAGCTACCTGTTGCTCGTTTACGAAAAGAAATTTAGTGAGATTTTATAAATTTATATCAATCTTGTTTCATCCTATTGTAATACCGACAATTGGAATACTATTCTATTTTTACTTCATCCCAATCAATGTCAATAACTATTTAAAAGCAACTGTTCTGGCTTTTATATTTATAACGACCTATATCTTACCCCTGTTTATTTTAATTCTTTTTAAAAAATTGAACCTGATAAAATCTTTCAAAGCTGAAAGCATTCAAGAAAGAAAAACTCCGGTTGTAATAATGATTATTATATTTTACTTACTCGGAAGTACATTTAGAAAAGTTCCAAATTTATCAGACATCGGTCTGTTATTTTATGCAACCTGTCTGGGCTTAATTTGTATTTACACCTTGTTTTCTCTCAAAATAAAAACGAGTATTCATCTGCTTTCAATTGGAATAACAACCGGCTTTTTTTTTACGTTAACCACTTTATACAATGAAAATTTAATTGTGTTAGTTTCTTTATTATTATTGTTGTCGGGACTTATGGCCAGTGCTAGGTTGCATTTAAAAGCACATACAAATAAGGAAGTGTATATAGGGTTTTTTATAGGATTTATCTCTCCTATTCTTCTTTTTTACTGTTTATAAAAAATAGAAAATTAATCCAAACTTCAATATTTTAGTATTGATTTCTTCTCCATTTAAGTTACTGTCTTTAAAAACTGGTGTCAACCCATAGAAAATATGAATATTGAATTCGTCATAACCAGCTGAAAGGGTCAAGCCATATTGCAACTTGTTATAATTTGAAATATTCGAATACATAAAAGTAGTATCACTTGCCTCATTAAACTGAAATTTGTTAGAAATATTATAGAGGAATTTAACCCCTGTATATACTCTCCAAAAATTATATTTTATTGCAGTAGATGTTCTCCACCTAAACTCTAAAGGGAACTCTAAATGATGAGATTTGAACAAGTTGGAACTAATGGCATTATCACTACTAAAAAGAGTCGTATTATTAAATTCTTCTACTTTTAATTTGTGATTAAAAAAATCAAAACCATACCCAATTCCTGCAGCAACAGAGACAGATCCTTGTTGGTTTAATAGTACATCTTTTATAAAACCCGCTGAGAGTGAATACGAGAAATTACTCTTGGAAATTTGAGAAGGTTGATTGTAAAACTGCGCATAGGAAACAGAAGCATAAATTTGATCATCTGCATACCGATCACCTAGTTGTAGGAGGTCTTTCTGTCCAAACGAGATCGCTCCAAAAAAAACTATAAAAAAGCAAGTAATAATTGTTTTCATATTTAAATAACTATGTATAAAGATACAATATTTCCTTCCTGTCACATTATAAAAAAAACCATAAAAAAAAGGATAATTCATATGAATTATCCTTTATGTATCTGTTGTATAAGTGTTATTAATTAGCTCCAGACGATTTAGACGCAGAATAACTAATCTTAAGAGCATTTACATCTCTTAATTTTAATCTAATATCTGTAATTGTACCTACACTAGATTCTTTATCAGCTTTGATAGAAGTAGTCATAAACGGAACTTCAGCTTCAGAGACCTTTGACCTTGCATTTATGATGAATGCAGGAACTTGATCTGCGGTCGCAATTTTATCATTCAATTGAATTCTATTGAAACTGCTTCCATACTTGATATCCTTCGCTTTCCCAACGTAAATAGTACTCACTAAACTTTTGTGTTCTAACTTCTTTACTTCTGATGCCGATGGTAATCTAGGATTATCAATCTTTAAATCAGTTTCTCTCATGGTTGTTGTTACCATAAAGAAAAATAACAACATAAAAACAATATCTGGTAAAGCTGCAGTATTTACGGCAGGCATTCCTTTTTTCTTTTTTCTAAATTTAGACATCTTGTTAAATTTTAAAAATTAATTAGTAGGTTCCGCATCAGAAATTATTTGGGGATAGCTGGTTTTGATATCTTCCACTTTTTTCTTTAATGCTTCGTCTTCCTTATTGTCTTTATAAGCCTCTTCTAATTCAACGAAAGGGATATTGTATTTGAGCATACTCAATCTATTTCTCAACTCAGAATAAGCTCTTAACAATTCATCTTGAACTGTTAAATAGGTACCATACTCCGTTAATCGATCACTTTGAACCGATATAATTGCTTTGTTCGGATGATCGGAAGATGTTTTGCTTGTTGGAGCCTCATTCTCTAACCTTACTGTATTACAGTAATTACATGGACCTGTTTCAACACCATCTTCTACTTTACCTTCACCTCCACCATTGTTGATAAAAGCAATCGCAGCATCTTTTAAGTCTTTAATTTCCATTCTTTCGCCTTCTACCAAAAGCTCATTATTTCTATTAATATTTATCTCAAAGATGTTTTTTTGTTTGATAATTGGAGGTACATAGTCTGCTGGCGGTTTCTCAGATAACTTCTTTGAAACTCCAGAATCTACATTCATAGTTGTTGTTACTAGAAAAAATATGAGTAGCAAGAAGGCAATATCTGCCATGGAACCTGCATTAATTTCTGGATTCTCTCTTCTTGCCATTTGTTATGATTTTATTAGTCCTTTTACTAAATCTGCAACAAAGAACCCTAAACCAATGATTCCTAATATCATGCTGAACCAAATTCCAGTTCCTACAATTCTATTTGTTGAAGAACCTTCTTCTCCTCCTGGTAGTATAATGTCTGCATTGTCCATAACTACATTACTATCAGATAACCCATAGGCTGCTAGAAACAACAAACCTAATACTCCTAACCCTAATAAGGTTTTCTTTAAACTCTCTGAGTTTTTAAACAAGCCTCCTAAAGACAACACAAGTGTTATTCCTATGGCAAAATATAGTAAGTATTGTGAAAAATACACCAGTGGGCTTACCACTTTATTCGCTACATCAACATCATTTTCAACAGCCTCTTCTCCTGCCATTAGCACTCTTACAAGTAAGAAGATACCAATAACCGATAACGCTGTGATAACGTATGTGATAATTTTTGATATTTTATTATCTTTCATGAAAAAAATTATTTTTTATACTTTACTAATAAATCTACTAAAGAAATAGATGCATCTTCCATATTATTTACAATACTATCTACTTTAGAGATAATGTAATTGTAAAAAATTTGTAAAATAATTGCAACAACTAATCCAAAAACTGTTGTTAATAAGGCAACCTTAATACCACCTGCAACAACTGCAGGAGAAATATCATTTGCTACAGCAATGGCATCAAATGCTCCAATCATACCAATTACAGTTCCCATGAAACCAAGCATTGGTGCTAAAGCAATAAATAACGACAACCAAGAAATATTTTTTTCCAATAATCCCATTTGAACGCCTCCATAACTTACAATCGCTTTTTCTGCAGAATCTATCCCATCATCAACTCTATCGAGACCTTGATAAAATATAGATGCAACTGGACCTTTAGAATTTCTACAAACTTCTTTTGCAGCTTCTACACCACCAGCACTCAAGGCATCGTCAACACTTGCTACTAATTTCTTAGTATTCGTTGTTGCCATATTCAAATAAATAATTCTTTCAATTGCTATTGCCAAACCTAAAATTAAGGCTACTAATACAATTCCCATGAATCCAGGACCTCCTTCAATAAAACGAAGTTTTAATTCTTGGTGAAATGTTCTTGATTGTTCAGCTGCTTCTTGTGCAAAAGTTGATTGAATAGCTCCAAAAAACATAAATCCTGTTACAGATAGGATATTTACTACTTTTTTCATCTTTGTTGTAATTAATTTTTTATTATTAGTGGGTTAAAGATATAAATTTAAACTCAAAAATTAATAAGGAAACAAATTTATCTTTATTACTGAGAGTTGTAAAATATCATTTATAATTTTAATGTTCGGCAAGTAACAAAAAAATATTGAACCTTTAAAAAAAAACCCCATCTATTTGATCTTAAAAATAGATGAAGTTTCACTAAAATTTAAAATGTACTGTCTGTCATTTCACCTCTCAGAGATTTTTCAAAAATATTTTTAAAATTTTCAACCGATAAATTTTCATTTAACAAATACATTAGCTTGGCCACAGCAGACTCTGTGGTCATATCTTTGCCGTCAATCACACCGATTTCCTTAAGTAATATGCTTGTATCATAACGTCCCATTAAAACCCTTCCGCTTTTACACTGTGAAATATTTACAATTTTAACTCCTTTTTGAATTGCTATTTTCAATTCTTTTATAAAACCCTCTGAATTTGGAGTGTTTCCTGCACCATAAGTTTCTAAAACAACTCCTTTTAAATTTGGAATATTTAAAATACGTGCTACAACTTCATTGGTTATTCCTGGAAATAATTTTAAAATTACCACATCATCCACTAATTTTTTTCGCACAATTAGGGAGGCCTCTTCCATTTTTTTTCGTTGAATTAAAGACTCGTTAAATTTTAGATGAACACCACTCTCTGCCAGTGGTGGGAAATTCATTGATGCAAATGCTTCAAACTGTTCTGCACTAATTTTTGTAGTTCTATTTGCTCTGAATAATTGATACTCAAAATACAAACAGACTTCAGAAATTATAGGAGCTCCATTTTTTTGGGCACATGCAATTTCTACAGAGGTAATCAAATTCTCTTTAGCATCTGTTCTTAAATCTCCAATAGGCAATTGAGAACCCGTAAAAACAATAGGTTTTTGTAAATTTTCTAACATAAAACTAACTGCAGAAGAAGTATATGACATGGTATCTGAACCCGTTAAAATTACAAAACCATCAACAGTTATATAATGCTCTTCAATAATATCAACAATAGCTGCATAATACTGTGTGGTCATATTGGAAGAATCAATAGGTTTCTTAAAAGAAATACTCTTTATCGTACAATCTAACTGCTGTAATTCTGGTATTTTTTCAGAAATTTGACTAAAATCGAATGCTTTCAAAGCGTTCGTTTTATAATCCTTGATCATTCCGATAGTTCCACCAGTGTAAATAAGTAATATCGTTGGTTTTTTTGTCATTTTGTCATTTTTATATTCCAAATATAAATTTGGAATACTTTATGATGTAAATTTATCAAACAAAAATTAAAAACAATTTTAAAACAATATAAATTATGTTCGGATTTTATTTTTTAATAGGAATCATCTCACTAATAAGTTTGTCTGTGAGCAATACCCTAAAACAAAAATTTAAAAAATATTCGCAAATTCAATTAAGAAATGGAATGAGTGGAGCAGAAATTGCAGAAAAAATGCTTTCAGACAACGGTATTTTTGATGTAAAAGTAATTTCTACTCCCGGTCAATTAACAGATCATTACAATCCTAAAGATAAAACCGTCAATTTAAGTGAATCTGTATATCATCAGAGAAATGCTGCTGCTGCTGCAGTTGCAGCTCATGAATGTGGTCACGCAGTTCAACATGCAAGAGCGTATAGCTATTTAACTTTGCGTTCTCAATTAGTACCCATTGTAAACATCAGTTCTAAATTTTCTCAATGGTTAGTTATTGGAGGATTGGTCATGGGAGCCGCTTCTGAAGTTGGTTTTAATATTGCAATTACAGGGTTAATCTTGATGGGGTTTGCCACCGTTTTTAGTTTTATAACACTACCGGTAGAATATGACGCAAGTAATAGAGCTTTGGCTTGGTTACGTGATAAAAATATGGTTTCTCAACAAGAATTAGCAGGAGCTACGGATGCATTAAGGTGGGCTGCTAGAACATATTTGGTTGCTGCTTTAGGTTCTTTAGCGATGCTATTGTATTGGGGTCTTCAAATCTTAGGTAGCAGAGATTAAGGATATCGATTAAAAGCCTTATCATTTATCTTTAATGCATAAATAGCCCAAATAAAAAAACCTTTTTGAATACTCAAAAAGGTTTTTTTATTTTTTTAAGGAGTTCCTAAGATTAATCATTTAACTTTAAAACAGCCATAAATGCTTCTTGCGGAATTTCAACATTTCCTACCTGACGCATTCTTTTCTTTCCTTTTTTCTGCTTTTCTAATAATTTACGCTTTCGAGAAATATCTCCACCATAACATTTTGCAGTCACATCTTTTCGCAGTGCTTTGGTTGTTTCACGAGCAATAATTTTTGCTCCAATTGCTGCCTGAATAGGGATATCAAACTGTTGCCTTGGAATTAACGTCTTTAATTTTTCGACAATTTTTTTACCAATCGTATACGCATTGTCTGCGTGTAATAAAGCAGATAGAGCATCTACAGAATCTCCGTTCAATAAAATATCTACACGTACCAATTTAGAGGCTTTCATCCCAATTGGATGATAGTCAAAAGAAGCATATCCTTTGGAAACAGTCTTTAAACGGTCATAGAAATCGAATACAATTTCTGCCAAAGGCATCTCAAAAATTAACTCAACTCTTTGTGTTGTTAAATAGGTCTGATTTACAATTTGCCCGCGTTTTTCAATACATAAACTCATTACCTGACCAACAAAATCAGATTTTGTTACAATTGAAGCTTTAATAAATGGTTCTTCTACTCTATTCAATTTAGAGGGTTCTGGTAAATCTGAAGGATTATTTACAATAATTGCCTCCTGGGGGTTTTTATTTGTATAAGCAAAATAAGATACGTTGGGTACTGTGGTAATCACCGTCATATTGAACTCTCGTTCCAAACGTTCTTGAATGATTTCCATATGCAACATCCCTAAGAATCCACAACGAAAACCAAACCCTAAAGCAGCTGAACTTTCTGGTTGAAACACCAATGAAGCATCGTTCAATTGCAACTTTTCCATTGAGTTACGCAATTCTTCATAGTCTTCAGTATCTACTGGGTAAATCCCTGCAAAAACCATTGGTTTTACATCTTCAAAACCATCAATTAAATCGGTTGTTGGATTTACAAAATCTGTAATCGTATCTCCAACTTTTACTTCTTTGGCAGTTTTAATCCCAGTAATTAAATAGCCTACATCCCCTGTTTTAATTTCTTTTTTGACAACTTGTTCTAGCTTTAAAGTACCCACTTCATCTGCACTGTATTCTTTTCCAGTTGCCATAAATTTTATTTGCTGATTCTTTTTTATAGAACCATCAATAACTCTAAAATAGGTTTCAATTCCTCGATAAGAATTAAAAACCGAATCGAAAATTAGGGCCTTTAAAGGTGCGTCTGGGTTTCCTTTTGGAGCAGGAACTCTATCTATAATTGCTGCTAAAATATCGTCAACTCCAAATCCAGTTTTTCCACTAGCATGAATTACTTCTTCTGGGTCACAACCTAATAAATCTACAATATCATCGGTAACTTCCTCTGGGTTTGCAGAGGGCAAATCAACTTTATTCAATACTGGAATAATCTCTAAATCATTTTCTAGAGCCAAGTATAAATTAGAAATCGTCTGTGCTTGTATACTTTGTGCAGCATCAACAATTAACAAAGCACCCTCACAAGCGGCAATGGATCGAGAAACTTCATATGAAAAATCTACGTGACCTGGAGTATCAATTAAATTCAAAATATAATTTTCACCTTCATGAACATAATCCATTTGGATGGCGTGAGATTTTATGGTAATTCCACGTTCGCGCTCCAAATCCATATTGTCTAATAACTGATTTTGCTTTTCGCGCTCAGTTACAGAACCTGTATAATCTAACAATCTATCTGCCAATGTACTTTTACCATGATCTATATGTGCGATAATGCAAAAGTTTCTTATATTCTTCATACGGTGTTTTCTAACTGATTTCGGTTTGCAAAGATATGCTATTTACAAATCTTGTCAAATAAAAAAAGAACAATGAAATTGTAGGCCCTTTGAAACTATTTTAAAAGGGTTGTGTATGTATCAATACTTTTGAAAGTATCTTCTAAAATACTCCGTTACTAAAATATTATTTTTTTCAAATTAGAAAAGTGGTAATAATTCTCTAATTTTGCAAGCGACCGAGTTTTTTGATCAGATAATAGCGACACAAATAAATTTTGTAGATAGATCATTCATTTCAACAAGAAAACAGAAGAGTACAATATGGTTACAATTGGCAATATAGAATTACCTGACTTCCCTTTATTATTAGCACCCATGGAGGATGTTTCTGACCCACCTTTTAGAGCTTTGTGTAAAGAAAATGGTGCAGATGTAGTGTATACAGAATTTATTTCTTCAGAAGGTTTGATCCGTGATGCAGCAAAAAGTGTCATGAAGTTAGATATTTACGAAAAGGAGAGACCCGTAGGAATTCAAATTTTTGGAGCCAATTTAGAATCGATGCTAAAAACAATTGAAATTGTCGAGAAATCGAAGCCTGATATTATTGACATCAATTTTGGTTGCCCCGTAAAAAAAGTAGTTTCTAAAGGAGCTGGTGCGGGAATTTTAAAAGACATTGACTTAATGGTCTCTTTAACTAAAGCAATGGTAAAACACACCCATCTCCCAGTTACAGTAAAAACACGTTTGGGATGGGATCATGATTCAATTAAAATTGTTGAAGTTGCAGAACGTTTACAAGATGTGGGTTGTGCAGCTATCGCTATCCACGGAAGAACACGTGCACAAATGTACAAAGGTGCTGCAGACTGGAACCCAATTGCAGAAGTAAAAAACAACCAAAGGATGCATATTCCTGTGTTTGGGAATGGAGATGTTACCTCTCCAGAAAAAGCAATGGAAATGCGAGATAAATATGGCCTAGATGGTGCTATGATAGGTAGAGCATCTATCGGTTATCCTTGGTTTTTTAATGAAGTAAAGCATTATTTTAAAACTGGAGAATACTTAACAAAACCATCAATTGCACAACGTGTTGAAATGGCAAGAAGACATTTGCAAATGGCAATTGATTGGAAAGGACCTGTTTTGGGTGTTTTTGAGACAAGAAGACATTATACAAACTACTTTAAAGGGATTCCACATTTTAAAGAATATCGAATGAAAATGGTAACATCCGATGACGCCAAAGATGTTTTTGCCACATTCAACGAAGTAGAAGCAAAATTTGGAAATGCCTTAATCCCTGAAATAAGATAATTACTATCTTTCAATAAACTCTTTGGAAATGCTACTACTTGCAATTTTAGACGCCAAATAGCCTAGAATTGTAATGGTAATCATTACAGTGAAAAAATTAGAAAATTTAAATTCGATAGGATAGGGTAAATTTTGAGTAATCTTAAAGCTTCCTGTATGAATTTGAAAATATACCAAAATTGTTCCAAGAAAAAGACCTATTAGCATTCCGATAACCGTTAGTAAAAAACCCTGCATTATAAAGATTCTTTTTATCTCATCAACGGTAGCTCCTATACTATATAATGTTTTTAAATTTGATTTTTTATCAATAATCATCATAATAATAGCTCCTATTACATTGAATAAAGCAATAATTACAATCAGTGTAAAGATCAAATAAGAGACAAAATTCTCTGTATTGATAACCTTATAAAAAACTTCATTTAACTGCTCCTTCGTTTGAACTTTAAATGTATCGCCCAGTTGTTCTTGGAGCCTCTCAGAAAATAAATTAGCTTCTGAAGGATCTTTAAGTTTAAGTTCAATCCCTGTAAATTGGGACTCTTTAAATTTCAATAAGCTTCTTGCATCATGGGTAGAAATAAAAACGAATTTATTTTCAAAATCTTCTGTTCCAGCATACAAACCAACGATTTGCACGTTCATTTTATAGAAAGCGTTGTTAGGATTTATAAAACCAACTCCAGGCTTAGGAACTATAATAGAAAGCGGTTCTCCAAAGTTTAAGATCCCTAGAGAAAGTTTTCTAGAAATTCCATTACCAACTACAGCGACATTGGACAACTCTTTGTCTAGCCAAGTTCCCAAAATCAGCGCAGAATCTATGTTTGTAATGGAAGTGTAATTGTTCTCAACTCCTTTTATATAGGCAATTTCATTTTTATCGTTGTAGGATAAAAAAACACGCTCTTCTATCACTTTAGAAAATACTTTAATGGAGTTATTCTCCTCTAAATGTTGTTGAATCTCCTCTGTGTAAAAAAAAGTTTTCCCTTTGCTTGGAGTAATTTTAATATCAGGATCAGATACGTCCAACATCCCATAACTAAATGTTCGTAAACCTGAAAACCCAGAAAGAATTATAAATAAAGCAAGAGCACCTACAATGACTCCAAATGAAGCTATAATGGTAATAATATTGATGGCGTTATTACCGGTTTTGGTAAATAAATATCTTTTGGCTATGTATAAAGGAAAATTCAAATACGAATTCTGAATTTAGTTTTTTTTCCGTCTTGGTAATACGCTTGGATTTTGAATTGGATTTTCATCCTCACCATTTAGAGACTTATCTATCTCTTCTAAATAATCTAAGGTGTCATCCCCAAAAAATAATAATTCGGGCATTCTACGCAACTGATTTTTGGTTCTTGACGCCATTTCATGACGAATTAAAATAGTATTAGACTGTACCCCTTTGATAATTTCTTCTCTCTGATTGGAGGGGAAAACACTTAAATATACTTTTGCAACTCCTAAATCTGAGGTAACGTATACTTTAGAAACAGAAATAATAACACCTCTCATTCCATCTTGCGCAGCCTTTTGCAAAACATCTACCAAATCTTTTTGCAGAACACCTGCAATTTTACGCTGTCTATTCGTTTCTTCCATTATGTAAATTTACAATTTTTATAGAACATACTCTGATGGTCCAAAACAAAAAATCTCAAAGCATCAACTACACTTTGAGATTTTATATCATTTATCTTTTATCTTAATCCGCTAAAATGATGGCTTTGTTGTCATTCAATTCTAAGGTTCCAGAACCAATGACCAAAGTTAAAATTTTATCATCTGTCTCATCGGGAATTAGCTTCTCATTCAATTCACCTACTACAATATTAGATTGAGAGTGAATGTGAATTTTGATGGTCCCCTCTTTTAAATTTGAAACAACTGGAGCGTGATTATTTAGCATTTGAAACTCTCCGTTTACTCCTGGAACTGATAAAGAATCAATTTCTGAGGAAAACAATACAGCTTCTGGTGTAACAATTTCTAAATACATATCTGAAATTTAAACGATGATTAAGCCTCTGCTAACATTTTTTCTCCAGCATCAATCGCATCTTGAATTGATCCTCTTAAATTAAACGCCGCTTCTGGATATTTATCTAACTCACCATTCATAATCATATTAAATCCAGTGATAGTGTCTTTAATATCAACTAAAACTCCTGGTATTCCTGTAAATTGTTCAGCAACATGAAAAGGTTGTGATAAGAAACGTTGAACACGTCTAGCTCTGTGAACTACAAGTTTATCTTCTTCAGATAATTCTTCCATTCCTAGATTAGCAATGATGTCTTGTAATTCTTTATAACGTTGTAAAATTTCTTTTACAGCTGTCGCAGTGTTATAGTGTTCATCCCCTAAAATTTCCGCAGTTAAAATTCTTGACGTGGAATCTAACGGATCTACCGCTGGATAAATCCCTAATTCAGCAATTTTACGTGATAAAACTGTAGTTGCATCTAAGTGAGCAAAAGTAGTTGCGGGTGCTGGATCTGTTAAATCATCTGCAGGAACATAAACTGCCTGCACTGAGGTAATAGACCCTTTTTTAGTCGACGTAATTCGTTCTTGCATTGCTCCCATTTCTGTTGCCAATGTTGGTTGATAACCCACCGCAGAAGGCATACGTCCCAAAAGTGCTGACACCTCAGAACCTGCTTGTGTAAAACGGAAAATATTATCTACGAAGAAAAGTACATCCTTTCCTTGAGCTTCTCCTGCTCCATCTCTAAAGTATTCTGCAATAGTTAATCCTGACAATGCAACTCTTGCACGTGCTCCAGGTGGCTCGTTCATTTGTCCAAAAACAAAAGTTGCTTTAGACTCTCTCATTCCAGGCTTGTCAACTTTTGACAAATCCCATCCTCCTTCTTCCATAGAGTGCATAAAGTCATCTCCATATTTGATAATTCCAGATTCTAACATTTCACGAAGTAAATCGTTTCCTTCACGAGTTCTTTCTCCAACTCCTGCAAAAACAGACAAACCACCATGTCCTTTTGCTATATTGTTAATTAATTCTTGAATTAATACTGTCTTTCCTACACCTGCTCCACCAAATAATCCAATTTTACCTCCTTTTGCATACGGTTCAATTAAATCAATTACTTTGATCCCTGTGAATAAAACTTCCGTAGAAACAGAAAGATCTTCAAACTTAGGAGCAGTTCTGTGAATTGACAAACCGTCTTTCCCTTCTTTGCCTAAATCACCCAGACCATCAATAGCTTCACCAGTTACGTTAAATAAACGACCATAGATATCATTTCCTATGGGCATTTGAATAGGATTTCCTGTTGCTATTACTTCAGCACCTCTACTTAATCCATCAGTAGCATCCATTGAAATGGTTCTAACAGTGTCCTCTCCAATGTGCTGTTGAACCTCTAACACAAGTGTAGAGCCATCTGCTTTTTTTATCTCTAAAGAATCGTAAATTTTAGGAAGTTCATTTTCCGTATTGAATTCAACATCGATTACCGGCCCAATAATTTGTGAAACTTTACCTGTTATTCTAGACATTATGTATCTAATTAAAATTATTATTTTATTTGTGAGACTTGTTGCTCATTTTCAAGTTGCAAAGGTACTTTTTTGCTCGGAATAAAAAAAGTTTTTAAAAAAAAAGTCTCATCATTTCTGATGAGACTTTTTTTACTTTTTTATTTTTGATAACTAGTTCGTTACCTTAACTTCTACTCTTCTATTATTTGCTCTACCAGCTCTTGTATCATTCGTGTCTATTGGACTCTCTTGACCATACCCTTTAGCAGATAATCTTGAAGCATCAATACCATTTTCAACTAAGTAGTCTAGAACAGCATTTGCTCTTTTATCAGATAATTTTTGGTTTCCTGTAACACTTCCTGTAGTATCTGTATATCCTCTAATTGCGAATACAGCTAAAGGAAATTTATTCATAATTGCGATCATTCCATCTAACTCTTCAGTTACTCCTGGCTTGAAGCTCGCTTTCTCTGTGTAAAATAAAATGGCTTTGGCAAAAGAATTCACACCCATTCTAGCTTCGTTTGAAATTATTTCTGGACATCCTCTTTCTGAAGCAACACCTGCAACCGACGGACATTTATCGTCTTTATCTAAAATACCATCTCCATCTGTGTCTGGCCATGGACAACCTGCATTTGCAGCTGGACCAGCTTGAGAAGCACATTTGTCATCCTTGTCTACAACACCATCTCCGTCTGTATCAGGACAGCCATTATTTTCTTTAGTTCCTTTATCGTTTGGACACATATCATCTTTATCTGCAATACCGTCTCCATCTGAATCAGGACAACCGTTCATAATTGCTAACCCTGCTTCGTTTGGACACGCGTCGTCAGAATCTTTGATTCCATCTCCATCTGTATCTGGACAACCGTTGAAAGCTTCTAAACCAGGTACGTCAGGACAATCATCGAACTTGTCATACACTCCGTCACCATCTGTATCTTTTCCACCAAATCTAATTACCAATCCTAGAGAAGTTTGAAAATGAGAATCTACTTTTTCAGTGAACCCATTTTTGGATCCTGTCTGAAGACTTAACCCTATATTTTCACTAAACCAAGTATTAAATCCTAATCCAACATTAAACGTTCCTTCGCCTTGATTATCGACACTTGAATAACCCCCTCCTACATATAGAAAAGGATCAAAAAAAGAAGTTTCTCCAACCAAATTATTTAAATCATATTTCACAAGAAGATCTGCAGAATAGTATAAAAAATCTGCAGCTTCTACAGTATTCATTTTTGTTATTTTATTAAGAGATCCTGATGCTTGTAGACTAAACCCCTTTTGGATATATTTCTCTACAGAGATTCTAGATACAGAGGATAAAGTGTTCCAATCTGAAATCCCTCCTAGGTCTTCAAATTGCTTTGAAATATTGTCGGTTGACACACTGTAATCTCGAAAGTCTACACTGTTCAAACCAAAACTAATAGCCCAAGGATTATTCTTGTCTTGTGCGTTTACATTACTAATCATCACTAGGGCAAACAATGCTATTACTGCTACTCTAAATTTTTTCATTATTAAATTTTTAAATTATAAAAGTAATACTCTACTATTTACAAAAATAAAGGAATTTATTGATATGCAAAGAAAAAGTTACAAAATATTCATTTTTTATACAAGTTACTGCGAATTCTTGATTATTTTCAACTCTCGACCAACTTCAATAAATGAGGCTAAAGCGGTGTCGAGTTGTTTTTGGGTATGAGAGGCAGACAACTGAACTCTAATACGAGCTTTTCCTCTGGGAACTACCGGAAAAAAGAATCCCGTAACATAAATTCCTTTTTCTAATAATTTATTTGCCATTACCTGAGATAATTTGGCATCGTAAACCATAATAGGAACAATTGCAGCATCCGCACCAACCAAATCAAAACCTGCTTTTTCCATTTCTGTTCTAAAATAATTCGTATTCCATTCTAACTTGTCTCTCAAGGAAGTATCCGTTGAAATTAAATCAAACACTTTTAAAGAGGCTCCCACAATCGCAGGCGCGAGAGAGTTTGAAAATAAATAAGGTCTAGAACGTTGACGCAATATTTCTATAATTTCTTTTTTTCCAGTCGTATAACCTCCCATGGCACCTCCTAAGGCTTTTCCTAGAGTTCCAGTTACAATATCTACTCTGTCCATTACATTTTTGAGTTCAACAGTTCCCCTCCCTGTTTTTCCAATGAAACCCGTTGCATGACATTCATCAACCATTACCAAAGCATCATATTGGTCGGCTAAATCACATATCTCGTCTAACTTAGCTACAATTCCATCCATTGAAAAAACACCATCCGTAACAATTATTTTGAACCGATGCTGCTCCTTATTTGCTTGAATTAACTGTTGTTCTAATGAATACATGTCGTTATTTTCATAGCGATATCTTGCAGCTTTACACAAGCGAACACCATCTATGATGGAAGCGTGATTTAAACTATCAGAAATAATGGCATCTGCCTTGCTTAATAGTGGCTCAAAAACCCCTCCGTTTGCGTCAAAGGCTGCTGCATACAAAATGGTATCTTCTGTCGTGTAAAAATCGGCTATTTTTTGCTCTAGTTGCTTATGTATATCTTGGGTTCCGCAAATAAAACGCACAGAAGACATTCCAAAACCATGAGAATCCATAGTGTCTTTTGCCGCTTGTATTACTTCGGGGTGATTTGATAAGCCTAGATAATTATTCGAACAAAAGTTAAGTACTTCTTGACCAGAGGATATTTTAATTAGGGTCTTTTGTGGAGAGGTGATGACTCTTTCAGACTTGTACAATCCTGCCTCCTTTATTGCTTGAATTTCTTTCGTTAAGGTATCTTTAATTTTTTGGTACATTTTTTATCAATTCTACAAACACAAACTTACAAAGTTTATTTTTTTTAATCATACGGTAACAATATCTATTTCGTCATTCAAATAAATCAGTAATTTTTTTTCAACTGTAAAATTCATTGAATGCAAAACTCGTTCATACTTTAATAATTGCTGATGATGCTCTAGTGAGGAAGCTCCCGTCTTATAATCAATAATTATAACCGTTTTTTCTTCGGTAAAAACCAATCTATCCGGAATCATTACTTGTTTGTCTGTATCTAAAATTTCTCTTTCATTGAGAATTGTAACCTTGTCTGAAAAATACTCACTTAACATAGGATGATTTACTACACTGGAGATTTTTTGACGAAAAAATTCTGTTTGCTGATCATCTAAAATGCCCTGATGATGATATTGAATTAGAACTTCCTCAACATCCTCTTTACAAATAATCTTGGCAAAAATTTCGTGAAATAAATTTCCAAAATTTATCGCTTCTCCCTTGGCGGTATCCCATAATCTAGAGGCTCCTGGTAATAAGACAATATTGTGTGCTTTCCAGGGGGTTGAAATAAATTTATCATGAACTTGAGTCACTGAAGATTTGACCTCCTTTTCAGAAACTCGCTTGTCTTTACCAAAGGAATACTCTGACAAACTGTCTTCCCAAAGGTTTAGTTGTTTTAAATAATGGATGAAAATCCCTGAATAAAAATGAACATTTTCATCTCCTTTAGAGGAAATTTTTCGTTCCGTTATGATATGTAATTGCTCTACAGCTCTGGTTAAAGCAACATATAATAAATTAAAATTATCTAATTCTAGTGCTTCTCTTTGCTGAGTATAAATCATTAAACCTCTCTCACTAACCATAGATAATTTTTTACTGTAATCTACTAATAGCTCGGTGAAACCATCATAGGACGAGGGGAGGCTATTTAGCCAAGATTTTGGTTTAATTTGCTTGTAAATATCCACATCACAAGAAAAAATGACTACAGGAAATTCTAAGCCCTTCGATTTATGAATGGTCATGATCTTAACAGCATTTGTGCTCTTTGGTGCCACAATGCTTAATTGTTCTTTTTTCTGTTCCCAAAACAGTAGAAAGTCGCTAATTTCAGCTCCTTTCCTTTGATGCTCTATAACGATGTCTAAGAAAAATTGAACATAGGCATCTGAAGACTGAACCAAGTTGAAAGCTCTAATGATTTCTTCAACTTTTTCATAAAAAGGCAATTGATAAAATGAGGTCAACTCAAACGAGACTCCAAAGTCTGATAAGGATGCTATAAAAGTCTTAAAATCGATTTTTGAAAAACCTGTGAAAAAAGAGGTTTTTGTTTGTTTAACTTGTAAATGTTGATGTAAAAAATAGAGCACTTCAAAACGAGTTTCCTCATCGGAAGGATTTTGCAGCACTTTTAAAAGATCGATAATAAAGGTAACTTTTACAGAGTTTTGTAATAATAATGTTTCTGAGGAGACAATCTCTATTCCGTTTTCTGATAAATAACTAGCAATGGCAACACCGTCTTTCCTCGTTCGAGTTAAGACACACATTTCACCAAGTGAAAAGTCAGTTTTTAAGTGTTGTATTTTCTCTAAAACTTTCTTTGGATACTTTACATTCTCACGTTCTTTTTCTTCCTCTTTCTCCAAAAAAGACAACGAAACAAAACCTCCTTTTTTGTGATTTTCTAACTGATTATTTCCTTCTACAAAAATATTTTTATAGGATGTATTTTGAAGAAAACCAGCTATATGTTGAAAAAAGGAGTTGTTAAAGTTAATAATCTCCGAAAAACTCCTGTAATTAGTTTCTAGATCTAATATTTCTTTTGGCGTATGAAAAGGGCTTTCCTTTTGAGAACCCAAATTGATAAACTGCTCTGCTTTTCCTCCTCTCCATCTGTAAATTGCTTGTTTCCCATCTCCAACCAACAATAAATTACTATTTTCTTGAGCCAGAGCATTGTCTATTAAAGGAATTAAATTTTGCCATTGTAAAACAGAGGTGTCTTGCATTTCATCAATAAAATAATGCTGAAATCGCTGACCTATTCTTTCATAAATAAATGGCGCAGGTTGATCTTTAATATGATCAGAAATTAGCTGATTGAACTCTGCATTTAATCGAATGTTATTGTCTTGCTTTATCGTGTTGAGTTCTGTGTTAATATGATTTAAAACAGCCAACGGGATAATACTTTTTAATGTAATTTTATGTAACAAATAAGTTGAATAAGTTCGTTCATACAATTCTTTAGACTGATAATAATACCCTCTTAATTGTTCTGAAATTTCTTCAATGGTTTCTTTTTGTTGTGGTAAGGCTTTCCCTGCAAAAAGATTCTTTGAACTTTCAATAGTCGTATTTAATCTACCCTCAAATTTCAACTCTTCACTCTTTAAGAACCTCAACTTTGTTAATTTTTGAAAGTGCTTTACAAATTCTCCTGAATAAGCAAAATCTGTTATTGAAACCCCACGCATCTCAATGAATTTTAAAACCTCCTCTCCAAGTTTCTTGTAAGCTATTTCTGTTTGAGTATTTTCTTTCTGTAATTTGGTTTTTAAACTAAAAAAATCCTCTAATTCTTTGTCTGCAAGTTCCCTAAAATGTTGTACATCATTTTCATTTAATAAAACTTTTCCAAATTCATTTAAATCTTTTGAGATATCCCAAGATTTATCATCATCTGTTTTTTCTAATGAATAATCTATGAGAAGTTTTGTGAGCTTTTTATCAGTTCCTATTTTAGAAATCAGCACATCTACGGCTTCATTTAGCAAAGAAACCGCATCCATTTCTACTTCAAAATTTAGTGAAAGCCCTAAATCAAAAGCGAAATTTTTAATAATTTTATGGGTAAAACTATCTATGGTTGTTATTGAAAAAGCAGCGTAATTTTGTAGAATTGCTTCCAATACTTTCTTACTTCTCTCTTGAATTGTTTGTTTATCAACAGCTACTTCTTGGACAAGAATCTTAAATAATTCATTTTCATTCCCGCTGGCGAAATCTTCCAAATTAGACAACACACGCTCTTTCATTTCTCCTGCCGCCTTATTGGTAAAGGTAATGGCTAAAATTTTCTGAAAAGTAAATATGTTTTCTGAGGTCAGTACTACTTTTAAGTATTCTTTTACAAGTGTAAAAGTTTTTCCACTTCCAGCGGAGGCATTATAAACTTGAAAGGTAGATGGCTGTTGCAAAAAGTTTTTTTTGCAAAATACAAAAAGCCAAACAGTTTTTGTTTGGCTTTTAATTATATTTTATTTCATTCTATCCCAAGCCAACATCTAAAGACATCATTACAATAAACCCTCCAATAAAACCAAGAGTGGCAATATCTGTGAATTGATCTCTTTGTGTTTCTGGAATAACCTCTTCAACTACTACAAAAATCATTGCTCCGGCTGCAAACGCTAAAGCATAAGGTAAAATTGGCGTGAAGAAAGAAACCGCTAAAGCTCCTAAAACTGCAGCAACAGGCTCTACCACTGCAGATAACTGACCATACCAAAAACTTATCCATCTACTAGCTCCTTGTCTTCGTAAAGGCATTGCTACTGCAAAACCTTCTGGAAAATTTTGAATTCCAATCCCGATGGCTAATGAAATTGCTGCAATAATCATTTCTGTTTGTTCTACTCCCACCAAGGTAGACGCAGCTCCAAACAACACACCAACGGCCAACCCTTCTGGAATATTATGTAGGGTAATCGCAAGTACTAATAAGGTTGTTTTATGCCATTCTGTTTTCACCCCTTCTGCTTCATTTTCTTTGAAATTGATATGTAAATGTGGTAAAATTTTATCCATTCCAAAAAGAGACAGAGCTCCCAAAGCAAATCCTATTGCAGCGGGTATCACTTTGACGAAACCCTCTCCAGGACTATTTTCTATTGCCGGTGACAACAAACTCCAAAAACTTGCAGCAACCATAACTCCTCCTGTAAAACCCAACATGCCATCTAAAACTGCTCTATTTAATTTCTTAAAAAAGAAAACTAAGGAAGCTCCAAGAGCTGTCAATCCCCACGTAAAAAGAGAGGCATATAAGGCTGCTAAAATTGGATGTTCTTTTCCATAAACAACTAATTGTTCGAATGTACTCATTGTTTTTGTATGTATAAATTATTGGCTATTTTGTGTGAAATTGAAAGTTTTTGTTGTGCAATTTGAATCGATAATGAATCATCAAAATCTTCTTTTTCTAAAACTGTAATTAACTTTCCCAAAGTAATTCCTTTTTTATCTAAAAATTGCAAGAATTCAGAGGAAGAATCATTGACACCGATACATATTCCACTTTCGTTTTTTGACAGTGTTGATAATAAACTTTTTTCGACAACCTTCAAGTTTCCCTCTTTGTCAGGTATTGGATCTCCATGAGGGTCATGGGTTGGGAATCCTAGAAAAGAGTCTAATTGCTGAATTAGTTTTGGAGATTTTATATGCTCTAATTGTTCTGCTACATCATGAACCTCATCCCAAGAAAAATTTAATTTCTCGACTAAAAAAACTTCCCATAATCGATGTTTTCTTACAATATTTGCAGCTGTTTTTTTCCCAAAATTGGTCAAGGTAACTCCTTGGTATTTTTTATAAATAATCAACTCTTTTTCAGATAATTTCTTTACCATATCAGTAACAGAGGATGCTTTTGTTACCAACTTTTCTGCAATAGCATTGGTACTAACTCCTTTATCAGTATCTATTTCTAGATGATAAATAGCTTTTAAATAATTCTCTTCTGAAAATGTAAACATTCGTTGGTATTTATTTTACAAATATATACTTTTTTATTTTATATAAATATTTTTTTAGATACATCTAAAAATAATTTTATATTTGCATAAAATTAAAATGAAATGAAAAATACTTTGACGTTTATTGGATTACTTTTTATTGGATTGTCAACCGTTCTTGGTCAAACGAATAGTATTTCAGGAAAAGTAACCTCAAAAGGAGAGGCATTACCTTTTGTAAATGTATACCTTACTAATACTAAAATTGGGACCTCTACAAATGAAAAAGGATTTTTTGAGCTAAAAAATATTCCAAACGGAAACCATACACTTGTTTCAAGTGCCATTGGTTTTAAGCCGAAATCTATAAAAATTACACTATCAGGAAATCAAAAACTAATAAAAAACTTCAGCTTAAGTGATACTAATACTTTGGAAGAAATTGTCATTTCTGGAACTTTAAAACCCGTTTCAAAGTCGAATAGTCCAGTATCTGTTGAGGTCTATAGCAATACTTTTTTTAGGAAAAATCCAACTCCTTCTATTTTTGAATCCTTACAAAATGTGAATGGTGTGAGACCTCAATTAAATTGTAATGTTTGTAATACTGGTGATATTCATATCAATGGTTTAGAAGGTCCTTATACGTTTGTTTTAATTGATGGAATGCCCATTGTAAGTGGTCTGTCTACAGTGTATGGATTGACAGGGATTCCACAGGCTTTAATTGATAGAGTTGAGGTTGTAAAAGGTCCAGCATCTAGTCTATATGGTTCTGAAGCGGTTGGAGGTATCATAAATATTATTACAAAAAAAACGTCAAATGCACCAGCTCTAGCCACCGATATCTCTTCAAGTTCTTGGGGAGAAGTAAATACTGATATTGGGATGCGCTATAAAGCATCTGACCAAATACAGGGCTTATTAGGTATTAACTATTTTAATTATCAAAATAGAATTGATAACAATGATGATAATTTTACAGATGTAACCCTTCAAAACAGAATCTCTCTCTTTAATAAAATAACTATTGAAAGAAAAAATAACAACGTGTTTACCATTGCTGGTCGATACGTTTATGAAGACCGCTGGGGAGGGGAGCTAGATTGGGAAAAAAGCTACCGAGGAAGTGATGTGAAATATGGGGAGTGTATTTATACAAACAGATGGGAAACTTTTGGAACCTATGAATTACCGACAGTTGAAAACATCAATTTCCAATTTAGTGCAAATGGACATTTTCAAGATTCTTTCTATGGAACAGACGCTTATGATGCAGAGCAACTGATAGGATTCGGACAGTTTACATTCAATAAACAAATTAAAGAAAAGCACGATTTATTAGTAGGATTGGCATACAGGTATACCTATTATGATGACAATACATTTGCTACCTTAGATGAAAATGGCCTTACTAACAAAGCTGCAATAACTCACTTGCCTGGAATTTTTGTGCAAGATGAAATTGCATTCAATACACAAAACAATTTATTATTAGGGGCAAGACTAGACTATAATAGCATTCATGGTCGTATTTTTTCGCCAAGAATAAATTATAAATGGAACTCTTTTGACAAATCAAATATCTTGAGAGTGAGTATTGGAAATGGGTTTAGGGTGGCCAATGTTTTTACAGAAGATCATGCCGCATTAACAGGCGCAAGAGAAGTTGAGTTTGAGGGCGAATTACAACCGGAAACTTCTTGGAATATGAATTTTAACTATGTGAAAAAAATCATTTTAGAAAATTCGTTCATCAACCTAGATGCTAGCGCTTTTTATACCTATTTCAACAACAGAATTTTACCTGACTACGAAACCAATTCAAATAAAATTATATATGCTAATCTCGAGGGATTCTCTATTTCCAAAGGAGTCTCTTTAAATACTGACATGACCTTTACCAATGGATTGTCAATAAATTTTGGTGCCACATTAATGGATGTTTCCCTTACAGAAAATAATCTTAAAACAAGACAACTGTTAACGGAAAGCTTTAGTGGTGTATGGTCTATTTCTTACAAGACTAATACTAATTTCACCATTGACTATACAGGAAATATCTATGGTCCAATGCGTTTACCTTTGTTAGGGGATAATGATCCCAGAGCAGAGTATTCTCCATGGTTTAGTATTCAAAATATCCAATTAACAAAGAAATTTTCAAACAGCTGGGAGGTTTATGGTGGTATAAAAAATCTATTAAATTTTACCCCTGCAGCAAATAGTATCAATAACTCGCAAAATCCTTTTGATACAGGAATTGATACAGAAAAAAATCCTGAACTTGCTTTTGACCCAAGTTATGTATATGCATCTAACCAAGGAATAAGAGCTTTTGTGGGAGTCAGATATACGCTCTTTTAAAAATCCATAAGGGGAATACTAATAACTCATTAATTTTTAAAAGAAAAAATTATGGTTATTGGTATATATATGTATTAAATTTACAGGTGCCTAAAATTTCATAGCTTGAGTACTCAGAGCATCGTAAATCAATATCAAAAATCTGCCAATGTTTCGCAGATAACAGAAGCCTTTCTAAAAGAAAAAAAACATTTTCACCTATCGAATTTGGTAGGATCCTCCTTGTCTTTTGTCATCTCAGAAACGTTTAAAAAAATAAACAGACCTTATCTCCTTATCTTTAATGATAAAGAAGAAGCTGCGTATTATTTGAATGATTTAGAACAGTTGCTAGGGCATAAAAATGTACTATTTTACCCTGGTTCTTACAGAAGACCTTATCAAATTGAGGAAACAGACAATGCGAATGTTTTATTGAGATCAGAAGTTTTAAATAGGATAAATTCTCGCAAAAAACCTGCAGTAATTGTTACCTATCCGTCTGCGCTGTTTGAAAAAGTAGTGACCAAAAAAGAATTAGAAAAAAATACTTTAAAAGTTACTGTTGGAGAACCTTTATCGCTTGATTTTGTCAATGAAATTTTATTTGAATACAAATTCAAACGAGTAGATTTTGTTACTGAGCCTGGAGATTTTTCAGTAAGAGGAGGTATCATTGATGTATTCTCTTTTTCAAATGACGAACCCTACAGAATTGAATTTTTTGGAAATGATATTGATAGTATTAGAACTTTCGATGTTGAAACACAACTTTCCAAAGAGCTCCTAAAAAAAGTCTCCATAATACCAAATATTGAAAATAAAACACGGCAAGAAAATAGAGAAAGTTTTCTAAAATACATTTCATCAACAACCATCATTTTTTCAAAAAATATAGAGTTAATTTACGGTAAAATAGATACTTTCTTTGCAAAAGCAGAGAAAGATTTTAATTCTGTTTCAAAAGAAATTAAACACTTAAAACCTCAAGAGTTATTTTGTAGTGGAAACTATCTAAAAAAACAAATACAAGAATTTACTTTAGTTCATTTTGGATCTGTAACTGATCATTCAGAAAATTCTCAAATTGATGTTATTCGTTTCAATACATTGCCTCAACCCTCCTTTAACAAACAATTTAATTTACTCATAGAAAATCTAGAAGAATATCATAAAGCCCATTTTTCTAACTATATTTTTTGTACAAACGAACAACAAGCAAAACGTTTTGAGGATATTTTTAATGATACAGATCAGGAAGTTCATTACGAAACTATTATTTTCCCTCTTCACCAGGGGTTTATAGATGCAGAAAATAAAATAGTTTGCTACACAGATCACGAAATTTTTGAGAGATATCATAAGTTCCGATTAAAAAATGGATATGCAAAAAAACAAGCCATCACACTCAAAGAACTAAACAAACTAGAAATTGGAGATTATGTGACACATATGGATCATGGAATAGGGAAATTTGGGGGCTTACAAAAAATTGATGTTCAAGGGAAAAAACAGGAAGCCATTAAATTGGTCTATGGAGAAAGAGATATTTTATATGTAAGTATTCACTCGCTCCACAAAATCTCTAAATTCAATGGGAAAGATGGAAAAGCTCCAAAAATATATAAATTAGGTTCAGGTGCTTGGAAAAAAATAAAGCAAAAAACAAAAGCACGCGTAAAGCATATTGCATTTAATCTAATTCAGTTATATGCAAAAAGAAAATTACAAAAAGGTATTGCTTTTGGTCCAGATACTCATATTCAACATGAATTGGAAGGAAGTTTTATGTATGAAGACACTCCAGATCAATTTACTGCGACACAAGAGGTGAAAAAAGACATGGAAAAAGAACAACCCATGGACAGGTTGGTTTGTGGTGATGTTGGTTTTGGAAAAACAGAAGTTGCTATAAGAGCTGCTTTTAAAGCTGTTGACAATGGCAAACAGGTAGCAGTTTTGGTCCCTACTACAATCCTAGCATTTCAGCACTTCAAAACATTTTCTGAGAGATTAAAAGAATTCCCAATCAAGATTGATTATTTGAATAGATTTAAAACGGCCAAGCAAAAAACAATCGCAATTGACGGAGTAAATAAGGGAGAAGTTGATATCATTATTGGAACCCACCAATTGACAAATAAACGAATACAATTCAAAGATTTAGGCTTATTAATTATTGATGAAGAACAGAAATTTGGTGTTGCTGTAAAAGATAAATTAAAAACATTGAAAGAAAATGTAGATACCTTAACACTAACAGCAACTCCTATTCCTAGAACATTACAATTTAGTTTAATGGCCGCAAGAGATTTATCTGTGATAAAGACTGCGCCACCTAACAGACACCCTATAGAAAGTAATGTAATTCGTTTTTCTGAGGAAATCATCAGGGATGCCATTTCTTATGAAATTTCCAGAAGAGGTCAAGTTTTTTTTATTCACAATAGAATCGAAAATATAAAAGAAGTTGCAGGATTGCTTCAACGACTCGTTCCCTCTGCAAAAATTAAGGTTGGACATGGTCAAATGGAAGGTAAAAAATTAGAGGAATTAATGCTCGAATTTATGAACAACGAATTTGATGTATTGGTTTCCACTACAATTATAGAGAGTGGGTTGGATGTCCCTAATGCAAATACTATTTTTATAAATAATGCCAATAATTTTGGACTTTCAGATTTACACCAAATGCGTGGAAGGGTTGGACGTTCCAATAAAAAAGCATTCTCATATTTCATAACCCCTCCCTACCACATGATGACGAATGATGCAAGAAAACGAATAGAAGCATTGGAATTATTTTCTGACTTGGGAAGTGGTATTAATATCGCTATGAAAGATTTAGAAATTCGAGGAGCAGGTGATTTACTGGGAGGAGAACAAAGTGGTTTTATCAATGACATTGGATTTGACACCTATCAAAAAATATTACAAGAAGCCATTGAAGAATTGAAAGAGAATGAATTCAAAGAACTATACCCAACAGACACCTCTACACCTAAAAAGTTTGTAAAAGAAGTACAAATTGATACTGACTTTGAAATTTTATTTCCCGATGATTATATCAATTCTATTTCAGAAAGATTGAGTTTATACAACAAACTAGGAACTCTAAAGACGGAAGAAGAACTGCAGACTTTTGAGATAGAAATAATTGACAGATTCGGGCAAATCCCTTCACAAGTGGAAGATTTATTGAATTCTGTAAGAATAAAATGGCTTTCTCGAGAATTAGGAATCGAGAAAATCATTCTAAAGCAAAAAAGAATGATTGGCTATTTCGTATCGGATCAACAAAGTGAATTTTATCAAACTACAGCTTTTACAAAAATGCTGAATTATGTTCAAAAAAATAGTAACAGTTGTGTAATGAAGGAAAAAGAAACCAAAAATGGATTGCGTTTATTGGTGACATTCATTAAAATTGATTCTGTAAAAAGAGCCTTGGAAGTTTTGAATAAAATATAACTGTCATTTTTTTGAGACAATCATTCAAATCACAAGATAGTTATATATGAAAGTCATTACAAATACTGTAATGACTTTTACTAATTGCTACGCTAAAAAAGCAGGTGTTTTAACCTACAATATTTACAATTTTACCGGGAACAACAATTACTTTTTTGGGTGATCTCCCTGCTAATTGTGCAATTGTTTTTTCATCTTCTAAAACTATTTTTTCTATTTCTTCTTTAGACAGGTCTAAAGAAAGCTCTAGGGTAAAACGCATTTTACCGTTAAAAGAAATTGGGTAATTTTTAGTGCTTTCTACAAGGTATTTTTCATCAAATTTAGGAAAATCTACCTCAGAAATTGATGTCGAATTCCCCAATAAACTCCATAACTCTTCAGCTATATGTGGTGCATAAGGAGATACTAAAACAGCCAAAGGTTCTAAAACTTTACGTTTGTTACATTTTAAAGTCGTTAACTCGTTCACCGCAATCATAAATGTGGAAACGGAGGTATTAAAAGAGAAATTCTCTATATCCTCTTCTACTTTTTTAATGGTTTTATGCAAGGTTTTTAACTCCTCCTTAGTGGGTTCTGCATTAGAAACGTCTAAAGTTTCCCCGTTAAAATAAAGCTTCCATAATTTTTTCAAGAACGATGAAACCCCTGATATACCTGAAGTTTTCCATGGTTTTGCTTGTTCTAAAGGTCCTAAAAACATTTCAAACAAACGCAAAGCATCTGCTCCATATTCTGAACAAATAGCATCCGGATTGACTACATTATATTTAGATTTAGACATTTTTTCTACTTCTCGTCCAACTTTGTAAATACCCTCCTCTAAAATAAATTCAGCACTTTTGAATTCTATTCTCCAGTTTTTAAAGGCTTCTATATCTAGTTCATCAGAAGAGTTTACCAAAGAAACATCTGCGTGAACATTTGATTTTACAATCATGATGCTATCAGAAATATCTTGACTTAAAAAACCATTGTCTACTAGATAATTTTTCACCAAAACTTCAAAATCTTCCTCAGAACTAAAAAGATGTTTAGAAACAATTACAGTCGGAATTTTATGAAGTATTTCCTCACTCGCATGCGCTGTAAAACAATCGGCCTTTATAAAAGGGGTTGCTTTATATACAAAAGCTGAAGTTCCCAAAATCATTCCTTGGTTAATGAGTTTTTTTGCAAACTCATCTACAGGAACCATTCCTTTATCGAAGAGAAACTTTTGCCAAAAACGAGCATATAATAAATGTCCGGTTGCGTGTTCGGAACCTCCTATATATAAATCTACCTCTTTCCAATAATCCAACGATTCTTTACTGGCAAATTGCTCCGAATTAGAAGCATCCATGTATCTGTTAAAATACCAAGAACTCCCTGCCCAACCTGGCATGGTATTTAACTCTAGAGGATATACGGTTTTATTTTTTAGCTTCTCGTTAGAGACTACTTTCTTTCCTCGTGAATCCCATGCCCATTGTGTTGCATTCCCCAAAGGTGGCTTACCATCTTCAGTGGGTAAATATTTTTCTACTGTAGGCAATACAATTGGTAAATAGGCCGTATCTATCATTTGAGGCATTCCGTCTTTATAGTATACTGGAAATGGCTCTCCCCAATAGCGCTGTCTACTAAATACAGCATCTCGTAATCGATAATTTATTTTCCCATACCCAATTCCTCTTTTTTCCAGTTCAAAAATGGATAATTTCAATGCCTTTTGATAGTTTAATCCACTTAAAAAATCTGAATTTGCAATGACCGTTCCTGCTTTATCTACATGAGCTGCCTCAGAAATATCTACTCCTTTAAAAATGTTAGGTATCGGAATATTAAAGTGTTTTGCAAAATCATAATCTCGTTGATCTCCACATGGAACTGCCATCACAGCTCCTGTTCCATAATTTGCCAAGACATAATCTCCAATCCAAATTTCTACTTTCTCTCCAGTAAATGGGTGTAATGCATACGCTCCTGTGAAGACTCCTGAAATCGTTTTAACATCTGCCATTCTATCGCGTTCTGAACGCTTTGCTGTTGCCTTTATATAGGCATTAACTTCCTTTTTTTGAGCATCAGTTACAATTTTGGAAACCAATTCATGTTCTGGGGCCAAGGTCATAAAAGAGACTCCAAAGATGGTATCTGGTCTTGTTGTAAAAACATCTATTTGATATTTATTTTTGACTGTTTTATCTACATTATTATTGTTTTTTATTGTGGCAGAAAACTGTAATGAATTGTTAATTTCAGAAACAACATGCAATACATTTTCAATCACTTCTTCATTTGTGAAGCGAACAATATTAAATCCTTCTTTAGTAAAAAATGCTGTTCTTTCCGTTTCATCTTCTTTTCCAGAAAACTCTACAATCATATTTTTTGCCAAACACACATAATCTACCAAAAAAGGCCCAACAGTATATTTTTTTCTAAATTTTGCAGCTCCTTTTTTATGTTTTAATTGATCCCATAAAATTCCCTCTGCTTTGGTTAAATTTAAACGTAGTTCTTTTAAAGTCTCTAATTCTTTGTGTGATAATTTCACTTCAGCACTTCCTCTTGAAGAGGTCTGATCTACCTCAAAGGTTACCATAGCTCCCTGACTTCTCCCAATCCAATTTGTTTGAGAATCTTTTAAAGGTTGTGGCCAATCTATCTTTTCTAAACCATCTAACAAGCGTTGTGCATAGGCTGAAATACGCATAGACCATTGTGTCATTTTTTTTTGAATGACAGGATGACCTCCACGTTCTGAAAGTCCATTTACAATTTCATCATTTGCTAAAACAGTTCCTAATTCTGGACACCAATTTACAGAAGTGTCTGACAAATAAGTCAGACGATATTGCAATAAAATCTCTTCTTGTTTTTTCTTTGGGAATGCCTTCCATTCGTCAGAAGAAAACAACTGAATATCCTCATCTGATACCGCATTTACTGATCCATTCCCCTCTTTTTTAAAAATTGAAATCAACGTTGAAATATCTTCTGCTTTGTCTGAATCTGTATTGTACCAAGAATTAAAAAGCTCAATGAAAATAGACTGTGTCCACTTATAATAGGATGGATTAGAAGTTCTTACTTCACGAGACCAATCAAAAGAAAATCCAATATTATCTAACTGTCTTCTATAAGTCGCAATATTTTCTTCTGTAGTTTTTGACGGATGTTGCCCAGTTTGAATTGCATATTGTTCTGCTGGCAAACCAAAAGAATCATACCCTTGAGGGTGTAATACATTAAACCCTTTATGCCTTTTGTAACGCGCATAAATATCACTTGCTATATAGCCTAAAGGATGCCCAACATGTAGACCAGCACCCGATGGATAAGGGAACATGTCTAATACATAATACTTAGGTTTGTCTGATTCATTACTAGCTTTAAAAGTTTGGTTTTCTGCCCAAAATTTTTGCCACTTCTTTTCTATTGCTAGGTGATTATATTGCATTATTTTTCTTTTAGAAGCTGTAAATTTACGTTTATTCTTAGAAAGAATAAAGTAAATCATTTGCTGATTATTCTTCTCATATACCACAAAAAAAAATCGAGATTTCAACATGCTGAAATCTCGATCTAATCTATATGCTTTAAGATTGTTATTTTAATTTTTTCTTAACGGCAACTTCTTTGAATGCCTCAATCACATCCCCTTGTTGAATATCGTTATAGTTTTTAATTTGAAGCCCACAATCATATCCTTTTGCAACTTCTTTTACATCATCTTTAAAACGTTTCAATGATGTTAGAGTTCCATTATGAACTACGATTCCTTCTCTAATAATTCTAACTTGGGAATCTCTGAATATTTTACCAGACATCACCATACATCCAGCAATATTACCAACTTTAGAGATTTTATAAACTTCTCTAATTTCTACATTCCCTGTAACTTCTTCTTTCATTTCTGGAGATAACATCCCTTCCATCGCGTCTTTCAAGTCATTGATAGCGTCATAAATAATAGAATATGTTCTAATATCTACTTCTTCTCTATCTGCTACAGCTCTTGCGTTTCCTTGTGGACGAACGTTAAAACCAACGATGATTGCATCGGAAGCTGTTGCTAATAAAACATCACTTTCTGTAATAGCTCCAACCCCTTTGTGTAAAATATTTACTTGAATTTCTTCTGTAGATAGTTTTTGGAAAGAATCTGTTAAGGCTTCAACAGAACCATCTACATCTCCTTTAAGAATGATATTTAATTCTTTAAAGTCTCCTAGAGCAATTCTACGCCCTATTTCATCCAGTGTTAATGTTTTCTGAGTTCTTACAGATTGTTCACGTTGTAATTGAGACCTTTTTGAAGCAATTTGTTTTGCTTCTCTCTCGTCATCAAATACATTGAATTTATCTCCTGCTTGTGGCGCTCCATCCAACCCTAATATTGACACTGGAGTTGAAGGACCTGCCTCTTTAAGATTATTTCCTTTGTCATCAAACATGGCTCTTACCTTACCACTGTGTTTTCCTGCTAACAGGTAATCTCCAATTTTTAGAGTTCCTGCTTGGACTAGTATGGTAGATACATATCCTCTTCCCTTATCTAGTAAGGCTTCAACAACAGCTCCAACTGGATTTTTATTAGGGTTTGCTTTCAGTTCTAAAATTTCAGCTTCCAATAAAACTTTTTCCAATAATTCTGGAATTCCTTCTCCAGTCTTTGCAGAAATATCTTGCGATTGTATGTTTCCTCCCCACTCTTCAACTAATAAATTCATGGAAGATAGTTGAGTTTTTACATTGTCGGGATTTGCATTGGGCCTGTCAATTTTATTGATGGCAAATATGATCGGAACTCCTGCTGCTTGTGCATGAGAAATTGCCTCTTTTGTTTGTGGCATTACATCATCATCTGCTGCGACCACAATAATTACTAAGTCTGTAACTTGAGCCCCACGTGCACGCATGGCAGTAAATGCTTCGTGACCAGGAGTATCTAAAAATGCAATTTTTTGATCTCCCACATTTACAGAATAAGCACCAATATGCTGTGTTATTCCACCACTTTCCCCATCAATTACGTTGGCATTTCTAATATAATCTAACAGTGATGTTTTTCCATGATCTACATGTCCCATAACTGTAATAATTGGAGCACGACTGACCAAATCTTCGGGATTATCGATAACTTCTTCAATAGATTCTTCTACTTCAGCACCAATAAACTCTACTTTATGATTGAATTCTTCGGCAACAATTACAAGTGTCTCTGCGTCCAAACGTTGATTCATGGTTACCATCATTCCTAACATCATACAAGATGAAATAATATCGGTAACGGGAACATCCATCATCGTAGCAACTTCACTTACCGTAACAAATTCAGTTACTTTTAAGATTTTACTGTCTAGCGCCTGCGCTTCCAATTCTGCATCAGATTGCTCACGATGAGCTTCTCTTTTATTTCTACGATATTTCGCTCCTTTTCCTTTGGAAGATTTTCCTTGTAATTTCTCGAGGGTTTCTCTAACTTGTTTTTGAATTTCTGCTTCAGTTGGCTCTTCTTTCTTAACAGGAGATGGTCTTTGTCCTCCTCTAGCTCCTCTAAATCCTGGTCTATTGTTTCCTGATACAGCTCTTTTATTTCCTTGAGTCGGTCTACCGCTAGAACCTGGAGCTCCTGGTTTACTGACAATACGTTTACGTTTCTTTTTTGCGTCTGTATTGGAGTCTTTTTTAACTTCAGATTTCTTTTTCTTAGGTCTTTCAAATTGCTTTAAATCAATTTTCTTTCCTGTAAAATTTGGGCCATCTAACTTTTTATATTGAGTTTTGATAGCTTCTGAACTTTCGGAAGAAACCTCATCTTCTTTTGATTCTGTATTTAAGGCTTCTTTGTTAGCCTCAGCAGGCTTATCTTCATCTTTAGAAACTTCTTTTTGAGCCTCTGATGATTGACCTTCTGGCTTAATTTCAGTTTTCTCTTTTTCAATAATAGGTGATGAAGCTTCTTTAGATTCTTTTTCTGCTGATGGATTTACTCCCTGAACTTTCGATTGATTGTCAATATCAATTTTACCAACAGTCTTTAACTCTAGCTTGTCCGCTTTGGCTCTTAAAATCTTTTCCTTTTTAACTTCTTCCGCTCTTTTCTTCTCTAATTTAGCCTCAAGTTCTATTCGAATAGCTTCTTTCTCTTTGCGTTTTTCTTCTCCAACTTCTTTCGATGCTGCTTTTTTATTGGCATCTGTTTCGAAGCCATCAAGTAAAACCTGGTAGATTTCACCCGAAATTTTAGTGGTAGGCCTCGATTCTATTTCGAAACCCTTGTCCGCTAAATATTCGACTGCTCTATCTAGAGAAATATTTAATTCTCTTAAAACTTTATTAAGCCTCTTTATTTTGCCTTCAGACATATATTCTTTTTAACTTTATATTGGTAAAAATATGCTTTTTTCTTTACTTCTATACTATATTAGTCCTCGAATTCTTCTTTCAAAATTCTCTGAACATCCATGATTGTTTCTTCTTCTAAATCTGTTCTTTTTACCAACTCTGCAACGCTTGTTTCTAATACACTTCTCGCAGTATCTAATCCAATCTTTTTGAATTCGGTAATTACCCAATCTTCAATTTCATCGATGAATTCGGTTAACTCAACGTCTTCTTCTTCTAATCCTTCTCTCTGAACATCTATTTCATATCCGGTTAACTCACTTGCTAATCGAATATTCACACCACCTCTACCAATTGCTTTCGAAACTTCTTCTGGTTTTAACAAAACACTTACACGTCCTTTTTTACCATTTTTTTCTTCCTCAAACATCTCTATCTCCATGGAGGTCACTTTTGCAGGACTTAATGCTCTAGAAATGAATAATTGTTCATTTTTAGTGTAGTTGATAACATCTATATTTTCGTTTCCTAACTCACGAACAATCCCGTGAATTCTGGAACCTTTTACACCTACACATGCTCCAACAGGATCTATTCTATCATCATAAGAATCTACCGCTACTTTTGCTTTTTCACCTGGAATCCTTGCCACTCCCTCAACAGTTATTAGACCATCAAATACTTCTGGAATCTCTTGTTCAAATAATTTATTTAAAAACAAAGGAGAGGTTCTAGACAATATAATTGCAGGTTTATTTCCTCTTAGTTCTACTGTTTTAATAACTCCTCTTACAGAATCTCCTTTTCTAAAAAAGTCGGAACGAATTTGCTCACTTTTTGGTAATACAATCTCGTTTCCATCATCATCCAGCAAAATTATTGCATTGTGACGAATATGATGAACTTCGGCACTGTACAATTCTCCTTCTAGTTCCTTGAATTGCTTGAAAATATTTGTGCTGTCATGCTCATAAATTTTAGAGATCAAGTTCTGACGTAACGCTAAAATTGCTCTTCTTCCTAAATCAATTAATTTTACTTCTTCAGATACATCTTCCCCGATTTCAAAATCTGGCTCAATCAACCTTGCCTCAGCTAACTCAATCTCTTCGTTATCATCTTCAGAAAAACCATCTGCAACAACTACGCGATTTCTCCAAATCTCTAAATCTCCTTTATCTGGATTTATAATGATGTCAAAATTATCATCAGAACCAAACTTACGCTTTAATGCGGCTCTAAAAACTTCTTCTAAAATAGACATAAGCGTTACCCTGTCTATACTCTTGTTATCTTTAAATTCTGAAAACGAATCAATTAATGCTATATTTTCCATTATATATTTACTTAAAATACAATCTTCACTTTTGCTTCTTTAATATCTTTATAGGGTATCGTTGCTGTTTTTTGAACAGTAACTTTTCCCTTACCTATTGGTTTCGGCTCTCTAGCTTTCCAATTTAAAACAATCTTATCTTCATCTGCTTCTACTAAAACTCCTTCCATATCTTGCTCGGAAGTTTTTACTTTTAGAATCCTGTTAAGATTTTTAATATATTGTCTTTTTACCTTCAGTGGATTCGAAATATCTGGTGTAGAGACTTCTAAAGAGAAATCTTCTTCTTCTCTATCAAAATTGTGTTCTACATTTCTGCTTACCCTAATACACTCACTTAAAGGGACTCCTTTGTCACCGTCAATAGTAACTTTTATTTTATTATTTTCTGATATGGATAAATCAATTAAATACAGGGATTCATTTAGAGCTAGTGCTTCATTTACTAAATCTGTTACTTTGGTTTGATCCATTTTAAATCTTAAAATAAAATATAAAAAGAGGGGACTTTTGGTCCCCTTCATTTTCGTTTACTATTATTTTCGCTGCAAAGATACGAATTGTTTAGAATTTACCAAACTAAACTTCAAACCAAATATTTTTGTACTTTAGACAAATTCTTTTAATAAAGATTTATTTCATCTAATTAATTTTTCTACCTTTTGATAAACCTCTGACAAAACAGGAACAATAATTACTGATGGTGATAAAAAGAAGTTCTTAATAAGAATATAATAGCGGAGTCCAGAAACCGCCTTATCAAACGGAATCATACTAACAACTCTCAAGTGAGAAAAAAAAACAAACTATGAATACAACGAATCTAGTACTCATGAAAATGGCACGTGAATCCCTTAAAGATAAATGGGGCATTGCTATTGCCACATTTTTAATTTATGCTTTGATCATCGGTATTGTTCAAGGATCTGCAGAAACATACCCTTTTATAAATTTAATCCTTTTATTAATTTCAGGACCCTTATCACTAGGGATTATAAAGTTTACCATAAATATTTCAAGAAATCAAGAGGCACGGATAGAACAACTATTTGAGGGCTTTTCTAATTTTGGGACCTCTACAGGAGCTTATTTATTAACGGTCTTATTTACATTATTGTGGACTCTTCTACTTATTATTCCTGGAATTATTGCAGCATTGTCTTATTCTATGACATTCTATATCATTGCCGATGATGATTCCATAGGGGCTATGGATGCAATTGACAAAAGTAAAAAAATGATGTACGGACATAAATGGAAATATTTTCGTCTATTACTTCGAATTGTTGGTTTGTCACTGCTGTGTATTCTTACGTTAGGAATTGGATTTCTGTGGTTATTGCCCTATGCACAAGTGAGTACTGCAAAATTTTATGAAGATATAAAAGAGCCTCAGATTGCTGCTTAAAAATAAATTCAATCCTACTGGCAACCATACTTATTTAATGCTAATCTTAACACAAGAATCTTACTAAAGAAAAAACCTCCAAATGGAGGTTTTTTCTTTAGTAAGATCTTTCGCATTTATAACAGATAATCTGTACTAATAAAATTGGACGCTTTTTTGTCCATAAGATCCTCTAAAATTGCATTATTGTAAGCCGTATCTTTAGACGCAAGAAAAGTTCTTATGGAAAAAGATCGCAATGCATCATGCACACTTAAAGTCGCTACTGCAGAATCTTTTCTACCTGTAAAAGGATATACGTCAGGTCCCCTTTGAGCAGCACTATTTAGGTTTACTCTACATACTAAATTCACTAGGGCATCTATCAAAGGAGCTAATGTTTTTACATCACTCCCAAAAATACTCACCTGCTGACCATAATTAGAAGCTGCCATATCATCTAATGGCTCTTGAATATTTTTAAAAGAGACTACTGGAGTTACAGGCCCAAATTGTTCTTCTTGAAATACTCTCATATCTTTGGAAGCTGGGTATAAAACTGCAGGAAAAATATAATTATCTGTAGTTTCTCCTCCTTTTTCGTTGATTATTTTAGCTCCTTTACGAATGGCATCGTCAATTAATTCCTGAATATACGCAGGTTTTCCTGGTTCTGGTAAAGGGGTTAACTTAACTCCGTTGTCCCATGGATTCCCAAATTTTAAGGCATCTAATTTTTCTGAAAATCGTTTGTTAAATTCACTAACAATCTGTTCGTGAACATATATGATTTTTAAAGCCGTACATCGCTGTCCATTAAAAGAAGTTGCTCCTGCTAAACACTCATCGATTGCTAAATCTAAATCTGCATCCGGTAAAACTATTGCTGGATTTTTTGCTTCTAACCCTAGTACCAAACGCAGTCTGTTTTTAAAAGGATGATTTGCTTGGATCGCGTTGGCAGAAACACTGTTTCCTATCAAGGCTAAAACATCTACTTTTCCCGTTTTCATAATGGGTGTTGCTAATACTCTACCTCGTCCATAGATCACATTGACAACCCCTTCAGGAAAACTGTTCTGAAAAGCTTCCATCAATGGTGAGAGGAGTAAAACTCCGTATTTTGCGGGTTTAAATACAGCCGTATTCCCCATAATTAATGCTGGAATTAGCAATGCAAATGTTTCATTTAACGGGTAATTATAAGGACCTAAACATAAAACAACCCCCAAAGGGCCACGTCTAATATGTGCATGAACTCCGCTATTTTTTTGGAAATTAGCAGAATCTCTATCCATTTGCTTATAATCTTCAATGGTGTCGTATATGTATTCTACAGTCCTATCAAATTCTTTTTCTGAATCCGGTAATGTTTTTCCTATTTCCCACATTAATAACTTTACAATTTGATCTCGTTTGGTTTTCATTTGCTCAGCAAATTCTTCCATACACTCAATTCTGTCTGCAACTCTCATTGTTGGCCATAGTCCTTGACCTTTGTCATACGCTTTGTAAGCAGAATCTAGAGCTTCTAAAGCTTCATTTTCTCCTAAATTAGGAACTGTCCCTAGTAGGGTTGGAGCGAATTCTTCGGTTGATGAAATTGTAGAATAAACCTCTGAAAAAGAACCTTTCCATTCTTTTAACTCTCCATTCACTAAATATGATTTTTGGTGTAAAAGCGAGGTGATTTTATAGGCTTCTGGAATTTCTGTAAATTGTGTTTTCATAGATTGATATTAAAATCAGAACTCTAAAACTCTGAGTCTTATTAATTCGTTTATTAGTTTTTCTTAGTTCAAAGTAACAAAAAATAACCCTAAAACAGTGTTATATATTTTGTTAAATCTTTATTTATTCACGAAAAGGATTTCGAAATTTTCCTTTTCTGATAGCCTTAAATAATTGTTTTTTGAGAACTAATTTATATTAAAATGACAAAACCTATCGGCTTTTTAGAGCAGATAGGTTTTAATATTTCGACCCTTTTATTTTGATTAAGCAGATTTAATCACTTTCATTGCTGTCATCGAAGCTCTTAATTTTGCCCCTACAATTTCAACAGGGTGATTTCTAATAATCGCGTTGATACGAATCAATTCTTGATTATCAACAGCATTGGTATCTGCGTATTTTCGGCCAATAAGATCTGTAGAAACAGTTTTCATAAAATCCGTTAATAAAGGCTTACAAGCATGATCAAATAAGTAACAACCATATTCTGCAGTATCAGAAATTACACGATTCATCTCAGCCAATTTCATTCTTGCAATGGTATTTGCAATCAATGGCGTTTCATGTAAAGACTCATAGTAAGCAGATGCTGCTATGATTCCCGAATCTGTCATTGCTTCAAAAGCCAATTCTACTCCTGCTCTTACAAAAGCTACCAACAAAGTTCCATGATCAAAATACTCTTGTTCAGGAATTTCTTGAGAGGTCACTTGTTGCTTCTCAAAAGCAGTCTCTCCAGTTGCAGCTCTCCAAGTTAATAAATTTTTATCGTCATTTGCCCAATCTTCCATCATGGTTTTAGAGAAGTGTCCGGTCATGATGTCGTCCATATGTTTTTGGAATAATGGACGCATGATCTCTTTTAATTCTTCAGAAATTTCAAAAGCTTTTATTTTGGCCGGATTGGATAATCGATCCATCATATTGGTAATTCCACCATGCTTTAGAGCTTCCGTTACTGTTTCCCATCCGTATTGAATTAACTTAGCTGCATAACCTGGTTCAATCCCTTCTGCTACCATTTTATCAAAAGATAAAATAGCTCCTGTTTGTAACAAACCACATAAAATGGTTTGCTCTCCCATTAAATCGGATTTTACCTCTGCCACAAAAGAAGATTCTAAAACTCCTGCTCTATGACCTCCTGTTGCAACGGCATAAGCTTTTGCTTGGGCCCATCCTTTTCCTTCTGGATCATTTTCTGGGTGAACAGCCGTTAGTGTTGGTACCCCAAAACCTCTTTTGTATTCCTCACGAACTTCTGATCCAGGACATTTAGGGGCCACCATAATTACCGTTAAATCTTTACGGATTTGTGTTCCTTCTTCTACAATATTAAACCCGTGAGAATAAGACAATGTTGCTCCTTTTTTCATCAAAGGCATTACAGTATTCACCACATTAGTATGCTGTTTGTCTGGTGTTAAATTTAGTACAACATCTGCAGTAGGAATTAATTCTTCATAGGTTCCAACTGTAAATCCGTTTGAACTAGCATTCACAAAAGAAGCTCTATTTTGGTCAATAGCTGCTTGTCTTAAAGCATAAGAGATATCCAAGCCAGAATCTCTCATATTTAATCCTTGATTCAATCCCTGTGCACCACAACCTACAATAACAATTTTCTTCCCTTTTAATGCGGTTACTCCGTCTTCAAATTCTGAAGCGTCCATAAAACGACATTTCCCTAATTGTTCTAATTTCTCTCTTAATGTTAATGTGTTAAAATAATTTGACATTTTTATTTATTTAATTGTTGTATGTTTCTAATAATGTTGATATTTTCATTTCATCTTTTGTAATAGCCACTCGTCCTGAGCGTGTATATTGCATAATCCCGAAAACACTTAATTGTTGATGTAATTTTACAATTTCATCTTTTTTTCCAGATTTTTCAATCACAAAAAAATTGGTGTTTACCGTCACTATTCTTGCATTACTTTCTTTGATGATATTTTGAATTTGAGGTTCTTCAAATAATAATTCAGACTTAATTTTAAACAATCCTGAAATTTGATAAATGGTATTTTCTTCACTGTGATAATAGGCTTTGATAACCTCTACCTGTTTTTCTATCTGACCGATAATCTTTTTTATATTAACTTCTGTCATGTATACAACAATCGTAAATTTAGCAACTCCCTCAATTTCTGACGGAGAAATATTTAAACTTTCAATGTTGATATGTCTTCTTTGAAAAATAGCTGAAATTCTATTCAACAATCCAACATTGTTTTCTGTATAAACAGATATCGTGAATAATCTTGTTTTTGTATTCATAACTACTCTAATCTTATTTCTGAAACACTTGCTCCAGATGGAACCATTGGAAATACATTCCCTTCTTTTTCTACACAGACCTCCAAAAAGTAAGCTTCTTTACTTTCCATCATTTCTGCAACAGCTTCTGCCAACTCTTCTCTTTTTGTAACTTTTCTTGCCTTGATATAATACCCCTCAGCAATTGCTACAAAATTTGGATTTATCATTTCGGTAGAAGCATAGCGTTTGTCAAAAAACAACTGTTGCCATTGACGAACCATTCCTAAAAAGTCATTATTAAGGACCACTACTTTTACGGCTGCTTTTTGCTGAAAAATGGTCCCTAATTCTTGAAGGGTCATTTGGTAACCTCCATCACCAGAAATAGAAATGACTTCACGTTCTGGAGCGGCCATCTTAGCGCCAATTGCTGCAGGCAAACCGAATCCCATTGTCCCCAATCCACCAGAAGTAATGTTACTTTTTGTTTTATTAAACTCAGCGTATCTACAGGCAATCATTTGATGTTGTCCAACATCTGTTACAATAGCAGCATTCCCTTTACTTTGAATATTGATTTCTTTTAAAACTTCACCCATGGTCAATCCTTCTTTGGTTGGATGTAGGTCGTTCTTTATTACTTTTTCATATTCAATAGCATATAACTCTTTGAATTTTTGGTGCCATTCTGTATGAGAATTTTCATTTATTAAGGGTAGAATTGCCTCTAAACTTGCTTTTGCATCCCCCAAAACAGCCACCTCTGTTTGTACGTTTTTATCTATTTCTGCAGGATCTATTTCAAAATGAATCACTTTTGCTTGTCTTGCATATTCGTCCAACTTTCCTGTTACACGATCATCAAAACGCATTCCAATAGCAATTAAAATGTCACATTCATTGGTTAATACATTGGGCGCATAATTTCCATGCATTCCTAACATCCCTACATTTAATGGGTGTGAGGTAGGCAGTGCAGAAGCTCCTAAAATTGTCCAAGCAGCGGGAATTCCTGCTTTTTCAACAAGTGCTTTTAATTGCTCCTCTGCTTCACTTAAAATGATCCCTTGCCCCCAAATAATGAAGGGTTTTTTTGCAGTATTAATTAATTTTGCAGCAGCTTCAATAGAAGAAACAGCCGTTTTTGGTACAGGATTATAACTCCTTACTTTGGTGCACTTCTCATAAGAAAAATCAAATTCATCAAACTGAGCGTCTTTCGTAATGTCTACTAAAACGGGTCCTGGTCTACCGCTTCTTGCAATATAAAATGCTTTGGCCAAAGCTGCTGGAATATCAGCTGCCTTGGTAACTTGACAGTTCCATTTTGTAACAGGAGTTGAAATCCCCACAATATCTGTTTCTTGAAATGCATCACTTCCTAATAAATGAGAGGGAACTTGACCTGTAATACACACCATAGGTGTTGAATCTATTTGCGCATCAGCAATCCCTGTAATCAGGTTAGTTGCTCCAGGACCGGAGGTTGCAATGGCAACTCCTACCTTTCCTGAAATTCTTGCAAATCCCTGTGCAGAATGAGTTGCACCTTGTTCATGACGTGTTAAAACGTGATGGATTTTATCTTGATATTTATATAATTCGTCATACACTGGCATGATCGCTCCTCCAGGGTATCCATAAATTATTTTTATCCCTTCTTCTATCAAGCATCTTACGATTGCCTCACTACCTGAAATTCTTTCTGTAGCTTTTGTTGATATTTTATTGTCTTTTATGGTGTCTGCTCCCATATGATTATGTTGTTTTATATTTCTACTGAAATAGAACTGATCATCTTTTTTATAAATCTGTAACACATCCTTTGGATGCTGAGGCCACTGTTTTTGAATATTTATATAAAATACCCTTTTTGTGTTTTAGTTCTGGTGCAATCCAATTTTCTTTTCTTGCAGTGATTTCCTCTTCAGGTATTAATACATTTATTGAGTTGTCTTCGGCGCTAATTCTAATCATATCTCCTGTTTTTAGAAGGCCAATTGTTCCTCCAGATTGTGCTTCTGGTGTAATATGACCTACCACAAAACCATGGGTTCCTCCTGAAAAACGACCGTCTGTTATTAAGGCTACTGATTTTCCTAAACCTGCACCCATGATTAGAGAAGTTGGCTTTAACATTTCGGGCATTCCTGGACCTCCTTTTGGTCCTACATATCTAATCACAACAACATCTCCTTTGGCTACCTCTCCGTTTGAAATTCCTTCGTTAGCAGCTTGCTCCCCATCATAGACTACAGCTTTCCCTTCAAAAAGCAACCCTTCATTTCCAGAAATTTTAGCAACCGCTCCTTCTTCCGCTAAATTTCCATATATTATTTGAATATTTCCTGATGTTTTTAAAGCCTTATTTGTTGGATAAATCACGTCTTGATCCTCAAATTCCATAGGAATCACATCTGCTAAATTTTCTGCCAAGGTTTTTCCTGTAACAGTTAAACAGTCTCCGTGCAAATATCCATTATCTAATAAGTACTTCATAATTGCAGGGGTCCCTCCAACTCCATGAACATCTTCCATTAGGTATTTTCCTGAGGGTTTTAAATCTGCAATAAGGGGAGTTCGATCACTTACCTTTTGAAAATCTTCTAACGTAAAATCAATATCAGCAGCGTGTGCAATGGCTAAAAAATGCAATACTGCATTTGTAGACCCTCCGAGCGCATTTACAATAGCAATGGCATTTTCTAAAGATTTTTTAGAAATAATATCCAAGGGTTTTAAATCTAATTCTAATAAATTTTTGATGGCAGAAGCCGTTCTTTCTGCTTCAGATAACTTATTAGGATTTTCTGCAGGAATGGATGAATTGTAAGGCAATGCAAAACCCATACATTCAATAGCAGATGCCATCGTATTTGCAGTATACATTCCCCCACAAGCTCCCGCTCCTGGGATGGCTCTTTTTATAATTTCTCTATATTCTTCCTCATCAATTTCTCCTGCAACCTTTTGTCCTAAAGCTTCAAAAGCAGAAACAATATTTAACTTTTTCCCTTTGTAATTACCAGACGCAATGGTTCCTCCATACATCATGATTGAAGGTCTGTTTAAACGCAACATAGCAATGACAGCTCCTGGCATATTTTTATCACATCCAACTACAGAAACCAAGGCATCATAACTCTGGGCATTCATGACAGTTTCTATTGAATCTGCAATGATATCTCTTGAAGCTAGCGAATAGTTCATTCCTGAAGTTCCCATAGAGATTCCATCTGATACTCCTATTGTATTGAAGCCTAAACCAACCAAACCAGCAATATTGCTTTCTACTTTGACTTCAGCAGCCAAATTATTCAAATGCATGTTACATGGGTTCCCATCATAACCTGTACTTGCAATACCTACTTGAGCTTTGCTCATATCTTCGTCTGATAAACCAACTGCGTATAGCATTGCCTGTGATGCTGGCTGAGATTCATCTTGTGTTAATCTACTGCTGTGTTTATTTAGTTTCATTTACTGTTTTATTCAATTTATTAACGAAATTACTGTGTTTCTTTATTATTATTGAAAAAAATCCAATATAATTCTTTAAATTCAGGTATGAAAAAAAAGACCTAATATGTTTATTTTCAGAAACTTAATGGTATTTAATTATGACATTCAATCATTGAAAAAAATCAATAAAAACTCCTTTTTTTGGGGGAATACGGTAATTAAAATCTAGATGAGGATTCTGATTTTTAGATCAATTTATAACAAACACGATGAGAGTGAATTGTGTTTTTACAAGTAATAAATGATTGTTGGTTCGTTTTTGGACAATTTCACAAAGAAAATACTCTTTTCTAAATAATCGTACTTTGACCCATATGAATATTTTTAAAATTCATAGCGCTGTCTTCTTGATTTGCAATGTAATCTGCAATAAAATCACCTACTTTAGACGAAGAGGCTGCATACTGGTTTTTCCCTTTCAAATCTTGAGTAGTAATTCCAAGATCTAATGATTTTTCTACGGCTCTTTGAATTGCATCGGCTTCATCGTGTAACCCTAAATGCTCCAATAACATCGCTGCAGACAAAATAGAAGCCAAAGGATTTGCAATGTCTTTGCCTTTTGCTTGAGGAAAAGAACCGTGAATAGGCTCAAATAAAGCATTTTTTTCTCCAATAGAGCTGGATGCCAATAATCCAATAGAACCACAAATTACACTGGCTTCATCTGATATGATGTCTCCAAACAAATTTTCGGTAAGAACTACATCAAATTGTGTTGGGTTTTGAATAATTTGCATGGCTGCGTTGTCAACAAATAAAAATTCCAATGCAACGTCTTTATACTCCTTCGCAATATTTGTAACGGTCTTCCTCCACAATCGAGAAGTTTCCAAAACATTTGCTTTGTCTACTAAGGTTACTTTTTTCTTTCTATTCTGAGCAGCTTTAAAGGCTAAATGTGTTACTCTTGAAATTTCTTGTACAGTATAAGAACAGCCATCAAAAGCAGACATGCCGTCTTTGGTTGTCTCTTTTTTTCCAAAATAAATTCCCCCTGTAAGTTCTCTGTAGATAGCAATATCGGTTCCAATAATAATTTCTTTTTTAAGAGGAGAGTTTTTTATTAGCTTGTCATAAGCCTTTACTGGTCTTACGTTACAAAACAACCCCAACTCTTTTCTCAAACGTAAAAGCCCCTGTTCTGGCCTTATTTTTAAGCTTGGATCATTGTCATACTTCAATTCTCCAATTGCTCCAAATAAAATTGCATCTGAGTTTTTGCATATCTCAATAGTGGCGTCGGGCAAGGGATTTCCTGAAGCATCTATTGCACATGCTCCCATTTGCGCTTCTTTGTATAAAAAAATATGATCATACACTTCGGCGACAGCATCCAATGCTTTTTTAGCTTGAGTAGTTACTTCTGGGCCAATACCATCTCCAGGGATTACAGCAATTGTATATTTCATTGTATTAATGGTGAACTAAAAAAATTATCTATAATCAAAGATATATTTTTTTTTTAAATAGTCCCTCTAAAATTTACAACACTATCAATATACAAAGTCATTTGTATCTGTTAGGATATCGATGCTTTTGATGTTTTACTCACTTCTTTCATAATATCGTGAATATCTTCATCTCTTACTTCTTTTTGTTTGTCTGCAACACTAAGAAAGGCGGTGTAAGCAACATCTAATTGTACTTTCGTTAAATCGTAACCAATTTTTTTCGCTCTATATGCTAATGCCGCACGACCACTCCTAGCAGTCAATACAATGGCACTTTCGGTTACACCAACATCTTCAGGATCCATAATTTCATATGTTTCCCTATTTTTTATAACTCCATCTTGATGAATTCCAGAGCTATGGGCAAAAGCATTGGCTCCGACAATTGCTTTATTTGGCTGCACAGGCATCCCCATACTTTCACGAACCATGATACTTGTATCGTATAGCAACTTTGTATTAACGCTTGTTTCCAGGTTTAAATAAGGATGCTGTTTTAATACCATGACCACTTCTTCTAAAGCAGTATTTCCAGCTCTTTCCCCTATTCCATTAATAGTACACTCAATCTGACGCGCACCATTAACAACTCCTGCAATTGAATTTGCAGTAGCCATCCCTAAATCGTTGTGACAATGGCAAGAAAGAATTACATTTTCGATTCCTTTTACATGTTCACGCAAATACTTAATCTTCGCTCCGTATTCTTCAGGCAAACAATACCCTGTGGTATCTGGAATGTTCAAGACAGTTGCACCAGATTTTATCACAGCTTCACAAACTCTCGCCAGATATTCATTGTCAGTCCTACCTGCATCTTCTGCATAAAACTCTACATCCTCAACAAAAGATTTCGCATAAGAAACTGCTTTTTTTGCTCTTTCAATAACTTCCTCTCTAGAGGAATTAAATTTGAATTTTATATGTGAATCACTGGTTCCAATTCCAGTATGTATTCTTGGAAATTTTGCATATTTCAATGCATCTGCAGCTACTTTTATATCATTTTCCACGGCTCTTGTTAAGCCACAAACTGTTGCGTTTTTAACAATTTTGGAAATTTCAGTAACAGACTTAAAATCTCCAGGACTAGAGACAGGGAACCCTGCTTCAATTATGTTTACACCTAATAAATCTAATCGCTCTGCTATTACTAATTTTTGATTGGTATCTAACTTACATCCGGGAACTTGTTCCCCATCTCTCAATGTTGTATCAAAAATGTGAACTTTGTTATCTTGCATAGTTTGTGTAAAATAATCTTAATTTAAATCAAATATATATATTGGGATTAAAATAAATAGTTATTTTTACGAATCTATACGATTTCTAATAGGTTTTTGAAAAACTTAAACATTTAACTATCAGTTTTTTATGAGTAAAAGTGTTACATCAGCCAATCAACAAAATGATGCTCTTTTTGTTTTAATTAAGTCTTTGACTAAATCAGAAAAAAGACAATTTAATTTATATGTTGGAAGATTGGGTGGAAATATTGATGCTAAATTTTTCTCTTTGTTCAAATTTCTGGAGAAACTCAAGGTCTATGATGAAAAAGTAATTATTGGAAGTGGCATCGTTTCTAAGCAACAACTTTCAAACTTAAAAGCACATTTATACAAACAAATTTTAATTAGTTTAAGATTAAATCCTGCGCATAAAAATGTACGAATTCAGATAAGAGAACAATTAGATTTTGCGACCGTATTGTATCAAAAAGGATTGTACAAACAGAGTTTAAAATTATTGGAAAAAGCCAAAAATTTAGCCTTAGACAATGAGGAAAAGAATATTGCTTACGAAATTGTAGAACTCGAAAAAGTTATTGAAACACAATATATTACACGAAGTTTAAGCAACAGAGCAAATCAATTATCAATCCAAGCAAAAGAACTTAGTCAACAAAATGTAATTGCAAGCAAACTTTCAAACTTATCTCTTCAACTCTATAGCCATTTGATACAAAATGGCTATGTGAAAAATAAAAAAGAACTGAAGTTTATTGACAACTATTTTAATGACCGAATGCCAAAATATGAATACAGAAACTTGGGATTTAGAGAAAAATTATGGTTGTTCAAAGCACATTTATGGCACAGTTTTTTGATACAAGATTTTTTATTGAGTTATAAATATGCAAGAAAATGCGTAGACCTATTCAATAGTACAAAATTGATTCATCTACACCCTGTTTTCTATCTAAAATCAAAAAACTACCTACTAGAAGCCTCTTTTCTAGTGAAAAAAATTAGCACCTTTAAAACCGAACTTGCTTTTTTCGAATCTGAAATAGAGGAACAGAAAATACCTATGAATACCAATACAGAATTGTTAATTTTCTTGTATTTATATTCAAATAAATTACATTTTCACTTTTTAGAGGGTTCTTTTGAAGAAGGGGAATACCTTGTTGACATTATTAACAATAAGATTGATCAATATAAAAACAGATTAGACAACCATTATATTGTTTTATTGTACTATAAGATCGCTTGTTTGTATTTTGGAATGGGTAAAAATAAATTGTGTATTGCTTATTTGCAAAAAATTATTCGTTCCAAAAATATCAGTGCTGCAGAAGATTTACAATGTTTTGCGCGTATTTTAAATTTGATTGCACATTATGAATGTGGATTGGATTATGACCTAGAGAGACAGTTTGTTGATACCTATAAATTTTTATTAAAAATGGAAAACTTACAAGAAGTACAAAAAGTTTTTCTAACCTCCATCAGAGACCTAAGCGATGTTTTCCCTCACGAAATTAAAAATGAATTCAAAAAAATTCATGGTAAATTAAAGACATTTGAAAATCACCCTTATGAAAAAAGAGCCTTTTTATACCTGGATATTCTATCTTGGCTAGAAAGTAAAATTCAAAACAAACCGATTGCTACAATTATTAAAGAAAAAACAAATCAACTCGCTAAATAATAGTAAAATAACAGTTGAAATAGATTTTTTTTAACAATACTGTATTAATCTTTTAAAATCACAAAATAAAACCCTTTAGAGGTTGAAAAAAATAAATAATACACCTATTTTTGCTTTGTGAAATTACTAAAAGCACATAACAACACTTCAAAAACTACCCATGTAGTTTGTATCACTATGCATACAATTACCTTTACAACTACATCAACAACCCTTTAGGGGTACTACTATATTCATATCACCATAGGTCAATCAATTTTATTTTGGAAAATATCAAAATAAACTCAACTAAAACATCAATTACACAAAGGATTCATTACCAATGAAAGTATTAAAATTTGGCGGTTCGTCTGTCGCAAATTCCGAAAACATACAAAAAGTCTTAGCCATCGTTGAGCAGGAGTCTAAAAATCAAAAAGTAGCTGTAGTTGTCTCTGCTTTTGGAAAAACAACTGATCAACTATTATCGGCAGCAAATAAAGCTTTAAAAAATATTACAGAAGCAAAAGAAACACTTGAAACAATTAAAAAATTACACGAAGAAGTAATTAATGATTTAATTACAACCCATAAAAAAGAGGTAAGTGAGGAGGTTTCGGAGCTTTTTAAGAGGTTATTATCTATTTATGAAGGTCTATATTTATTGAAAGAGTTGTCTGATAAAACGGTGGCAAAAATAGCTAGTTTTGGAGAAAGGCTTTCCTCTCTCATCATTGCAAATGCAGCAAAAGAATTGTTTGATGCAACTCACGAGGAAAGTAGGAAATTGATTACAACCAACAACGATTATCTAGACGCCCAAGTAAATTTTAAAATTACCGATAAAAATATTACCTCGTTTTTTGACCAAAATAAACATCGAGTTGTTTTTTTTGGCGGATTTATTTCTTCAAATAGCAAAAATGAAACGACTACCTTGGGTAGAGGAGGGTCTGATTATTCAGCTTCCATTTATGCAGCAGCTTTAGATGCTAAAGAATTACAAATATGGACAGATGTTAGTGGAATGTTTACAGCAAATCCAAGGGTTGTCAAACAAGCTTCCCCCATCTCAGAAATCTCCTATGAAGAAGCAATGGAGTTGTCTCATTTTGGAGCTAAGGTTTTATATCCTCCTACTATTCAACCTTCCTTGCGGAAAAAAATTCCAATTAGAATTAAAAACACTTTTGATCCGAAGAATACTGGAACATTAATTTCTGATAATCCTAAAAACGGAAATGAAGTCAAAGGAATCTCTCATATTGAAAATATAAGTTTAATTACTTTAGAGGGTGGAGGAATGATTGGTATTCCTGGATTTTCTAAACGATTATTTGAAACTCTTTCTCGACAAAAAATTAATATTATTTTTATCACGCAGGCCTCTTCCGAGCATTCTATTTGCGTTGGTTTGTATGAAAATGATGCTGCAAAAGCAATAGAATTATTAAACGATACTTTTAGCATCGAAATAGATAGAAAAAAAATAAAGCCCATAATTATAGAAAATAATTTAGCAATTATTGCTGTTGTAGGAGAGAGCATGAAGAACTACCAAGGTTTGAGTGGGCAAATGTTTAGCGCTTTGGGGAAAAACAATGTAAATGTGAGAGCAATAGCTCAGGGGTCATCAGAAAAAAATATCTCTGCGGTCATCAACAAAAGAGATGCAAAAAAAGCACTAAATACCCTACATGAACAATTTTTTGGAGAAAAAATAAAACAACTCAACTTATTTGTAACTGGTGTTGGAAATGTTGGTGAACGATTTTTAGCACAAATTCACAAACAAAATCAATTCTTAAGAGAAAACTTAAAGTTAACCATTAGAGTTATTGGGATTTCGAATTCAAGAAAAATGGTCTTTAACAACGAGGGCATTGACCTAAAAAACTGGAAAGAACTGCTAGATAATGGACAACCTACAAGTATAGAAAGTTTTTATAAAAAAGTAAGAGAATCCAATCATAGAAATAGTGTTTTCATTGACAATACCGCAAATCAAGAAGTTTCTGAAGTCTATGAAAAATATCTGCGTCAAAGTATTTCTGTCGTAACTTGTAATAAAATTGCATGTGCTTCAAGCTTTAAAAATTACAAATCTTTAAAAGAAACTTCAAGAAAATACAATGCTTCATTTTTATTTGAAACAAATGTTGGTGCGGGACTCCCTATCATAGATACGCTTAAGAACTTAATCAATTCTGGAGATCAAATTCATAAAATTCAAGCAGTTTTATCTGGAAGTCTAAATTTTGTTTTTAATAATTTCAATGAAAATTCAACTTTTCATAATGTGGTTGCTCAGGCGCAACAAGAGGGATATACTGAGCCTGATCCAAAAATTGATCTAAGCGGAGTTGATGTTGCTAGAAAAATTTTAATTTTAGCAAGAGAGAGTGGGTATCAATTAGAATTAGAAGATATTTCAAAAAATGCATTTTTGCCTCTAGAGACTTTACAAACTTCAACAAACGAAGATTTTTACAAGTCGTTAACAAAACACGAAAATCATTTTCAAACAATCTATGCCGAAGCAAATGATAAAGACTGTCGCTTAAAATATGTGGCAGAGTTTAAAGACGGAAAAGCCAATGTTGGCCTACAGCACATTGCTGCTGACCATCCTTTTTATAATTTAGAAGGAAGTGACAATATTGTCTTATTTTTTACGGAAAGATATCCTAAAAACCCCTTATTAGTTAAAGGTGCTGGTGCTGGTGCAGAGGTTACTGCTTCTGGTATTTTTGCAGATGTAATCAGAATTGCAAATCAATAAAATTATGGAGTATTTAAAAATATTTGTTCCTGCTACGGTTGCCAATGTCTCTTGTGGGTTTGACTCTCTAGGCTTTGCTGTTGAAACAATTGGAGATGAAATGACTTTCACAAAAACAGCAGAAAAAGGTGTTAAAATTACCGATATTACAGGGGCAGATTTAACCTATGATATTGATCAAAATGCAGCAAGTGCAGTGGTGAAAAAAATTTTAACCGAAGTGAATGCCAGTTTTGGAATTTCCATAACAATTCATAAAGGATTTTCTCCGGGAAGTGGATTAGGAAGTTCAGCGGCAAGTGCAGCAGGTGCCGCTTTTGGTACAAATCAATTGTTAGGAAGTCCTTTTTCTGAATTAGACCTTACAAAATTTGCGATGTTTGGAGAAAAAGTGGCTTGTGGAACACCAATTGCAGACAATGTTTCTGCAGCTATATTTGGAGGTTTTGTTTTGGTAAGAAGTTATACTCCTTTAGAAATCATAAAATTACCGGTTCCATCTGCGTTGAGAGTTGTTGCAATTCACCCTCAAATAGAAGTAAAAACAAAAGATGCTAGAGCGGTTTTACCCACAGAAATTGCATTAAAAGACGCCGTTACCCAGTGGGCAAATGTAGGAGGATTAATTAGTGGTTTGTATTCAAATAACTACCCTCTCATTAGTAATTCTTTGAAAGATATTATTGTAGAACCTGCAAGAAAAAAATTAATTCCGTTCTTTGATAATGTTAAAGACAGTGCTATAAAAGCAGGAGCATTAGGGGCTGGGATTAGTGGTTCTGGTCCAACAATTTTTGCGCTTTGTAAAGGTGATGAAGTTGCCAAAACGGTCTACAAAAGCATCGAAGAAAGTTATAAAAATACAGGGATTGATTTTGAACTATTTATTTCGAAAATAAACCAAGAGGGAATAAAAACACTGTCTACCCAGGCAATTAAATAAAAAAACACATGAACTATTACAGTTTACACCATCAATCTCCAAAAACAACATTCAAAAATGCAGTTGTCAATGGAATTGCACCAGACAGAGGCTTGTATTTTCCAGAAAATATTACTCCGCTCTCCAAATATTTTATCGATCACATTTCTGAGTATACCAATCATGAAATCGCTTTTGAAGTAATCAAACAATTTGTAGGTGATGAAATCCCTGCTGAAAAATTAAAAGAGATTATTGCAAAAACAGTTTCATTTGACTTCCCTTTAGTAAAGGTGGACGATAATATTGCTTCTCTAGAATTGTTTCATGGACCAACCATGGCTTTTAAAGATGTTGGGGCAAAATTTATGGCCCAGTGTTTGGAGTATTTTAACAAAGACAATGATGATGAAGTTACTGTACTAGTTGCAACTTCCGGAGATACAGGAGGTGCAGTTGCTAATGGTTTTTTAGGAGCAAAAGGGGTGAATGTTGTTATTTTATATCCTTCAGGGAAAGTAAGTGATATCCAAGAAAAACAATTAACTACTTTAGGTCAGAACATCAAAGCTTTGGAAGTTGATGGTGTTTTTGATGACTGTCAAGAAATGGTGAAAACAGCTTTTTTAGACAAAGAAATTACCAAAACACTAACCTCGGCAAACTCCATAAATGTTGCGCGTTGGTTACCTCAAATGTTTTATTTTTTCTTTGCTTATAAAGCTCTTCATAAAACCCAAAAAAAACTTGTATTTTCTGTACCTAGTGGTAATTTTGGAAATATTTGCGCAGGAATTATGGCGCAAAAATTAGGCCTGCCAATCAAACATTTTGTAGCGGCTACCAACATCAATGATACCGTTCCTAACTATCTACTTGACGGTATTTACAACCCTAAGCCATCAAAAGCAACGATTTCCAACGCAATGGATGTGGGAAATCCAAGTAACTTTATTAGAATACAAGAATTGTTTGACAACAATATTGAAACACTCAGAAGTGCATTTTCTTCGTATAGTTTTACAGATGAAGAAACTAGAAACTCAATGAAAAAAATATTCACCAATGCCGGTTATATTGCAGACCCCCATGGAGCTATTGGGTATTTAGGATTGAAAAAACATGGATTAAATAAAGACGAATTTGGAGTTTTTCTCGAAACGGCACATCCTGTTAAATTTTTAGATGTTGTTGAAGAAACACTGCCAGTTAGCGTTGAAATACCTGAACAAATTAAAAAAGTCATGAATCATAAAAAAGTAGCTACAAAGGCTACAAGCTATCAAGACTTAAAAGAGTTTCTAACTCAGTAATTTTCCCTTTTCTATTTAGAAAAAATAAAAGTCCTAATAAATAAAATTTATTAGGACTTTTTTGTTGTCCTACAAGGACTCGAACCTTGAATGTCGGTACCAAAAACCGGTGTGTTACCAATTACACCATAGGCCAATCTGTATATGAGGGTGCAAATTTAACCCAAAGTTTTAATTTCACAAACATTTTTTATGAAATTTTGTTTTTAACAAACTTTTATGAGCAATCCGTCTTTTATAAAAACAATTTGCAACAATTTGTATTGATATTTATTAGTAAATTCGCTGATATATTATCAAACAACTATGACCACAGAAAATTTTAAAAAATGGAATATCATCCTAGGATGGATTACATTTGCCATTGCTTTAATCACCTACTCTCTAACATTAGAGCCAACTGTAAGTGCCTGGGATTGTGGAGAGTATATTTCAACTTCTGTAAAGCTAGAAGTAGGGCATCCGCCAGGAGCTCCATTATTTCAGATGTTAGGAGCCTTCTTTGCAATGTTTACATCGAATGTGAATGAAATCGCTAAAATGGTTAATTTCATGTCTGCGTTAGCTAGTGCGTTTACTATTTTGTTTATGTTTTGGACCCTCACTAATTTGGGAGAAAAACTAGCATTCAAAAGGGGAGACCTTTCTGAAGGGAAATACATTGCAATTTTAGGAAGCAGTATTGTAGGTTCTTTGGCATATACTTTTTCTGATAGTTTTTGGTTCAGTGCAGTTGAAGGCGAAGTGTACGCCATGTCGTCCTTTTTAATGGCTTTATTATTCTGGCTAGGATTAAAATGGGAAAGCGAAATACATACTGCAAGAGGTCATAAATGGTTGATTTTGATTAGTTTTATAGTAGGTTTATCATTTGGTGTTCACATCCTTTCTCTCCTAGTAATTCCTGCGATTGTATTGTTGTATTTTTTTAAAACTTACAAGAATATCAATCCAAAAACTACAGCCATAGCCACGGTAATTTCTGTCGTAGTTTTGATGTTTGTCTTTAAATTTTTATTCCCCTTTACATTGAAATTTTTTAGCGTCTCAGAATTGTTTTTTGTCAATTCTATTGGAATGCCCTACAATTCTGGAAGCATTATTGCTGCAATTGTATTAATAGCTTTATTCTATTTCGGGCTTAACTTTAGTCGTAAGAAAAACAAGGTCCATGTGAACACATTAATCCTCTCCGTTCTGTTTATTATGATCGGTTTTTCATCTTGGATGATGCTTCCCATTAGAGCCAATGCCAATACAACAATTAATGAAAACGACCCATCAAGTGCTCGTGAATTGTTGGCGTATTATGAACGTGAACAATATGGAGATGCTAATGTTTTTTATGATACCTATTACTCGAACTCATACAAACGAGAACAAGATAAAAAGCAGCCTTATAAAGATGACAAACCCAAATATGAGAAGAGAAACGGGAAATATGAAATTGTCAATAATTATAAAAATGTAATCCCAAATTGGTCCGACAAACACAAGGGTTTTATCCCAAGAATGGTAAATCCTGCCTCTGAAAAAATGTATAAATCTATTGCTGGGATTCCCAAAAACAGTACCCGAAGACCTACATTTAGCGAGAACCTAAAATTTATGATGAGTTTTCAATTTGGCTATATGTACGGTCGTTATTTTATGTGGAACTTTGTAGGTCGTCAAAATGACATCCAAGGAAATTTAGATGTTTTTAATGGAAATTGGATTAGTGGAATAGATGCTATTGATGAGGCAAGATTGGGCTCTCAAGAAAAACTTCCCTCTCAGGTTCTGAAGAACAAAGGAAGAAATACCTACTACTTTCTTCCGCTGATACTAGGGATCATTGGATTATTGTACCAAATAAAATGGGATAAAGAAAACTTCTTTACATTATTATTATTCTTTGCTTTTACAGGATTTGCTATTATTTTTTATACCAACCCTAAGCCTTTTGAACCTAGAGAACGTGATTATGCTGTTGTAGGTAGTTTTTACATTTTTACAATTTGGATAGGCTTTGGAGTTCTTGCTCTTTATGAGTATTTGAAGAGTTTTTCAAACCAAAAAATGATTGCAATTACAGTCTCTGTAATCTGCTTTTTGGCGGTACCAACATTAATGGCCACTCAAAACTGGAATGATCACGATCGTTCCAACCGATACACAACCCATTTAAATGCCCAAGCCTATCTCGAGAGTTGCGATGAAAATGCAATCATGTTTACCATCGGAGATAATGACACATTCCCTCTGTGGTACCTACAAGAAGTAGAAGGTATTAGAACGGATGTTAAATTAGTAAATACGTCTCTTTTTGCAACAGATTGGTACATCGACCAAATGAAACGCGCGACCTATGACGCAGCGCCTATCCCATCACAATTAAAACATGATCAGTATAAATACGGAACTTTAGACGTTGCTTATTCTTTAGAACACCCCCGTTTTAAAGACTCTGTAATGACCATTAAAAACCTGATGCGTTGGATTGCTTCTGACAGTGATGTAACCTATGTAGAAACAGAAAATAATACCAAAGAAAAATTTTACCCAACCAATAGAATTCGAATTCCAGTTAACAAAGAAAAAGTATTAGAAAATGGGATTGTTGCTCAGAAAGATGCAGATAAAATAGTACCCTATATCGACATCACCATAGATGACAGAGCGCTCTTTAAAAATAGAATTCTAATGCTAGACATTCTAGCGAATAATAACTGGGAAAGACCTATCTATTTTACAGGGGGTGCGAATGCAGACGAAGAATACATCTGGTTAAAAGACTATTTACAATTAGATGGTTTGGCCTATAAATTAGTTCCTATCAAAACTCCTATTGAAGGAAAAAGTCTGTTTGACATGGGGCGAATTGATCCCGATAAAATGTATGCTAACATCCAAAAGTGGGATTGGAGAAATATCAATGATGGAAAAATTTATTTAGATGAACAAACCAAAAGAAATTCGATTTCCATGCGCAATAGTTTATTTCGTTTGTCTGAAGCTTTTGAGAAAAAAGGAGCAAATTTAAAAGCCCTAGAGGTGTTGGATTTGTCTCTGGAAAAAATGCCCATACAAGACTTTGATCATTACAGTTTGTCACTTGGATATCCTGAGGCATACTATCGATTAGGAGATTCTATAAAAGCAAGAGAAACTTCCAAAACACTTTTAGATTTATTTAAAGAAAAATTAATTTGGCTCAGCACTTTTTCAATGGATGAAACCTCTCTTATTTTTGACGAAATTGATACAACCTTGTACATGTATAAGAATGTGATTAGTCAGGCTGAAGAGGCAGATGTTGATAAAGAATATTTAGCAGCTTTACAAGAAGAATTTATAACCATCGTAAAACTATTTAATCATCTTATTCCTGATGAACAGTAAATTTTAAATGAGAAGCTATTTTATAAAGACGCCTGGTTTCATAATGAGATTTTTCTCAAAATATACCTGGCGTTTGTCTTTTAAAAGCAATGAAATTTTCCTCACTTTCGATGATGGTCCCACTCCTGAAATTACCGAATTTGTTCTCTCTGAATTAAAAAAATACAATGCTAAGGCAACCTTCTTTTGCATTGGGAAAAATATTAAAAAACAATCTAACACTTTCAATAAAATTGTTTCTGAGGGGCACGCAATTGGAAACCACACGCAAAATCACTTACAAGGTTGGAAAACTAACAACCAAAAATATCTAACGAGTGTTTTAGAATGTGAGAACATCATTGCTAACTGGCCTCAAAAAGTCAATAACTCAAAATTATTCAGACCTCCCTACGGAAAAATTAGAAAATCACAAGCTAGAAACCTTCTTAAAAATGGATATAAAATCATTATGTGGGATGTTTTATCGGGAGATTTTGATTCTTCAATTAGCAATGAAAGGTGTTTGCAAAATGTTTTAAAAAATACTAGAAATGGAAGTATTGTTGTTTTTCATGATAGCATGAAAGCAGCTGAAAAAATCAAATATGCACTCCCAAGAGTTTTGAAAGCCCTTTCCGATAAAGGATTCTCTTTTTCTAAAATTGAGTAACATGGTTACAAAAACTAAAATCGTGGAAGAAGTTTCTATTTAGAAGACTCGAAAAGGAGTAAATGATAGTAGTACTGTAGCTTATCTTATTATACGTATTGTTGAACCAAACCAATTAATGTATTGGCATCTTGAACACCTGTTTGACGCCATTTCATTTCACCGTTTTTATAAATCATAAAAGTAGGATTCCCTTTCACACGGAGTGCTTCTGCTAAAGTTTCGTTTTTTTCTATATCGATCTTAATTACTTTTGCTCTATCTCCTAGAGCAGCCGCAACATCTCTAAGGGTATCTTCAGTGTTTTCAGCATCATTCCAATCAGAATAAAAATCTATTAAAACAGGCTTTACTACACTAATTAATTCACCAAATTTCGCCATAATATAAAGTTTTTTAAGGGTAAAACGTATTACTATTCATTTGTTAAAGTACAAATATACTTAAAAGTATTTAAATGTACTGATTGTCAGGATTTCTTCAATTCAATTACGGTTATTTCAGGCCAAATTCCAACGCGTCCTGGAAACGCATGATACCCAAACCCACGATTTACATTTAAATATCTACCAAATTCTTGATACATCCCAGCCCACTGCTTGTAAACATATTTAGATGGACTCCATTTAAACCAGCCAGGGATTTCTATGCCCATTTGTAACCCATGAGTATGACCACTCAGAGTTAATTGATAATTAAAATCATCTTTTTTTACCTTGTATTCCCAATGACTTGGATCGTGAGACATTAAAATTTTAAAATCTTCTTGCTGAATTCCTTTTGATGCTTTTTTTAGATCTCCTGATTGATTGAAGCCCTTTCCCCAATTCTCTACTCCCAAAAGAGCAATTTTTTGCCCCTCTTTTTCTAAATATCGATGTTCATCCAATAACAAATCAAATCCTATCTTTTGATGAATATTTTTTACCTCCTCAAAATTATTGACTTTATCTTCAGGATTTTTCCACTCCATATAATCTCCATAATCATGATTTCCTAGAATTGAAAACTTCCCTTCTTTTGCCTCCAATTGGTCAAAAACAGGAATCCAGTCATCCATTTCATCAGCCTTATTGTTGACAATATCTCCTGTGAATAGAAGTAGATCTGATTTTTGATCGTTGATTAAATCGACCCCATATTGTATTTTTTCTTTGTTGGTAAAGCTCCCTGAATGAATATCAGAAATTTGTGTTATTGTAAACCCATCAAAAGCCTCTGGTAAATCATCAAAGGACAGACGATACTTAATTATCTTATAATTGTATTTTCCTTGAATGATCCCATAAATAAAAGAGGCGAATGGAAGTGCAGCGATCGCAATGGCTAACTGAGAAATGAATTTCCTTCGGGATGCCAAAGGTGTTGTTTCACTTGTTGAAATAGTAGAAAACAATTTTAAAGTTACCCTGTAAAGGTCTTCTCCAAAAAGAAGAAAAATAATTATCAACTTAGGAATAGAGAATGTTAACAACAAGCCCATTGCCATTTGAAATTGTGGCGTTTGTCCATCACTCCTCTTATAAGAAAATACAGTGATGAAAAAATAAACATAGACTGCAATACTAATTGCTAAAAAAGAAAAACGAACAAGTTTACTTTTTGAAATCGTCTTAAAAGCCTGAAATGCATAGATTTCTAGAACTATTATTAGTGCAATAAAAAGAAAAAAAGGAAGGATCCAACGTGGCATAAAATGAGTAAAAAAAACCTATTCAAAGATACAGGTTAAATGACGAATGAATTTTAACACTTTGTTAAAGTTTTGTACCTTTCTGAACTATCTGAAACAGTTCATTTATTTTTGTTTCAATGATTATTTTATAAAAAAAAGATTTCAATAAAAAGATATGTTAGATCAAAAAAGAGTTTTTTTAGTAGATGCTTATGCATTGATTTTTAGAGGATATTACGCATTTATAAAAAATCCTAGAATTAACTCTAAAGGCCTCGATACTTCGGCTATCATGGGTTTTATGAACTCGCTTTTGGATGTGATAAAAAGAGAAAGACCAGATCACTTAGCGGTTTGTTTTGACAAAGGAGGAAGTGTTGATAGAGTGGAAATGTTTGAGGCCTACAAAGCCAATAGAGACGAAACTCCAGAAGCAATTAAAATTGCAGTTCCTTATATTCAAGAGATTCTAAAAGCCATGCATATCCCAATTATGGTAAAGGAAGGTTTTGAAGCTGACGATGTTATAGGAACACTTTCCAAACAGGCAGAAAAAGAAGGTTATAAAACTTTTATGGTGACGCCTGACAAAGATTTTGCACAATTAGTTTCTGAAAATATTTTTATGTACAAACCTCGTTTTGGTGGTGGTTATGATATCTGGGGAATCCCAGAAGTACAAGAAAAATTTGGTGTCGAGACTCCAGAACAAGTAATTGATTTTTTAGGAATGATGGGGGATTCTGCAGACAATATTCCTGGCCTACCTGGTGTTGGAGAAAAAACTGCCAAAAAGTTTTTAGCTGCTTATGGTTCAATGGAAAACTTATTAGCTCATACGCATGAGCTTAAAGGGAAAATGAAAGAAAAAGTTGAGGGAGCTAAAGATTTAGGCTTACTTTCTAAAAAATTAGCAACTATTATGTTGAATGTCCCTGTCTCTTTTCATGCCAAGGATTTTGAATTAAACCAACCTAATTTAGAAAAAGTGACCGAGCTTTTTAACGAATTAGAATTTAGAAACTTGTTGGTTAACTTTAGGCGAACATTTAGTGCAGATACGGACTCTTCTTCAAGCAACCTCCCTAAAGATTCAATCGAAGAAAAACCAAAAGTAGCTAAAAAAAGTGTGCAAAATAATAGCGATGGACAATTTGATTTGTTTGCAACGCCAGGAACTGGAGCTATTTCTGACTCAGAGGAAATGTCAGGGTTCAAAACAATTAAAAATACCAACCATTTTTACCAACACATTGATTCTCCCCTATCTAGAAAATTATTTTTGAAAAAGTTAATGCAACAAAGAGCTGTGTGTTTTGATACAGAAACAACTGGACTAAAAGCACTAGAGGTTGCCTTAATTGGGATCGCTTTTTCTTATGAAGCAGGAAAAGGGTATTATGTTTCATTTCCAACAAATCAAGAAGAAACTGCTTCAATCTTAAATGAGTTCCGCCCATTTTTTGAAAGTGATATTGAAAAAATTGGTCATAATTTAAAATATGACATCAAAGTGTTGTCCAATTACAATGTCGATGTCAAAGGAAAATTATTTGACACCATGATTGCGCATTATCTTATCAACCCAGATATGCGTCATAATATGGATATCTTGTCAGAAACCTACTTAAATTATCAACCGGTTTCTATCACAGAATTAATTGGCAAAAAAGGGAAAAATCAACTCTCTATGAGAGCTGTCCCTATTGCAGACCAAACAGAATATGCTGTTGAAGATGCAGATATCACCTTGCAATTGAAAGAACATTTTTCCAAAGAATTAGAGAGTGGTAAACTTACTGAGTTATTTAACAATGTTGAACTGCCTTTGGTGTCGGTTTTAACAGCAATGGAAATTGAAGGGATCAACATCAACGTAGATTTTTTAAAGGATTTATCGATTACATTAACAAAAGACATCAATAGGCTTGAAAAAGAAATATACGAGCAAGCAGGCGAAGAGTTTAACATTGCATCTCCAAAACAATTAGGAATTGTCTTATTTGAAAACATGGAATTGGTAAAAAAACCAAAAAAGACTAAGACAGGTCAGTATTCTACCGCTGAAGATGTACTTTCTTATTTGGCAAAAGACCATCAAATTATTAAAGATGTTCTAAAATACCGACAGTATAAAAAATTACAATCTACCTATGTAGATGCATTGCCAAATGAAGTAAATCCTAAAACTGGAAGAATTCATACCCAATATATGCAGGCAGTTGCTGCAACAGGAAGATTAAGCTCTAACAACCCGAATTTACAAAACATTCCTATTCGAACAAAACGCGGACAAGAAGTTCGTAAATCATTTATTCCAAGGGATGAAAATCATGTGTTGTTGGCAGCTGATTACAGCCAAATTGAATTGCGTATCATCGCGGCTTTGAGTAAAGAAGAAAATATGATCAATGCCTTTAAAAATGGAGAGGATATTCATGCATCTACAGCGGCAAGAGTCTTTGATGTTCCTTTAGATGAAGTTACCCGTGAGCAAAGAAGCAATGCAAAAACAGTAAACTTTGGAATTATTTATGGAGTCTCTGCTTTTGGCTTGAGTAATCAGACAGATTTAACAAGAGGGGAAGCCAAAGAATTGATTGACACCTATTATGAAACCTATCCAAAATTAAAAGCTTTTATGTCTGCACAAGTAGATTTTGCCAGAGAACGTGGGTATGTAGAAACTATTTTAAAAAGACGCAGGTATTTAAAAGACATCAATTCTAGGAATGCTATGGTAAGAAATGGTGCAGAAAGAAACGCAGTAAACGCACCAATTCAAGGTTCTGCTGCAGACATTATTAAACTTGCGATGATCAATATTCACAAACGCTTTGAAGAAGAAAACTTTCAATCAAAAATGTTATTACAAGTCCATGACGAACTCGTTTTTGACGCACATAAAGAAGAATTAGAAATTATAAAACCAATCATAAAATTCGAAATGGAAAATGCCTTTAAAATGACTGTTCCTTTGGATGTCGAGGTTGGCCTGGGAGAAAATTGGTTGGAAGCGCACTAAAGAAATGAATTTTATACGTAATTTTGCAGCCAAATGATGAGTATCATCTCTAAAGACATACAAAAAGCAGTTGCGCTTCTAACCAATGAAGAGTTAGTTGCTATACCCACAGAAACTGTGTATGGTTTAGCAGGAAATATTTTTAGCGAAAAAGCAATCAAAAGTATTTTTTCAACAAAAAAACGTCCGTTTTTTAATCCATTAATCGTGCATATACCATCTGTAGATTCCTTAGAAAATATAGTGAGTTATATCCCTGAAAAAGCCAAATTATTAGCAACAGCTTTTTGGCCTGGGTCTATGACGTTGGTTCTAAAAAAGAAAGCAGCAATTCCAGATTTAATCACTGCTGGAAAAGATACTGTAGCTGTTCGTGTGCCAAATCACCCGGTAACTTTAGAACTTTTAAAACAATTGCCATTTCCTTTAGCTGCACCAAGTGCAAATCCTTTTGGAAGTATTAGTCCCACAAAACCAACACATGTAGAGCGGTATTTTAAAGAGGAGGTCAATGTTAAGATGGTACTAAATGGTGGTTCTTGTTCTAATGGAATAGAATCTACCATTATTGGTTTTGAAAATGAAGAACCCGTAATTTACAGGTTAGGTGCGTTGGCTTTGGAGGAAATTGAAGCTGTTGTGGGTGAAATTCCTGTCAAAAACAAAAAAGAAGAAAACCCTGATGCACCGGGAATGTTGGCAAGACATTATGCACCCTCTACTAGAACTTTTCTTGTAGACGATATCGATAATATGGTCAAATCTCATACAGGTAAAAAAATGGGTGTGCTTGTTTTCAAAAATTCATTAAATAATAGGTCTTTAAATGAAATAGTTTTATCAAAAAAAGGTTCTATGCAAGAAGCAGCATCCAAATTATATGATTCCTTACACGAATTAGACAGCAAAAATTTAGATCTAATTATTGCAGAACGTTTTCCAGACAAAGGCCTAGGAAAATCTATAAACGATCGTTTGCAACGTGCGACTTTTAGTAGTTAAACACCACTTCTTTGAAACAACTACACTTTTTTACAACCCCTATTTCTGGAATACAAGTTCCAAAAAAATTCACATTCCCTTTTTACTATGAACCACATCAATTAGCAGAAATTGCTGTAAAAGAAGTGCAAAATTATTTAGAAAATCAAACAGATTTTACACATAATTTTGGCTTGTGTTCTAACAACACAATAGATGCTATTGGTAAAATGTTTGGGGTTTTAGTGGTAAAAAATCGTGAGGATAAATTCGGTTTTTTAGCTGCTTTTTCTGGGAAATTAGAAGATGAAAGTTGTCCGGATTTTTTTGTCCCACCTGTTTTTGATTTAAGAACAGAAAATAGTTTTTTTAGAAAAGGTGAACAAGAAATAGAGAAAATAAGCGCAAAAATATCCTTTTTAAAAAACGATGAAAAATACCTTCAATTGAGAATTAGGGTTGAAAAACGAACCAAAGAAATTGAACAGGATTTAGAGCTTCAAAGAAAAAAAATGAAGCTTGCTAAAAAAAATAGAAAACATCGGAAACAAGAAGGATTAAAAAATTTAACTGAAACTGCTTTTCTTGAACTATCAAAAAAACTAACACAGGAAAGTTTTAACAATCAGTTTTTCTATAAAGAATTAGTGGAATATTACGAGCAAAAAAATCATAAAGAAAGGCAAAAGCTCATCAATATTGAAGATGAAATCTACCGCTTAAAAGAAAAGAGAAAAGAGATTTCTGCTGATTTACAAAAAGTACTGTTTGAGAAATTTCAATTTTTAAATCAACAAAAAGAACCGAAAGCACTTCTAGATATTTTTAACAATCCAGCTATAAAACCCCCTGCAGGCTCTGGAGAATGTGCTGCACCAAAATTATTACAGTTTGCTTTTAAAAAGAATCTTACTCCTATTTGTATGGCAGAGTTTTGGTGGGGAATTTCCCCTAATTCAGCCGTTAGAAAGCATAAAAACTATTATGCCGCTTGCTTAAGTAGATGCAAACCTATTTTAGAGCATATGTTAACTGGGATTGAAATGGATGATAATGTATTAATCAACCAAATTTCTACAAACAAAAGTTTAGAAATTATATATGAAGATGATGAATTGATTGTTGTAAATAAACCTGCTGAATTTTTATCTGTTCCTGGAAAAAATATTACCGATTCTGTTTATACTAGAATTCAAAAAAAATATCCAAATGCAACAGGGCCGTTAATTGTGCACAGATTAGACATGTCCACTTCTGGAATTTTGATACTCACAAAAACTAAAGAAGCAAATGCCAATTTACAAGATCAATTTACAAAAAGAACCATTAAAAAAAGATATGTTGCTGTACTAGATGGAAATCTATCAGAAACTAATGGAAAATTAAACCTTCCTTTACGAGTGGATTTAAATGACAGGCCAAGACAATTAGTAGATTATAAACATGGTAAAAACGCAGCAACAAATTGGGAATTAATTCGTAGGGAAAATGGTAAAACACGCGTCTATTTTTACCCAATTACGGGGAGAACGCATCAATTAAGAGTCCATGCTGCACATAAAGACGGATTGAACACCCCTATATTTGGTGATGATTTGTATGGAAAAAAAAGAAACAGATTGTATTTACATGCAGAATGTATTGAATTTTTACACCCATCTACGAAAAAAACAATGCGTTTTACTGTAGCTGCAGATTTTTAAAAGAAAGAAAATTCTATCCCTAAGGAAACACTGTCTAATTTATTGTTTTCAAAGCCCATTAACCCTTTTCTATGAAAATCTAATCGAATAATAGTATTCCATCTGCCTGTTCCTTTTACCTGGGTCCCCAAGCCTAAACGATAGTAACTCCCATCTGGAAACACCCTAGAGGGCCTCCACATTTTTCCATAACTTACTTCTGTAAAAAATTGATCTCCTTGATTTTCAGTAATGATATATTTCATACTAGTGTAGGTTGGAAATGCACTTAGTGCATGATTACAATGATAGTCAAATCCTCCGTTTATACTTATCGCAAATCTCTTTTTAAACTCGTAACCAAAACCCATTCTAAGAAGGATTGCCGATGGAATTATGAGAGGCTCTCCATCGTCTGGGTCTAGGGTATAACCTTCGTTGATCCCAAAAGTTAGGTTTGCAGCTCCTGTAAAGAATGGTTTCCCAAGTTTTTCTTGTGAAAAGAATGTCATTGGTACGAAAAAGAGTAAAATTAGAATGTATTCCTTTTTCATGTTATAAATTTAGAATACGATCATTTAAACAAAAACTAGACCAATCCATAAGGATCAAAAAAACTAACTTTTTAAAATTTTCAAAAAAATATCTCGTTCAACTTCCCTTGCTCCCAAACTTGCTAGATGTTCATTGTAAATTTGACAATCTATTAAGGTATAATTTTTATATTTAGCCAAGTGTATAAATGCTAATTTTGAGGCATTAGAAACTTTACTAAACATACTTTCCCCACAAAAGATATTATTTATTTCCAACCCATATAAGCCGCCAACCAACTCGTTTTCAAACCAAACTTCTATAGACTTTGCAATCCCTTTTTGATGTAAATTAATATAGGCTTGCTCCATCTCACCGGTAATCCAGGTACCAAAACCATCGTTTCTATCAATGGTTTTACAATTGTAAATCACTTCTCTAAAAGCCTTGTTTTCAGTTATGATATATTTATTTTTCTTAATGATTTTTTGCATGGATTTAGATACTTTTAAAGCATCTGGAAACAAAATCATTCTTTTGTGAGGGCAATACCAAACAATAGGCTCTCCTTCGGAATACCAGGGGAATATTCCATTATTGTATGCATAAATTAATCGTTCTTCACTCAAATCTCCTCCTAAAGCAATAATTCCATCCTTATTTGTAGATTCATAGGAAGGAAATTCTAGTGCACTGTTGAGCCAAATCATTTGATGTATTTTACTGCAAAAATAATAAATTCATAAAAAAATATTAATGTCAATAATTATTAGATTTTATATAAATTAAGTCCTTATTTTTGTAAAATATTATTTTGTGAAATAAAAAAATGCCTAGAAAAAAGAAAATAAAAACTAAAAAGGAGATTGCTAAATTAATGCATCTTTACTATTCAAGAACAGGTTTTTACATGTTTATTTGGGAGAGTATCAAAAAAACTTTTATTCCTGTTTCTTGCGTTATAATCTCTCTTTTTTTACTTAACAAATATGTATTTAATATCAATGAACTGTTAGCGTCTATTACTGAATCATTGTCTAAAATAGGGGTGTTTTCGTTATTCTTTACATCAGAGACGATTCTAGGATTGATCCCTCCAGAAATATTTATAGCCTGGTCTAAAAAAACTTCAGAACCAATTTTAAATTTAACGATACTTACCACACTCTCCTATTTTGGCGGACTGTCTTCTTACTTTATCGGAGAACAATCTTTAAAAATAAATACTGTTAAAAATTATTTAGAGGTTAAAATGGAAAAGCATTTAAAGAACTCAAAAAAATGGGGTGGTTTTTTAATTTTAGTTGGGGCATTATTACCTCTGCCTTTTTCAATTTCTTGTATGACTGCAGGAATGATTAAATATCCATTTAAAAATGTTGTTTTATTTGGGTTATTTCGATTTGTTCGATTTGCCCTTTATGCATTGGCTATTTTTCAAGTTGTAGACTAATAATTAACTATATTTGACCTATGGGATTAACAAATAATGACATTTTAAAAAAATTGCGTGTCGCTCATAAATTACGGGACACAGATATTGTAGAAATTTGCGCTTTGGTAGATTTTAGAGTAAGTAAAGGAGAATTAGGAGCCCTATTCAGAAGCGAAGAACATCCAAAATACAAAGAATGTGGAGATCAAATTTTGCGTAATTTTCTGAATGGGTTGATCATACATCTCAGAGGTCCAATGCCCAAAAAGAACGGGAGTAAAAGTTAATCGATTCTATTTTTACAGGATGTACTCCAAATAAAAAGAGTGCAAAACAAATTTGCACTCTTTAATATTAAAATTCTTTATTTTTTAATTGCCCCTTTTATTAGAAAGGTAAATCATCCGGCTCTTCATTAGAGACATTTGATGCTGGTTCAAATTGATCTACTGGAGGTAGGTTATTACTGTTAGCAGCTTGAGATAAATTCTCTATTCTCCATCCTTGTATAGAATTAAAATATTTAGCTTCACCTTGAGGGTTAATCCATTCTCTACCTCTTAAATTGATTGAAACTTTCACATCTTGTCCTACTGAATAATTGTTTAACAAATCGCATTTGTCTTGCACAAATTCTATCATGATCATTTGTGGATATTGATCATCTGTAGTAACTACCAATTCTCTTTTTCGAAATCCGTTAGCGCCAAAAGTTTGAACGTCTCCAATGATTTTTATTTTACCAATAACTTCCATAATTTTTAATTTAACAAAAGTACTTTCCAAGCACTTTCCACATCATTATTTTTTAAATATTCTTGAACAAATGTATGTTTTTTTGTGGTTTCTAATCCAATAAATTTAGGATGTTCTTTCCCAAAGTTATTAACAGCCTCCTGAGTTGGCAATTGAGCTATATTTCCCAGCAATCCTAGATTGTTCCCTGTTAAAACTTGGCTGTTTCTAACTTCCATAGGAAGTGTATCAACTCCAATTCCTAGAGTAGTAATTGGTTTTGGGATTTCAAAAAAACCTTCTCGAGCTCTTGTATAAAAACTTCCTCCTGCTCTTGCAACCAAATCAATTTTATATTGATCAATAGATCCGTCTTCTGCGAGAACTTGATCAGAAATATGAATTTTCAAAACTTCACAAATAATTAAATTTCCTGCTCCAGCATTCTCACCTGTAAAAATAACATCATTTACTTTACACTCAAATTGCACCGGAGATTCTGCAACTCTGAAGGGCTGTATCTTATCAGACGGTAACATGGTAAATCCTGCTTTTTCAAACTCATTGACACCTTCGGGATACTCTGAGCTACTCAAAGACATTTGCTGAACAATTCTATAATTTACGACATTTATAACAACTTGCTTAGTTGCTATGGCATTGTCTAAAGTATGCTTTGTGGTATTGTTTTTTACTCTTCTCGCTGGAGAAAAAATTAAGATTGGTGGGTTGGCACCAAAAACATTAAAAAAACTAAAAGGAGATAAATTAGGGTTTCCATCTACATCTACAGTGCTCGCAAAAGCAATTGGTCTTGGCGCAATTGCTCCTAACAAATAACTATGAAGTTTTTTAATTGAAATCTCTTTTGGGTCTATAGAAAGCATTTTAAATAATTTGATAGGTAAATATACTATCAAATCTTTAAACAAGTTACTATGGTAGAAAACTTTATATTTGTTTTAATGAAATTTCCAACGATCAATACTTTATTTAAACGCATTGCAATTTTAATTTCTCTCGTTATCGTCTCCTTAATTTTATGGAATACATACACCTTCTTTCAAAAATTCAAACAGGAAGAGCGTATTAAAATGGAAATACTAGCCTCTGCACTGAAGGAATTTGCAACCAATTCAAATTTGAATGGAAATTTTGATTTACCATTGAAAATAATTCAGAACAATAATAATATCCCCATGATTCTGGTGGGTGAACATGGAGAAATAAGTCAATTTCAAAACCTTGATTCGGTTAAAGCCTTAGACCCAGAATATCTGGAAAACCAATTGACAAAAATGAAAGCTGAAAACAAGCCTATTAAAGTCAGCTACAAAGGAAAAAACAAACAATTTATTTATTACAGAAATTCAGACTTACTAAATAAACTTACCTACTACCCAATTGCTCTAATACTAGTGTTATTGCTTTTTTTAAGTGTTATTTACTTATTTTATAACTCCACCAAAATTGCCGAAACCAATAAGCTTTGGACAGGAATGGCCAAGGAAACCGCACACCAAATAGGGACTCCTTTATCTTCTCTCTTGGGTTGGATTGCAATTTTAAAAATGGAAAAAATAGAACATCAATATCTCGAAGAAATTGAAAAAGACGTCTCAAGATTAAACACAATTGCGAATCGTTTTTCTAAAATTGGATCCATCCCAGAATTAAAAAAAGAAAATATTATTCCTATTACAAAACATGCTTTTGACTATTTAAAATTAAGAAGTTCCAAACAAATTTCATTCTCATTTATTAGCTCTCAAAATGAAATTGACGCTTATTTAAATAAAGAATTATACAGTTGGGTCATAGAAAATATTATCAAAAATTCTATTGATGCCATGTCGGGCAAAGGAGAACTAACCGTAAAAATAGAACATACTTCTAAAAAAATAAAAGTTGCAATTTCTGATACAGGAAAAGGGATTCCAAAAAATCTTTATAAATTAATCTTTAAACCTGGTTTTACAACAAAAAAAAGGGGTTGGGGTCTAGGTTTATCGCTTTCTAGAAGAATTGTTCAAGATTATCACAAAGGAAAAATTATGGTGCAAAAATCTGAAATAGGCAAAGGAACTACTTTTGAAATTTTACTAAATAAGGCGTAGTCGCCGAATCAATCTTTATTAAAACTCTGTTTATTCGAATTTGCTAGCGATTTGTTTTGCTAGCGATATAAAGTCTTCATTGGAACATGTAACTTTTTGTGTAAACTGTATGTCTACCATTGAATTTAAAGGAATTAAATGAACATGTACATGAGGAACTTCCAAGCCAATAACACTCATCCCGATTCTACTGTTAGGAACTGCTTTTTCAAGTGCTTTTGCAACTCTGTATGAAAAATCCATTAAATCTTTGTATGCCTCTTTGGATAAATCGAAAATCTTATCTTCTTCTTTTTTTGGAACTACTAAGGTATGTCCTTTTGCATTCGGATTAATGTCTAAAAAAGCAATAAAATCATCATCCTCTGCAACCTTATAACAAGGAATTTCCCCATTGATTATTTTTGTAAATACACTCATGTTCTCAAATGTTTATTAAACAATAACTTTTTGGTAAAGGTAACAGGAAATTATATTGAACACTGATTCAACATCCCTTTAGAAGAGGATTCTTTCATTATCTAGAAATAGTAATTACCTCAAATTTCATGACTCCATTGGGAACTTGAATTTCTGCAACATCTCCTACTTTCTTTCCCAATAAACCTTTTCCTATAGGAGAATTTACGGATAGTTTTCCATTTCTAACATCTGTTTCAGAATCTGCCACCAATGTGTACGAAAACTCCATTCCATTAGTAGTATTCTTAATTTTCACTATTGAGTGAATCAATACTTTGGATGTGTCCAACTGAGATTCGTCAATAATTCTAGCATTTGAAATCACATTTTTTAACTTTGCAATTTTAAATTCTAAATGAGATTGTTCTTCTTTAGCTGCATGATATTCTGCATTCTCACTTAAATCACCCTTGTCGCGGGCATCTGCAATTTCCTGTGTTACTCTTGGACGCTCAATTTGCTCAAGCTGCACCAATTCATCTTTCAATTTCTTTAATCCTTCTGCGGTATAATAAGATATATCACTCATTTTATTTTATTTAAAGTTCAACAATTTTAATTCGTAAAGTGATTAAAATTATAACTAAGGGCCTAAAACACCCTCCTTTATTAATGTGTCTAAATTTAAAAATCTCATTACCTAAAGAGGAATGAGATTGTCATACAAATGTACAAAATATTTGTAAATTGCCATCGTTAAACTAGTCTTGGTATATTTATATGGACATAAAAACACTTTTTTTCTTTTTCTTTTTAGGTTTTTTAAACTGCTCTAATCATCAAGATTTAAATAATTGCATTCAATCTTTACCCTTAAATTATACAACAGACTTAAACAATCCACAGTTAATAAATGTTCTAGTTCCAGGGGGTTTTGTAGAACTTTCTGGGGGTTCTAAAGGAATTCTTTTAATAAATGTAAATGGCAATGAATTTGTTGCTTATGATAAATTATGTCCAGTAAATGATTGCGATACACCAATGACTTTTGAAAGAGGTATCGTCTTAAAATGCCAATGTGATCAAAGTGAATACGGTGTTGGAAAAGGTATTGGAGGAGCTCCACAAACAGATGGTTTTATCTGCCCTGCAATAGAATACAGCGTGAAAAAAAATGGCACCGTACTTCGAATCACAAATTTTTAATAGCATACATAATTTAAGTTGCTTATTTTTGCCAAAACACAACTTTACAGAACGTGAAAAATTATTTTTCTTCAGATTTTAAATTAGGTATTCTTGGTGGTGGACAATTGGGACGAATGCTTTTGGCAGAAACTCAAAAATTTGACATTCACACCGCTGTTTTAGAAAGTAATAAAAACGCCCCTTGTGCAGCTATTTGCAATGAGTTTGTTCTTGGAGACTTATTAGATTTTGAAGCAGTGTACAATTTCGGAAAAAAAGTAGACCTTTTGACTATTGAAATAGAAAACATAAACCTTGATGCTCTAGATCGATTAGAAGCTGAAGGTGTAAAAATATTCCCAAAGCCTAAAGATTTACGAATCATTCAAAGTAAAGCAAGACAGAAAAAATTTTATTTAGAACATCATATTCCTACAGCGGCTTTTCATCATTTTGAAGATTTGGACGAGCTAAGACATTCTTTTGAAAATATAGATATTACATTCCCTTTTGTTTGGAAAGCAGCGCGTTTTGGATACGACGGAAATGGAGTTAAAATTGTAAGAAATAGCACTGATCTAAACAGTCTACCAAATGAAGAATGTATTATTGAAGAATTAGTCCCTTTTAAAAGTGAACTGGCAGTAATCGTTGCTAAAAATGAAGGTGGAGAAACCAAAACATATCCTGTTGTTGAGATGGAGTTTCACCCTGAGGCCAACCAAGTTGAATACGTAATTTGCCCTGCAAGAATCAACGCTAACATTGCAAAAAAAGCGAGAGAAATAGCTTTAAAAGTGGTGAATGATCTGGATTTTGTAGGCTTATTAGCTGTCGAAATGTTTCAAACAGAAACTGATGAGATTTTAGTAAATGAAGTTGCTCCAAGACCTCATAATTCAGGACATTATTCTATTGAAGCAAGTTATACAAATCAATTTGAACAACATTTACGAAGTATTTTAAACCTCCCTTTAGGGGCTACTGCTAGTAAAGTTGCAGGAATTATGGTTAATTTAGTGGGTGAAGAAGGTTTTTCTGGTGAAGTTTTTTATCAAAACATAGAAAAAATCATTAAAATTGATGGCGTTACCCCACACATATATGGGAAAAAAGAAACACGTCCGTTTAGAAAAATGGGACATGTCACCATCGTACATTCTGAGATTGACATCGCAAGGGAAATAGCACAAAAAGTAAAAGAAACAATAAGAGTTATAAGTAAGTAATTATGGTAGGAATAATAATGGGAAGTGATTCTGATCTTCCAATCATGCAAGAAGCAATAGATATTTTAGAAAGTTTAGACATTCAAATAGAAGTGGATATTGTCTCCGCTCACAGAACTCCCGAAAAACTTTTTGACTATTCGTCTAACGCGCACAAAAGGGGTGTAAAAGTAATTATTGCAGGTGCAGGCGGTGCCGCTCATTTGCCGGGAATGGTGGCTTCTATGAGTCCACTACCAATAATTGGAGTCCCTGTTAAAAGCAGCAACTCTATAGATGGCTGGGATTCAGTATTATCAATTTTACAAATGCCAGGAGGAGTCCCTGTCGCTACTGTTGCATTAAATGGTGCTAAAAATGCTGGAATTTTAGCCGCGCAAATTATTGGTGCTTCAGATCAATGTACTCTTGATAAAGTGATCGCCTATAAAGAAGGGCTGAAGCTAAAAGTTGAAAAAGCATCTAAAAGAATTAAAAAATAATCTATTTAACGACTGATTTTTACCCCAATTCATTGAAAATATGAATCCACTATTACAAAATTTCAACACCCCTCCTTTTTCTAAAATTTCTACTTCAGACTTCAAACCTGCCATCGAAAAAGGGATCGAAATTGCAAAAGCAGAAATACAAGAAATCATAAATAATTCTGCTCCCCCAAATTTTAAAAATACCACAGTTGCTTTAGATTGTGTAGGAGAAAAATTAAATAGAATTACCAGTATTTTTTTTAATCTAAACGCAGCTGAAACAACTGATGAACTCCAGAAAATTGCACAAGAAGTTTCTCCAAAACTAACAGCGTTTAAAAATGATGTCACTCTAAATGAAGATTTGTTTAAAAAAGTGAAAACTGTTTTTGACAATAGAGAAACATTACATTTAACTCAAGAAGAAGGAATTCTTCTGGACAAGCAGTACAAAAGTTTTGCAAGAAATGGCGCAAACTTAAATGAGTCCGACAAAAAAAAACTTCGTGAAATTGATGTACAACTTTCTACCTCTTCTTTAAAATTTGGAGAAAATGTATTGGCAGAAACCAATGCTTTTCAAATGCATTTGACAAACGAAAAAGATGTATCCGGACTCCCTGAAAGCGTCAAAGAAGCTGCCAAAGAAATGGCTATCTCTAAAGAAAAAAAAGGGTGGGTTTTTACTTTAGATTACCCAAGTTATATCCCTTTTTTAACCTATGCAGACAATAGGGAATTACGTAAAAAAATAGCAATTGCCGCAGGAAAAAAAGCATTTCAAAAAAATGCTTTTAATAATGAATCCATAGTTTTAGAAATTGTAAATCTACGCCATCAAAGAGCCAATCTATTGGGCTACAAAACACATGCTCTTTTTGTTTTGGAAGAGAGAATGGCTGAAACACCTGAAAAAGTAATTGAGTTTTCAAACAACTTATTAGAGAAAGCAAAACCTGCTGCGATCAAAGAGTTTGAAAATTTAAAAAAGTATGCAAAAAAATTAGATAAAATTGACCAGCTTCAAAAATGGGATGGTGCTTACTATTCAGAAAAATTAAAAAAGGAATTGTTTGATCTAGATCAAGAGTTATTGAAGCCTTACTTTACCTTAGAAAATGTAATTGCTGGTGTTTTTGAGATTGCCAATAGACTATATGATTTAAATTTTGAAGAAACTTCTGCTATTGACAAATATCATGAAGATGTAAAAACCTATCTTGTTACGGATAATAATGGGAAATTTATAGCTGATTTTTATGCTGATTTTCACCCGAGAAAAGGGAAAAGAAATGGAGCATGGATGACTTCCTACAAAACACAACAAATTAAAAACGGAATCAACGAACGCCCACAAGTTTCTATTGTTTGTAATTTTACAAAACCAACTAAAACAACCCCTTCTTTGTTAACTTTTAACGAAGTTACTACCCTATTTCATGAATTTGGTCATGCATTGCATGGGATGTTAGCCAATACCATCTACGGTAGTTTATCAGGAACCTCTGTCTCTTGGGATTTTGTAGAATTACCAAGTCAAATTTTAGAAAATTGGTGTTATGAAAAAGAGGCACTGGAACTATTTGCCAAACATTACAAAACTGGTGAAGTTCTTCCAATGAAATATATAGAAAAAATAAAAGAGTCTGCAAGCTTTCATGAAGGAATGCAAACTTTACGTCAATTAAGTTTTGGACTTTTAGACATGCATTGGCATGGTCAGAATCCATCAGAAATAAAATCCGTAAAGGAATTCGAAAATAACGCTTTTGCAGATATAAAATTATATCCAGATGTTTCAGAAAACTGTATGAGTACTGCTTTTTCTCATATTTTTCAAGGAGGATACTCTGCAGGATATTATTCTTATAAATGGGCAGAGGTATTGGATGCTGATGCTTTTGAATACTTTTTAGAAGAAGGAATTTTCAACAAAAAAGTTGCCACGAAATTCAAAGAAAATATTTTATCAAAAGGAGGAACAGAAAAACCAATGGTTTTATACAAACGCTTTAGAGGTAAAGAACCAAAATCTGATGCTTTACTAAAAAGAGCTGGTCTTATTTAAAAAAGGGGGAAGCACCCCTATTCAATCCTACTTTTGGTTACTCTTTTCAATATTCATCAACCCATGTGAATAAATCATCTTAAAAAGGTATTTTTTAGATAAAAAATGTCTTTTTAACCGTAAAAGACTTTACTTTCATATACCAATATTTTATTGGCACTTTAGTAAAGATCTCTTTTTATGAAAAAAATATTATTAATCTGCAGTTGTATACTATCCTCTTTTTTTAGCTACAGTCAAGATGTAGAAATTTCTATACAGCAAGACGCTAGACTATTACTCATAGGAGACAGTAAAACTAATAATGTGCTAACTTTAAACATCTTAACTAAGGTAGAAATTCCCATTATAAGATTCCCTAATAATCATATTTCTATCTATCCCTCAGTTGAATATGCAGATTTAGCGGGTGATAATTTTCAACGTTATGCAATTGGAGTATCCTATCACATGAGCAAAATTTATCCAAAAATTGGAGCGACTGCATTTTTTGATATTGGAAATATTTATAGACAAAATAGCCATTTTTTAAGTTATAGCATTACTGGTGAGCTAAGTTATAGAATTAATCACTGGCTAAAAATTATCGTCTCACAACAAGTAACTCAAAGAAATGATCTAAAAACACTCTATAACAACAAAAATAAGTTTTTGATTAGTGGTTTTTTTGGTGTGAAAATTTCATTGTAAATCTCAAAAAAAATTGATTGCCAATGAAAAAACATTTAGATTAAGAATCCTCTTAATGAGAATTTTTATTCTTCTGTTCAATCCATTTACTCATGTATTTTGAAGCTTGAACAGTTTTATATTGCAATAAACTTCCTAAAAAATTAAAGGCCCTATGTTTCTCAAGATTCTGTTGAATATGATTAATTTTGTTGAAAAGTAATTTTGCGTTTTTTTCTTTATGGTAAATTGAATTGATTATTGTAATACCATTTAATTGAGCCTGTTCCCAAATAGATTTATCAGTATATAACTCTTTTGCCTTCAATGCAAAATCAGAAAATCCATCTTCAACAAAGCCATTCCAAGGAAATTGTTCACTCATTCCTTCTACCCCAATTGAGGTAGTAATACTCGGAGTTCCACAAAGCATTGCTTCTGTTAGTTTTCCTTTAATTCCAGCACCAAAATTCAAAGGAGCCAAAACTACTCTCGCATTTCCAACAACCTGATTTGCATTTTCCGCAAACCCTTTAATGATAAAACCTTCCTTTTTGTTGTGAAGTTGCTCAATTTGCTGATTCAAATAAGCGCCATAAATATGGATTTCTACATTTGGAAGATGCGCTCTAATCTTGCTCCAAATTTCATTTTTTAAAGACAAAACAGCGTCGACATTTGGCTTATGCATGTAATTCCCTATAAAAACAAAATGCGCTCTCTTTTCAAAAGATTTCCATTTTTGTTGGTGACAAGAATCAATTCTATCAAAAAGAAAAGGCAAATACATTAAAATGGACTCTTCTATCTTAAAGGTGTTTTTTAATATTTCAATCTCAAATTTAGAGATGATTAAAGAGAGATCACATCTTAAAATAGCGGCAATTTCTCGTTTTGAAATGTCTTGCTTGAGAAGCTCCTCCTGAGAAAACTGAATATTCTTCTTGAGACAGATTTCTCTTGTTTTTCGTAAACAATGTAAATCTTCAGTGTCTAAGACCCTGATTGCCTGAGGACAATGCTCTGCTATGCGCCAACCAAATTGTTCTTCCGTTATAAAACGATCAAATAGGACTATTTGTGGTTGTAATTTTTTTATAAAATGATCAAAAGAAATATGATTCAATTCAATGAAAAACTCATGAACTCCCAAAGAAACAAGATCGAATGCTTTTTCACTTTTTTGCGCAGCAGAGACAAAAGTTACTTCATACGCTCTTTCTAAAAACTGAGTAATCAACTGTAACATTCTTTTCCCTGCGGCAGAAGAATTAGGTTCGACCCAAACAGAACCAATAATTAAAACTTGTTGTCGTGTCAATTATTTCTTATTCATTTGTTGCAAATAATCTGCCTGTACTTTTTTACTCCAAATCACAACAGCATTAATTTGTTCTGCTGTTAAGTTTGCTTCAGAATGCGTCCATGAATAGGATTTTAAAGGCATTTCACCTTCTTCTACCTCTTCATACAATTCTTCCATTTTATGTGCTTTCTTTTTTAACGAATATTCATTCCATTTTGAAAAGTTCAAATGCTGTTTTCCTTCTTTCACATGGTGTGCTAACCAATAATTTACAGGAGTAATCTTATTATACCATGGATATACTGTTTTGCTAGAATGACAGTCATAACAACTCGTTTGAAAAATATTTTTTACCTCTTCAGAAGGGTTTGTTTCTGAAATAAAAGCAGCTACAGAAGCAATATTTCCATCATTTTTTTCAGGTCCAAAAAATTGTGAAATAAGTAAGAATAATATAAAAAAAATACCTGTTTTTTTAAGAGTGCTCATTGTTTATATTTTAGAAAGTAAAACTACTAAATTCTCCCTTTATTTTGTGAAAATATCCTTATTTTTGTGACCAGTTACAAAATAATTACCATAAAGGTTTTATTTTAAAAAAAATACATATGAAATACGATATTATTGTAATTGGTTCTGGTCCTGGAGGATATATCTCTGCTGTCAGAGCATCTCAGCTTGGTAAAAAGGTTGCTCTTGTTGAAAAATTTGCAACTCTTGGAGGAACTTGTTTAAATGTTGGTTGTATTCCCTCTAAAGCTTTGCTAGATTCTTCGCACCACTACTACGATGCTGTTCATCATTTTGAAGAACACGGAATTTCAGTGAAACAACCTTCTTTCGATTTTGGGAAAATGATTGAAAGAAAAGCAAAGGTTGTAGAAACTACAACAGGAGGGATAAAATATTTAATGGATAAAAATAACATTGATGTCTACGAAGGGTTCGGTTCTTTTGAAGATGCTTCTCATGTAAAAGTATCTAAAAATGATGGTTCAGAAGAGCTGATTGAAGGAACAAATATCATTATTGCAACAGGTTCAAAACCAGCTACTTTACCATTTATCTCTTTGGATAAAGAACGTATCATCACTTCTACAGAAGCTCTAAAACTTCCTGAGGTACCAAAACAGTTACTCGTAATTGGTGGGGGCGTTATTGGTTTAGAGCTAGGTTCTGTATACAAACGTTTAGGAGCAGAAGTTACAGTAATCGAATACATGGACAAAATTGTTCCTGGAATGGATACTGATGTTTCCAAGGAATTGCAAAAAGTATTCAAAAAACAAGGAATTAAGTTTGCAACCAGCCATAAAGTTACTTCTGTAGAAAGAGAGGGAGATACCGTGGTCGTGAAAGCAACTGACAAAAAAAATAGAGCCATAGAATTCTCTGGTGATTATTGTTTGGTTTCTGTCGGAAGAAAAGCCTACACAAAAGGATTAGGGTTGGAAAAAGTAGGTGTTGAGGTAAATGAACGTGGTCAAGTCTCTGTAAACGACCATCTACAAACAAATATCTCTAATATTTATGCAATTGGAGATGTTGTAAAAGGTGCCATGCTAGCTCATAAAGCAGAAGAAGAGGGAGTCGTGGTTGCTGAATATCTAGCGGGTGAAAAACCACATATTAACTATAATTTAATCCCTGGTATTGTTTACACATGGCCAGAAGCTGCTGCTGTTGGGAAAACTGAAGACGAATTAAAGGCAGAGAATATTGATTACAAAGCAGGTAAATTTTCTATGAGAGCATTGGGAAGATCTCGTGCAAGTGGAGATATTGACGGTTTTGTAAAAGTTTTGGCCGATAAAAATACTGATGAAATATTAGGAGTTCACATGGTGGGTGCACGAGTTGCAGATCTAATTATGGAAGCCGCTGTTGCTATGGAGTATAGAGCATCTGCTGAGGATTTAGCAAGAATTTGTCATGGCCACCCAACTTACTCCGAGGCTGTCAAAGAGGCGGCAAAAGCTGCTTGGGACGGAAAACCATTAAACGCATAAATACATTCTATATATATTTTAAAAGCAACCTATTTGGTTGCTTTTTTTGTAGGTAGAATTCGTATTTTTACAAAATATATGCAAAGAATAATTCGAATCTTTAACACAGATAATATGAGTGAATTCAAATCGAATTTACTCAATTGGTCTCAGCAGTTTAAAACTATTATCTGGTTAGATTCTAACCATCATGATCAACAATATTCAAGTTTCGATTGTGCACTGGCTGCAGATGAATTTACGTCCATAAAAACAGATTATCATACTGCTTTTGACAAGCTAAAAGAATATCAAACCATCACCAAAGATTATATTTTTGGTTACTTAACCTATGATATTAAAAATGACGTAGAACAGCTTTCCTCCTCTAATTTTGATGGTCTAAATTTTGCTGACTTATTTTTCTTTCAGCCTAAAAAACTTATTTTCATCAAAAAAGAGGCTGTTGAATTCCACTATTTAGAAATGATTGAAGGGGAAATTGAAAAGGATTTTGAAGCAATCCAAAAAATGAAAAATCCAAAAATTGAAAAAAAACATTCAAAGATCTCTATAAAGCCCAGAATATCCCGAAAAGAATATCATTCAAAAATGCATAAAATTTTAGCTCATATTCAAAGAGGAGATATCTATGAAGCTAATTTCTGTCAGGAGTTCTATGCAGAAAACGCCATCATAAATCCTGTAGAAGTCTATAGGCACCTCAATGAAATTTCAGAAACTCCTTTTGCCTCTTTTTTAAAATTAGAGAATCAAATTGCTTTATGTGCATCTCCAGAAAGATACATTAAAAAAGAAGGGATGAAAATAATTTCCCAGCCTATAAAAGGAACTGCCAAAAGAGTGCAAAGTAAACTTAATGACTCACAATTAGCATCGAATTTAATGCAAAATGAAAAAGAACGTGCAGAAAATGTAATGATTGTAGATTTGGTTAGAAATGATCTCTCTAAAACAGCTAAAAAAGGGAGTGTAAAAGTAGAGGAATTATGTAAAGTATATTCATTTAAACAAGTGCATCAGTTAATCTCAACAGTCGTCTCTGAAATTAAAGAAAATACACACCCAGTAGATGTAATTAAAGATACATTTCCAATGGGAAGTATGACCGGTGCCCCAAAAGTTGCGGCAATGAAAATTATTGAAGACGTTGAGGAATCTAAACGCGGCTTGTATTCGGGAACTGTTGGCTATTTTACCCCTGAAAGTGATTTTAATTTTAATGTAGTTATTAGAAGTATTTTATACAACGCAGACAAGAAGTATGTTTCTTATTCTGTTGGTGGCGCCATCACAGCTAAATCTATTCCAGACAAAGAATATGAAGAATGCTTATTGAAAGCAAAAGCAATGAAATATGTTTTATTAAACCAAAATAATAAAGAGGATGTTACATCAAGAGGCCCTTTTTAAAAAAACTCTAAATCACTTAAAAGAAAAGCCTACAGAACAGAACATGTTTACAAAGTTTTTAGAAGTGAATCCAAAAGAATGGAAACAACTAAAAATTGCCTTTTCTAAATTTAATAAGAGTAAACAATATGAAAAAACAATTCCTCCACCAAAACCAGAAGTTCTCCTTAGAAAAGAGATTCGAATTTGGTTAAAATCTCAAGTTTAAATTACGTATTTTTGGAGAACAATGTTAGAAAAATTCTCAAATTACATTCACAAAAATCTTCCTTTATTAAAGGATAAAAAATTATTAGTGGCTGTTTCTGGAGGCGTTGATTCTGTAGCTTTAGCGACACTTCTTTCAGCATTAAAATTTCCCATTTCATTGGCCCATTGCAACTTTAATTTACGAGGAGAAGAGAGTAAATTAGATGAAGAATTTGTTAAAAAATTAGGCAAAAAATTAAACGCATCGGTGTATACCAAGCAATTCAAAACAAAAGAATTCGCTTTAAAAAATAAGACCTCCATTCAGATTACTGCAAGAAATTTACGTTATGACTGGTTTTCAGAACTGATGGAACAAAATTCTTTTGATTATGTATTGACAGCCCATCATGCAGATGATAACTTAGAAACCTTTTTAATTAATTTAACTCGTGGTACTGGGCTAGAAGGACTTACTGGAATCCCTCAAATTAATGGAAATATTGTGCGTCCTCTTTTAACATTTTCTCAAAAAGAAATTTTAACGTTTGTAAAAGATAACCTTATTGATTGGAGAGAAGACAAAAGCAATGCATCTACAAAATACATTCGAAATAAAATTAGACACCAAGTTATTCCTTCTTTAAAAGAAATAAATCCTAGTTTGTTAGAGACATTTGCAAAGACCACCAGTTATCTAAGAGAAAGTCAAGAAATTATTGAGAAGCAAATCGAAAAAATAAGATTCGATATTGTTAGTGAAGAAAAAGATACCATTAAAATTAGCATTGAAAAATTGGAACGATTAGCGAATCCAAAAGCCTACTTATTCCAGCTTTTAAAAAAATATAATTTTACAGAGTGGAGTAATATATACAACTTACTTTCTGCTCAGTCTGGAAAACAAGTATTTTCTAAAACACATACACTATTAAAAGACAGAGAATATTTATTTCTATTTAAAAACAGTCCTTCAAAGGATGTTGAAACAATTTTTATCACAGAAGATCAACAAGAAATAACCAACCCCATTCGTATAAAAGTTGAGACCCCCAAACAAACATCGAGAAAAAACAAACAAACCATTTTTCTTGACAAAGAAAAAATCAAGTTCCCTTTAAAATTAAGAAAATGGGAAAAGGGCGATTTTTTTTACCCTTCTGGAATGAGAGGGAAAAAGAAACTTAGTAAGTATTTTAAAGATGAGAAATTTTCACTTCTAGAAAAGCAAAATACTTGGTTACTTTGTAATCATGATGATACGATTATTTCCATTATAAATCATCGTCAAGATTCGCGTTTTGAGGCAACTGAACTAACAACTTCCTTGGTTAAAATATCTACACTGTAGAATTATTGCGTTTAAAAAAAAACAAAACTCCCAAAGACTGATATAAATTAAACAATTTAATAACAAAAAGGTAGAATTTATATCGTTTTCGTAAAAAAACAAGTGATTATTGACAAAAAGGTAGGTTCAATGATTGCTGTTTTTTGTAATTTTATTCCGTAAAATTATACCAAAATGAACAGCTTACCTAAGTTAGAAAGATTTAATGAAAATGTACTGTCTAAATATCAAATATATAACAGTATTTTTACCACCCTTCCTTTTGATACCATAGACAATACTGGAGTTTTATTGCCTCTTTTACACAAAGTTTGTAAAAAAGGATTTCAACTAGAAAAAAACCCAACAGAAATTGTTGATCATTTTTTTGAAAAATATCAAGACAATCCAACTGAAAAGGAAAAAATAGATTTACTTTTCCTTTTTATTCAATTCATAGAACGTCAGGTTGTTTTATTTGATGCTGTTGAAGATGCAGCGTTTCCTGTAGTCAATAACATGAATGGATTTGGTACTTTGAGAAACTCCAAAGAATCTGCATTTCTGAGTGATAAAAAAGACCAATTAAAAGCTTATTTAGAAGACTTCAAGGTTCGTATTGTACTAACGGCTCATCCAACACAATTTTACCCAGGAACTGTTTTAGGGATCATTACAGACTTAGACAAAGCGATTCAAAATGATGATTTATTATTAATAAAAAAATTATTAGCTCAGCTAGGAAAAACTCCTTTTTACAAAAAAGAAAAACCTTCCCCTTTTGACGAAGCAGTTAGCTTAATTTGGTATTTAGAACACGTATTCTACCATTCTGTTCCTAAAATTTATAACTATATCCAACAGCATGTATACGATGGTGAACCTATAGAAAATGAAATCATAGATCTAGGATTCTGGCCCGGGGGAGATAGAGATGGAAATCCTTTTGTAACGACAAAAATAACGTTGAATGTTGCAGAGAGGTTACGTCAAACTATTTTAAGAAGTTACTACAGAGATATTAGACGTTTGAAAAGACGTTTTACATTTGATGGTGTTCAAAATATCTTATCAAAAGTAGAAAAAAGACTCTACAAACATGTTGTCCGAAGTTATGCTAAAGTTAATTTCTCTCAAAAGATTCTTCTAGAGGAATTGTATGCTGCAAGAGAAATTATTGTAAACAAACATCAGTCTTTATTTGTTGAAGAATTAAATGATGTAATTAATAAAGTTAGAATTTTTGGATTCCACTTTGCTACCTTAGATATTAGACAAGATAGTAGAGTTCATCACAAGGCATTCATTCAAATTGTTGAAGACTTACACAAAATTGGAGATACTACATTTCCGAAAAACTACTTATCACTTTCTGAAAAAGAACAAATTGATATTTTGTCGGTTGTTAAAGGTGAAATTGATACCAATATCCTAACGGATGAAACATCTGTAAAAACCATCGAATCGATCTATGCCTTAAAAGAAATTCAACACAGAAATGGTGAACGGGGAGCGAATCGTTACATTATTAGTAACAATCAAACTGCTTTGAATGTGATGGAAACCTTTGCAATGTTAAATTTATGCGGTTTTGAAAATGAATTACCCGTTGATGTAATTCCACTTTTTGAAACGGTAGAAGACTTAGAAAATTCGGAGGAAGTAATGCGAACCTTGTATTCTAATAAAACATATAGACACCATGTCTCAAAAAGAAAAGACAAACAAACCATCATGCTTGGCTTTTCTGATGGAACAAAAGATGGTGGATATCTAATGGCAAATTGGGGTATTTTTAAAGCAAAAGAAGCTTTAACAAGAATTTCAAAAGAATTCGATATTGAGGTAATTTTCTTTGATGGACGTGGAGGACCACCCGCACGTGGAGGGGGAAAAACGCATCAGTTCTACGCTTCATTAGGACCAACAATAGAAGATAAAGAAATTCAATTAACCATTCAAGGACAAACAATTAGCTCTAACTTTGGTACCTTGGATTCTTCTCAGTATAACTTAGAACAATTGTTGAGTTCTGGGATAAAAAATGATGTTTTTACAAAAGACCAATTGAATGACACCCACAGAGAACTCATCAATGACTTGGCAAATACAAGTTATCAAACCTATGTAGATTTTAAAAATCATCCTCAGTTTTTACCGTATTTAGAAAAAATGAGTACGTTAAAATACTATGCCAAAACCAATATAGGAAGTAGACCTAGTAAGCGTTCTACCTCTGACAAATTGGATTTTTCTGCGCTGAGAGCCATTCCTTTTGTTGGAAGCTGGAGTCAGTTGAAGCAAAATGTTCCTGGTTTCTTTGGTGTTGGGACTGCTCTAAAAAAATATGAAGACGCGAATAGATTTGACGAAGTTATTGAATTTTATAACGCTTCAGACTTCTTTAAAACACTATTAGAAAATAGTATGATGAGTTTGACAAAATCATTCTTTGGATTAACTTCTTACATGGCTGATGATCCAGAATTTGGAGAATTTTGGAAATTAATCTACGCTGAATATCAAACGACAAAAAGATTACTTCTAAAAATTACAGGTCATAGCGAATTGATGGAAAATTTCCCCGTAGGAAAAGCATCCATTGAAGTTAGAGAAGATATTGTATTGCCTTTATTAACAATTCAGCAATTTGCTTTAAAGAAAATTCAAGAGCTTCAGAAATCGAATGGAAGTCCCGAAGAAATTGAAGTGTATGAAAAAATGGTCATGCGTTCTTTGTTTGGTAATATCAATGCCAGTAGAAATTCTGCTTAATAAAAATTAATTGCATTCTTTTTTTCTTTACTTTTAAAGAAAAAAAGAATGCTTGTTAAAGTCTATGGTTCTGCCGTTTTCGGTATTGAAGCCACTACGATTACCGTAGAAGTAAATATTGACAAAGGAATTGGGTATCATTTAGTAGGTCTACCAGATAATGCCGTCCGAGAAAGTTCCTACCGAATTTCTGCCGCACTCAATAACAATAACTTCAAACTTCCCGGAAAAAAAATTATCATCAATATGGCCCCCGCCGATATTAGAAAAGAGGGAGCTGCCTACGATTTGACTTTGGCCATAGGAATACTGGCTGCATCCAATCAAATAAAATCAGTAAACATCCACCAATATGTGATCATGGGAGAACTTTCTTTGGACGGAAGTTTACAACCCATACGAGGTGCTTTGCCAATGGCGATAAAAGCACGAGAAGAAGGTTTCAACTATTTAATACTTCCAAAAGAAAATGCCAAAGAGGCAGCTATTGTGTCGGATTTAGAGGTGTTAGGAGTTGAGAATATTTTGGAAGTAATCCATCATTTTAATGGCAAACAAAAAATTGATCCTACCATCGTAGATACAAGAGCTGAGTTTTATAAAAACATCGATTCTCCAGCATTTGATTTTTCTGATGTAAAAGGTCAAGAATCTATCAAACGCTGTATGGAAATTGCGGCAGCTGGCGGACATAATATTATTCTCATTGGTCCTCCTGGGTCTGGAAAAACAATGTTAGCAAAACGACTGCCAAGCATTTTACCTCCAATGACCTTACATGAAGCTTTAGAAACAACAAAAATTCATTCTGTGGTTGGTAAAACTAAAAATGATGGATTGTTATATCAACGGCCTTTTAGGAGTCCTCATCATACCATTTCAAATGTAGCCTTGGTGGGCGGGGGTCAATATCCAAGACCTGGAGAAATTTCTCTTTCTCATAACGGCGTGTTATTTTTAGATGAATTGCCTGAGTTTAAAAGAGATGTTTTAGAAGTAATGAGGCAACCTTTAGAAGATAGAGAAGTTACCATTTCTCGAGCTAAGTTTACAGTTACTTACCCAAGTAGTTTTATGTTGGTGGCAAGTATGAATCCAAGCCCTTCGGGTTTTTTTAATGATCCCGATTCACCTATGACCTCTTCACCTCAAGAAATGCATCGCTATTTAAGTAAAGTTTCTGGACCTCTTTTAGATAGAATTGACATTCATATTGAGGTAACACCTGTCCCTTTTGCAAAATTATCTGAAGAACAAAAAGGAGAATCTAGTATTGCTATTAGAAAACGAGTAACCAAAGCCAGAGAAATTCAATCCAACCGTTTTACTCATTTAGAAAATGTGCATTACAATGCACAAATGAATGTAAAACAGATTGGTGCATTCTGTAAATTGTCGGAAGAAAGTAAAACATTACTAAAAACAGCCATGGAAAAACTAACCCTTTCTGCCAGAGCCTATGATAGAATTCTAAAAGTTTCTCGAACTATAGCAGATTTAGCAAACGCTCAAAACATCTCTCCGGATCATATCGCAGAAGCCATTCAATACAGAAGTTTGGATAGAGAGGGTTGGTTGGGGTAAATATGAAGTCTTTCTTTTATATAAAAACCCTCACAAATGAATGAAAGGGTTTTTTACTTTTTTTAAAAAATTTAAGCCACCGAAATAATGGCTAAATATTAATATCTGTAGTGCTCAGGCTTATAAGGTCCTGCTTGTGTAACACCTATATAATCTGCTTGATCTTTTCGAAGTTCAGTTAATTCCACTCCAATTTTTGCAAGGTGCAAAGATGCTACTTTTTCATCCAAATGTTTTGGCAACATATACACTTTATTCTCATAAGCTTTTGCATTGTTCCAAAGCTCTATTTGCGCTAAGGTTTGGTTTGTAAAAGAATTCGACATCACAAAACTAGGATGCCCAGTTGCACAACCTAAATTGACCAATCGACCCTCTGCCAATAGAATAATATCATTCCCATTGATATTGTATTTATCTACTTGTGGTTTAATTTCAACTTTTTCACTGTTTGCATTTAAATAAGCAACATCAATTTCATTATCAAAATGACCAATATTACAAACGATCACTTTATCTTTCATCGCTTCAAAATGTTCTCCTCGAACAATGTCTTTATTTCCTGTAGTCGTAATAATGATATCTGAATTGGCTACAACCGTTTCTAGCTTCTTAACTTCAAACCCATCCATTGCCGCTTGCAAGGCACAGATAGGATCAATTTCAGTGACCGTTACAATAGAACCTGCTCCTTTAAAAGAAGCCGCTGTTCCTTTTCCAACGTCACCGTATCCACATACTGTTACTCTTTTACCCGCCAACATGATGTCAGTTGCTCTACGAATCGCATCAACAGCAGATTCTTTACACCCATACTTATTATCAAATTTCGATTTCGTTACCGAATCATTGATATTAATTGCAGGCATGGGCAAAGTTCCATTTTTAACACGCTCATACAACCTGTGAACTCCAGTGGTAGTTTCTTCAGACAATCCATTGATTCCTGCTGCCAATTCTGGATACCGGTCCAAAACCATGTTTGTTAAATCTCCACCATCATCTAAAATCATGTTTAAAGGTGCTCTGTCTTCCCCAAAAAATAAGGTTTGCTCTATACACCAGTCAAACTCTTCCTCATTCATCCCTTTCCAAGCATAAACAGGTGTACCAGCAGCAGCAATTGCAGCAGCAGCTTGATCTTGTGTAGAAAAAATATTACACGAACTCCAAGTAACCTCTGCTCCTAAAACCTGTAAAGTTTCAATTAAAACCGCTGTTTGAATTGTCATATGCAAACACCCTGCAATTCTTGCGCCTTTTAAAGGCTGAGAATCTCCATATTCTTCTCTTAAACTCATTAGACCCGGCATTTCAGCTTCTGCCAAGTTGATCTCTTTTCTACCCCAATCTGCCAAGGAAATATCTTTCACTTTAAAAGGGACGTATGCTGTATTTACACTCATATTTACGTATATTTATATTTTACTTTTTCAAGTGCAAAGTTACGACATAGAAATTTAAAAATATGGCTCTTTACAAAACATTAACGGTTCATCAAACGACTAAAATACTGATTTGGAAAATTGAAGAATCAACTTCAACATTAAAAGAGAATATTATACTTAGTGAAGACAGTTCAACTCGCTTAAATTCAATGAAATCTGAATTGCATCAAAAAGGATTTTTAAGCATTCGACATTTACTCAAAGAAGTTGGCTACAGCGATCTCGATGTGATATATGACCGCTATGGAAAACCCCACTTGAAAGATGGAAAATTCATTTCTATTACCCATTCCTATATTTTTACAGGAATTATAATTTCTGAGAAGGTACCCGTTGGAATTGACATCGAAAAACAACGAGAAAAAATAGTAAAAATTGCGCATAAATTCACCCCCTTTGAAGCCTACAAAACCATTGCTAATGTAGATGCTTTAATTCGGAAATTAACCATTGTTTGGGGAGCAAAAGAAAGTTTATATAAAATCTATGGAAAGAAAAAACTCTTATTTTTACATCACATCTTTATTGATGATTTTAAATTTGAAACTAAAAAAACAGCAGGAGAAATTATTTTTAACGGAAAACCTTCTTCTTATCATATTCATTTTTTAGAATTCGAAGGATTTACCTGTGTCTATGCTTATTCAAAGTAAGTATCACATCACAAATAATATATCTCCTTAAATATTTAGAATATCAAAGTAATCCCTAATTTTCAAACACGTGACGATCTATCAAAATATTATATCCGCTAAAAAAGAGGGCAAAAAACTATTAGCAGTTTTAATTGATCCTGAGAAAATGGATCTTATACACATTCCTTGTTTTTTTGAAAAAGTACACAAATCAATTGCTACCCACATTTTTGTGGGAGGGAGTACCGATAAAAATAATCAGACAGCATCTTTAGTGATCGCCATAAAAAAAGAAACAGATTTACCAGTGATCCTATTCCCTGGGAATTTTTCACAAATTACAGATAAAGCAGATGGTATTTTATTTTTGAGTTTACTCTCTGGAAGAAATCCTGAGTACTTAATTGAACAACAAATTAAAGCCGCGCCGATTTTAAAAAATTCTCCTTTAGAAAGTATCCCAACTGGATATATTCTAATTGACGGGAAAAAAGAAACGGCTACTCAAAAAGTGAGCAATACCCGGCCTATTCCACAAGAAAAAACAGCCCTCATCCTCCACACCTCTCTAGCAGGAGAATTCTCGGGAAAGCAACTAATTTACCTCGAGGCGGGTTCCGGAGCAACTCAAGTTGTGCATCAGAAGATCATAGAAAAAGTAGCTAATGAAATAACAATCCCATTAATTGTTGGTGGCGGAATTCGTTCTAAAAAACAACTTGAAAGCGCCTTCAATGCAGGGGCAGATATCGTTGTGATTGGAACTGCTTTTGAAAATGATGAAACCTTTTTTGAAGTTTTGAGAAAATAAATTCCTTAACATATTATGAATGCAAAAAAGCTTAAATTTACGGTCTCATAAAAAAATAAATGTCAGAAATTTTTGATTTCATTTTTACTCAATATAAGGCCAATTCTACAATAGATATCAGCTTAGAAATTATTGCCGTGATTTTTGGTTTTTTATCTGTTTGGTTTTCCAAAGAGAATAAAATATGGGTCTTCCCAACTGGAATGATTAGCACCTCCATTTTTGTATATTTACTTTTAAAATGGGAGCTATTAGGAGACATGATGATAAATGCTTACTATTTTGCAATGAGTATTTATGGCTGGTATATCTGGACTCGTAAAATAGATGAGACAACCGTTACCCCTATATCAAAAATCAATTCAAAAGAGAAAAAGAATGCAATTATCCTGTTTATAACAACTCTAGTATTTGTCTTTATCATCTACAAAACCTTTGATAAATGGACTAGTTGGGTTGCCTATGCAGATACGATAACAACGGCTATTTTCTTTGTTGGAATGTGGCTTATGGCAAAACGAAAAATTGAAAATTGGATCTTTTGGATTCTTGGAAATATCATTTCGGTTCCTTTATATTTATACAAAGGTTTAGCATTTACTAGTTTACAATATTTAGGATTTACATTTATAGCAATATTTGGTTACATCGCATGGAAAAAAAGCTTACACAGAAACCTATCAATCTCTTAAAAGTTGTCTTATTTGGCCCTGAATCTACAGGGAAAACAACACTTTCACGTCAGTTAGCAAGACATTATAATACTGTTTGGGCTCCAGAATATGCAAGAGAATACTTGCAAAAAAAATGGAACAACGAACGTAAAACTTGTGAAAAAGAAGATTTAATTCCGATTGCAATTGGGCAGATGAAAATTGAAAATAAGTTGGCAAAAAAAGCAGATAAAATTCTAATCTGTGATACAGACTTATTAGAAACCAAAGTGTATTCTGAAGAATATTATGATGGGTTTGTAGATAAAGAACTAGAGAAAGCCGCCAGTAAAAACAGCTATGACTTGTACTTACTAACCTATACAGATACTCCTTGGGAAAAAGACGATCTGCGAGATAGACCCGAATTACGATCAGAAATGTTTACTGCTTTTGAAAGTGCTTTGAAAAAATACAACAAAAACTATCTCTTGTTAAAAGGAGATAAAGAAACACGCTTAAAGAATGCTGTAGAGGAGATTGATAAACTTATCTTAAAGAAAAAAAACCTATACTCTTTTTCAAATTCTCTACAAGATACAGAAATGTATTCTGAGAATGAAAATAGCTAAAATTATAATTATACCATTTTTGAACGCTAATCAAATTATTAAGGAACTCAAATTTAAAGCCGTCAGAAGTTCAGGGCCCGGTGGGCAACATGTGAATAAAGTCTCTTCTAAAATTGAATTAACGTTCGATTTAGAAAACTCAAATTCGTTATCAGAAGTAGAAAAAACAATCTTAAAAACCAAACTCTCTTCTCGATTAACAAAAGAAAAAACACTTTTGTTATTTTGTGAAGAAACACGCTCTCAACACAAAAATAAAGGAATTGCCATCAAACGGTTTTTAGAATTAATAAAAACCCTATTAGTTCGGCCTAAAAAAAGAAGACCTTCAAGACCCACTCTCTCTTCTATCAGGCGAAAAGCGGAACACAAAAAAAGAACTTCTGTTAAAAAAGCATTGAGAAAAAAACCTCGGCTCGATTAAAATAAATTACTTTTCTATTTCATAATCAATTTTTCTGAGTTAATTTTGCACTGTTCTCATAAAGGGGTGCTTTAAAAAGCTGAGATCATACCCATTGAACCTAGAACAGGTAATGCTGTTTAGGAAGCCAAGTTTAAAAAAGTCTGCAGATTTTTTTAAACAAATGCAAAAAAGTGAAGCAGTACTTCACGTAACAATTATTCAATAGTAATTACAAGAATAATGACCTCTTTTTATTCGTTTTAAATTTTTTTAAAATGAAAAAAATATCCATTTTTTTATTCTTGTTTGTAAGCATTCTTACAAACGCCCAAACATTTACACTTAACGGAAAAGTAGTAGATCAAAACAAAGAACCTTTACCAGGAGCAACTGTTTTGGTAAAAGAAGTAAACAAAGGAACCTCCACTGATTTTGAGGGAACGTTCCGTGTAAATTTCCCAAAGGGAAACTACACAATTCAAATTTCATTTATTGGTTACCAAACAATTTCTAAAGAAATTTCTTTGACTAAAAATGATGCAGTCGAGTTTGTATTATCAGCAAATTCAACTGTTTTAGAAGAGGTTTTGGTCTCTGCAGTTCGAGTAAAAGAGAACGCACCTGTAACACACAGCAACCTCTCCAAAAAAGAAATTGCCAAGCGTAATTTAGGACAAGACATTCCTACGCTTCTAAAATATCTTCCTTCTGTAGTGAGTTCTTCTGATGCAGGAGCAGGTATTGGATATACTTATATTAATGTAAGAGGCTCAAACGCAGAACGTGTTAACGTTACCATCAATGGTATTCCCTATAACGACGCAGAAAGTCAAGGAACTTTTTGGGTAAATATCAGCGATTTTGCCTCTTCTACTGAAAACTTACAACTACAACGCGGTGTAGGAACATCTACCAATGGGACAGGTGCTTTTGGAGCTAGTTTGAACATCTTAACAGATGCTATTTCTGAAGACGCTTATGGTGAAATCTCAAATTCATTTGGATCCTTCAATACAAAAAAACATACCGTAAAATTCAGTACAGGTAAAATCAATGATCACGTAGAAATTTCTGGACGTTTGTCTAAAATTTATTCAGATGGATATATCGATAGAGCCTACTCAGATTTAAAATCATACTTCCTACAAGCTTCTTATGTTGATGACAATACATTGATCAAGGCAATTACATTTGGAGGAAAAGAAAAAACATATCAAGCTTGGTATGGTATTGATGCTTCACAATTGATTGAAAATAGAAGACAGAATCCGTATACCTACGAAAATGAAATAGACAACTACCAACAGGATCACTACCAGTTACACTGGAATGAGAAACTAAACACAAATTGGTCTACTAATATTGGTTTAAACTACACAAAAGGGCAGGGATACTTTGAACAATATAAAGACGAAAGAGATGCTGCTGATTACAACAATCTTATAGCCGATGGTAGCGATGTTATTGTCAGACGTTGGCTAGACAACAAATTTTATGTGGCCAATTTTAATGCTACTTATACTAAAGACGCACTGGAAGTAATCTCTGGATTTTCATACAGTAATTATAAAAACGATCATTTTGGAGAAGTAATTTGGGGAAATAACCTCGCAACTTCAACAGCTATTAGAGATCGCTATTACGAGAGCACTACTACTAAAAATGATTTTAGCATGTTCTCAAAGGCAACCTTTGCACTGGCAGAGAAGCTAACAGCCTATGCAGATCTTCAATATAGGAAAGTTGGATATACAACCACTGGATTGACCTCTGACAGAGTCCCTATAAACGTAGATGAAACCTTCGATTTTTTCAATCCTAAATTTGGAGCAATCTATACCCTTAATAATAACCAGCATCTGTATTTTTCTTTTGCTGTTGCAAATAAAGAACCGAACAGAAACGATTTTGAAAAAGGAATTAAAACCCATGAAAATCTAAATGATTATGAGCTTGGATGGCGTTTAAAAAATGAATCGGTTACCTTAAATACCAACCTATTCTATATGCGCTATAAAAATCAATTGGTCTTAACCGGTGCAATCGATGATGTGGGAGCACCTGTGAGAGCAACAAGCGGATCTAGTTATCGCCTAGGGTTAGAAATTGATGCAGATGTAAAACTATCAAATCAAATTCGTATGCAACCTAATATAGCATTGAGTGATAATAAAAACACAGACTTTGTCTCTGCCATCAATGGAATCCCAAGTCAATTGGGCAATACCCATATTTCATTTTCTCCATCGATAATTGCAGGAAATGCACTTGTATTTTCTCCTACTGAATATGTGCAATTTTCATTCTTATCAAAATACGTAGGAAAACAATACATGAGTAACCTAAGCAGTGAGGTTTCAAACAACGATGTTCTAGAGAGCTACTTTACATCTGATTTGAATTTCACCTATGTAATTCGACCAAATCGTATTTTTAACGAAGTCGTATTTACAGGATTGGTCAACAATATTTTTAATAAAGAATATGTCGACAGAGGTTTTTATTACACCTATGATGACACTTGGTCTTCACCAACAGAAGTAACCACGCTAGATGGCGCTGGATATTATCCACAAGCGACTAGAAATTTCTTAGTTGGAGTAACCTTAAAATTCTAAGACAACCCTTATTAAAAAAACCCAAGTTGAGACTTGGGTTTTTTTATGAATCAATTCGACCTACTGCACAACTCACAAAAGAGCTTGCTTTGTGCAAAATTGTATTTTTTGTCCCTGTCTCTGGATACCCTAATTTTGATAACTTTTCTTTAATCATCATTCTGTTTTCAGGAGTAGAAACAACCGATACCATTGAATTCTCTACATCAACTGTAACTTCAGAGACCGTATTAATCGCTAATAATCCTTTTTTAATTGTTGCAGCACAGCCGCCACATTTTAAGTTTTCTATTTGTATGTCTGTTCTCATCATCTCTAATTTTCTTTACGCCATTGTTGATACCCACCTAAAACATTGTACACCTCAAAACCTTTTTCTTCTAAAATCCTAGCAGATTTACCGCTTCTATTACCACTTCTGCAGTAAACATAAACAGGTTTCCTTTTATCAAACGTTTGTACTACTTTATTTGTGAAGTTGGTGTCGAAATAATTGATCAAAAAAGCCGTATCTATGAATCCTTCTTTTACTTCTTTTGGAGTTCTTACATCCAATAATTGAACATTTCCTTTTTCTAATAAAACTTTTAACTCTATTGTAGAAATTGATTTTACTTCTTCCTGTGCGATACAATGGAAGAAAAAGAAACTCATCAAAAAAAGACTTAACCGTTTGATCATTTTTTTTATTTAATTGTTGAAGGGCAAACCGCTAATGTTCTTTCAATCTCTGTGTTCCTAATTGCTGCATAGCCTCCGGCAACATCTATAACATTGTGAAAACCCCTCGCTTTTAAAATAGATGCAGCAATCACAGAGCGATACCCACCTGCACAATGTAGAAAAAACTCTTTATGAATTGGAAATTCAGAAATATGGTCATTTAAAAAGTCTAGAGGAGTATTTTCTGCAATATTTATATGCTCACTATCATACTCACCTGGTTTTCTTACATCAAAAACAAGAACATTTTCTTTAATTTTATCTTCTAAAATATGGGCTGAAACAGATGTTACTGTATCAATTTCTTTCCCTGCTTTTTCCCATGCATTAAAACTCCCTTCTAAATACCCCAAAACATTATCAAACCCTACTCGAGATAAACGCTTGATAGTATCTTCTTCTCTCCCTTTTGGAGTAACTAATAAAATTGATTGATTGGTATCTTTAATTAGGGCACCAACCCATGGAGCAAACCCACCATCTATTCCAATAAAAATAGATTGAGGAATGAACCCTTTCACAAAATCTGTTTGATGACGAACGTCTAATATTACAGCTTCTGTTTCGTTTGCCATCAACTCAAACTGTTTTACCGTTAACGGTTTTGCACTCTTCTTTATAACCTCTTCGACGTCTTGATACCCTTCCTTGTTTAGTTTAACATTTAATGGAAAGTAGGCTGGAGGAGGCAACAAACCATTAGTGACCTCGTTGATAAACTCATCCTTTGTCATTCCTGCTCTTAGGGCGTAATTGGTTTCTTTTTGACCCCCAATAGTTCCTACAGTTTCTTTACTCAAGTTCTTGCCACAAGCAGAACCCGCTCCATGTGCAGGATATACAATAACATCATCTGCTAATGTCATTACTTTCTTTCGTAAACTATCATACAAAAAACCCGCCAATTCCTTCTCGGTAAAATTTCCTTTTTGTGCTAAATCTGGACGACCAACATCTCCTAAAAACAAGGTGTCTCCACTAAATAACGCATGGTCTTTCCCGTTTTTATCTTTTAGCAAAAAACAAGAACTCTCCAAGGTGTGGCCTGGAGTATGTAGAATGGTAATGGTAATATCTCCCACTGTGAATATTTGATTATCCTCAGCAATAATTGCTTCAAAATTTGTTATTGCTTTTGGTCCGTATACAATTTTAGCCCCTGTTTTTTGAGCCAAAGTAACATGTCCGCTTACAAAATCTGCGTGAAAATGTGTTTCAAAAATATATTTGATTTTGGCATTGTTAGTGGCTGCTCGATCGATATAATCTTGAACTTCCCTCAAAGGATCTATAATAGCAACTTCTCCATTACTCTCTATATAATAAGCTCCCTGAGCCAAACAACTTGTATAAATTTGTGATATTGTCATTGTAATCCTTTTAGGTGTTTAATTCTTCAGTGAAAATTAATTTTTATGTATGATTAATGATACACTTGATGAATGTATTTGGCATATTTTTTTTGCTCCTCCCTATCTCCTGTTTTGTAAAATTTTACGGCATCATTTACACGCATAAAAAAATGATTCACATCGATGATTGATAAAATTTCACTTCTAAACAAATCATCTCTCACAGGACCTTTAACCCCTGCCAAGAAAAAAGAGATTTGTTTTTTTTGATAATATTTAATGCTCTCTTTCAACATTTCCACCCCTGTACTATCTACTCTATTGATGCTTTCTGCGTCTAGGACGATCAGCTGTAAAGCAGCCCCTTTCTCATACACCATTGTATCTAATTTATCTCTAAAATAGGTAGAATTTGCATAAAAGAGTTGCGCATCAAACCTAAAAATTAAAATATCGCTTTCTATAATTACTTCCTCGAAACGATTTTTATTCCTGTAAAAATTAGAATTAGGAACTTTCCCTAATTCCGTTACATAGGGTCTGGATGTTCTAAAGATTAATACAATTAATGAAAGACCTACCCCAACAATTATCCCGAATTCAATTCCTAATACTAAAGTCCCCGTAAATGTAACTAACATTAACCAAAAATCTAACTGATTTACTTTCCACAGATACACTGCTTCTCTCAGATTTATCAAGCCAAATACCGCTACAATAATAATTGCTGCTAGAACCGTTTTTGGCAAATAATAAAATAACGGTGTTAAAAACAATACCGTAAGAATGACCATTGCTACAGAAATTAACGCTGCCATCCCTGTTTTTGCTCCACTTTCTTGATTGACGGCTGAACGTGAAAAACTCGAGGAAATAGGATATGCTTGAAACAAAGAACCCACGATATTACTAATCCCCAAGGCTAATAATTCCTGATTCGGTCGTATCCTATATGCTTCTTGTTTTGCCTCTAATGATTTTCCAATAGAAATTGTTTCTAAATATCCGACCATTACAAGAGTTACTGCTATTGGGAATAATTCTCTTATTTGATCTATATCAAAATCAGGAATGCCAAATGAGGGTAATCCCGAGGGAATATCTCTTATTATAGCAACATCTTCAAAAGATTTTTCAAAATATTTTATGAGTAAAATCCCGAAGGTTACAACAATAAGTGCATTCGGGATCTTTTTATTTATTTTTCTAAAAACGATAATTAAAGCCATAGAAATGCCCCCTATCAAGGTAGTTTCATAATTATAATTCATGAATCGAAACCAAATATCGTTAACTATGTGCTGTATTTGATCACTTTGAATAAAATCAACTCCAAATAAATTACCAAATTGATTCAGCCCGATGATCAAAGCTATTGCAGAAGTAAATCCTGTAATTACGGGTTTGGATAAAAAATTCACAATGAATCCTAAACTAAAAATCCCCATGAAAAACTGAATCATGCCCACCAACAAAGCCAATAAAATAGCAATAGAAATATAACTGTCTGAACCTGCCAATGCTAGCGTTGAAACACCTGTTGCCACAATCAAAGAATCCATTGCAACAGGCCCAATCGCTACTTGCCTTGAAGAACCGAAAATAGCATACATTACTTGTGGTACTATTGCACAGTACAACCCGTAAATTGGGGGTAAGCCTGCAATCAAAGCATAGGCTATTCCTTGAGGAATTAAAATAATTCCTACAATGATTCCCGCAACTAAATCATCTTTGAATAACGATTTATTATAAGCTGGTAACCACTCTAAAATGGGTATGATTTTTTTAAGGTTCATTAAAACAATTCTCCTGGATTTCTACCTTTTATTCTTCCTAAATGTTTGTATGCTAAATCAGTTACTTCTCTACCTCTTGGAGTTCTCATGATAAAGCCTTGTTGAATTAAAAATGGCTCATATACTTCCTCTATTGTTTCAGTGTTTTCAGACACGGCGGTAGCAACAGTGCTAATCCCAACAGGACCTCCTTTGAATTTATCGATGATCGTTCGTAGTATTTTATTATCCATCTCATCCAGACCATGAGCATCTACATGTAAGGCTTTTAGAGCGTACCTGGCAATTTCTATGGTAATATTTCCATCTCCTTTTATTTGTGCAAAATCTCTAACTCTCCTTAACAAAGCATTCGCTATTCTTGGTGTCCCTCTACTTCTCCCTGCAATTTCTATCGCTGCTTCCATAGAAATAGGGACATTTAAAATACGGGAACTTCTTTGAATAATGGTTGTTAATAATTCTGTTTTATAATAATGCAACCTACTGCTTATCCCAAAACGAGCTCTCATTGGTGCTGTTAGCAATCCAGAACGTGTGGTTGCTCCTATTAGGGTAAAAGGTTCTAAATTAATTTGGACTGTTCTCGCATTTGGCCCCGATTCAATCATAATATCAATCTTATAATCTTCCATTGCAGAATACAGATATTCTTCTACAATTGGGCTTAATCGATGAATTTCATCAATAAATAACACATCACGTTCTTCAAGGTTTGTTAATAACCCTGCTAAATCTCCCGGCTTATCTAAAACAGGACCAGAAGTAACTTTTATGCTTGCTTGTAATTCATTCGCCAATATATGAGCCAAGGTTGTCTTCCCTAGACCAGGAGGCCCATGAAAAAGAGTATGATCTAACGCTTCGCCTCTTTGGTTTGCTGCTTCTACGAAGACTTTTAAATTATCGATGGCTTGGTCTTGTCCTGTAAAGTCCTCAAAAGAAAGAGGGCGTAATTTTTTTTCTACATCTAACTCCTCATTAGATAAATTACTATTTTCAGGATTTAAATTTTCGTTCATAAACACAAAGATAAATGTTTTTAAACAACGATTATGTATGTTTTATGAAAGTCACAAAAAAACCTTTCCAAATTAGTTTGGAAAGGTTGTGTATAAAAATACTATTTTTTTTATTTAGGAAACTTCTTCATCCTTTAAAAGAGGTGTCGTTTGTAGTACAAAGTCCTTTCCATGTAGATAATCACTATCGTCATCGTTAGGGTCTACTCGTTTACTGTAATCATAGGGCCATCTGTGAACTTCTGGAATCTTTCCTGGCCAGTTTCCGTGAATATGTTCTACAGGAGTGGTCCATTCTAAGGTGTTGGAATTCCATGGATTTTGAGTAGCCTTTTGCCCTCTATAAATTGAGATAAAGAAATTAGCAATGAAGATTATTTGAGCAATCCCACCTATTAAGGCAAAAATTGTAATCACAACATTAATTTGTAATAGGTCGTCGAACATTGGAAAGTTCGTGTTTGTATAATATCTTCTTGGTAATCCTGCTAATCCTATGAAGTGCATTGGCCAAAAAACTCCATAAGCACATACAATAGTAATCCAGAAATGCCAATATCCTAAAGTCTTATTCATCATCCTACCATACATTTTTGGAAACCAGTGATATACTCCTGCATACATCCCAAAAATTGCAGATACTCCCATAACCAAATGGAAATGCGCAACCACAAAATAGGTGTCATGAATATTAATATCTAAAGCAGAATCTCCCAAAACTAATCCTGTTAACCCTCCTGTTACGAAGGTAGAAACCAATCCAATTGAGAACAGCATGGCTGGATTTAATTGTAGATTTCCTTTCCATAAGGTCGTAATATAATTAAATGCTTTTACTGCAGAAGGAATTGCTATTAATAATGTTGTAAATGTAAATACAGATCCTAAGAAAGGATTCATCCCTGAAATAAACATGTGATGCCCCCATACAATGGTAGATAAAAAGGCAATTGCCAAAATAGATCCAATCATCGCTCGATATCCAAAAATAGGTTTTCTTGAATGTGTAGAGATGATTTCTGAAGTAATCCCAAGGGCTGGTAATAATACAATATATACCTCCGGATGCCCTAAGAACCAAAATAAGTGTTCAAACAAAACAGGAGAACCTCCTTGGTAATGTAACACTTCTCCCGAGATAAAAATATCCGATAGGTAAAAAGAAGTACCAAAACTTCTATCAAAAATTAATAATAAGGCTGCTGATAATAAAACTGGAAAAGAAACAACTCCAATAATTGCAGTTACAAAGAACGCCCACATTGTCAAAGGCAATCTTGTCATTTTCATTCCTTTGGTTCTTAAATTTAAAACAGTCACAATGTAATTTAATGATCCAATTAAAGAAGAAGCAATAAAAATAGCCATAGAAACTAGCCATAAAGTCATTCCTGCTCCAGAACCTGGAATTGCTTGTGGCAAGGCACTTAAAGGAGGGTAAATCGTCCATCCCGCAGAGGCAGGTCCTGCTTCCACAAATAAAGAAATCACCATAATTACACTCGATACAAAGAATAACCAATAGGAAATCATATTTAAAAATCCTGAGGCCATGTCTCTAGCTCCAATCTGAAGTGGAATTAATAAGTTGGAAAACGTACCACTCAATCCGGCCGTTAAAACGAAAAACACCATTATTGTACCGTGTATTGTTACCAAGGCTAGGTAAATATCGGGGTTCATAATTCCATCTGTTTGGTGTGGTCCTAAAAAAGCTTCAAAAATTGAAAATGATTTTTCTGGCCATGCAATTTGCATACGAAATAGCATCGACATAAACACGCCAATGATTCCCATAAACATCCCTGTTACCAAAAATTGCTTAGAAATCATTTTATGATCTTGGCTGAATATATATTTTGTTACAAATGTCTCTTTATGGTGGTGATCTGACATAATATTTTGTATTTGTAGTGTCTTATTTAATTATTTTATAACGGAAGCCAATGTTGGTTGTTTTGCAATCCATTTGTCATATTCGTCTTGCTCTACAACTGTAATTTTCATTTGCATGTTGTAATGAGAAGCTCCACAAATTTTATTACAAAGTAGTAGATAATCAAACTCGTAAGGTTCTTCACCTTTGGCTTGTCTTATTTTATTAATTCCATTTGTTTTATCAATTACCTCTGGGTTAAGTCTCATTTCTTCGGTGGTATACTTAGGAGTAAAACCGAATTCTGTAACCATTCCAGGAACACAATTCATTTGTGCTCTAAAGTGGGGCATATAAGCAGAATGTAAAACATCCTGAGAACGAAATTTAAAATGTATTTTCCTTCCTTTTGGTAAATACAATTCTGTTACTTGTTTGTCATCTTGAGAATTTTGATCACTCATGTCAACACCCAAGGTATTGATCCCTTTTATGTAATTTACATTCCCAAAACCTAAGGTATTGTCCTCTCCTGCATAACGAGCATCCCATCGAAATTGTTGAGAATACACCTCAATTACTATGGCATCTTTATCTTCAGATAAATCCATAACATCATTCCATTGCCATAATCCATATCCAATTAAAAAAGCCAAAACGATGGCAGGAGTAATTGTCCAGATCAATTCTAATTTATGACTATCTGCATAAAATTTTGCTTTTCTATCTTTATTCCCTTTGTATTTAAAGGTAAAATAGAAAATGATAAATTGCATCGTGAATTGAACAATCCCAATCAACCAGAAAGTGATATTAAAGAGATTATCGTCGTGCTCTCCTTCTATGGAAGCAGATTCAGGTAACATAAGTACGTTCATGAAAATCAAACAATAGATCATCATTGCATACAAGAATGCCATGAATACAAGAGAATATTTACCTTGCTTTGCATTATCTTCATCCGTAGCAATTACACCTCGTAGATTCATGATTCTAGTTATTTGCCAGAAACTTACTCCGATTGCAATACCAATAAAAATATAAAATAGAGCTAACATACTTATTTTGTCTTAAAATTTTTTATTCAATTATTATTAATGGTGATCTCCAGATCCATCTTCACTGGTGTGTTCTATATTGTAATAGTGAAAATGCTCACTTTCTTTTAAAAATGGATTTCCTTTTGCGATAGGATTTGCTTTTGCAAATGCACTAAAGGTGGTATAAATAAACAATCCTATAAAGAAAAATAATGCGCTAATCTCTGGAATACCAAATGACCATTGTGCTCCAACTGTAGAAGGCATTACCATGACAAATACATCTACATAATGTCCTAATAAAATTACCGTTCCTCCAATAAACACAAACCATGGTTTGCTTTTAAAATCACTATTTATCAATAGCAAAACTGGAAAAATAAAGTTCATCACAACCATTGCTAAAAATGGTAATTTGTACTCTGTAAATCTTGCTACGAAATAAGTAGTTTCTTCCGGAATATCTGAATACCAGATTAACATAAATTGTGCGAACCATAGATAAGTCCAAAACACAGAGAAACCAAACATGAACTTTGCTAAATCATGAATATGACTATCATTGATTCCTGGTAATGCATTTTTTGAACGCAAGTATATGGTTACAAAAGCAATTACCGTCAATGCACTTACTAATAATGTTGCCAATACATACCACCCAAATAACGTCGAAAACCAGTGTGGGTCTAATCCCATGATCCAATCCCAAGACATCATGGATTCGGTGATCATGAATAAGAATAAAAAGATAACGGATAAGTTATAATTTTTCTTGTAGGTTTTGTTTCCATCATTTGCAGTATCCTCTTTGATAGAGCTTTTTCTGATGACATATCTGTAGGCATTCCAAATTAGAAGATATGCAATACTTCTTAGCATAAATCCTGTGGTATTCATCCACCAAGATTTACCATCTATAATGGCATCATATGTATCGCTTTCAGGATCAAAAATTCCTTCAGCCATCCATGGGAATATATGATTGATATGCATAACAGATGCTGCTAAAACAACAATCATAATGATCGATACCGGTAATAAATTTGCCGTGATTGCTTCCATCACTCTTAAAATAACTACAGACCAACCTACTTGTGCAACTCTTTGAATCGCGTAGAATGTTAGCACCAATAGTGTTAATCCTAGTGAGAAAAACAGGGCTACATAAAATGCAGACCATGGCCTGTTTTGAAGTTGGTGTAAAACGTGTTCTGCATGTGCATCGTCATGTGAAGAACCATGCCCATCCGTTGCATTATGCGCATCAGTATTACTAACAGATTCGATCATTGCAGCATGGGCTTCTTTGTCTGTCTTTTCTGCAGATTCGTGATGATTCGCTTCCTCATGGTGAGGAGCTGCTACTTCTCCATGTCCGCTGTGTGCTCCATGGCTTGCTGCTTCAATTGCATGTTGTGCGTCTTCTAATGACAATTGAGAGCCATTATAAAAACTAAACGCCAATCCAATAACTCCGAATAAAATAAGGGCTATTGAGAATGTTTTTAATCTTCCTGAGAATTGATACATATCTTTCGTATTCTTTCTTTTCTTATTTTGAACTTTACTTTAACAAATCTGCACGTAAAACTTCTACGTATTGAACAATTTGCCAACGTTCTTTATATGTTAATTGAGATGAATGTGAACCCATTAAATTTTTACCATGCATTAAAACATGATAAATGCTCCCTTCGGTAATGTCTCTATCTTTATAACTTGGGATTCCTAAAAATTTCTCTGCTTGAGATAAATAACCGTTCCCATCTCCTTTTTTACCATGACATGAAGTACAATAAATTGTATACATGGCTTTTCCGTTGGCAAGGTTTTCTTCTGTTTTTTCTAGAGGATTTTTTAAGCTCTTTTTTGCCTTTTCATACCCTTCATTGGAGTCTGCAAAATCATAAGCAGGGTGTCCTCCTCTGGGAATAGACCCAGCAACAGGTTTGCTATTTACAGGTTGTCCGTTTAGCCCATTTTCTGCATCTGCATCGTAAGGAATCGATTCATACATGTCTGGCATGTATTGCAATTGTGGAGTTCTCTTATTGCCACAAGAAGCGAGACTTACAACAACTACTAAAACGATAATTAATTTAAAATTCTTCATTATCTATTGATTAGTGCTTATCTACTACATTAATTTCTACAGCACCTGTTTTACTTAACAAAGAGGTTAATTCTTCTTCATTATTATGCACAGGAATTTCCATTAAAAAATGATCATCTGTAGTTCTTGGATCTGGATTTTCTGCTTCCTTAAAAGGCCATATTCTACTTCTCATATAAAAAGTAATTACCATTAAATGGGCTGCAAAAAACACGGTTAATTCAAACATGATTGGAACAAATGCCGGCATATTTTCTACCCAGCTAAAACTTGGTTTTCCACCAATATCTTGTGGCCAATCTTGAATCATCATATAATTAGTCATCCAAATAGCAACTGCCAAACCAGTAATCCCATACATGAATGCGGTAATTGCTAATTTTGTTGGTGCCAAGCCCATGGCTTTGTCTAAACCATGAACGGGGAAAGGACAAAAAACTTCTTCGATGTGATGATGTTCTGCTTTTACTGCTTTTACTGCATCTAACAAAACTTCGTCATCAGTATAAAACGCGTGAATAACTTTTGATGATTCCATAATTATCCGTTTAAATTTTTATCAGAATTCTTCTTACTATTCTTGGCATTTAAAACAACTATTGCTGGCTTAGTAGGAATTCCTTGTTCACTTCTCTTCTTGTAAAATTCACCCGAAGATTTTAATATTGTTTTTACTTCCGCTTGGGCAATTACCGGAAATGTTCTTGCATACAATAAAAATAATACAAAGAAAAAACCGATGGTTCCAATAAAGATTCCAACATCTACAAATGTAGGCTCAAAACGCCACCAAGTAGATGGTAAATGTCCTTTACTTAATACAATGGCAATAATATCAAAACGCTCAAACCACATCCCAATATTGATAAATATTGAAATCACAAAAGACCAAATAAAACTTCTTCTAACCTTTTTAAACCATAAAACCTGAGGAGTCAAAATATTGAAAAATAACAATGAGTAGAATGCCCAAGCATACGGTCCGGTCGCAGCACCTACAGATAAATAGGTGTAATTCTCATAAGGAGATCCTGTATACCATGCAATAAAAAATTCTGTTGCATAGGCAACTGCAACAATCCCTCCTGTTAAAATGATCACAATGTTCATATACTCTACGTGAAGACGAGTAATATATGCTTCCATATTGGTCACTTTTCTCATAATTCCTAGCAAGGTTTGTACCATTGCAAACCCTGAAAAGATTGCTCCGGCTACGAAATAAGGAGGAAATATAGTAGAGTGCCATCCTGGATTAATAGAAGTAGCAAAATCCATCGATACAATCGTATGAACAGAAAGTACTAATGGTGTAGCTAAACCTGCAAGTACTAGAGATACTTCTTCAAATCGTTGCCAATCTTTTGCTCTACCAGACCAACCAAAACTTAACAATGCATAAATTTTCTTTTGGAAAGGTTTTACAGCTCTATCACGTATCATTGCAAAATCTGGTAATAAACCTGTCCACCAGAAAACTAATGAAACAGATAAGTAAGTAGAAATTGCAAATACATCCCAAAGTAGCGGCGAATTAAAGTTTACCCATAAAGGTCCAAATTGATTTGGAATTGGTAATACCCAATAAGCATTCCATGGTCTTCCCATGTGAATAATCGGAAATAATCCTGCTTGAAAAACAGCAAAAATGGTCATTGCTTCGGCAGAACGGTTAATCGCCATTCTCCATTTTTGACGGAATAATAAAAGTACTGCAGAAATCAACGTCCCTGCGTGACCGATACCTACCCACCAAACAAAATTTGTAATATCCCAAGCCCATCCAATGTTCTTGTTCAATCCCCATACTCCAATACCGGTTCCAACTGTATAAAAAATACATCCAAATCCCCATAGCATTGCTGCTAGAGAAATATAGAAAGCTATATACCAGTTTTTATTTGCTTTCCCTTCGATAGGTTTTGCAATGTCTTCAGTAATATCATGATAACTCTTATCACCTAGTACTAATGGTTCTCTTATGGATGCTTCGTAATGAGACATATTTTTATATCTTAATTTTTAATTACGCTTCGTTTGTATTTCTAACTTTCACTTGATACACTACATTCGGTTTCGTTTGTAGATAATCTAACACGTGATAAGCTCTTTTATCTGCAGCTAGTTTTGTAACTACTTCTTTCTCGTTATTTACATCTCCAAACTGTAAAGATCCTGTTGTACAGGCAGAGGAACATGCTGTTGCAAATTCTCCAGCTTCAATCTTTCTTCCTTCTTTCTTGGCTTTTAGAATTGTTGCTTGTGTCATTTGTATACACATAGAACATTTCTCCATTACACCTCTAGAACGAACTACAACGTCTGGATTTAATACCATTTTACCATACTCATTATTCATATGGAAATCAAATTCGTTGTTATTTGAGTAGTTAAACCAATTAAAACGACGAACTCGATATGGACAATTGTTTGCACAATATCTTGTTCCAACACATCGGTTGTAAGCCATATGATTTTGCCCCTGTCTACTATGCGTTGTCGCAGCAACTGGACAAACCGTCTCACATGGAGCATGGTTACAGTGCTGACACATCATTGGTTGAAAAGTAACTTGCGGATTTTCTGCCTCAGTCTCTATTGCCTCATACATTTCAGCTCTACTCAAGCCCAATTCATCTGTTGCAAACTTTCTAACTTTTGGAGAGGTTGGTTCGTGACCTGTAGCCTCTTTATATTGTTCCTCTACCCCAGAAGAATAGTATCTATCAATACGCAACCAATGCATATCTCTACCTACTCTAACCTCATTTTTACCAACAACAGGAACATTATTTTCTGCATGACAAGCCACCACACAAGATCCACATCCAGTACAAGAAGTCAAATCAATAGACAGATTAAAATGATGTCCAATTTCTCTATTGTGCTCTTCCCATAGATCTATAGACTTTGCCTCTACTTCTTGATGATCGTAGGAAACCATGGCTGGAATATTCCATCCATTCTTGTGATCTTTAGGATCAATGTTTATATAGTCTTTTAAAGAAACCTCTTTTAAGATATCGTGACGTCCTGCAATTGTTTTTTGTACTTGTGTACAAGCAAATTTATGAGTACCACTTACTTTCTCGATAGAAACACCATATTGTATGGTCTGTGCGTCTTTGTATAATGGGTAGGCGTTGACTCCTACTTTCATCTCATCTTTAAACCCTAAGGTTTTTCCATAACCAAGAGCAAGTCCTATAGAACCTGGCGCTTGACCTGGCTGAATATAAACTGGCACATTAGAAACAGTAACCCCATTTACCGAAATATTTGCATAATCTCCATCTATTGCTCCATTATCCTTCACTGGGTTTGTGAAATCCAATCTTTTTGCATCTGCTTGAGAAATTGTTATATAATTATCCCAAGAAGCTCTTGTTAATGGGTCAGGAAATTCTTGTAACCAAGGATTGTTTGCTTGCTTACCATCTCCTATTCCCGTAGTAGTATATAAAACTAATTCTAACGGTGACGCTTTTACAGACTTGAATAAGTTTGCTGCAACGGTTGGAATAGAAAGTTTATTTACAGTGCTATTCACTGAGATTTCTTTTGAGAAAAAACCATTATGCAAGGCAGTATTCCATGAAGAACCTTCTAAAATTTCGTTTGCCCAAAAAGACTTTAAATAATCGTAATAAGAGGCTGAACTTCCAGACCACTTTAATAAGATCTCCTGAAGTTGACGTGTTTTGAATAATTTCTGAATGGTTGGTTGTACGAGGCTATAATTCCCTTTAGAAATAGATACATCTCCCCAACTTTCTAGAAAGTGAGTTGCTGGAAGTACATAATTTGATGCAGCAACCGTATCGTTATTTTCTACAGCAATAGCAACAGATAACTTCCCTTTTAAAGCCGCTGCAAATTCCTTTCCATTTGCCAAACTAAAAACAGGATCAACGTTATAAGAAATAACTCCTGCAACGGCTCCTGATTTTAAATCTGAAACTAGCTGAGCTACTTCTGCATCATTTCCTTGACGGACATTCAATGTATTGCTTACATCAATAATTTTACTATTTAACGCTTTATTGATTGCGAATGTAATTAGTTGTGCATTCTTATCATTCAAACCAGTTAAAACAACAGCTTTGGAACCTGCCTCCTTAAGAGTATTGGCAAGTTTTTTTATTTCTGCATCTTTGGAAGTTGCTTTGGATGCAACTTTATTTCCTGTGATTGCGTTGTACAAATTTAACAAAGCAAACACCTGATCAGATGGCTTTACAACCAATCGTTTGTCTGCATTTGCACCTGTCAATGACATATTACTTTCTAATTGTACATGGTAAGACATTTTACCATTCTCTGGCTTCCTCCCTTGGATGTATTTTTTCTCAAATCCACCATGAAAATCCCCTAAGAAATCTGCTCCAAAAGAAACAATAACTTCGGCTTTATCTAGGTGATAATTTGGTAATGCTCTCTCCCCATACATTGCTTCAAAAGCATCTGCGGCACCACTTTCAGATACAGCATCATATACAACATGTTTTATATTTGGATACGCAGCGGTGAACTCCTGAACAATTTGGTCTGTAGAAGGACTCGCCATGGTTCCTGTTAACAATACAACAGGTTTTTCGGCGTCTCTAAGCTCCGCTAAAGAAGCTCCAATTTCACGATCCGCATCTGCCCAAGTAATTTCACTTCCTCCTTTGGTTACTTGCTGCAAACGAAGGCTCTCATCATATAAAGAAAGTACCGAAGCCTGAACTCTTGCATTGGTTGTTCCATTTGCTTCTTTATTAGGCATGATTTGAATGGGACGACCTTCTCTTGTTTTTACTAAAACATTTGCAAAGTCATATCCATCTGCCACCGTTGTTGCATACCAATCTGCTACCCCAGGAATAATATCATCTGGTTTTACAACATAAGGAATCGATTTAACAACAGGTCCTTCACATGCCGCTAGGGATGCTGCCGCTGTTGTAAAGCCTACATACTTTAAGAAGTCTCTACGAGAAGTCGAAGAAGTCTCAAGGGTTTCTTTATCTCCTAAGAATTCATCTGTAGAAATATCTTCTACAAACTCATTTTTACTTAGCGTTTCAACAACAGAACTATCTTTCAGTTCTTCAACACTTTTCCAGTATTTTTTGATTGAAGCCATTTAAACTTTTTTATTGATTGATTGAAAAAACCCAAAAATTAGTGAGCTTTTCATTTAAACCTTAATTAATAATGACACTTACCACACTCTAATCCACCTAGCTGAGAAGCTGTAACCTTTTCTACTCCGTATTTTTTAGCTAGCTGTTCGTGAATTTTTGCGTAATAATCGTTCCCTTTTAAATCTACTTTTGTTTCTCTGTGACAGTCTATACACCAACCCATTGTTAATGGAGAATGTTGATACATCTCTTCCATTTCCTCAACAGGACCGTGACACTTTTGACACTTAACACCTCCAACAGTAACGTGTTGTGAGTGATTAAAATATACAAAATCTGGTAAGTTGTGAATACGAACCCATTTGATTGGCTTCGTGTCACCAGTATATTCTAAATTCTCTGCATCCCAACCAGCAGCCTTGTATACCTTTGCAATCTCTTTGTCTAACTGTGCTTTCCCAAGCACCACACCATCATCCAACTCTACAACCGTATTGTCGGCAACCTCAGCAATGTTTTTATGACAATTCATACAAACATTTACAGATGGAATTCCAGAATGCTTACTGTGTTTTGCAGAGGAATGACAATATTGACAATCTACCTTGTTATCACCTGCATGAATTTTGTGAGAAAAAACGATGGGTTGAATAGGCTGATAACCTTGATCTACCCCAACCTTAAATAAGGTTCCAAAAAGAACATAAGCAGTCATTAACAGTCCAAAAATTACAAACAGCACATGTAAGAATGTATTCTTTTTAATTCCTTCCCATAATTCGTGGAGGTCTCTTTTTAAGTTAGATTGAGAGGGTTCCCTCTTGATTCCTTTCAGTTCGTTAACTTGTTTTAACAAACTAGCAATCATAGCAAAAGCAACTAGAATTGCTGCAGCTAATAAATAAATGATCCAGGTTGGAGAGGAAGGAGTTACTGCTACAAGAGCTCCTGCAACTTGTTCAGGTGCTTTTTTTGGCAATTCTCCAACAGTTGTATAGTATAAAATATCATCGATATTTTGATCTGACAATTGTGGAAAAGCAGTCATTGCAGATCCATTGTATTCCTCATAAACAGCAATTGCATCTGCGTCTCCAGAGGCTCTTAATGCTGCGTTATTCTTAATCCAAGCTTTTAACCACTCATTTTCTCTTCGAGACTCAATACCCCCCAATGCCGGACCAACTAGTTTTCTTTCCAATTTGTGACAAGAAGCACACTGGGATTTGAACAAACTTTTTCCTTCTTTTTGACGAGCTTCATCTATATCTTGTGAGTAAGAAGATACACTAAATGCAAGAAATAAGAGAAGAGTAAAAGTCCTTAGAATTATTGAAGTTAGTCTGTTGTGCAATGCTACACTTTTCATATTTAAACTTTGTTTAAAAATATCTAATATAAAATGAAAAAAATCATTTTTTTTTCGTTCGACAAAAGTACTACATATTACCAAAATTTGGAAAAGGAAAAGAATGTTAAATACTAATTTATAATTATTCTAAATAACTTATTTTATCAATTTATTATTGAAGGAGTCATTACTTTTGTATAAATATTTATCCCCATGAAAAGCAAACAAATAGCACTTCAATTCCTGTTTTTTTTATTCGCAATAAATTACAGTACTTATTGCCAAAAAAAAACTACTAAATCAGAAGAAATTAAGAGCCTCATTACCAAAAAAAGAAATTTTAATAAAGAGTTTGGTTTTGGTTACAGGATTCAACTATACAACGGTAATGAAAAACAAGCCAGACAAATTCGAACGCTCTTTAAAAGTGAGTTTCCTGACCATTCTTCTAAATTAGTTTACAATTCTCCTGAATGGAAAGTACAAGTTGGAAGCTACAAGACAAAGTTAGAAGCGGATAAAGATTTAATAAAGTTTCAAAAAAAATTCGCTGGGATTATTGTTGTCCCCATGGGGAAATAATTTATCAACACCCACAATCCGGGCCACATCCTTTCTTTTTTTGATCCGTAAAAAAGTATTTTTTAACTAAAAAAACAACGGCCAAAACAACGAGTATATATGCTAGTATTTCCTGCATTAACTTAGAATTTGAAAGGTAATAAAAGAAGAAATATAGGCTAAAATTCCCATTCCGAATAATTGAATTAGTGGCCATCTCCAGGATTTAGTTTCTCTTTTTACAATCGCTAAAGTCGCCATACATTGCATGGCAAAAGCATAAAAAATTAAAAGAGACATCCCAACAGGAAAAGTAAACCGCTTCCCACCAGTGTATGAGTTAACTTCAGAAGCCATCTTCTCTTTAATCGTCGCTGTGTTTTCATCGTCAGCTTCTACACTATAGATCGTTGCTAAAGTCCCTACAAAAACTTCCCTAGCCGCAAACGATGTAATCAAAGCAATTCCAATTTTCCAATCATAGCCCAGCGGTCGAATCGATGGCTCTATTGTTTTCCCTAAAATTCCAATGTATGAGTTCTCTAATTTTGCTGAAGCAATTTTTCGTTGTAATTCTTTCTCAGATAAATGCTGATTTGAAGGATTTTCAATCGTATCTTTCTCAACGTTATCAAAAGATGAAGGACCATTTGAAGCTAAAAACCATAATATAATAGACAATGCTAAAATAATTTTTCCAGCCTCTAAAACAAAAGATTTTGTTTTTTCTAATACTTCGAAAAAAATATTTTTGATGGAGGGGAATTTGTAATTTGGCATTTCTACAACAAAAAAGGACCTAGATTTGATTTTTAGTGTTTTGTGTAAAATATAGGCCGCTAATATCGCTGTCGCAAAACCTAAGGCATACAATAACAACAAAACAAACCCTTGTAAATTTAAAAATCCGAAGATTTTTTTATCTGGAATGATGAGAGATATTAAAATCGCATATACAGGTAACCGTGCAGAACAAGTTGTGAAAGGTGTTACTAAAATAGTAATTAATCGCTCTTTCCAACTGGGAATTGTTCTTGTAGCCATGATTGCAGGAATAGCACAGGCTGTTCCTGAAATTAGAGGAACGATACTTTTACCATTCATTCCAAAACGACGCATAATTTTATCCATTAAAAAAACCACACGACTCATATATCCTGTTTCTTCTAAAATGGCAATAAATAGAAATAAAATGGCAATTTGTGGAATAAATATAAGGACGCCTCCAATTCCTGGAATAATCCCCTCAGTTAATAAATCGGTAAGAACACCCGTTGGTAAATTATTTTTTGCAAAATCAGAAATTTCTGCAAAAGTACCATCGATAAGGTCCATAGGTAATGTAGACCAATCAAAAATTGACTGGAAAATGATTAACAACAAAAAGATAAAAAAGACATACCCAAATATTTTGTGAGTGAAAAATTTATCTAATCTCCCTCGTAAGTCGGTCGCTTTCGTTTTATCTACGATATAGGTTTTTTTTAGAATTCTATTAATCTCTTGATACCTGTAAATTGTTTCCTTGTGTTGGTATTTTTTCACCTTAGAAACATCTTGCTTAAACGCTAGCAGCTTTTCTTTTTCTTCTTTGGTTACTGTTTCTGGAAAGTTACTCTGGGTAACCATTAGCCATAATTCATACAAGGAATAATTAGAACTAATTTCCTTTAATTTCATAAAATAATCAGGATCTATTTTATGATCTACACCACACAAAGGAGATGCTTTTGCTGCCACATGACAACGAATAATTGCAGCTTTTACATCATTGATTCCTTCATTTTTTCTTGCACTAATTAAAACAACTTCGGTATTGAGTTGTTTCTTTAATAAAGATAAATCAATGGTGATTCCTTTTCTATTCATTTGATCAACCATATTGATGGCCAAAACAGTTGGAATCTCTAAATCTTTAATTTGAGAGAACAGCAGTAAGTTTCTTTTTAAATTTTCTACATCTGCAACCACTAAAATCACATCTGGAGATTCTTTAATGTCCTTTTTTAACAAGGTCTTTAAAACGATACTTTCATCTATGGAGGTTGGGTTAATACTATATGTTCCGGGCAAATCAGTGATCACTGCATTTTGTGTGGAAGACAACTTACTTAGACCCTCTTTTTTATCAACGGTTACCCCAGGGTAATTCCCCACCTTTTGATTCAAACCAGTTAGTTGATTAAAAAGAGAGGTTTTCCCTGTGTTAGGATTTCCTATCAAAGCAACTTTTATATCGTTTTTAGACATCTAATGATTAACTTTTAGGATTTGAATTTTAGAAGCTGTTTCTTCTCTAATAGCCAGATGACTTCCATTTACACAGATGTATAAGGGATCTTTTAGAGGTGCAATTTGAACTAATTCTACCTCTGCACCAGGTAAACAACCCATTTCAAGTAATTTTAAAGGAATAAAATCTAACGATTCTTCAGAGATATATCCAATTTCTCCTTTTTGTAATGTTGCAATTGTGCTCAATGAATGTTGTTTGGACTACAAAGATAGGAATTTAGAATAGTTCTAAACAAGTTATTTTGAAGCATATTCTTCTTTTAAAGAAACGATATCCTCTTTTAATTTGACCATCTCTTTGTCGTTTGTTCCATCATAATACCCCCGAATACGTCTGTTTTTATCTACTAATATGAATTGTTCTGTGTGAATAAAGTCGTTTTCATCTCCATTTCCTTCATCTAAAACAGCAAAATAACTTTTCCTGGCCAACTCGTAGATATGTTTTTTCACCCCTGTAGTAACATTCCATTTTTTGTCTACCACACCTTTTTTTATGGCATATTCTTTCAAAACAGCTACACTATCTATTAAAGGAGTTACTGAATGAGATAAAAACATGATCTCAGTATCATTTTTATAAAACTCTTGCAATTCACTCATATTGTAGGCCATAGCAACACAAATATTTTGACAACGAGTAAAAAAGAAATCGGCTATATAAATTTTTCCTTCATAATCTTTATTTGTCACAGTGTTACCATTTTGATTGATCAATTTAAAATCTGCAATTGTATGATTTTTTTGAACATGCAAAATGCTCTCATCTACCAATCTTGGATTTACATCTGAAGGATTATAAATTTTGAGACGGTTTTCAACTTTCAACAAATGATAGAAAACAGGAATGGCAATTCCCGAAAAAATAGCTAAAAAAATAAGTGTTGAAGTCGATTTTTTAAAAAAATTAAAATCCATAAATCCATGTTTATTTTTACAAATTTACGACTAAAAAATGCCTTACAAAAACAACCAAAAACAAAAACACTGTCAAATTAGTGTTAAAATAAAAAGGTAGTACAATTTGTACTTTTTAAACTCTCTTTTAAAACGTACATTTGCGCCTACTTTAATTATGATTTAATACTCAATGGAAATACTAATAAAAGCATCACAATTTATTTTAAGTTTATCTCTTCTTATTGTTTTGCACGAGCTAGGGCATTTTATCCCCGCAAAGTTATTTAAAACTAGAGTGGAAAAATTTTACTTGTTCTTCGATTATAAGTTCTCTCTCTTCAAGAAAAAAATTGGAGAAACTGTCTACGGAATTGGCTGGATCCCACTTGGAGGATATGTAAAAATATCTGGAATGATTGATGAAAGCATGGATACTGAGCAAATGGCCTTACCACCACAACCATGGGAATTTAGAACTAAACCTGCCTGGCAACGCTTGATTATAATGCTTGGAGGGGTATTTGTAAACTTTATCTTGGGTATTTTTATTTACACCCTATTAATGTATGCGTATGGTGAAAAGTTTCTACCCAACGAAAATGTAAAAGATGGAGTATGGGTTCAAGATTCTTTAGCAATTAATTTAGGGATTCAAACTGGTGATAAAGTTCTTACTATTGACGGAGAAAGAATTAAAAAGTTCAATGAATTAACACTAGGTTTTGTAAACGGGGCTAATTTTCAAATTGAAAGAAACGGAGCTCTTATTAACAAAAAGATTCCTGAAGATTTTATTTCTCAATTAGTTGATAGAGATAAAAGTGCAGGGGCTATTTTACTTCCTAGATACCCTTTTACGATTGCAGGAATTTCTAAAGACTCTCCAAACACAAATGCAGATTTACAACCAAAAGACATTATTATTGCTATCAATGGAAATTCGATAAAATACTTTGATGAAGCTCAACATGAATTGGATAAATTTAAAAGCCAAGAGATTACAGTAACCGTAAGAAGAGCCTCTGAAACAAAAGAAGTGTCCGTAAAAGTTACCGAAGAAGGGAAATTAGGTGTTGGTTTAGGACAATTAAATTTTAAAGATTTAGAAAAACTAGGCTACTATACATTTGCAGATATCGACTATAGTTTTGTAGAAGCAATTCCTGCTGGATGGAACAAGTCTTGGAAAACATTGACAAACTACGTAAAACAATTAAAGAAGATTTTTAATCCTAGTACAGGAGCCTATAAGGGTCTGGGTGGTTTTATTTCTATTGGAAGTATTTTCCCTTCTGAATGGAGTGCAGAATCTTTTTGGAATATTACCGCTTTCTTATCGATCATGTTAGGGTTTATGAACTTACTCCCAATACCTGCCCTAGACGGAGGTCACGTAGTATTTACTCTCTGGGAAATGATTACTGGTAAAAAACCTGGAGATAAGTTTTTAGAATATGCCCAAATCACTGGCTTTTTACTATTAATTGCGCTGTTGCTTTTTGCAAATGGAAATGATCTTTTTAAACTTTTTACATAAAAAATATCCAAAAAAAATGCCTCGAAATTTCTTTTCGAGGCATTCTAAATTCTCCTAATTTAGTTGCTAAAATCGGAAACGCATTCCAACTAAAAGCGAACTTGGTGGCATGGGTACAAAACCTGCTTCAATATATTCTGCATCAAAAATATTATTGGCAGTAACTGTAAAACTGATGGGATCAAAATCTACAATTACAGAGGCATCCCAAACATTATAGCTTGTCCCTACTGTACGCTCTGCATGTTTATAAATAATATTTTGTCTGATATTTTTAAACAACTGAGAACTAAAACGTGTGGTAAACTGATGTTTTAATGTATTCAAAGAGTAGCGAGATAGCTCCTTGTTTTGAGCTAAGATATCATCATTTAAATACGAATACCCAAAAGTTACTGTCTGATTAAAACTATTTACTTTAAAATTATAAGCTCCTTCAAACTCAACTCCCTGTGTATTAACTTTTGTAATATTTGTAGCCTCATACTTTGAGTTTACATCTGGCCTAATAAAATCAATTAAATTACTAGCATCTCTATTAAATATTGCAACTGAAGATGTATATTTCCCTGAATTATATTTCAACCCTATTTCTTGAGAAAAGGCTTCTTCTGGTTTTAAGTTAGCATTCCCAATGGTATTTCTATCATTATAATATAAATCTGTATAGGTTGGTATTCTATAAGTGACTCCTATATTTCCATATGCTTTCATCTGATCTGATAATTGATACCCTATGTCTAACCCCGGATAGGCATGGAATTTAAAATCCGAAAAGTACGTAACCGCGACTCCAGGAGTAATATCTAACTTCTCATTCCATAATTTAAAACGATGCTCTAGAAATAAATTTGCCATGGTTCTATTTCTATTTCCTAAATTATTACTACTTATAAAAACTCTAGAAATATCGATTCCAAAACCTGTAATACCAATATCTGACCTGTAAGAAGCATTTGTTTCTATCCCTACCTTATTCGTAATGTGCAAATTTCTGTAAACACTCGGATTATCCCTTATATAAACATAATCATCTTGACCTCTTTTCCAGTAGATTCTGGGAGAAATTTTAAAATTTTCCGTTTTAAAAGTAGTAGAAGCTCCAACTAAACTACTCTGCGTTTCTTCGTATTGCTCTGTAGCTGTTGCACTGGCATAAAATCCGTTTGCTCCAAATTTTTTATCAAAAAAAGTAGCAATTACTTCAATAGGTTGTTGTTTCCTATTGAAAACTCCTTTTAGTAAATAGTTTTTATTTTGATAATCTGAATTATATCGATAACCGTCTGAAGTTAATATCCCCACATGCGCTATTACTGATGAGTTTTCAAACTCCTTCCCTGCAGTTACAGAACCATTTGATTGCCCAAAAGAACCTTTTTCCATATGTACAGCAACAGTGTCTGATAATTTCTTTTTAGTCACAATGTTTATTGCCCCCGTAAATGCATTTTGTCCGAAAATCCTAGCGGCAGGACCTTTTATAATCTCTATACGCTCAATAACTTCAATGGGTAAAGCCGCATTCATCGTATGGTGGCCTGTTTGAGAGTCGTCCATTTTTATCCCATCAATTAATAATAATGTTTGATCAAAACCTCCTCCTCTAATATATAAATCTGCTTGACTTCCGGCAGTACCTCGCCTTCTGATATCTACCCCAGCAACTTGTTGTAATAAATCTGCCACATTTGTTACAGCACTATTTTCTATAGCTTCAGAAGTGATTATGTTTATGGTTCTAGAATTATCTTTAAAAGGCAAGTCTATTCTAGTAGATTTTATTAAAATCGTATCTAACTTTTGTACCTGCTTTTTCTCTTGAGAAAACAAAGTAATCTGCAATAATAAAAATGTACTAATTAATAATTTACTTCGCATCATTTTAATTGTTATTTTAATTTAAAAACGCTACAAAAATCGTAACTTTCCGGACGATTAAACTAGTCCAGTTTTAAAATGATAGATAGTCCGGTTAGTACATTATTTAAACAACTCATTGATTTTAATAAATCGGTACCTCAACCTGTATACATCCAAGTTTCACAGCAAATTGTAAATGCAATACAACGAGGTTATTTAACCAAAGGAACCATGCTCCCAGGAACCCGCGTGTTAGGACAGATCTTAAACATTCATAGAAATACAGCCGTAGCCATCTACGAGGAGTTGGCCTCTCAAGGATGGGTAGAAATCATTCCAAATAAAGGTACATTTGTTCTAGAACCAAAGGGGAAAACAGTAAAAATAAAAGCCGCTTCTCAAAAAATAAATGACGCATATAGCGCTGCCAAAACAACAGGATTCCCTTTTCAAGAATCATTTCATTTAGCATCGACTATTCCGTTTACAAATGCTAAGTTCACCATTAACGACGGAAAACCTGATTTACGACTACACCCTGTGCACCAGTTTACAAGATGGTACAGTGCTGCCATGAAACGAAAACCATTACTAAAAAAATGGAACAGACCCAACGAATTTTCTTATTCTTTATTTGAAACTCAACTATGTAATTATCTAAATGCTACTCGAGGGTTTCACATACAACCAAATAACTTAATGAGTACACGAAGTACAGAAATGAGTTTGTACATTGTATCTCAATTATTAATAAAGCAAAACGACATCGTATTAGTTGGGAATTTAAGTAATTATGCCGCTAACATGATTTTTCAACAAGCAGGTGCAACTATTAAAACAATTCCCGTGGATGATAATGGTTTAGATATTCAATATATAAAAACCCATTTTACAAAACAAAGTATTAGAGTTGTGTATGTGTGTGCACACAGAGACTATCCAACATCAGTCACCTTAAGTGCAGAGCGTCGATTAGAATTACTTCAACTTGCTAAAGATTATGAGTTTGCTATTATTGAAGATGATTACGATTACGATTTTCAATTTGAAAGCTCTGCAATGTTACCCATGGCAACCGCAGATGCGAACGGCATGGTCATCTATTTAGGAAAATTAGGGCAATCATTATTCCCAAGTTTTCAGACAGGTTTTGTGGTAGCCCCAGAAAATCTTATATCAGAAGCAAAGAATTATTTGCAACTACTAGACAAACAAGGTGACTTGATACAAGAACAAATGCTGTCAGAATTAATTAATGAAGGCGAAATTTATCGTCTCATGAAAAAAAATATTGTAACCTATAAACAAAGACGAGATTGTTTATGCAAACTCCTAACTACCTATTTTACAGATATTGCACATTGGAGCATCCCAGTTGGTGGATTGGCAATCTGGCTACAATTTGAACCTAAAATATCTTTAGTAAAATTAGCTCAAGAGGCTCAAAAAAATGAGTTATTTCTACCAAAAACAGTCCTTTATCAGGATAAAAACACTTGTGCAATTCGCTTTGGTTTTGGACATCTAAATATCGAAGAAATGGCATCTGTAATTAAAAAGCTAAAAAGTGCTTACAATAAGATCTCTTGAAGAATGGTTTTTTTGTAAATCTATGTTGATAAAAAGAGCCTTTTATTAAGTCTTTCATACTATCTTTACTTTCATGTTTGCACTTATAGATTGTAATAACTTTTATGCCTCTTGTGAACGGGTTTTCAACCCTAATTTACAAGGAAAACCAGTTGCTATTTTAAGTAATAACGATGGTTGTGTCATTTCTATGAGTGATGAAGCTAAAAAATTACAATTGCCTTTTGGCGCGCCAATTTTTAAATGGGAAACGTTTTGCAAAGAGAATGGTATTAGCGTTTTATCTTCTAACTATCCTTTATATGGAGATATGAGTACTAGGGTCATGAATATTTTAGCAGATTTTTCTCCAGAAGTAGAAGTCTATTCTATTGACGAATCTTTTTTGAAACTAAACGGTTTTGAAAATTACAATCTCTATGAATATGGAACAACCATGAGGAGTCGAGTTTTAAAATGGACAGGGATCCCAACTTGTGTAGGAATCGCACCTACAAAAGCACTCTGTAAAATTGCCAACAAAATTGCACGTTCTAACTTAAAACAGTCTAAAGGGATCTGCGTAATTGATTCTGAAGAAAATAGAATTAAAGCTTTAAAATGGACTAAAATTGGAAATGTATGGGGAATTGGAAGTCGTTTAAAAAAACGACTACAAGAAAAAGGATGTGTAACTGCTTGGGATTTTACACAGCTCCCAAGTAGTTGGGTTCTAAAAAAATTTTCTATTGTAGAATGGCGATTACAGAAAGATTTACAAGGTATTTCTAAAATCCCATTAGAGGAAGTTAGCTCAAAGAAAATGATTGCGACTACTCGTAGTTTTGAGAACACTTACAGCGATCTTGAAAATATAAAAGAACGTATTTCTACCTTTGCTACAAGGTGTGCAGAAAAATTACGAAATCAAGAATCGAGCTGCCATATGTTAGTTGTAAAACTTTCTAGCGATCGTTTTCAAAAAAACTCACAACAGCACAGAGAAAGTACAAGCGTTATTTTTTCCTGTCCTACAGATTCTACTTTAGAGATTGCAAATGCCGCTATTAAAGCTGTGAAAACTATCTTTAAGCCTGGAATTAAATATAAAAAAGCAGGAGTAATTGTTACAGGGTTGGTTCCTAATGATAATTTTCAATTAAATTTATTTACTCACGAAAACCCTAAACACAAACCCTTAATGGCTGCTATGGACAACTTAAATAAAAAATTTAAAGGCGATAAAGTCAAGTTAGGGAATCAAGATTTAAAACGCACTTGGAAAATGCGTCAAAAAAGATTATCTGCTAAGTTTACTACGAATATCAATGATATTATAATTGTAAAATAATATTATTAATATCTAAATAAAAGTTATAATTTGCATGCAAATGATAACTTCTAAGACACTTACTTTTTTTACTCCAAAAATATCTTCTGGGAAGGGAGCTGTTTTGATTGATGTTGGAATTTCTGCAGGTTTCCCATCACCTGCCGACGACTTTAGAGAAACAAGAATCTCTCTAGATGACGAATTAATTCAAAATAAGGACGCTACTTTTTTTGCAAAAGTAAAAGGTCAATCTATGATTGACGCTGGTTTAGATGATAATGATCTATTAGTTATCGATAGGAGTTTAGAGCCTACAAATAACAAAATCGCCGTTTGCTTTTTAGATGGCGAATTTACTGTAAAAAGGTTACGAGTAGAAAAAAATAAAGTCTGGCTACAGCCGGAAAACCCTAACTATCCGATTATAAATATTACTGAAGATAATGATTTTGTTATTTGGGGAATTGTTACAAACGTGATCAAAAAAGTATAATCATTATATATAAGCCTTTTATAAAAAGAAATAACTTCCTTTTTTTAAGAATTTATACGATTAATTCAAATTGCGTTTTTCTATAAAAAATCGTTTTAAAAGCTGAGAACATTCATTTTCTAAGACTCCTCCAACAACTTTTGTTTTAGGATGTAACCTTGTTTTTAATTTTGAAAATCCTTTTTCTAATTCTGAAGCGCCGTATACAATCTTACCAATCTGAGTCCAATAACTTGCTCCTGCACACATTTGGCAGGGCTCTAAAGTAACATACAACACACAATCGATCAAATATTTTGCACCTAAAAAATCTGAAGCCGCTGTAAAAGCTTGCATTTCAGCATGTGCAGTTACATCGTTTAATGTCTCTGTTAAATTAGAAGCTCTTGCAATAATCTGATTTTTATAGACAATAATTGCCCCAACAGGAACTTCCCCTTTGTCAAAAGCTTTTGTTGCTTCTTGTAACGCTTTTTTCATAAAATAAACATCATCAAAAGGCTGTATCATCTACTATATTATATTGATGAAGTAAATTTAAGTAATTTATTTACGATAAAATCGAAATTCTTTAGAGTTCTTTTTACAGACACAAAAAGTTAAATTGTATTTTTGCAAAGAGATGACAAAATTGTTAAACGGCATATCAGATCCATCTGGTTTAAGAAAATTGAATCCAGAACAATTACCTCAACTAGCAAAAGAGTTGAGAGAATTTATTATTGATATCATTGCGACAAAAGAAGGACATTTAGGAGCAAGCCTAGGAGTCGTAGAATTAACCATTGCTTTGCATTATCTATTCGACACCCCTACCGATTTATTAGTTTGGGATGTTGGACATCAAGCATATGGGCATAAAATTTTAACCGGAAGAAAAGAGGTTTTTCACACCAATAGACAATTTGATGGAGTCGCAGGTTTCCCTTCAAGAAAAGAAAGCAATTTTGATGCTTTTGGTGTTGGACATTCATCCACTTCTATCTCTGCAGCATTAGGAATGGCAATTGCATCTCGCCTAAAAGGAGAAACAGAAAAACAACATATCGCTGTTATTGGAGATGCTTCTATTGCTAGTGGAATGGCATTTGAAGCTTTAAATCATGCAGGGGTTTCTAAGGCAAATCTACTCATTATTTTAAATGACAACGCCATTGGAATTGACCCTTCGGTTGGTGCTTTAAAAGAATACTTGACGAAGGTTAAAAGCGATAAAAAGTTGGCTGCTCAAAACAATATTATAAAAGCATTAAATTTTGAATATTCCGGTCCAATTAACGGACATGATTTACCAAATATTTTATCCGAATTAGAACGATTAAAAACGATCAAAGGTCCTAAATTTTTACATGTAATTACCACAAAAGGCAAAGGATTACAGCAAGCGGAAGAAGATCAAGTAACCTACCATGCCCCTGGAAAATTTGATAAAAAATCTGGAAAAAGAGTCACAAAAGACCTTAATTTATATACAAAATACCAAGATGTTTTCGGAAAAACAATTGTTGAATTAGCAGATCAAAATGATAAAATCGTTGGGATTACACCTGCCATGTTAACAGGAAGCTCGTTAAAATTTTTAATGGAAAAATACCCAAAAAGAACCTTCGACGTTGGAATTGCAGAACAACACGCTGTTACGCTCGCTGCAGGAATGACTACTCAAGGCATCATCCCCTTTTGTAATATTTATTCTACATTTTTACAGCGTGCATACGATCAGATAATTCATGATGTTGCTTTGCAAAACTTACCGGTAATTTTTTGTTTGGACAGAGCAGGTGTTGTTGGTGAAGACGGTGCCACGCATCATGGAGTTTTTGATATTGCTTATCTAAGGTGTATTCCAAACCTTATTATTTTTGCCCCCAGCAATGAAATTGAATTAAGAAATATTTTATACACTGCTCAACTAGGCTTAGACAAGCCAATTGCAATTCGATACCCAAGAGGTTTTGGAAAAATTATTGATTGGGAAAAACCTTTTAACAAAATTGAAATAGGGAAAGGAATTTGTTTACAAGAGGGTGAAAATATCGCTATTTTGTCTGTTGGAACAATTGCAAAAAACATATCTGATGCCCAGGAACTTATTGATGTTAAATCGAATTATGCACATTACGACATGCGTTTTGTAAAACCATTGGATGAACAACTCCTCCATCGTATTTTTCAAAAACATCAAACCATAATTACCGTTGAAGACGGAATTATTAAAGGTGGATTTGGTTCTGCTATTTTGGAATTTGCCTCGGAAAATAAGTATCAGAATAATATAACAGTCCTAGGAATTCCCGATGAATTTATCCCGCATGGAAGTATTCTTGAACTTCACAAACAAATTGGGTTAGATGCTTTTTCTCTCTCTAAAGTTTTCAAAAATCTTGCATAAAAAAAGACACTTAAATTCGTGCCTTTTTTTGATATTAAAGGAATCTATTTCTATTGTTCAATAATAATTTTATTTGAACTTTTTATATTGTTCTGATCGATTAAGTTTACCATGTAAATTCCGGAATTTAAATTGACCGAAAATTCTTGTTTATTGGTTGTTGTAAAATCAATAGTCTTCTCATAAACTTGTTTCCCATTGATGTCAAAAATAGTTGCTTTTGTCGTCCCTAACGTATTTTTGGCAAAAATTGTAAAGTCTCCTTTAGATACTGTTGGGTAAATGCTTACTGTTTTACCCTCTGTTAAATCAGCGTCTACAGAAGCTGTCGCTGTGGTAAACTTACCAGTAAACATTCCTCTCCCATAAGTGGTAGCCAATACCGTATTGTCCTCTGTTCTTAACTCTAAAGAAGTTACTTTTACACTAGACATCCCATTGTTTGCTTGCACCCATGAAGGAGATGCATCCTTAAAGTTATTGGCTGTCCAAATCCCTAGTTCAGTCGCAATAATAACTTCATCATTGTTTAAAGGATTCATTAAAATATCTTTTACAGGAATGTCTGGGAAATCCCCTTCTTTATCCATCCATGATAATCCACCGTCGATAGAATACCAAATACTTTGAACGCCATAATTATGAAATGTCAGTAAAATTTCATTTTCATCATTCCCAAAACGAATAGATGAAACAGAACCACCAAACCTTTTAAGATTTCTCCATGTTGGGTTTTCAGAATTGGCATTTTCAACCTTCAGTAATTTTCCATTTGCTAAGCCTAAAAACAAGGTGGTTGACGATGTCTCAAATGGAGAAACTTTGACAACTGTAGCTCTGTTGTCTAAAAAATTACTCCCAATTCTATCTTTAATTAATACTTCCGACGATTTGATTCCTTGATATCTTACAATACTGTCAAAATCTTGAGAACTACTGTGTGCATTAGAATATAGAATATCTAAATTATCATCTAGATCCTGCGGATTGATAAAACTCCCCGTAGTTTGATCGTTATCAAGTGTTTTCCCTGCACCTGTATAAGGCAGTTCTAACATCGCTTTGTTGTTATAAACATAAGACACAATCATATACTCTCCATCTTTGTCTATAAATGTATAAGCTCCATCTCCTCCAAAGACTTCAACTGCTGGGTTTGAAGAAGCTTTTGTAGCACCATCTATAAATTGTGTTCCATTGTCCTGCGACCCTGCGATTATAACATCAGAAGTAATATCTTGGGCGATCGCTCCATTATAAAATTGCATGGTATTATAATCTTTATTTCTAGCCTCAATAGAATTATTTGGAATGTTACTTTGTACTGCTTCACTTAGTGAGGAAGCAAAGAAAACACCCCCATCATTCCCAATAATTGCCTTGTCTGAATCTGTTGGATGAAATACCAACGCGTGTTGATCCGCATGAACTAAAGGAATATTTTTACTCCTTAACTTATTATTATTTGACCATTTAGACATTTGAACCCAGGTTGTACCATTGTCTGAGGATCTGAATAAATCAATACCACCAGCATATAAGATATCATCATTTGTAGGGTCTAGCTCAAGGACTAAATCATAACCAGCTTGTCCTCTTGTAAAGTCATTTGAAGGAATGCTGTTGTCTGCGTCATTAGGTAAAGTCATCTCAACCATCGTTGCAAAAGCATCTTCTGTTTTTTGCATAATGATTGGGGTTGCACTATTTCCCTCTGCTAAAACATATAACTTATCATTGTCCAAAGCAGAAAGCGCTATTTCGGTTCTAGCTGCATTACTTATCGTATGCTGAACCGAAAAAATACCTCCATTTGTGGACTTTAAGATGGTTCCTCCACCGTTCCCAAAAATATTATCATCAGAACCTATCCAAATAGAATTATCTATCGCTATTTCTATATCATTCGGCTCATAAAAAGATGAAGGGTCCCCTATGGATGTATTAGGAATAGGAGGTAAAATAAGTTTACTCCAAGTCGCTCCATTGTCTATAGATTTATACAGCCCTGTAATATTGGCTCCAGGAAAATCACTGCTTCCATCATAAGCTCCTGCAACTGCAATAAAAACCTCTGTTGTACCCTTATTATTCCACGCTTTGATATCATTGATATAAAACAAGCGATCCCTTAAAATAGAATTAAAAGAATCACTAAAAATGTTGGTCCATGAAAACCCTCCATCAATTGATTTCCAAACACCGTTTCCTGCACTAGCATTTCCTGATTGTGACTCTCCAGTTCCAATATACATGATTTGAGAGTTGTTCGGATCTACAGTTATGCATGTAACTGCAACATTTTCTGAAATTCCAACTTGTAGCCAAGAAGAATTCGCATCAACGATATCGTTATTGACCCATAAACCACCACTGACACCCCCAGCAAAAACTCTTCTGTTCGTCTCATCGTTCGGATCGAATAAAATAGCTCTTGTTCTTCCTCCAACATTATTTGGACCTCTTTCTATCCAAGGATTTGTAGGAGATTCCCCTGGTACTCTGGCATTATAGAGATTCAATTGATCCTGAAGTTCAAAAACATTTTCTGGATGGGTTCTTCCAGTACTCGGATTTATTTCGTTTAAATATTCTTGCTCAAAATAAGCATTGGGTGTTAATCCTAAAGATTTTCTTTCTTTTTTTGACAAATACATTGTTTTATTAAAAGGATGCTCCTCAATAATTTTCTCATAATCTGTGTACTTATCATCTTCAAAAATTATATTATAAAACAAAAACCCTATTCCTAAGATTATAATAATTCTTATTGCTTTTTTCATTGTATTCCTTTTTTCAAGTTTACTACTTTAAATGATATTCCCAGTTAATTTTTTATGCATTCGGATTGCAGAACTATCAGACATTCTTGAAACATAACTACATATTTGCAAAATTCTATCATATAAATTTGCTGATTCTACCTGATATTCATTGGGCAATAAATTCAGTACCAATTTGTCAAAATTTGATGGATTCCCGTCAAACTTATGATTTAATGCTGTTACAAAAACATCTAATAGATCCGCAATGATTCGATAACCCGCTATTTCTTTTTCTACAACTTCGGCACTTTTATAAATCTTGGCAACACTTATTTTTAGAATATCATTAATTTGAGCTTCATAAGTGCATTTATCTAATAAAGATTTCTCAAATGTCCCCTGTAAAATCGCTTCTTCATTTTCTAAAAAAATAGTGACTGCCTCATTAATTAAAACTCCAATTGCAAGAGCACGAAGGTAACTCACCCTGTCTGTTTTATGTTGTAACGAATGGTATTTTTTAATATCTATTGTGTTTTTGACCAGCTTAATCATATACTCCAAAGCGAATTCTTCTTCAATTAAACCTAAGTTTATTCCGTCTTCAAAATCAATGATTGTATAGCAAATATCATCTGCTGCTTCCACAAGATAAGCAAGCGGATGTCGGTAAAAAGAAAGATCCTCTGAAATGAATTTTTGGGCAAGCCCCAATTCAGTAGCTACATCTAAAAATGATTCTTTTTCTGACTGAAAAAAACCATACTTTTTATCTACAATATGATTTGTTGGTTTTTTAGGAAGACTCTCTTTTGGGTATTTCATGAAGGCTCCCAAAGTTGCATAAGACAATCTCAACCCTCCAAGAATCCCTTCCCTACTTTCTGTAAGAATTTTAAATCCATTTGCATTTCCTTCAAAATCAATTAAATCTTGATACTCTTTCTCTGTTAAATTGCTTTTATATTGGAGCCCTTTTCCCGTTTTAAAATACTCTCCTATTGCTTTTTCTCCGGAGTGACCAAAGGGTGGATTCCCTATATCATGTGTTACTGAAGCTGCGGCTACAATAGCTCCAAAATCATTAAAGGTATACCCCTTTTTTTTTAAGTTTGGATACCGCTCAAGTAAAATTTTACCCACTCTTCTCCCTAGCGTTCTCCCTACTACAGAGACCTCTAAGCTGTGTGTTAAACGAGTGTGGACAAAATCGGTTTCTGAAAGAGGAATAACCTGTGTCTTATCTTGTAAGCTTCTAAATGCAGATGAAAATATAATTCTATCAAAATCTACATCAAACCCCAAACGTGTCTCGTCTTGTGATGATCTCAATCGTTGTTGAGTATCTCCAAAACGCTTTAATGATAAGAGTTGTTCCCAGTTCATTGTATACTATATTTAGTTGTATTGTTCCTAATAGAATAGCTCAGTATTCTATGATTAGTCCTTGCTTTTCGTAGTTCAAAAAGCAATTCAAAAATACAAAAAAAAGAGAAGCAGTACTGCTTCTCTTTTTATGAACTTTAAATTTAAAGATCTCTAATTATTTATTGGAATGTATTTAGTTTCAAAATTTAAAAAAATACAAATTTTATACAATTTTAGGATCCACACATTAGGCAATCATCATCTGGCGCTCCGTTTTTAGAAGCATCTACCATTGCTTTGAACTCCTCCGGAGTCATTGGTTTTTCTTCTTCTATTGGAGTGGCTTTCTTTTTTTTAGAAACGGTAAACTGAATTGCATTTACGGCAGATTTTGTTCTTAGATAATACATTCCAGTTTTTAATCCAGACTTCCAAGCATAAAAATGCATTGATGTTAATTTCGCATAATCTGGATCTTTCATAAACAAGTTTAATGATTGCGACTGATCAATAAAATAGCCTCTGTGACGAGCCATGTCTATAATATCTTTCATACTCATTTCCCAAACGGTCTTGTATAATTCTCTTAACTCAGCTGGAATTGCTTCTATGTGTTGTATGGAACCATTTGCACGCATGATATTTTCTTTCATATCATTATCCCACAAATTAAGTTCTACTAAATCTTCTAACAAATGTTTGTTTACAACAATAAATTCTCCAGACAATACTCTTCTTGTATAAATATTAGAAGTATAAGGCTCAAATGCTTCATTATTCCCCAAAATTTGAGACGTTGATGCCGTTGGCATTGGTGCGACTAACAAAGAATTTCTAACTCCATGTTTGATTACTTGTTTTCGTAATTTTGCCCAATCCCAATTTCCACTCAACTCATCATCTTTGATCCCCCACATGTTAAACTGAAACTCTCCCTCTGACATCGGAGACCCCTTAAAGGTAGAATAAGGTTCTTTTGCCTTAGCGATTTCCATAGAAGAAGTTACCGCTGCAAAATACATTGTTTCAAAAATATCTTGATTTAATTTTTTAGCTTCATCCGAAGTAAAGGGCAAACGCAACATGATAAAAGCATCCGCTAAACCTTGAATCCCTAAACCTACAGGCCTATGTCTAAAGTTAGAATTTTCAGCTTCTTTTACAGGATAGTAGTTCATATCTATCACTGTATCTAAATTACGTGTTACTTTTTTAGTTACGTCAAATAATTTCTTATGATTGAAAAATTTCTCCCCATTTTCTTTTTCAGAAATAAACATTGGCAAAGCAATTGACGCGAGATTACACACAGCAACTTCGTCTTTTGCAGTGTATTCCATAATTTCTGTACAAAGGTTCGAAGAACGAATGGTTCCCAAGTTTTTCTGATTCGACTTTCTATTTGCCGCATCTTTATACAACATATAAGGAGTTCCCGTTTCTATTTGAGATTCCAAAATTTTCTCCCACAGTTCACGCGCTTTGATGGTTTTTCTTCCCTTCCCTGCAGCTTCGTAACTTGTATACAAACGTTCAAATTCCTCACCGTGTGTATCGTATAAATGTGGACACTCATGAGGACACATCAAGGTCCAATCTGCATCTTCTTGTACACGACTCATAAATAAATCTGAAACCCACATTGCATAAAACAAATCTCTAGCTCGCATTTCTTCTTTACCATGATTTTTCTTTAAATCTAAAAAATCAAAGATGTCTGCATGCCAAGGTTCTAGGTACATCGCAAAAGACCCCTTTCGCTTTCCTCCACCTTGATCCACATAACGAGCGGTATCATTAAACACCTTTAACATTGGCACAATCCCATTAGAAGTCCCATTGGTCCCTGCAATATATGAACCAGTTGCTCTAATATTATGCAAAGACAACCCTATTCCTCCTGCAGATTGGGAAATTTTTGCCGTTTGTTTTAAAGTATCGTAAATTCCTTCTATACTATCATCTTGCATTTGCAATAAGAAACATGAAGACATCTGTGGTTTTGGTGTCCCTGCATTAAACAAGGTAGGTGTTGCATGGGTAAAATATTTTTTACTCATTAACTCATAAGTTGCAACTGCTTCATTAATGTCATTTTTGTGAATCCCTATTGAAACTCGCATTAACATATGTTGTGGACGTTCTGCAATCTGACCGTTTAACTTTAACAAGTAGGAACGCTCTAAAGTTTTAAAACCAAAATAATCGTAATTAAAATCTCTGTTGTAAATAATTGTAGAATCTAATTTTTCTGCATTTGCTTTTATTATTTCATAAACATCGTCTGCTAGCAATGGTGCTTTTTTGTTTGTACGAGGATTTACATAATAATACAAATCATCCATCGTTTCCGAGAAAGATTTCTTGGTATTTTTATGTAAATTTGAAACGGCAATTCTCGCTGCTAATTTTGCATAATCTGGATGAGCTGTTGTCATAGTAGCAGCTGTTTCTGCTGCTAAATTGTCTAATTCTGAGGTTGTTACTCCGTCATATAAACCTTCAATTACACGCATGGCAACTTTTACAGGATCAACAATTTTGTTCAATCCGTAACACATCTTCTTCACTCTTGCAGTGATTTTATCAAACATCACTGGCTCTTTTTTGCCATCTCTTTTTAGTACAAACATAAATCTATAGGTTTTATTTGAATATTAAATACGTCAAAACATCCACTTTTTGACGAACTACTTTATTTTTTTTTATTTTGGGTGTGTAAATTCTAAAAATCCGAATCGAAACTGATACTTCCTGTACCTCCAGATTTTACCCCTGCTTTTTGATATTCTGAAACTCTTTTCTCGAAGAAATTAGTTTTTCCTTCTAAAGAAATCATCTCCATGAAATCAAAAGGATTAGCGACATTGTATTCTTTTTCACAATTGAATTCTCCTAATAATCTATCGGTCACAAATTCTAAATATTGTGTCATTAATTTAGCATTCATCCCAATTAAACTAACCGGTAAGGACTCTGTTACAAACTCTCTTTCAATATTCAATGCATCTACGATGATTTCTTTGATTCTTTCTTTTGAAACTTTATTCACAACATGGTGATTGTGTAAATGAACAGCAAAATCACAATGCAGTCCTTCATCCCTAGAAATCAATTCATTGGAAAAGGTCAAACCAGGTAACAAACCTCTTTTCTTTAACCAAAAAATAGAACAGAATGCCCCTGAAAAGAAAATACCTTCCACCGCAGCAAATGCGATCAAGCGCTCTGCAAAAGAATCTGATTCTATCCATTTTAATGCCCACTCTGCTTTTTTCTTAATGGCAGGAAAAACTTCAATTGCTCTAAATAATTGATCTTTTTCTTCTTCATTTTTAACGTAGGTGTCTATTAGTAAAGAATAGGTTTCTGAATGAACATTTTCCATCATGATTTGAAAACCATAGAAAAATTTTGCTTCTGAATATTGTACTTCATTGACAAAATTTTCTGCTAGATTTTCATTTACAATCCCATCTGATGCAGCAAAAAACGCCAGTATGTGTTTGATGAAATAACGTTCATCTTCGGACAATTTGGTATTCCAATCTAAAACATCTTCGGACAAATCAATTTCTTCAGCAGTCCAGATACAGGCTTGCTGTTTTTTGTACCAATCCCATAAATCGTCGTGTTGAATTGGAAAAATAACAAATCTGTTATCATTTGGCTGTAAAATTGGTTCTTGTGTTGGCATTATCTTGAAAAGTTTTGTGTTGTTGGACGTTTTTTAATCGCTGAAAACGATCTCTACAAATATTCAATTTTTTGTTTCAAAATGAAAGCCATAGTTATTCACAAAACCTTAAAGTTTTTAACAAAATGATAATTTTATCCTTTTTTTGATCGAAAATAAGATTTATCAAAGTTCTGATTATCAGTATTTTAAAATTTAAAAACTGCGGAAAGCACTATCTTTATTGACATTCTTAAAACATGCCTCAAAAAAAATATTTATATAAATTTTTATTAAAAATATTCTTTTTTTTTGTTCATTTTTTATCTCAAATATTAAACAAAATTGATAAAAAAAAGACTTTTGTAAAACCAAGTAATAATAGTACTATATTTGAAGTATTATTAACAAATATATTTAACAAAGTGAAAAAAGGAACCGTAAAATTCTTCAACGAATCCAAAGGATTTGGATTTGTAACAGAAGACGACTCAAATACAGAGTATTTTGTACATGTATCAGGATTAATAGATGAAATTAGAGAAGGTGATTCTGTAGAGTTTGATCTAAAAGAAGGTAGAAAAGGATTAAATGCAGTAGATGTTAGAGTTCTCTAAACCTACTTTTTAAATCTTCAAAACAAACAAGTCGCTTGAATTTTTTTTAAGCGATTTTTTTTTGTCGTATTTTTGTAGAAAATCATTTAAAATGAAAAATAAATTTCCAAAAATCGTACAAATTTCTATCATTTCTCTCTATTTGATTTTTTTAGCAGGAGCGATTGTTAGAATGACTGGCTCCGGCATGGGGTGTCCTGACTGGCCTAAATGTTTTGGATACTATATTCCACCAACCTCCGAGGATGAAATTAGCTGGAAACCTCACACGGAATATGGAGAGGGGATCATTATCATTAAAAATGATACACTCTATGTTACAGAAAAGAACTTTACAACCTCCTCAGAATTTAACAGAAGTAACTGGAAAAACTACACCAAACACGATTATGCAAAATTTAACAAATACCATACTTGGACAGAGTACATCAACAGACTTGTTTCCGTTTTAGCTGGATTTATATTCCTGTTCCTCATCTACGGATCAACAAAATTTTGGAAGGAAGACAAACGCATCCCTGGAATCGCTTTTGCTGCTTTTTTCCTAATGTTGTTTGAAGCTTGGTTAGGAAAAACAGTAGTAGACTCCAACCTGACTCCTGCCATAATAACAATACATATGGTGGTTGGCCTCATCATCATTGGGCTTTTATTACAGTTACAATTTATTATTTCGAAAAGAAAAAAAAGCTTTACATATCATCCTACCTTTAAAAAACTACTTATTATTTCTTTAATCTTCTCTCTAGTTCAAATTGCCATGGGTACTCAAGTGAGACAATTTATAGATGAGCAAGTAAAACTTTTTGGTTTCGAAAACAAAGAATATAGTTTGATGAACCCCAGCTTTAAATTTTATTTTCATAGATCTTTTACCATTGCAATAGTGCTTGTAAACTTTGGGTTATTTTACTTGAATCAAATAAAAAAATTGGGATACCAGCTTGTCAATTGGATTGTGTTTTTAATTTTTCTAGAAACCATTACTGGAATTTTAATGTATTATGCAGAATTTCCGATAGGAACCCAAGCCATTCATTTGTTATCTGGTGCCATTTTATTCGGATTGCAATTTTATTTGTGGCTACAAAGCCGTTCAGCTACACATTAAAAAAAACCTAGAAACACCAACACAAGATTCATCAGCCATAAAACGATTACATTCTTCTGGATCTAGTTTTCTAGAAGTTTTTTTCATTAGTTAACAAAAACAATAATTCAAAATGTATCTTTGACTTGAAATTTTAATACTTAATAAAAATGAAAAATCTCTTTAGAATTATAAGTTTTTTAGAAGGCGTTTCTTACCTTTTATTAATGAGTTTGGGGTTATACTACAAATATGCTCTAAACGATCCTAGTTTTGTAAAAATATTTGGAATGCCCCATGGGATCCTATTTATGCTTTATATTGTTTTGGCAATTGTCATCAAAAAGGAGATGAAATGGAACTATAATATCTTAGGAATTGTACTGATTTCATCGGTAATCCCTTTTGGTACTTTTTACATTGACAGGAAATACCTGCGATAATTTTAACCGCCACTATATCATTCTTTTCCAGAACCAACTCATCGGCAGCATCACTCTCATTTATGGCAATTGTTTAGGATTCTATCCTTTTTTAACTGTGGATAATTCTTTTTTAACGAGTTCTTAAAACTTACCACTGTTGCGACTTCTACAATTCCCACTGCAATAACGAAAAACAGTACTTAGATTTTCATTTTTCAAAATTAATTAAGTAAGCTTAGTTTAAATAATAATCCCTCATTTTTTATTCCTGCATGATTTGACCTTACATAGTCTACTCTTAGGAAACGCCATTTACCGTAACCAATATTACTCAATCCTACCGCATATTCCATATACGGATTCTTATCCGCCATAAACAATCCTTTCCCTCCAGTAACCAGATGAAAATTTAATCGATTTAACCCTGGAATTTTACTTAAAATAGCCCCTTTAAAATTATGTTCTAGATGCATCTCTGCATATTTATCATTGGTAAAATATTTATAATATGGCAACAACCCAAAACTGTTTGATCGATTATCAGAAAAATAATTTAACTCATTCCCATTCGCTTGTAAATTATCCATAAAAGCAATTTTTTTCTTCTTTAGAAAAACCCCTCCTTTGATATTATAGGCTAATTTTCCATAATTCCCAGTACTTATTTTATGTCTTAAATTTGAAGTGACTAAGTCTGAATGTAAATTTGAATTCGACGCTCCAAAAGTTTTTCTGTAATTGATCCTCAGAGAAGGGTATCTATCGTTTCCGATATTCGATTTTCTATTTGGATAAGACAGGTATTTTTGCCCGAAAACAACTCTTACCCCTAAATTTAGTGTGGCTATTTTATGCTCAAAAAATGGAGCATTGACAAAGTCTAATGGAGCAATTGGATTGTTGGAAGTATAGGAATTGTTTGTGTTTTTTCGTGCAAATGAGAAGTTGGTTGTATTCAAAAGAGGGGTTCTGTTTGCGTACTCCAAAGATGAACTAAAGTAAACGCCATTCTTTATCTCTTCTGAATAACTAATTTTTGCAAACTGTTTTTCATAAATTTTTAAATAATTCAACCTGTAAAACAACGAACTAAAAGTATTAGTTATTCGTTGCACCGGATTCCTTCCATTGAATTGAAAAGTCGCGATTCCTCCGGAGATTATCATTTGAGGTCTGGAAAAATTATTCCACTTTTTAGTGAAAAAAAATGTCGGCCTGAAACGTTTCTCTGAAAACCCATAATTGACATTTACCTCTGCTTGCCACCACTTCCCTTTTTTGTTTATTTGTTTAAAATAACCCAATCCTATACTAGTATTCCACCCTTGAACAGTATTAAAATTTGTTTGTAACAAAGGTCCTTTGTAAAATACCTGCTTATTTTCATAAGAATTTTTGTAAGTATACCCCATTATTGGGTCCAGCCAACTATAAGCATTTGAGCTTGCATCTATTGAATCTAGGTGTTTTTTGGAGCTTCTGACCCCCTTAATACTGTCCTTTATTTTATAATCTTCAACCTCTTCCTTGGTCAAAGGAACAGGTCTTAATTGATTCCAGAAAACGGTATCTTTTTCTGTCGCTTGGTGCTCAAAGGTGAGCACTTCATTGGTAAATGTGTTTTTATCAAAATTAGGAGAGAAGTCATATTCAGAATATGCAGATGAAAAGCGTCCATTGAACTTAAAACCAAAGAAATTTACTTTAAAATCAATGCTCTGACTAATTAAAACCCAAGCATCAATTGTCTCTGAATAGTTATAATTTTGTTTTAGATGTAAAACATCCACCACAGGAATGTTTACTTGAGCGCCAGTAACGGAAACATCTATACCATATATTGCCCAATCATCTTCTACAATGTATAAAAAACCATTAAAAACAGGTTCGTTTTTTCGTTTTGGGAGGAGTTTTATTTTATTAATTAATTTCCCATTTTTATCATAAAAAATTCCCTCTAACTTGAAATTATAATAACTAAATGCATTTGTTGAAATGGGAGAAATCAAGTCATTCCCAAATACAACATTATTGTCATAAAAATTGATATTTGCGTCCTCTGCTCTGTTAAAGCTAATTCCGTTATCTTCTCCACTAACTTTAGATGCGATAATTTTTTCTTTAAAATTTTTTGATTTTTTTTGAAATTTAATTTCAGAAATAGTTTCAGATAGATAAATAATCCCACTTCTTGTAGAATCCAATCCTCCGCCAAAATCGCCAAGAGTTTGTCCTAGAAAGTTTTCTGGAGCGTCTTTTATTTTGTACAATCCTCTTGAATAAAACTTAGCAGTATACCTCGCATACTTATCTGTGTTTGACTCTTTGTTTGCAATTACATTTCTTATAATTCTATTGGCAGGGTTATCTTTAGTAGAAATTAAGACCTCCTCTAATTGTATATTTTCTTCCTCTAGTTCAACATTTAATTCAAAGGGAAAAGAGCTAATGTTTACTTCTTTTTTTAACGTCTGATACCCTAAGATTTGAAAAACAATTGTGTATTTGCCTTTTTTTGGAATCTTTAAAAGATACTCGCCATTATCATTAGAGGTAGTTCCCGTAACAGTTTTATCAATATAAATACTTACAAATGATAAGGGGGTTTTTTTAGCATCTGTTATTTTCCCTTTTACCTGAGTAAAAATTGATAATGACATCAACAGTGTGACAAAAAAGAGAATTGCTTTTTTCATAATATTTTTTTGTTAGACTCAAATATAGGTTTTTTGTTACATAATTTCAGTTACTCTTTCTATGAAAAGCCTATATTTGTTTACTACAAAATAGTAACTATCAGTTTATGAGTAACTCTAGAAAACGACACGAGGCTTTATTATATCATGCAAAACCAAAACCAGGAAAAATTGAAGTTATCCCAAGTAAAAAATATGCCACTCAGCACGATTTAGCACTTGCATATTCCCCAGGAGTAGCGGAGCCTTGTTTAGAAATAGCAAAAAATAAAAACAATATCTACAAGTATACGGCCAAAGGAAATTTAGTGGCTGTAATTTCCAACGGAACGGCTGTTCTCGGACTAGGTGATATTGGTCCGGAGGCCTCAAAACCGGTGATGGAAGGAAAAGGATTGCTCTTTAAAATTTTTGCAGATATTGATGTTTTTGACATTGAAGTAGATGCAACGGATGTAGAAGCTTTTATACGAACCGTAAAAGCAATTGCACCTACTTTTGGAGGAATTAACCTAGAAGATATTAAGGCTCCTGAAGCTTTTGAAATTGAAAGACGTTTAAAGGAAGAACTAGATATTCCTGTTATGCATGATGACCAACATGGAACTGCAATCATCTCTGCAGCTGCATTAAAAAATGCGATTGATATTACTAAAAAAGATATTGGTCAAGTAAAGCTAGTTGTAAATGGGGCAGGAGCTGCGGCCATCTCATGTACAAGACTGTATTTAAAATTAGGCGTCAAAAGAGAGAATGTTGTAATGTGCGATAGCAAGGGGGTTATCAGAAAAGACAGAGAAAACCTTACTTCTCAAAAAGCAGAATTCGCAACAGATCGAGATTTACAAAGCTTGGAGGAGGCAATGCAAAATTCAGATGTTTTCATTGGATTGTCTAAAGGGAACATCGTTTCGCCAAAAATGCTTTTATCCATGACAGAAAATCCTATTGTTTTTGCCATGGCAAATCCTGAGCCAGAAATAGAATATAATACTGCTGTTGCTACGAGAAGTGATATTATCATGGCAACTGGAAGGTCGGATCATCCAAATCAAGTAAACAACGTACTCGGTTTTCCGTTTATTTTTAGGGGTGCTTTAGATGTTAGAGCCACCAAAATTAACGAAGAAATGAAAATGGCAGCAGTCCACGCTTTGGCTGATTTAGCCAAAAAATCTGTCCCAGAACAAGTAAATATTGTGTACGATGAAGTAAGTTTAACTTACGGAAGAGAATATATCATTCCAAAACCTTTTGACCCTAGATTAATTTATGAAATCCCTCCTGCAATTGCAAAAGCGGCGATGGATTCTGGTGTAGCGAAAGAACCTATTGAAGATTGGGATCGTTACAGAGAACAGCTCATGGAAAGATCTGGTTCTGGAAGTAAAGAAATTAGACTTTTACACAATAGGGCCAAAAGCAATAAAAAAAGTATTGTTTTTGCTGAAGCAGATCATTTAGATGTCTTAAAAGCGGCTCAAAGAGTCCATGATGAAAAACTTGGAAAACCTATTTTATTAGGTCGTAAAGAAGTGATTTTAGGATTGATGGAAGAAATTGGTTTCACTGCAAATATCCCTATTATAGACCCAAAGACCGACGAAGAAGCTGAACGAAGAGAGCGTTTTGGAGAAACTTATTGGAAAAGTAGACAGCGAAAAGGACGTACGCTCTCTGAGGCAAAAAAATTAATGCGAGAGCGTAATTATTTTGCGGCAATGATGGTAAATGTGGGAGAGGCAGATGCATTAGTTACAGGCTATTCGAGACCATATCCTACGGTTGTTAAACCGATATTAGAACTTATCAAAAGAGATAAAGGGATTACTAAAATTGCTGCAAGTAATTTAATGCTTACCAAACAAGGCCCTTTATTTTTAGCAGATACAACTATCAATATCAATCCTACAGCCAAAGATTTAGTTAAAATTTCTCAAATGGCAGCCAATTTTGTAAAGATGTTTGGTTTAAAACCAAATATCGCAATGGTCTCTTTTTCTAATTTTGGTTCTTCAAATACTGAAACTTCTAAAAAAATTAGTGAAGCCGTTTCCTACTTACATCGTTATCTTCCCGATTTATCGGTAGACGGTGAGCTTCAGGCAGATTTTGCACTAAATAGAGAAATGTTAGCGAAAGAATTTCCATTTTCAAAACTCAATGGCAAAAAAGTAAATGTATTGATTTTTCCTAATTTAGAATCTGCAAACATCACCTACAAATTATTAAAAGAATTACATGAGGCAGAATCAATAGGTCCAGTGATTCTTGGATTAAATAAACCTGCTCATATTTTACAATTAGGAGCCAGTGTGGATGAGATTGTGAACATGGCTGCTTTGGCTGCCGTCGATGCACAAGAAAAAGAAAAAAGAAATACAAAATAAAAATTGTTACTTTACAAGCTAGAAAATTAAGTATATGATTACACAAATTAGAGGAAGATTGGTAGAGAAACATCCAACAGAAGTGGTTGTTGACTGCAATGGCGTTGGGTATTTACTTCATATTTCTCTGAATACTTTTTCTAATTTACCAGAGGAAGAAGCGGTTATCTTGTACACCCATCTATCGATAAGAGAAGACGCTCACACTCTTTTTGGATTCATCACTAAAACAGAAAGAGCGGTTTTTAAATTATTAATTTCGGTTTCTGGAGTGGGACCAAGTATTGCAAGAACAATGCTATCTTCTATGACTTCAGAAGAAATACAACATGCAATTGCATCAGAAAATGTTCCACTAATACAGTCTGTGAAAGGGATTGGTGCAAAAACAGCACAAAGAGTGATTGTAGACCTAAAAGATAAAATTTTAAAAACTTTTGAAATCGATGAAGTTTCTACAATCCAAAACAATACCAACAAAGATCAAGCGTTATCTGCATTAGATGTCTTAGGTTTTAATAAGAAACAATCGGAAAAAGTTGTTTCTATGATCTTAAAAGAGAACCCCGAAGCTTCGGTTGAAAATTTGATAAAACTAGCTTTGAAGAATTTATAATAATTTGAACTATTTTTTTAGAAATACATTTTTACTTCTTTTTGTTCTGATGGCAGGCTCAACTGCCTATGGGCAAGAAAATAAAAAAGATTCAATTCCCGTAAAAAAAGACAGTGTAGCCCTAAGATATAATTTTAAAAAAGACCAAACAGGAGGGCTATTTCTTGACTACCTTGCTGATAAAGAAATTATTTTCGACAAAGATTTAAACAAATATGTAATCATAGAAAAAATAGGTGATTACCTCACAAAAACACCTGTTTTTCTCTCCCAAAAGGAATATGCTCAATATCGCTTAAAAAAAGATATGACGCAGTACTTTAAAAACAAAGTAAGCGCAACAAACTCAAAGAAAAAAGGGGCTACATCGGCTCAAAAAGATTTATTGCCAACCTATTATATAAATTCAGATTTTTTTAAATCTGTTTTTGGGGGAAACACAATTAAATTTACCCCTACAGGGAATCTAAATCTAAAATTAGGATTTATATACCAAAATACAGAAAACCCTCAATTATCAGAAGAAAACAGAAGTAGTTTTACCTTTGACTTTGACCAACAAATCAATTCGAGCATCAAAGCTAAAGTTGGAGAGCGTCTTGAGTTTACTGCAAATTACGACACACAATCAACCTTCGATTTTCAAAATTTAGTTAAGGTGGAGTTTATACCTCCCTCACTGTCTGATATTGAATATAACGAAGATGGAATTTTGCAGGGGCTAGAAGCAGGAAATATTTCCATGCCTATTAAAAACTCTTTAATTAACGGAGCACAAAGTTTATTTGGTGTAAAAACACAGTTGAAATTTGGAAACACAAACGTAACTGCCGTCTTTTCTCAACAAAATTCAGAAAGTAAAACGATCGTTGCAGAAGGGGGTGCCTCTGTTGAACCTTTTCAATTGAAAGCAACCGATTATGATAATGATCGTCACTTTTTTTTATCACAATACTTTATAGACAATTATGCAAATTCCCTTAAAAATTACCCTCTAATTAATAGTCAAATTAATATTACTAGAATAGAAGTTTGGGTTACAAATAGAAACGCAAGTACAGACGATTTTAGGAGTATTGTTGCTTTGGCAGATATTGGCGAGTCTAAAAACAAGGTTTTAGTTAATCAAACAGGTGAAGTATTCCCAACAAATCCTCCCTTTACAAGTGGTGGAAATATTCCTACAAACGAATCCAACAACTTATCAAATTTACTAACTTCAAATAGCGGAATTAGAGGCGTCTCCACAGTAAATAGTACATTACAAGAATATAATATGGAGGAGGGCTTAGATTATTCTGTATTAGAAAATGCCCGAAAACTAACTCCAAATGAATTTAAAATAAACAATCAATTAGGTTTTATCTCTTTAAACAGAAGATTAAATGATGGTGAAGTTTTAGCAGTTGCCTATGAATACACCGTTGCTGGAGGAGTTACAGGAGTTGCAAAAAATTCTTTTAAGGTTGGAGAATTTTCAAATGATGGTATTCAATCTCCGAATGCTTTAGTTGTCAAATTATTGCGAAGTGAAATTTTAAAAACAAAAAGAGAGGATGCTAATGGTGTAGAGGAATCATTTCCCACATGGCGTTTAATGATGAAAAATGTATATGCGCTTGGTGCTTTCCCTCTCGCACAAGAGGGTTTTCGTTTCGAGATTCAATATAGGGATGATCAAACAGGAATCCCATCAAACGTTTTACAAAACGCGAAAACATCCGGGATCTCTAATTTACCATTACTACAAGTCCTAAAATTAGATCAATTAGATCAAAGTCAATATAAATCTCCTGATGGATTTTTTGACTATGTTGAAGGGATTACCGTTAATTCTCAAAATGGATTTATCTTTTTCCCAGAGCCAGAGCCTTTTGGAAATGATTTGGTCCAAAAAAATGCGAATGATATTGGTTTGGATGAAACTTTAGATGAAGCTTTTTTGTTCAAAGAATTATATTTAAATACAAAAATTAACATCCAGAATAATTTTCAGAATAAAGACAAGTATTTCTTAAAGGGGTATTTTAAATCCGAAAACTCTGGTGGAATTCCAATTGGGGCATTTAACGTCCCTAGGGGTTCTGTTAGTGTAAGCTCTGGTGGAAGACAATTGGTAGAAGGAGTCGATTACGTAGTAGATTATCAAGTAGGACGGGTACAAATTATAGATCCAGGATTACAATCTTCGGGAAGCCCTATAAATATTTCTACAGAAAATAATGCGGTATTTAATCAACAACGTAAAACTTTTATGGGGGTCGATGTTGAACATAAATTCTCAGACAATTTTATTGTTGGTGCCACCATTTTAAACGTAAATGAAAGACCCATTACTCCTAAGATTAACTTTGGCTCTGACCCAATAAATAACACCATGTTTGGGACAAACATAAATTACTCCAGCGAAGTCCCATACTTTACAAAATTGGCGAATAAACTCCCCTTTGTTGATACTGACGCCCCTTCAAATTTATCCGTAAGAGCAGATATGGCATACATTCTTCCCGGAACTCCCAGTGGTATCGATGTTACAGGGGATGCAACCACCTACATCGATGATTTTGAAGCATCTCAAATTCCCATTAGTATATTATCTCCCTTAGATTGGTATGAGGCAAGTACTCCTAAATATTTTCCAGGTTTTAATGGAGAGCAAGACGATTTATCCTACAATTACAAAAGAGGAAAACTCGCTTGGTACAATATAGATCAAATTTTTTATGGTTTAGGAGATACTCCAGCAAGCATCACTGCCAACGAACTTTCTAGGGCCGAAACAAGACAAATTAATTACAGTGAATTATTTCCAAATGTACAGTTAGATATTACGCAAAATACATTGATTAGGACTCTAGATTTGGCTTATTTCCCTGCAGAGAGAGGATCTTATAACTTTAACACCAATGAAATGGATGTTGAAAACGATGGGACTTTTAAAAATCCACAACAAAATTGGGGAGGGATCATGAGACCTTTAACAACAAATAATTTCGACCAAGCAAATGTTGAATACCTTCAGTTTTGGATAATGGACCCTTACGAGAATTATTCTATTGGAACTGAAGAAGGTCTACCTCAAGGCCTAACCCCCTCAGATCTTTCGAATCAGGTTGGAGATCTTTATATCAATTTAGGAAATGTTTCTGAAGACATCCTAAAAGATAGGTACAAAATGTATGAGAATGGATTGCCAGAAAATGGAGGGGAGTTAAACACGGAACGAACACGCTGGGGGAAAGTCCCAACAAATCCATCAATTATTTATACTTTCAATCAAGAGGAGGGAGCTCGATCTAATCAAGATCTTGGTTTTGACGGATTATCTGATGCTGAAGAGTTCTCAAAATATAGCACTACAATTCCAAACTTTGAGAAATTAAATCCCAATGATCCCGCCTCAGATAACTTTCAATTTTTTAGAGGTAGTGAACTAGATGCAATTAATGCTTCAATCATTACCCGATATAAAAATTACAACAATACTGAAGGAAATTCGCCCACTCTAAATCAATCTTCAGAAGCGTATCCTACATCTTCCACAACATATCCAGATGTGGAGGATATTAATAAAGATCAAACCATGAATACCGTAGAAAGTTACTACGAGTATAAAATTTCCATGAATAAAAACGACCTGTTTGTTGGAAATAACTTTATTGTCGATGAAAAAACAACAGATATTACCCTGCAGAACGGAGATACTCAAAAAACAAAATGGTATCAATTTAGAGTTCCTATTAGAGGGGGAACGCCCGTAAATGGTATTTCAGACTTTAACAGCATCCGATTTATAAGAATGTTTTTAACCAATTTTAAAATGCCTATCGTATTGCGTTTTGGTGAATTAAATTTGGTTCGTGGAGATTGGAGACGCTACACAAAAACCCTAGACGAATCTATCAACCAGATAGATTTAAATAACGATGAATTAAAAGATTTTGAAGTTGGTGTTGTCAGCATTGAACAAAACGAAGGAAGCTATATTCAACCACCAGGAATAGAAAGAGAGCGTCTACAAGGAAGTACCACTGTTCAATTACAAAATGAGCAATCAGTAACTTTAAAAGTAAACAACTTACCCGCAAATAAAGCAAGAGCAATTTATAAAAACATCAGTATCGACTTACGACGGTTTAAAAAATTAAAAATGTTTATGCACCTTCAAAAAAATGAAGGAGCTCTTGCGATTAATGATGATGATTTTTCTGCAATCGTACGATTAGGTACTGATTTAAACGATAATTATTATCAAATAGAATTGCCTTTAAAAGTTTCATCAAATGGTACATCTCCTATAGATATCTGGCCAGAAGCAAATAATTTAGAGGCTTTTTTAGAAACTTTTGGTAAGATAAAATTAGAAAGAGATAACGTAGATTTTTCAATTACTGATTTATATACCTCTTCTGCGCAAGATCCTGAAATTATGTATACGCTTTCCGTAAAAGGAAATCCTACTTTAGCTCAATTAAACACCATTGTTTTAGGAGTAAAGAATAACACTGCTTCCCCTATTAGTGGAGAAGTATGGTTTAATGAATTGCGTTCTGCAGGCTTTGATAATAGAGGAGGTTGGGCCGCTACTGTGAATGCAGATGCAAATTTTGCAGATGTAGCCAATGTATCGCTATCTGGTAGTATGTCTACAGTTGGCTTTGGAAATGTAGAAGAAAGAGTAACCCAACGTAGTTTAAATGAAACTAAACAATATGATGTTGCTACCAGTTTAAATTTAGGAAAGATTCTAACCCCTAAAAATTGGGGAATTCAATTACCAATGAGCTATAATATTGGAGAAAAGTATATCGATCCTAAATACGATCCTCAGTATCAGGATGTAAAACTATCAGATGCCTTAAGTGCAAATGACAATAGTGAATTTTCAAGAGATTATACAAAAAGAACGAGTATTAGTTTTACGAATGTTAAAAAGAATAGAAATCCAAATTCTACAAAAAAACCTAGATTTTATGATGTAGAAAATTTAGCGGTTTCTTACGCTCACAACAAAGAATTTCAAAGAAATTATTCTATCAAAAAACGAATTATTGAAAATGTTAGAGCTGCTGCCTCCTATAATTTCAATTTTAATTCTAAACCTATAGAGTTTTTTAAAAGTGATTCTATATTAAAAAGTAAATATTGGAGACTAATTAAAGATTTTAACTTTAATCCTATTCCAAAAACATTTGCAATCAATTCAAGTATCAATAGAAATTATAACGAACAACAATCTAGAAATTTAGTCAAAGATTTATCTCCACAACCTGCATTAAAACAACGTAGATTTTTATTTGATTGGGATTATACAATTGGATTTGATTTAACAAAATCACTGCAATTAAACTTTAATGCTACAAACAGCTATATTTATGATACGTTTAATAATGACGATGAAATTCAAGTTTTTGATGACTTTTTTAATACTGGAAGAGCAACGAATTATCACCAAAAATTAAACGCAAACTACAATTTGCCTATTGACAAAATCCCATTTTTAAAATTTATGAAAGCAGATTATGCTTATACCGCAGATTTTGATTGGCAAGCAGCAGCACAAAATACAATTAATGTAAATGGGGTTGAAGTTCCCTCTGAAAAACTCATAGGAAATGTTATTCAAAACGCCAATACTCATAATCTGAATACAACCATTAGTTTGGATCGTTTTTATAAGAGTCTTCGTTTTGAGAGGTTCTTGTTAACGAAAAGTCAGCGTAAAAGATCTAAAAAAGTAAAAAAATCTAGCTTGTCTCAATCTCCAAGAAAGGCAAATCAAAATAAAAAACTTCCTCTTGGTAAAAAAATCTTAAAAGGAGCTTTTGATATTGTAACGTCTGTAAAACAAGGAAAAATTAGTTATTCAGAAAATAATGGACAAATGCTCCCTGGTTATACCGAAAATATTGGATTTTTAGGTGGAGCTCCTACTTCTTTTGCCTTTGGAAGTCAAGTAGATATTAGAAATAAAGCACTCGAAAATGGTTGGTTTGTAACAAGAAATCCTGGAGATAATTATTACAATAAAACCTTTAGCAAAACGCATTACAACAAATTAGATTATACGTTTAGTTTAAAACCAATTAAAGATTTAAACATCGATGTTAGAGGAAATAAAATTCAAACAAGAAATCTTTCTCAACAATTAGATCTTATTGCTGGTAGTGACCAATTTGAGGAAACACCTTTCTTTGAAACCGGAAACTTTAGTACCAGTTATTCTATGTTTTCTACAGCATTTTCAGATGGAGATGCTTTATTTGAGAAGCTCCTAAATTATAGAAATATTATTTCCAATAGATTAGCTTCAGAAAATGGAGTTTCTTCTGATGGTTTTGGGAAAAATAGCCAACAAGTTTTATTACCCGCTTTTCAAGCCGCCTATACTGGTAAAAGCCCAGATAAAGTAAATACAGGTTTGTTTAGAAATATTCCTATTCCCAATTGGACATTGCGTTATGGTGGTTTAATGGGCTTTAATTTTTTTAAGAAAAACTTTAGTAGTTTTATTATTTCACATGGGTATAGATCTTCTTTTACGGTCTCTAGTTTTACAAACAACCTACAATATGATAGAGACAATCCATTTGGCACAAAGAATGTTGCAGAGAATTATGAACCCGAACTATTAGCCTCAGGAGTTACTTTGGTCGATGAATTTTCACCTCTAATTAAATTGGATATGAAAATGAAAAACTCCTTCTCATTAAGAGGAGAAATAAAAAAAGACAGGACGTTGACTATGAACTTTAACAACAGTACTCTAACAGACATTAAAGGAACTGAATATATACTAGGAATGGGATATGTGTTTAAAAATGTGAAACTCAATACCCGTTTTACGGGAAAAAAACAAACCTTAAAAGGTGACATCAACTTACGAGCAGATATCTCTTTAAGAGACAACTTAACACAAATTAGATCTTTAGAGGAAGATAATAAGCAAATTAGTGGTGGTCAAAACCTTTTTTCTATTAAATTTACAGCGGATTATAGATTGAGTAGTAGTTTGACCGCATCGTTTTACTATAATCATCAAGCATCTAAATATGCCATATCTACCACATTCCCAAGACAAGCTATTAATGGTGGATTTAATATTGTTTACAACCTAGGAGGAAATTAAATTATAAAATTATAAGAAATGAACATACCGTTGGACTTAAAATATACAAAAGATCACGAATGGATTAAAATTGAAAATGATACTGCAACTATAGGCATTACCGATTTTGCGCAAGGAGAATTGGGAGATATTGTTTATGTAGATGTAGATACCTTAGATGAAACTGTTGAAGAAGGTGATGTCTTTGGATCTGTTGAAGCAGTGAAAACAGTTTCAGACTTGTTTATGCCTTTAACAGGAGAAGTTATCGAATTTAATTCGGCCTTAGAAGATGATCCTGAATTTGTAAATACGGATCCTTATGGTAAAGGTTGGATGATTAAAATGAGCATCGCAGATAACTTACAAATTAAAGATTTACTGGATGCAGAAGCATATCAAAAGCTTATTCAAGGATAATATTTTTCTTATCACAGTTTGTATAACAATAGGAATTGCTTTTTTAAGTTTGACAAAAACTCCCAAAGGTGAGGTGAATTTTAAAGACATCGATAAGTTATACCATGTAATTGCTTACTTTATATTAACAATTTGCTGGTTATTTACTTTCCATAAAAACTCATTGCTAAAATACATCATCGGGATTGCTTGTGTTATTTATGGCATACTTATTGAACTACTACAAGAAATAATCACTACTCATAGAACCGGTGATTACAAAGATGTTCTTTCAAATACAATTGGAATTGTTTTAGCAATTATTATTTACACTAAAATTTCAAAAAGAAATTGGTGTTAATTCTGGCTAAGACTTGTATAAAAACGAATAATTTATTTAAATTAGCGAACGATTAAAAACCATTACAATGGAAATAAAGAAAAACCCCAAATCAAACCTAGAAAATTACAGTAAAATCTTTATGCAGATAGGTCTCGTTTTAGCCTTATTTATTACGTATGCTGCAATCGAAAAGAAAACTTATGACAGAAATATTGGAGATTTAGGCTCTGCGAATATGACTGCTGAAATGGAAGAAGAAACTGTCATTACTGAAAGAATAGAACCGGTGAAACCAAAAACACCCCCACCTCCAGCACCAGAAAAAATTGAAATTGTTGAAGATGAAAAAGAAGTAGAAGAAACGATCATTGAATCTACAGAAACAGATGAAACAGAGGCGGTAGAAATTGTAGAAGTTGAGGAAGTTGAGGAAGTGATTGAAGACGTAAGTTTCATGATCATTGAAGATGTTCCTGTATTTCCAGGTTGTAAGGGTAATAAAGACCAATTGAAAAAATGTTTTAGTAAAAAAGTACAAAAGCATTTCTCAAGAAAATTTGATGCTGATTTACCGAATGAATTAGGATTGTCTGCAGGTAGAAAAAGAGTCTTCATTGGTTTTAAAATTGATAAAACCGGTAATATTGTCAATGTTAATGCAAGAGCTCCGCATCCAAAAATTAAAAGTGAAGTTATTAAGGTGATGAAACAATTACCTAGAATGAAACCAGGAAAACAAAGAGGGAAACCTGTAGGAGTAAAGTACAGCATCCCTTTTACTCTAATTGTAGAATAAAGATTCTTAATATAAAATAATAAACGTCTAGAGTGCTTCTCTAGACGTTTTTTTATGATCTTTATTATAGGTATGGGTCTATCACAATCCTAAATTTTCATGCCTAAACCCATCTTTGATTATTAATTTGACCATGCACTCAAAAGCTATAAAAACCGTTTTAGACAAGCTAAAAAGCATCATAGTATTCAATTGGTATCAAAAAAAACTCCAAAGAAATCGAATTCTTTGGAGTGATCAACAGTTAAATAACTGTGAAATAATTTTTATCTGTTTTGAGCTAATTTGCCCTCCTGTTTCCATAAATTTACATTCACCACTGCATTATTGGAATAATTAATTTCTTTTAGAGACTTATTACCCCATACAAACCACTTCCCAACTTTTTTCCCGTTGTCATAATAAGCTATTTGAGTTTTATTTCCTTTACGGTCAAAACGAGTCCATTCTCCAGTTAATGCTTTATCCAAAAAATATCCTTGAGTACTTATTGACCCATCTTCATAATAATAAGTAGCTTTTACTAAATTCCCTTCTGCTTCAAAAGTTGGTTCTATATCTTGACTATATCCAATTACTCCTGCGAATAGTATAATAAGTGTTGCTAATTTTTTCATTTTTGTGATCGTGTTAACGTTATTATTACAAATGTACGCTATTAATTACATTTACACAACAATTTGGTAACATTAAATTAACATTAGAAAAACGAAAAAAGGGAAAACATGTAAGCTACTATCGTAATATCATGAGAAATAAAACAATCTCTATAAAAGGAACGGTTTTTTATCTCCTATTGAAGTAATGTATTAAAAGGTAGGTTTTTTCTTCTTTTCAGGAACAACAATAAAATCTTTTAAATAAAAAGGTTCAAAATAAGCGACATCTTCCAGCTCATTTTTTTTATATTTTCGAAAGGATAATTCCGCCATTTCTCTTGCGGAGGGAAATTTACCATCCACAAAAACAGCATTTTTATGAGTAATAATATCTTTACATTTTTGAGCTCCATCACCCAAAAAATAAACAGTATTCGTCTGTAGATAATCGACAAAAGAAGTGGTCTCTATAATTTCTGCTTTGATCCCTCTAATTTGTTCATTATTATGATTAAAAATTGCCGAATAGACTTCCATTCTTCTGGCATCTAACATCGGTACAATCAACCCCTCATTAATAGCGATAGAATACGAGAGAGAGGTAAGTGTATCAATAGACACCAAAGGTTTATTTAAAGAAAAAGAGAGTCCTTTGGCTGCAGAAACACCAATTCTCAAGCCGGTATAGGATCCTGGCCCCTTGCTAACTGCAATCGCGTCAATGTCATGGATGCTTATGGATGCTTCGTTTAAAACCTCTAAAATAAAAGTATGCAATACCTCAGCATGAGAATAATTCCCATTATTCAATTCTTTGACCCCTAGAATAGTTCCGTTATCTGCAATACTTACAGAACAGTTTTTTGTTGCGGTTTCAATATTAAGGATAAGTGCCAGCTTTGTTGTTGTTTTTTACAAATATAAGTGTTAAACCCTATTCAATTTTTATATTGGTCTCATAAAATAGTTCCTGTTGCCTAATTTAAAATCAACTCTCCTGCATAAAACTGCAGCACTTTTGTCTTAAAAACATAATCGTATTTGGAACGTATCAATGTACTTTGCGCATTGACTAAACGAGTTCTAACTTGATCAAAATCGAACAAAGTCATAGAGCCATAATTGTATCTTTCTTGCGCATTTTTAAATGCCTCTTCCTGAGATTCTAATGAAATTGTAGCAGCTTGATAAGTTTTTAATGCAGATTTTACATCTAAAAAAGCTTGTTCTATGGTCTGTTTTAATTGTACTTTTTCGCTCTCCAACCTTGTTTCTGAAATTTCTTTTGCAATCTTAGACTTCTCAAGATTGTTTTTTGTTTGAAAACGGTTAAAAATTGGAATATTAATGTTCAATCCAACTCCATATCCTAAATTATCATCCAGCTGATTAAAGAAAGGTATATCAGGACCTGACTTTAAATTATATCCATAATTAGTAGTCAATCCTGCAGAAGCAGATATGGAGGGCAAAAAATAACTTTTGGAAATTTTAATATTTAAATCCGCATTTTCTATGGCTAATTTTGCTCTTGTAATTTCTGGCATTCTATCAACGGATTTGTAATACACCGAAGAGGAGTTTTCATACAATAAATCTGAAGAAGGTAAGCCAACAACTATAGAGGCAATATCAAAACCTTCTGAGGGAACCTGTAATAATTGTGCTAAATTTAATAGGGCAATATTCAAGGCATTTTCTTGAGCTACAACGCTTTGAAGATTGGCAGCAACTGTAGATTTTGTATTTAATAATTCACTTTTAGCAATCACTCCAGATTGGAATCTAGTGGCTACAGCTTTAAGTTGTTTCTTGCTAATATTGTATTGAATTTTAAATGCATTTAGGGTTTCTTTCGCAAATAATATATTTAAATACCCATTGACAACAAACAGAGAAATATCGTTTTCAATTTTTTGTAAATCTAACAAACTAGATGCGACACCTAATTCAGCTTGCTTATAGGTATTGGTATTTCTGAAACCATTGAAAACAGTATATCCTGCACTCAAGCCTAAAGAACCTCCAAAAATACTTGTAGCTACTCTATTTTGTGTTACATAATCAAATCCGGAACCAAAGTTTAAATTCCCCCCTGAAGAAGCGTTTAAATTCGGCAAAAAATTACCTTTTGCTATCGCTACATCTTTTTTTGCCAACTCCAAGCTAAGTCTGTTTTGTTGAATAGAAAGATTTCTATCTAAAGCTTGATTGACACATTCTTCGAGAGTCCATTTTTTTTGTGAAAAAGTGGACATAGAAATTAAAAAAGATACAAATACTATAAGTTTAACTTTCAATTTTATTTTTTTAATTGGCACTTTATGTTAATTATAAGAATGCTTTCATTGTTTCACATAAGACGACGAAAAGTAACATATGTTACACCATTCTATTCTTATATAAATGTTAATTTTTCACATTTTTTTTATTCCTATAGATTACATAGAACAAAACACCAATTAAAAGATAAGGGAAAACCATGAGATAGGTAATCCCATTATTGACCCCTTCAGCCATAGAAATATCGCCATTTTCAACAACAGCCTTACACATTGCACATTGAGAAAACAACCCATTGGAAGTGAAAATAATTCCTAAAAAAACTAACACTATTTTTCTACACATAGTACGGAGAAATCATTATGTACACAATTACACCAGTTATCGCAACATATAGCCACAAGGGAAAAGTAAATTTTGCAATTTTTTTGTGATCTTGAAACTTCCCTAGTTTTGCTTTCATATAGCTAATCAATACAAAAGGAATTACAGCTACAGATAACACAATGTGTGTAATTAAAATAAAATAATATACGTATTTAATAAATCCTTCTCCACCAAACGAGGTAGAGTCTGAAGTCATGTGATAGGCGATATACATCAACAAAAACAACAAAGAACATGCAATTGCAGTTGTATTTAATTGCTCGTGTAATTTTTTGTTTCCGTTTTTAATTGCGATCACCGCTAGTATTAACAAAACGGCAGTAACACCATTAATGGAGGCATAAATTGGTGGAAGAAACTTCAGGGGCGCTACGTCAAAGCCAAGGCTTCTGAGATTTACCCCAAACAAAGCTGCTACAGCAATTGGAATTATAACTGATAAAGCTATGATGATTTTTTTATATTTTTTCTCTTGTGCTAAATTATTCATTTAATAAAATTTTAATGTCTTGTTTTAGTTCTTCTATTTGATCAGAGAAACCTTGTTCTTCGATGGCTCTGTAGTACATGATCGGATTTCCAAATTGATCTTTTCTAGATCTTATATACCCCTGTTTATCTATCAAAGCAAACAAACCAGAATGTTCAAAACCTCCATGGCTATCATCTCCTTTTCCTGCATAAAGCTTAAATCCTTTATTGGATAACGTGTAAACAATTTCTTCAGATTTCCCTGTTAAAAGATGCCAATTTTCGTGTTGAATCCCGTTTCTAGAAGCATAGTCTTTCAATACCTCAGGAGTATCAATTTCTGGAGTTATTGAAATCGAAGCAATCCCAAAATTAGAATTTTTACTGAACTCATTTTGTAGTTCAAGCATCTTTGTGTTCATAATAGGACAAATTGTTGGACAGCTTGTAAAAAAAAATTCTACTACAGAAACTTTCCCTTTGTAACTATCATTGGTAATAGTTACTCCATGTTGATTGATAAATTGAAAGTCTGGAACTTTGTTAAACATAAACAAGTCCCTTGTTTTTTCTTCTTGTTTATCAACTTTATTCAATCGATTCTCTTGAACAAGATCGTTCTCATTCAATCTCCTGTCTAAATTTCTAACGACATAGATACCAAATAAAAGTATGATAAGAGAAACTCCTACGTAAGAATATTTTTTATTCATAACCCTACTTCTTTTCTATCTGCTTTATTCTTGTTTTTATCCTTAAATGCTGCATAATATTCATAAAAAAGAACAAGAACGTCATCTTTCAGTTTGCTGTTCAACTCTGAAACCGATTGGATATTGTATCCAAAAAGAGTTCCTTCTTCACTGTCTTTATCATTAATTCGCCCTCTTAAATTTCCATTTTTGTCAACCAAAAAAGCCCTGTAACTATACAAATCGGAGAGAGTCTCATTTGATTTAAAGCTTGTGTGCAACGCTGTAATTTGTTCCTGAGAACCAGCAATAAACTTCCACTTTATCATGTCTGTGAAAGTACCTATTTCCTTTTTGATTTCTAGGGCTTGTTCTTCTTTCCCTTGGGGGTAAATCGCAATGATTTGAAATTTATTATATGCTATAAATTTCTTATAGATTTTCTCATTTAAATTAAAAAATCCAGCTTTATTTTCATTTATATTATTTCCTAAAAAACATACGATAGATATATGATTTTTCAATGTTTCATTGGCATTTAAAGAAGAAATATCTAGAATGTTTTTATTGATAACAGGTAATTTTGTGAAATTATTTTTTCCCGTCGATAGTATTAAAAAACAAATCAACGGAAAAATAAATAGTAAAAACAGTACAACTCTCTTCTTTGTAAGCCTCATTATTCCTATGTATAAAAAAAGGTGGTTAAAACCACCTTATTAATTTTTAAATTACCATTTTACAAGTGGCGCTAAAGTACTGTATAAATATTCTCCTTCAAATAACAGTACGATTAATAGACAACTGACTAGGAAAAAGGCTGTCCAAACAACGGTTCGTCTAAGCCATTTCGTTTCTCCCTCCATGTGCATAAATGCCCAGGTAATATAGTATGCTTTTATTAATGTTAAAATGATAAATATCCAGTTCAAAGGGCTAGTCCCTAAAAAGCTTGTTAGGTATAAATAAGATGGCTTAATAATTCCTAATACAACTTCAACAGTTGTAATAATTGTAAGCATTATCAGAACTATCCAAATTCTTTTTTTATTTGATTCGTGTGCGTGTGCCATTTTAATCTGTTTTTTAAATTATACTAAGTAAAAGAAGGTGAATACGAATACCCAAACTAAATCTACAAAGTGCCAATACAGTCCTACCTTCTCTACCATTTCATAGTGCCCTCTTCGCTCATAAGTACCAATGACAACATTAAAGAAGATGATAATATTTAGAATAATTCCTGAAAATACGTGAAACCCGTGAAAGCCTGTAATAAAGAAAAAGAAATCAGCAAAAATAGTATTTCCGTATTCGTTAACTTCTAAGTTTGCTCCTTCAACAACTAATCTTGTTTTTGATAATTGCGCAAGCCCTTCTTCTCTAGAAAGAATTATTTTTTGCTTGGTCGCAGGATCTATAAGCTCTGAACGAATTTGAATGTCAGAATTTGATTGATAAGCCTCTTTTATTTGGACGATCGAATAATTAGGAATTGTCTCTTCTTTCTCAAACCACAGTCCATTGTATTTAGAATGTTGAACTCTATGGTCAGTTCTTTCACCAACAACAAAATCAGACAATGCAATTTGATGGCCATCTTTTACGAATTGTAAAATTTTTCCATCCGTTGTTTTAACCGCTCCGTAAGAACCTGAAATAAAATTTTTCCATTCCCATGCTTGAGAACCAACAAAAATAATTCCAAAAATGATCGTAGCAAACAGATACCAAGCTACGCTTTTTTGTTTCATTTGATGACCAGCATCTACTGCTAAAACCATTGTCACAGAGGAAACAATAAGAATAAATGTCATTAGTGCAACATAATACATTGGTGCATGTACACCATGTAGTCCAGGAAAGTGAGTAAACACCTCATCTGCAATTGGCCAAGAGTCAATAAACTTAAATCGAGTAAGGCCATAAGCAGCCAAAAATCCTGAAAAGGTTAATGCATCAGAAACAATAAAAAACCACATCATCATTTTTCCATAGCTTGCACCAAATGGTTTTGCTCCACCACCATTCCAAGTTTCTTTACTTTTAGCTATGTCAATATTTAGTTCCATATAATATATTCTCTAATAATTTTTTTTAATTGATGCGGCAAAAATAACTATTTTTAATCACCTAATAAAATAGAAAAACAAAAATAGATAAATCCATAATATATCTACAAAATGCCAAAAGATTGCACCTAGTTCAAACCCAAGCATATTGTCTGGTGTATATTTATATTTAAAATGATTATAAATAACAACGAAAAGCACCAGAGCCCCAGCCAGCATGTGTAAAACATGCATAAAAGTGATTCCTATGATGAAGGAAGTCGACACCGTACTCTCTGGACCTGTAAAAAATAGACCACTACTTTTTAGTTGATTAAACCCAACATATTGCTGCCAAATAAATCCCAATCCCAAAATCAAAGTAATAACAAGAAACCATAATGATAATTGCCTGTTATTATCTTTTAAAAATTTTTGAGATAACATGAGTAGAATACTGCTCAAAACTATTAAAAAAGTACTGATGTAAAATGCTTGAGGTAAATCAAAACGAACCCAATCGTCTCTTCTCATACTTATAACATAAGCACTTGTTAATCCTGCAAAAAACATGACCATACTGATCATTGAGACCCACAACATTGGTTTTGCAGATTTTTTCTTAGCAACTGTTAATTCTTCTTGTAATGTTTGTTCTTCTTTCATTTTTAATGTAAAAATTTATCTACAACATATATAATTTGTACTACAGTAATGTATAAAACGCTTGCTAGCATTAATTTCCTAGCATCAATATTATCTTCGCTTTTATGTAATTTGATTGCAAAGTATAACATAAAAACTCCCAAAAAAGTGACCAAAAGCGCTGTGAGTGGAAAAATATAAAATTCTCCTGATCGCTTTAATACAGGTATAATGGATACCATGATCATGACTATCGTATAAAAAACAATCTGCTTTATTGCTCCTTTGTCTTTATTTCCCATAGGGAGCATATTGAACCCTGCTTTTTTGTACTCTTCATGCTGCAACCAACCAATGGCCCAGAAATGTGGAAATTGCCAAAAAAATTGAATGATAAATAAACACCCTGCTTCTACACCAAAATTATCAGTTGCAGCCACCCAACCAAGCATAAAAGGAATTGCCCCAGGAATTGCTCCAACAAATACAGCCAGAGGGGTTACAGCCTTTAAAGGGGTATATACACTTGTGTATAAAAAAATTGAAATCGCTCCAAATAATGCTGATTTAGGATTGATAGTGTATAAAATTGAAATCCCTAAAATTGTAAATAAAATGGCAATTGTAAGCGCTACATTTACGGACATTCTTCCAGTTGGCAAAGGTCTATTTTGTGTCCTTTTCATGATAGCATCGGTTTCTTTTTCAATAATTTGATTGAATGCATTTGAGGCACTAACCATAAAAAAACCACCTATAACAAGAAGAAAAAGTATCGAGTAATCGACAACATCTACAGCAATTAAATATCCTGCTATGGAAGAAAATACCACACTTAAGGAAAGCCCAAATTTAGTAAGTTGTTTAAGGTCTGAAAGAATCGCTTGCACCCATTTTTTATCGCCTGTAAAAACTGTTGTTCCCATATTACAAAATAGTTTTACAAAGATATTTGATAATTATGACTTTACCATATATTTTAGCTAGCTTTTATCTCTAAAATAAAAAACCCACTCAAAAGATTGAGTGGGAAAATTGCTATGAAAAAGAAAAATGTGAAATTAATTAAAAAATCACATGCACAAATATAGTTATAAAATCTTAAACTCTTGATTTTTTTAAAAAAAAATTAAAAATCAAAATACCAATTAAAAAGATCTGATCTTAAACCTATGGAAAACCATATGTTTGTTCCTGAATAAAAGTTGGCTAGCGGTTTTTCTATCGAAGTTTTTCTATACGATAAGTTCATAAATAGATTTGTATTATTGGCCGAATTTATCAAGTAATTGGTTTCTAAATCTGTAATAAAAATCTGAGCAAGGTTTCCTTGACCCACTTTAATCCCAAGATCTGAAGATCTGTCTTCGTAAGTTTGATAAATATCCCCTCCATAACTTATCAATTGATCCTCTAAATCAAATCCTTTTTCTCCTAAAACAACTTTTGCACTTCCACTCCATCTGCCTTTTCTGTATCTCCCTATGGCAATGGCTTCTCTAAAATTTGCTCCCCACAGGTGACCGAGTGGCTGACTATAATTTCCATAATTTAAAATCGATGATTTATGAGCAAAAGTATATGGGCGTGCATGATTGTATTCTACTTGTAAAAATAAATTTTTAACCGCAAAAGCGTCAAAATATTTTACCCCTAACTGATATGCATATTTATGTCTCCAATCACTAAGATTGCTCAAGTTCCCAATAGAAAACTCATCAACCATGAATTGAGAATATAAAGAGATATTATCATTCAATTTGTACTTTCCTGTAAAACCTAGCAAAGCATTTCCTGCATCTTCTCCTCGATTAAATTCTAAAGACCTGTAAAATATAATCGGATTAAAAAAACCTGCGTCAAAGCCATTTTCACCTGTAGAAATAGCTGTTTCAAAAAGACCTAAATTTAGCCTGTTTGTTAGGTTGATACTCAAGTAATGCGCAGCTACATATTTTCTTGCATGCTCATTCGGATTTGAAATAGCGCTCATTGAGGGTTCTGTATTCCACATCCAAATATTGGTATATTGTATTTTCCAAATATCTAGTGTTGCTTTTAAATAAGTGGTGGGTGCAGAAACATCAGATAAAATAAATGATCGATACCCATCGCCAATAAAATTTTTACCATTCCCAAATTGAAATTGCATATGTCTATTTGGCGTATATGAGATATACGCCTCTGCAACCGGGTAGTCGTGAGAATCTGTTTTGTGTGCTTTTGTTTTCCCTCTCCCAGGAATTAATCCTTCAGAGTTTTTGGGTCTTACATTAGCAGCTGTATTGGTTATAAAACGATTCACATAGGCTGCAAACCTACCTTGACTCTCATAATAGGTTGTAGAAAATGAAAAATGAGCACCAATTTCTCCATTAATATTTAAAATTCTTGAATTATTGAAGGTATAGTCTAACGCTGAATTATCTTTCCCAAGTTGAACATCAAATAAAAAATCTACAGTAAACCAATAGTCCTCTTTTTTTACTTGTAATAAATGTTCATTCCAAACTTTCTTTCCTAGCCAAGTTTTTTTACCAGATTTAAAAAATCTTTTCTTTTCTTCAGCAATCTTATAATAGTTGTTTATTTGCTGAAAAGTGTAGGGTTTAGAGGCAGAATGTGTCCCTGCTGCTTTATGCAAAGCATACTCATAGTCTACATAATTTTTATGTGTAAACGGGATATTTAATTTACTATTATGTTCTAAGTAAATGACTTCTGAGAATTCTTCTTGGGCAAGAAATATGGAAGGAAATAATCCGATTAGAAATATATAATTTTTAATCATATTATTCTTGTTTTAAAACCGCCCCATTTTTTAATTGATATTTTTGATTACTTTCTTTACAAATTGCATTTCCCTGTTTGTCAAAGTTTAAAGTATGCCCATACTGACTTACCCAACCTATTTGTCTTGAAGGGTTTCCAACAACGAGTGCATAAGGCAACACTTCTTTAGTAACAACACTCCCTGCACCAATAAAAGCGAACTCTCCTATAGAAATTCCACAAATAATAGTTGCGTTTGCACCAATACTTGCTCCTTTTTTTATCAATGTTTTTTGATATTCTGAAGTTCTTTTGATGGCACTTCTTGGATTGATTACATTGGTAAAAACTACTGAAGGGCCAATAAATACATCGTCTTCACAAATTACTCCTGTATAAATAGATACATTGTTTTGAACTTTAACGTTTTGTCCCAAAATAACTTTTGGAGAAACGACAACATTCTGACCAATATTACATTGATCGCCAATCATACAATTGGACATAATATGACTAAAGTGCCAAATTTTAGTTTCTTTTCCAATAGTGCAATCTTCATCTATTACAGCTGTCTCGTGGGCAAAGTAATTTTTCAAAATAATAATTTGAGTTGAGTTTATTTCTTTTCTAACAATCTCTTTTAGAAGGCAATACAATACGCCTGCCTAATTCTAAACAAAGAATTTTATCTGTCAAAAATATTAAAAATAATATCTCTGATCAATCGCTAATTTACAATTATTTCTTTTATCCACTGAAGACCCCCCTAATTTTCTAAAACAGATGGATATCATTTAATAATATTATTCTTACACAAACGCTATTTTCTCTTTTAAAAACTATTGATTTCTAAATTACAAATCGTTGATTCTAAAAACAATCTGAATGATCTTTTTATGGCCTGAATAAATCTGTTAAAAAGTCTCGCATATCTGAGATGAAAAAAGCATTACTTGGATAAGCAATGCTTTTTAATCAAAATTAAAGAATCTAGGGAAATTCAATAATAAATAAAATTTTTCTTTTTCTTGTAATTAGTATTCTCCCGTGACAAATCTACATGAAATGAAGGCTGTAGAAAAAGTTATTGTACGGATGGTATTAAAAAATGTGTAAATGGTATTTATAAAAATGTAACTTGTTTTTTTGCAATCAATATGTGTCATTATTTCTTATGAAATAGAAAAAAGAAAAAGAGCCACCGACAAAGTGTACTCAAATCTTAAAATTGAAGAACAACAGATTAAATAACCGTTTCATCTAAAAATGAATGATTTGTGAACGTTTTTTATAAAAAATCAGTAAACTTGAAATAAACAAAAAATTGAATATCCCTAAACGAGATATATTAACATCTATTATTATTGACGACGAACCCAAAGCGATAAAAAGTTTGATCTGGGAATTGTCAAATTTCAAAGATAAAATAGAGGTGAAAGCTACTTTTAACGACGCAGAAAAAGCATTAGTTTATTTATCTAAAAATGAGATAGATTGTCTTTTTTTGGATATTGAAATGCCTACTATGGACGGTTTTCAATTTTTAAGTAAACTCGACGCTCCTAATTGTGCCGTCGTAATTACAACTGCTTACAATGCATATGCTATCAAAGCATTGAAAAAAGATGCTGTCGATTATTTATTAAAACCAATAGATCGAGATGATCTAAAAGAAACAATAGCAAAAATTAAAAAACACCGCACTAAATCTTTAAATTATAATAAAATAGAAGAGGTTCTATTAGGTTTTAACGAAAAAATAAAATCCAAAAAAATCACACTTAATACCGATGGAAAAATGATTTTTTTAGAACCTGAAGAAATATCTTTTATTGTCTCTGACGGCAATTACTCGACAATACATACCCTTGATAAAAAATTTCTTATCTCCAAAAAATTAAAAGAAATAAATATGCTACTTCCAAAAGAAGAATTCTTTAGAATTCACAACTCATATATCATCAATCTAAAAAAAGTAAAAGAATTCTTTAAATCTGAAGGCTATGTTATTTTAGAAAACAATCATAAAATCCCTGTTTCTCGTCAAAAAAAAACAACCTTTTTAGATAAATTTAATACATGAGAATACGAATATTTCTAGTTTTTTTTTGGCTGTTAAGTAGCTTTTCCTTTTCACAAAAAAAAGAAGGAATAAATCAAATTGAGTATTTCATTGAAAATAAAATATCTAACCTAAAAATTATCGACTCTATTTTTTTTAAAAACAGAACGGATGAAATCCTTTTAAAACTATTGGTAAAGAAAAGTACAGAAAACTCCTATTTAGAGGGCAAATTTTATGGTACTAACGCACTAGGAAGATACTACAGAGATATTTCGCTATTTGACAAATCTCTCAATGAATATAACAACGCTCTTCTCATTAGTAGAAAAAAAAAAGACACAATCCTAGAGATAAAAACGCTCAATGCAATTGGATCTGTTTATAGAAGACAAGACGATATTAAAAATGCTTTAATTTACCATCAAGAAGCATTAGATAAGGCGACTACCATTAAAAATCCTAAAAGTATTACTAAAAAAAGTATTAGTATCGCTCAAAATAGTATTGGGAATATTTACCTCTCTTTAAAGCAATACGAATTAGCCTTTAAGGAGTTTACAAAAGCCATGAAAATTCAGAGAGAACTTGGGCATACTCAGGGAATTGCAATCAATCACAAGTGTTTTGGTGATACTTACCAAGGCTTAGGAAATTTAGACGAAGCGCTTAAAAACTATCGCATCTCTTTAAACTACAATCATAAAATTAACTCAAAAATTGGTAAAATTATTTGTGGGTACAATATTGCCAATGTATTGATTAAGCAAAAAAAATACCCCCAAGCATTGACAACGATCGATACCATATTACATTTGGTTCTTGAAGAAAAAGACAAGTATTATCTTTCAAAGACCTTTAATACGCTCGGTCTGGCTCAATTACACTCTAATAAACTTCAAAGTGCAAAAAAAAATCTAACCGCTGCTTTAGATATTGCTAAGAAGTTTAATATCCACTCGATTACACTACAAGCAAATGAAAATTTGTCTTCTCTTTACGCTAAAAAAGGAGAGTATAAAAAGGCCTATTCTTATTATAGAAAATCAAAAGAAGAAAATCTAAAAACATTGAATGATAAAAATTTACTGTATGTAGGTGAATTAATAACAAAATATGATAAAGAGCGAAGTGAAAATAAAATAAATTACTTGGCAAAAAAAAATCAAATCGCTCAATTACAAATCACAAAAAACAGGACTTTATGGATCATTGCTTTTAGTTTTTTTACATTGATTGCTGTGATGGTCTTCTCCTTTGGCAAACAAAAAGGACTGCAAAATGAAAAGAGAGTACTTTCTTTAAAACAAGATGCTTTAAGGAGCCAAATGAACCCTCATTTTATGTTCAATGCTTTAAATTCTATCAAATTATATATTATTGAAAATGATCAGCTAAAGGCGACCTATTACTTAAATAAATTTTCCAAATTAATGCGAAAAATATTGGAAGCTTCGGCGATACAAGAAACTACTTTAGCACAAGAAATAGAAACGATGGAGTTGTATCTAAGTATTGAAAACATTCGTTTTTCAAATGAAATCGACTTTTCAATTAAAACGAATGCTAATCTCAATTTAGAGGAAGTTAAAATCCCGCCTCTGGTATTACAGCCTTTTTTAGAAAATTCTATATGGCATGGTTTATCTACCAAAGAAAAAAATAAAAATTAATATTGATAAAATCTCTTCCAATTATCTTCAAATTGACATTGAAGACAATGGAATTGGTCGTAAAGGTGCTGAAAAAATAAAAGCTGAAAAATCTATTCATAGAACTTCTATGGGGGTCAACTTAACAAAAGACAGGCTCACCAACTTTGTAAAGCAGTTCAATAACGATTACTCCATTGTTTATAAAGACTTAAAAGACAAAAAAAACAAGGCTACAGGAACAAAAGTATGTATAAAACTTCCGCTATCTTAAATGTTTTTCAGCCACTTTTTCTAACTCATCATACCAATCTTTACCAAATTTTCTTATCAAAGCTTGTTTTACAAACTTATAAACTGGCACTTGCAACTCTTTCCCTAGAGAACAGGCATCATCACAAATTTCCCATTTATGATAATTTACTGCAGCAAATTCGCTGTACTCTTTCACTCTTATTGGATATAAATGACAAGAAATAGGTTTTTTCCATTCAATGACACCTGAATTGTAGGCTTCTTCAATGGCACAAAGCGCAGTATTCTTTTCATCAAAAATTACATAAGCACAATCCGCACCATTAATTAAAGGAGTTTCTGGTTCGTTCCATTCACTGGTTACCCAAGTTCCTTCTTTTTCAATAACATCGATTCCTTCTTTTCTTAAAAAAGGTTTTACTTTGGGGTAGATGCTTTCTAAAATTTTTGTTTCTTCTTTCTCTAAAGGAGCTCCGGCTTCACCATCTACACAACAAGCACCTTTACATGCAGATAAATTACACACAAAATCTTTTTCTATAATCTCTTCAGAAACAATTGTTTTCCCTAGTTGAAACATACTGCAAAAATAGTATTATTTTTTTCTATAACTTTACGTTTAGGTAAACTAAGTTGTCTAATTTTGTAAAATATTTTTAAACTCATGAATTTTAATTTTAAAGAAATTTTTACTGCTTTTATGGTATTATTTGCAGTAATTGATATTATTGGAAATATTCCTATCATTATAGATTTGCGAAAAAAATCAGGTCATATTCAATCTGAGAAAGCTTCATTAATAGCAGGGTTTATTATGATTGTTTTTCTATTTCTGGGACAAAGCCTATTAAAACTAATAGGAATAGATGTAAATTCTTTTGCTGTTGCTGGTTCTTTTATCTTGTTCTTTATTGCTTTGGAAATGATTTTAGGAATCACTTTATACAAAGACAATGAAGATGATTCGAACTCAGTTACAGCCTCTGTTTTTCCTTTAGCTTTCCCATTAATTGCTGGTCCAGGAAGTTTGACAACCTTACTTTCTTTACGAGCAGAATTTTACATAGAAAATATTATTCTGGCAGTATTTTTTAATGTTATCTTAATTTACGTTGTCCTAAAAACTTCTTCTAAAATAGAACGTTTTATCGGTCCTAATGGAATTCAAATCATTCGTAAAGTGTTTGGAGTCGTTTTACTAGCTATTTCTGTAAAACTATTTGCAGCAAATATTAAAATGCTCTTTATTTAAAATGAATTTTGACGTTCTTATTCTTGGTGGAGGAGTCTCAGGAATGCAATGTGCATTGGTATTAGGATCTGGACTCAGCAAACCTTTTGCTGCAGATAAAAAAGCTGGTATTATCATGCACCAAAGAGCATCACACCTCCAAAATGCTTTATTTAATAATGTTTTAGGGGTGCCTCATGGAAAATTCGGAAGCGATATTTTAACAGAAGGGAAAGAACAACTTACCCATCTATATCCTGCAGTTTCTCAAATAGAAAATGAGAAAGTGGTTGCTGTGATAAACGATAACGAGGGGTATCAAATTACCACAAATAAAAACACCTACTTTTCTAAAATAGTGATCATCGCTTTGAACTATGCAAAACCTTTCTCTATAAAAGGCCTAGAATCTTTTGTAATCTCTCATCAAAAAGCAAATCCATCAAAAGAAAGAATTCAATTAATTAATAAGGATCACCTCATACAAAAAGGATTGTACTGTTGTGGCACCATTGCTGGTTGCCGAAGTCAGTATGCGATTGCTGCCGGAAGCGGTGCAAGTGTTGCTACAGATATTCTTACGATTTGGAATGATGGGAATCACACAAAAATTCACGATAAGAGATAGGTTCCTTATTTCTTATACGTTAAAATTGTTTCAAAAAATTCCTCAAATTTTCTTTTCCCTTTTTTAGTAATTGAACAAGTAGTTTGGGGGTAATTATTCTTGAACGATTTTTCAATATTGATATAATTATTTTCCTTCAACTTTTTCAATTGTATGCTTAAATTCCCTTGAGTAGATTCTGTCACCTTTCTCAAATGTTTAAAATCGCATTCGCTCGTTTTAATTAAAGTTGAAATAATTTTTAATCTAATTGGATTGAATAATAATTTGTCTATTGATTTATTCATCAAATTTCGATATATAAAGTGTGATTCCTGGAATTAACATTCCTAATGAAACTCCGATGATATTGACTAATAAAAAATTAATATCAGAGTTGTAATTTATGTACACTGTAAATAACATTAACAATAAGCCTCCAATTAGGATGGGTCTAAATTTTATAATCAATCCTGTGATTAATAAGGCAGTACTTAATAGGAATAAAATATCAGGTACCGGACTGACCCCTTTTAAAAGTGAAATTGGCACGATTAACAACCAGGATATATTAAATACACCCCAAATAATTTTTATTACCCTAGCAAGGTGCGTTTCATACCCAATTGTTTTTCTGTTTTTTATATTATAAAACACCGTGAGAATCATCCCTATTACTGGAATCACGGTCCAAAATAATAATGACGAGTATTGGGTAGCTTGAATCCATTGAGGGAAAATATAATGTATCAAACTCATTCCAACAATCAAGCCTCCCCAAAATATAAAATTTACACTCAGGGGTTTTAGATTTTCTTTTGTGTTGTTGATCATTTTACTAATCAATTCAATTTGTTCTTCAGAAGTATTCATCTATTATTAATTTTTAAAATCAAACAAATATAAACTAGTTTATTTTATAAACCAAATAATTTTGTGTATGATTTTTAAATAGATTCAGATATCGTTTACATAAGTTAGTGACTGTAACTGATATTGTAAATGTTATGTGTGTAATTGTGAGGTAAGAATAACGAACACTTAATCCTACTCCACCGTAACAGATTTCGCTAAATTTCTGGGTTGATCTACATTTTTATCCAGCATTACTGCGATATGATAGGACAACAGTTGAAAAGGAATGGTAGTTAATAAAGGAGTGAATGCTTCCTCTGTCTCTGGTATTTCTATTACATGATCTGCAATTTCTTTTACCTGTATATCTCCTTCAGTAACAACCGCAATGATCTTCCCTGATCTAGATTTTATTTCCTGAATATTACTCACTACTTTTTCGTAATGACCTTTATTTGTTGCAATCACAAAAATTGGCATATTTTCGTCTATCAAAGCAATAGGACCGTGTTTCATTTCAGCTGCAGGGTAACCTTCTGCATGAATATAAGAAATCTCTTTTAACTTTAAAGCGCCTTCTAAAGCTACTGGGAAATTAAACCCTCTTCCTAAATACAAGCAATTTTTAGCATCTTTATACACCGCTGCAATCTCTTTTACGGTAGCATCAATGTTTAACAATTGTTCTACTTGGTTTGGGATCAATTCCAATGCCCTCAAATAGTTTTGAAACTTCGATGTTGAAAAGGTCCCTTTTTCTTTTGCTAATTTTAATGCAATCAAAGAAAGTACTGTAATTTGTGTTGTAAATGCTTTTGTTGAAGCTACTCCAATTTCTGGTCCCGCGTGTGTGTAGGATCCTGCATGTGTTTCTCTTGCAATAGACGAACCCACTACATTACAAACTCCAAAAACAAAGGCCCCTTTGGACTTTGCCAATTTGATGGCCGCTAGAGTGTCTGCCGTTTCACCAGATTGAGAAATAGCAATGACAATGTCTTTCGATGTTATTACAGGGTTTCTATACCTAAATTCTGAAGCATATTCTACCTCAACAGGAATTCTTACAAACTCTTCAAGTAAATATTCTCCAACCAATCCTGCGTGCCAAGAAGTTCCACAAGCAATGATAATAATTCTATCTGCATTTAAAAACTTTGAAAGATGATCATCAATTCCAGACATTTTAATCATGCCTTGATCGGGTAACATTCGACCTCTGTATGTATCTATGATTGCTTTGGGTTGTTCGTGAATTTCTTTGATCATGAAGTGATCATAGCCCCCTTTTTCTATTTGCTCTAGACTCATTTGTAATTCTAAAACATTGGGAGTGACAAGAGCGTCATTCTGAATTTTACGAACTTGAACTTGTTCTCCAAGTTTTATGATCGCCATTTCTTCATCTTCGATGTAAATCGCATCTTTGGTATATTCTATAAATGGAGATGCATCTGAAGCCACAAAAAACTCTTTATTTTCTTTCCCTATACCAATAGCAATAGGACTTCCTAAACGTGCAACAACCAATTCATCTGGTTTTGTTTTATCAAAGACAGCAATTGCATAAGCCCCAATAACGCTGGTTAATGTCAGTTGAACCGCCTTCCCCAACTTACAGCCCTCGTTTTTCTTTACTTCTTCTATTAAATTTACAAGAATTTCTGTATCGGTATCACTTTTAAAATCATAGCCTCTAGAAATCAATTCTTTTCTTAAGGAATCATAATTTTCTATAATTCCATTGTGTACGATGGCTAATTCTCCAGATTGAGATAAGTGTGGATGAGAATTGACATCGTTTGGAACTCCATGAGTAGCCCAACGGGTATGTCCAATTCCTATCTGTCCTTTTTTTCTTATTTCTTCTTTGTTGGTAATAAGCTCTAAATCAGAGACCTTCCCTTTGGTTTTGGAAAGATGAATTTCTTCGCCGTCATGTAACATTACACCAGAGCTGTCGTAGCCTCTGTATTCCAATCTTTTTAATCCGTTTATTACTATTGGATAAGCATCTCTATAACCAATATATCCTGCAATTCCACACATAGTTATTTCTTTTTCTAATTTTTAATCTTGTTGCTCAGAGTAGGAAATCTTAAACATTACTTTTTTAGCTCCATTATCTGTGTGATGGTTAAAAATAGTAACTGCTTTGGGATTCCAATTGTAATTTGTAAAAGTAGTATCTCTGTCTTGTAAAATTTTTAAATCGGTTCTATTGATCGTTTTTAATTTTAAACTAGGAGAGTAATCGGTTTCGCCACTTAAAATATCTGATACGTAATCTGTAATTTTAAAGGTATATTTTTCTGGATTTCCATCACTATCTCTTTCTAACAAGCCACCAAAAACAGCAGGACCTTCTGTGTATATGTCTTTTATATAACTCTGAACTGGATTCGCTCCCTCCTCATCACTCTTGTACAAGAAAAGTTGATACGGTAGGGCTGAATTATCTGCAGACTGATTGATATAGAAAGTCAATGAGGCGTCATTTACAAGTAAGTTCTGATCTCTCAAGGCTGCTAATTCGTCGGCTTCGAAGAGGGTTATTTTTGCTTCACTTCCTGCAGCACCTTGTATTTTTACTTCGTTATTTACAGGATAGATTTTCTCTTCCATTTTGTAGGTACTTGCTTTGATTCCCGACAACAAAAAACTATCATTTTTATAGATCGTATCAATAGCAGCACCGTCTTTTTTAGAAGAAACTAAGTTTGTATAATATACTTCTATCGATGGTTTGACTGAACCATTAAAATCAAAAGAAATCAAAGAACCATCGTTTCCTGATGCTTCTAAAATAAGGCCTCTAAAGTAATTATTAAACGCCTCTTGGGATGCAAATTCTGCAGAACCATATTTCTTTAAAAAGAGCTCGTTAAAAACATCTTCTTTTAAGGGAACGAAACCAAAAGGAAGGGGGATGGAGGAAGAACTTGAACTTGTATAAGTAACGATGTCTGTTTTAACAGGTGTCTTTTGATCGCTTAACCATCTTTTAACCCTTACTGTGTCTGTTGCTGCTTGTGGAGTAAACTGAAAATCATTCGAAGCATTTAAAACTGTTAGAGGCAATTGTTTTTCAAATACATGATCTGAACTATAACTATGTAACTTAGAGGGGTCTGATGGATTCAATCTACTTAAGTAGGTACTTGACTGGTATATATTTAAATTAAACGCTTTGGATTGGTTTCCAATTATGGAATCCAACTCATAGGCCGTCCCTTCATCATTTAATGTGACTCGGTATGGCATTCTAACAAAAACAGTATCTATGGTCGTCACCACTATTGTTGAATCTGAGTCATAAGCAGAACGTTTTAAATTTGAATCTATGGCAATCTGAGAAATAATGGACGCTTCAATTTTTTCGTACTCATCGCTTGCATGCACTCCTAGCAAATACTCTGGCGCATCAGAAATGGTAAAGTTACTTGTAACAACATTTGTGACAGGACTATTTTCAACTCGAGCGTTTACAAGCACAGAACCTGTTGAAAATGCCGTATTTCTAATCACATTTGAATCTATATCTACGAAGTCTTTTTCACATGACAGAAGAGTAGAGAACATCACTACTATAGCAGCAATATAAGGGCTTTTTTGAAAAAATTTTCTCACTATATAACAATTAATTCGCTGCAATTAAATCAGCATAAAAATTTAAATAACTTTCTTTTAAGTCTTCAGATTGATATTCTAAAACAGGGATTTCTTTTTCTTCTAAAAAAGAAGAAAGTTCTTCTGAAATTGTTTCACTACCATGAATAATTGCATCTGAATTTTCTATGGCACTTTTTAAGATGTTTGTAAAATTTGGCGTCTGTATTGTGGTGATTTTTTCCTCACTAATATGGTCAAACTTTATCTTATCTGCCAGTGTTTCATTTAAGTTCCCTTCAAAACTATTATCGTATAAAGAAGTTATAATTTTACTTTCTGTAAACAACGGTTCTTCTTTGTAAAATTCTTTTAGATAAAGAGGTAATAAAGATGCCATCCAACCGTGAACATGAATAATATCTGGAGCCCAGTTGAGTTTCTTTACAGTTTCAATAACTCCTTTTGCAAAGAAAATTGCACGTTCGTCATTGTCTGAGAACAAGTTCCCATCTTCGTCTGTAAACACCGCTTTTCTTTTAAAGTATTCTTCGTTGTCTATAAAGTACACTTGCATCCTTTCCTTGGGGATAGACGCTACTTTTATAATCAACGGCATATCCATGTCATTGACAACGAGATTCATTCCAGACAAGCGAATTACTTCGTGTAATTGATGTCTTCGCTCATTGATTACGCCAAACCTAGGTGTAAAAATTCTTGTTTGTACTCCCTTAGAATGTGCGTTCTTCGCAACATTAAAGGCTGTTGATGATAGCTCTGTTTCAGGTAAATAGGGAACTACTTCCGAGGAAACAAATAATATTCTCTTGTCCTTCATTAAATCAAACTCTTTTATAAGATGTGCAAAAATACAAATTTTTATGCTAATATCATGTTAAAATGGTAAGTTTGCAGACTTTACTTAATTTTTTTGAATGAACATTTTTAAGACTAAAAAAGAAATAAAATCTTATTTAACAGCTCAAAATCAACAAAATAAGACCATTGGATTTATCCCTACCATGGGAGCACTTCATAAAGGCCATTTATCTTTGATCCAAGAAGCAAAGAAAAAAAATGACCTGGTTGTTGTCAGTATCTTTATTAACCCTACACAATTTAACAATACATCGGATTTTGCAAAGTATCCAAAGACTATAGAAAATGACACCCAACTATTAAATCGTGTTTTTTGTGATGTTTTATTTCTTCCCTCTGCAGAAGAAATTTATAACAATAACATAGCTTCAGAAAAATTCGACTTTGAGGGCCTAGAAGATCAAATGGAAGGGAAATTTCGAAAGGGTCATTTTGATGGAGTTGCAACGGTTGTAAAAGCTTTTTTTGAAATTATCAATCCTGACATCGCTTATTTTGGTCAAAAGGATTTTCAACAGTTACAAATCATTAAAAAAATGGTTAAAAAATACCATCTGAATACGAAAATTAAAGGCTGTCCTATTTTTAGAGAGGCCGATGGTTTGGCAATGAGTTCTAGAAACGTCAGATTATCGAAAGAACACCGAACTGCAGCTCCTTTTATTTATAAAACTCTTAAGGAGGTTCGTGATAAGTTTAATGTGAAAAATGCGACCAAAGCAACTGAGTGGGTTGAAAACGAATTTAAAAAAAATACTTTTTTGGAGTTGGAATATTTTACAATTGCTGATGAAAAAACATTAGAAAGTGCTGAAAGCAATGAATCTGATAAAAAATACCGGGCTTTTATTGCAGTATTTGCAGGAGAAATTCGATTAATTGACAACATTCAAATACAAAATGATTAACCAAAAAATTCCTATTTTTGCCTCATGCTAGTACAAGTTGTAAAATCTAAAATCCATCGTGTAAAAGTTACGGGTGCAGATTTAAATTATATAGGGAGCATTACCATTGATGAAGATTTAATGGATGCCGCCAATATTATTGAAGGAGAACGTGTTCAAATTGTAAATAACAATAATGGAGAGCGTTTAGAAACCTATGCCATTCCAGGACCTCGCGGAAGTGGGGAAGTTACTTTAAACGGAGCTGCTGCAAGAAGAGTTGCAGTGGGTGATGTATTAATTTTAATCGTTTATGGATTTATGGATTTTGAAGAAGCCAAAAACTTTAAACCTTCTTTGGTTTTTCCAAACGAAAAAGACAATACCCTTACCTAGTGATTTTTTCCACAAAAAAAATTTTAAAAACAATACTACCTCTTTTTTTTGGAGCCGCATTAGTTTGGTATTCTCTTTCTAAAATCTCTCTCATTGTTCTGGTTGGATATTTTAAAGAAGCGAATTATGGCTGGATTTCCCTTGGATTATTTTTTGGAATTCTAAGCCATCTTTCCAGAGCTTACAGATGGAAATTCATGCTGGAGCCTATGGGTTTCCAACCAAGATTTACAAACAGTGTTTTAGCCGTTTTAGTAGGCTACTTGGTAAACCTAGCCGTGCCAAGAGCAGGAGAAGTCTCTAGAGCGTTTGTCCTAACAAATTACGAACAAATCCCATTCGAAAAGGGGTTTGGAACGATTGTCGCAGAAAGAATTGCAGATTTAATTATGATGCTATGTATTATCATCATTACTCTTTTTGTTCAATTTGATTTTATCTATAAACTCCTGACCACAAATTTTAATCCAAACAAGATTATTATAAGCCTGGTTCTTTTCGTAATCATATGTTACATTTTTTCTTTTTTTGTAAAAAAAGCTACCTCAGGATTTTTATTAAAAATCAAAACCTTTATTACTGGTTTGGTAGAGGGGGCTACAAGTATTTTTAAAATGAAAAACAAATGGGCTTTCATCTTTCACACCCTTTTTATTTGGCTAATGTATATCGCCATGTTTTGGGCAACAATCCCTGCAATTAATGGACTGGAAGTTCCCTTAGGAGGAATTTTAATTGGATTTATTGCTGGTGGATTTTCAATTGCAGCAACCAATGGAGGAATTGGCCTATATCCAATTGCCGTTGCTGGTGCCTTAGCCTTATTTGACGTTCCCTCTGATCCCGCAACTGCTTTTGGATGGATTATGTGGACTGCACAAACGGCTATGATCATCGTTTTTGGAGGACTGGCTTTTCTATTTCTTCCTATATACAATAAAACAAAGTGATTGATTGCGATTTGAAAACAACCCCTTAAATGGATAGGGTCCATATGTGAAAATTAGTTGACCTGTCATTGTTGTAAAAAATTTTAAAAGACTAATTTTAATATCGCTGTGAAACTTGTAACTTTGAATCTTTCAAACCTATTCTATGGCGAAAATCAAAACAACTTTTATCTGTCAAAACTGTGGGACTCAGCATGCAAAATGGGTTGGGCAATGTGGTGCTTGTAAAGAATGGAATACAATTGTGGAAGAAGTAGTGCAGAAAGAAGAAAAACGTTCATGGAAACAAGCTAAAACAGCAAAAAAAAATATAAATAAACCGTTGAAAATTTCCGACATTCAGACAAACTCTGAAGAGAGGATTATGACCAATAACAAAGAATTAGATACTGTTTTAGGGGGTGGTTTGGTGAAAGGATCTGTAACCCTTTTGGGAGGTGAACCAGGGATTGGCAAATCAACTTTATTATTACAAATAGCTCTAAACATTGCTCAAAAAGTCTTGTATGTTTCTGGTGAGGAGAGTCAATCTCAAATTAAAATGAGAGCAGAAAGGTTATCTTCAAAAACTTCAAATTGTCTCATTTTAACGGAAACAAATACACAACAAATTTTTAAAAATATTGAAGACATAAATCCAGAAGTGTTGGTAATAGACTCTATACAAACACTCCATACAAATACGATAGAAGCTTCCCCGGGAAGTATTTCTCAAATCAGAGAAACTGCTGCAGAACTAATAAAATTTGCCAAAGAAACCGCAACCCCTGTCTTATTAATTGGGCATATTAATAAGGATGGAAACATTGCTGGTCCTAAAATTTTAGAACATATGGTAGATGTTGTTTTACAATTTGAAGGCGACAGAAATCACACCTATAGAATTGTGCGTTCACAAAAAAATAGATTTGGGACAACCTCAGAATTAGGTATTTACGAAATGCTTTCGTCTGGATTAAGAGAAATTTCAAATCCATCTGAAATTTTAATTTCCAAAAAAGATTCAGATTTAAGCGGAACAGCAATCGCATCAACTCTGGAAGGAATTAGGCCTTTAATGATCGAAATTCAAGCCTTAGTCTCTACAGCAGTATATGGAACTCCCCAGCGTTCTACAACCGGATACAATCTGAAAAGACTGAACATGATTTTAGCTGTTTTAGAAAAAAGAGCTGGTTTTAAATTAGGGGCTAAAGATGTCTTTTTAAATATTACTGGAGGCATCAATGTGGATGACCCGGCAATTGACCTCGCTGTTGTTGCGGCTATTTTATCCTCTAACCAAGATATTGCAATCAACCCAAGTGTTTGTTTTGCGGCAGAAGTTGGTTTGGCTGGAGAAATAAGACCTGTTTCAAGAATAGATCAACGAATTATAGAGGCAGAAAAACTAGGTTATAAAACACTTGTCGTATCAAAATACAACAAAATTTCATCTGTAAATCACAATATCAAATTGATCTTAGTTGGTAAGATTGAAGAAGCTTTTGCAACTTTATTTGCATAAAAAAACCGAACAAAAATGTTCGGTTTTTTTTTATAAATTTTGAGATCTTATTTTTTATTTACCTCTTTAATGTACTTATCTAAAGCCATTGTCATAGATGGTGTTTCCGGAGAGGGCGCAGTAATATCGCACTTTAATCCAGCTTCCGTTGCGGCTCTGACGGTAGAGTTTCCAAAAACGGCAATTCTTGTTTCATTTTGTTTGAAATTAGGGAAGTTCTTCAATAATGATTCTATTCCTGAAGGACTAAAAAAGACCAATACATCATAAAAAACATTTTCTAAATCAGACAAATCACTCACAACAGTTCTGTACAAATCCAATCGCGTCCATTTGACCCCTAAACCATCTAGTTCTCTTGGAATTAATGGCTTTAATTTGTCTGAACTTGGCAATAAAAAAGTTTCGTTTTTATGCTTCTTAATTAGCTTTATCAAATCAGGAAAGGTTCGTGTACCCACGTATATTTTACGTTTTCTATACACCACATATTTCTGCAAGTAATAGGCCACAGCTTCTGACTGACAAAAGTACTTCATTGAATCTGGCACTTTAAAACGCATTTCTTCTGCAATCCTAAAGAAGTGATCAACAGCATTTCTACTTGTTAAAATAATCGCAGTAAAATCATTTAGATCAACTTTTTCTCCCCTAACCTCTTTGACGCTAATCCCTTCTACATGAATAAAAGATCTAAAATCAATTTTTACTTTTTGCTTTTCAGATAACTCAAAATACGGAGATGTTTCTGTCTTTGGCTTGGGTTGCGATACTAAAATTGTTTTCACTTTCATTTGTTTTCTTTTTCTAGTTAAAACATCCATTTAAACAGTATGAATAGCGGTGCTATTTCAAAGGCGCAAAGGTACAAAATAAAATAAAACAACTCACTAAAAACCAGCTTTTTATTAATAATGACATGTAATAGAAAACGTACAGAAAAAACAAATATTGAAAAATAAATTAAAAAAGGAATGTTTAATTGCGAATATTGAACTAAAACAAGGGAAATTAGTAAAAAAAATGCAGTAGAATAGAGATAAATAGCCTTAGAAATTATAAAAAAACGAACCTGTTTCTGTATGACAAATAAGTATGAAAACACAAATTCAATGGCCCGTTTTATCAAAAAATAAGAAGAAACAATACTCAAAACTTTTATGTAATTTGAAAAGTCTTGAGACTTCCAAAAGTCATAAAACAACAATACCTTATACATGACTAATGATAAAACGGACATCGTAAAAACAAAAATTATACACTGAAATAAACTAAAAAAAGATGTTTTTTCTTCAACTTCAGCTTTGACAAAAGTGTTGTTTACAAAAGAAGATACTGTTCCTTTTAATCTTGTGTGACTCAATCCTTTTAAAAGAAAAACACAGGTGAAAAGGAACAGGAATAATAAAGTGATCCAATTCGTATCAATGAGTGTTTTTTCAATTGCTTGCACGTTTTTTGGTTTTGATAAGATTCGTACAAAATTAGTGATTAAATAACGTATATTTGCTTACTTAGTTGATGAAAATTTTATTTATGTCAGACGCGTTAGTCATTATTCCGACCTATAACGAAAAAGAAAACATAGAAGCGATCATTAGAACGACCTTTAACCAAAAAAAAGAGTTCGATATCTTGATCGTTGACGACAACTCTCCAGATGGGACATGGAAAATCGTAGAGGACTTAATTTTAGAATTCCCGAATCGACTTTTTTTAGAAAAAAGAGACGATAAAAATGGACTGGGAACAGCATACATTCACGGGTTTAAATGGGCAATTGCAAAAAAATATGAGTATGTCATAGAAATGGATGCAGACTTTTCTCACAATCCAAAAGATTTAATTCATTTGTACAATGCTTGTAAAAAAGAGGGGAATGACGTCTCTGTTGGTTCCCGTTATGTAAACAATCAAGTAAATGTTGTCAATTGGGACATAAAAAGGTTGTTACTCTCTTATTTTGCTTCTAAATACGTTCGTTTGATCACTAGAATTCCTCTTTTTGATACGACTGCGGGTTTTGTCTGCTGGAAAAGACAGGTCCTAGAAACAATTCAATTAGATAAAATAAAATTTATTGGATATGCTTTTCAAATAGAAATGAAATTTAAAGCTTGGAGACATGGTTTTAACATCAAAGAAGTCTCTGTTGTTTTTACAGACAGGGTTGTAGGAAGCTCAAAAATGAGCAGCAGTATTGTTTCTGAAGCACTGTTTGGAGTGATCAAAATGAAATTAAAGGGATTGCCAAAATAAATTACCCATGAATCCAATTTATGTCAGAAAGGCTAATTTAAATGACTTAAAAACGCTCTTGGAGTTTGAGCAAGGGGTCATCAAGGCAGAAAGACCGTTGGACCCTTTTTTAAAAAATGGCCCCCTAACATATTACGACATCCCTAAAATGATTACGAGTCGAGATGCCCATCTAACAGTTGCTGTTTTTAACGAAGAAATAATTGCCTCAGGATATGTAAGAATAGAAAAATCCAAGCATTATCATAAAAACCAGCAACATGGTTACATAGGTTTTATTTATGTAAAAGAATTATTTAGAGGAAAAAAAATTAGCAGCTTAATTTTGGAGTCCTTGAAAGATTGGGCAACCCAAAAAAACCTCAAAGAATTAAGGCTAGACGTCTATAGTAATAATACATCCGCGATTAAAGCATACGAGCATTTTGGATTTTCAAAAAGCTTGGTAAACATGAGAATAGATATTTAAAATATGAGCACATTAACTTTAATAAAAAAGGCAAGAATAGTAAATGAAAACAACACCTTTTTGGGAGATGTTCTTATTGAAAATGAAATCATAAAAGAAATTTCATCAGATATAAAAGCCCCTAAGGAAACACAAATAATCGATGCAAATGGAGCTTTTTTAATTCCTGGTTTTATTGACGATCAAGTGCATTTTAGAGAGCCGGGCTTAACACATAAAGCAACCATTGCAACCGAGAGTAAAGCTGCTGTCGCGGGAGGAATCACGACATTTATAGAAATGCCAAATACCGTTCCACAGGCAACCACTCAAGAGTTGTTGGAAGATAAGTTTTCAATCGCTGCAAAAGACTCCTATGCAAACTACTCATTTATGTTTGGAGGAACCAATGACAACTTAGAAGAATTGCTAAAAACAGATCCCAAAAAAGTTGCAGGGATTAAATTATTTTTAGGATCTTCTACAGGGAATATGTTGGTTGATAATGAAGCTGTTTTAGAGAACATTTTTTCTTCTACAAAAATGATCATTTCTGTTCATTGTGAAGACGAAACAACAATCCGAGAAAACACCAAAAAATACACCGATAAATATGGTGATGATATTCCCATCAAATATCATCCAATGATTAGAAGCGAAGAGGCTTGTTATCTCTCTTCCTCTAAAGCAATAGAGCTCGCCAAAAAAACAGGGGCAAGACTGCATATCTTTCATCTATCAACCGCAAAAGAAACGGCTCTTTTTAGAAATGACATCCCGCTAGAAGAAAAACAAATCACGGCAGAAGTTTGCATACATCATTTATGGTTTAGCGATGAAGATTATCAAGAAAAAGGAACCCACATAAAATGGAACCCTGCTGTTAAAACAGCAGAAGACAGACAGGGTTTATGGAAGGCTCTTTTAGATGATCGAATTGATGTGTTAGCTACCGATCACGCGCCGCACACTTTAGAAGAAAAAAACAATGTATATACCAAAGCACCAAGTGGAGGACCCCTTGTTCAACATGCAGTAACCGCTATTTTAGAAAAAGTAAAAGAAGGGGTTATTTCTATTGAAAAAGCTGTAGAAAAAATGAGTCATAATCCTGCAATATTATTTCAAATTGAAAAACGCGGCTTCATAAAAGAGGGGTACTATGCAGATTTGGTTTTGATAGACCCCAACAAGTCACAAACGGTTTCTAAAGAAAACCTTCTGTACAAATGTGGCTGGTCTCCTTTTGAAGGGACTACTTTTTCTTCTACAATAACTCATACTTTTGTAAACGGAACCCTTATGTATCATCGAGGAGTATTCAATGAAAAAACAAAAGGGAAAAGACTAACTTTTAATAGATAAAATGAAAAACACTCATTACGTATTTGTCTTGTTTTTGATATTTTCATGCACTAGTAATACCATTTTTGAAAAACCAAAAGACCTCATCCCAAAAGACACCATGAGCCTTTTGATTCAAGATATGATGATTGCCTCTTCTGCCAAATTCACAAAAAATAAAAACAAACAAACAAAAATTAATTACATGCCTTTTGTTTATGAGGTTTATAAGATTGATAGCAGTCGTTTTCAAAATAGTAATTATTACTATATGACAAACATAGATGTCTATGAGGAAATATTTTCCAATGCAAAAACAACTCTCGAAAAAAGAAAAAAAACCCTCAGTAAATTAAAAGCAGCGTTAGACTCGATTAAAAAAGACTCTTTGAATACATTAAACAAACAGCGTAAAGATGCCCCAATTTCTAAGAAACAGCGGTAGGGTAATTTTCTGAAACATCTTTAACAACCTCTTCGATTGTTTGAAATTTTGAAGAAAGGGTTTCTTTGATTTTTTTTGACGTATACAAAGAAGTACTGTTTGCTGATTTTGCTGCATACTTGCTAAGTAAGGGCTCTTTCCTTGTGATGATCGATAAAAAGCTAGAAATTCTCCACAAAAATTCCATTTGCCATCGATAAACTTTTTTATGAGGGCGTTTTTTATCAAGCGCATCTGCAATTAAAAAGAGAACTTCTTTGTACGATTTGTTTTCAGAAACTAAAATAAATCGCTCATTTTTAATGGTCGAATTTGTAAGTTGAACCATTGTTTTTACAACATCTGTAACTCCTACAAAACCTGTGATTCCCTCTGTATAATATTTAAACCCGTTATAAACTTTTGTAAATAATTTTCCTGAACTAGAATTCCAAAAACCACCTCCAAGAATAACCCCTGGATTGACAATCACCACATCAACTCCCTCCTGACTAGCTCGCCATACTTCCATTTCAGCACCAAATTTAGTAATTGAATACCCGCTGTTATCCTCTTGTGGATTCCATTGATTTTCTTCTGTTAACAACCCTTCATTAACAGAGTTTCCAATAGACGCTATAGAGCTAACAAAACAGATTTTATCAACTTTTGCATCAATAGAAAGATTTACGATGATGGCTGTTCCGTGAATATTTACTTTTCGCATCGCTCTATAATCTTTTGGATTAAAAGAAATAAAAGCCGCGCAATGATATACTTTTTTAACGCCTAAAAAAGCGGGGATCATAGAAGGGACGTCGGTAATATCTGCCTTAAACCACTCTATCTTAGCAATTAGTGAAACATTTAAGCCATATAAAGAAAAAACTTTCCGAACGTTTTCAATCGTATTTTCTGAACGATAAATTGCTCGCACAGGCTCATTCGTTTGGACCAATTGACACAATAAATGAGCCCCAACAAACCCGGTAGCTCCAGTAACTAAAATCATACCACGAATTTAGTATATTTTACTCGATAAACTTATATTTGTTGTTTGATAAACTGTATACAATGAAGAATTTTATTGAAGAATTAAAATGGAGGGGGATGTTGCATGATCATATGCCAACAACTGAGGAACACTTGTTAGAAAAAATGAGAAGTGCCTATATAGGTTTTGACCCTACTTCAGATTCTTTACACATCGGAAACCTAGTCCCTATCATGTTGTTAGCCCATTTTCAAAGATGTGGTCACAAACCTATTGCTTTGGTAGGGGGTGCAACAGGTATGATTGGCGATCCTTCAGGAAAATCTTCTGAACGCAATTTATTGGACGAACCAACTTTACGCCACAATCAGGAAGCCATTAAAGAGCAATTAAGCCACTTTCTAGATTTCACTTCTAACACAGAAAATGCTGCAGTATTGGTAAATAACTACGATTGGATGAAGAATTTTTCTTTCCTAGAGTTTATACGTGATGTCGGGAAACACATTACTGTAAATTATATGATGGCAAAGGATTCTGTTAAAAATAGGATTAGTTCTGAATCAAAAGACGGAATGTCATTTACAGAGTTTACTTATCAATTAGTTCAAGGATACGATTTCTTGCATTTGTTTCAAAAAAACAAGGTTTCTATTCAAATGGGAGGTTCTGATCAATGGGGAAATATCACCACTGGAACAGAACTGATTAGAAGAATTGGTGGTGGAAAAGGGTATGCAATTACCTGTCCCTTAATTACAAAATCTGACGGTTCAAAATTTGGAAAATCAGAAGGAGGAAATGTTTGGTTAGACGCAAAAAGAACCTCTCCTTATAAATTTTACCAGTATTGGTTAAATGCCTCTGATAAAGATGCAGAAAAATATATTAAAATCTTTACATTTCTTGATCAGAAAGAAATCAATACTTTAATTTCAGAACATAACGAAGCGCCTCACTTGCGAGTATTACAAAAGAAGATTGGAGAAGAAGTCACCTTATTAGTTCACGGAAAAGAGGCATACGATAATGCGATAAAAGCATCTAATATATTGTTTGGGAAATCAGTAGCTTCTGACTTAAAAGCTTTAGATGAACAAACTTTTTTAGATGTTTTTGATGGAGTCCCACAAGCTACAATTTCTATAAATGACATTGAAAATGGCTTAGATATGATCGGTGCACTAGCGGCAAAAACTAATTTTTTAAATTCAAATGGAGAGGCAAGGAGAGCTTTAAAAGAAAATGCAATTTCTGTGAATAAAGAAAAGGTTACCGCAGATTTTAGCATTTCAAAAGCAGATTTGATTGCAAATAAGTATGTATTATTACAACGGGGGAAAAAGACATATTATCTATTAAATATTGAATAACCCCAAGAATATTTATAACATAAAGAACTTGAAATAATCATTTCTTCAATTGTTTTGTGAGAATTTATTGCCTTGATAACAAAACTTAACAACTTTTCGTAAAATCTTTCAAAACACAAATTAATGCTTCTGTATTTTCTATGTGACTCATGTGTCCATCAGGAAAAACAATTAGTTTTGAATTTGTGTTTTCAGCTTCTTCTGTCAATTTTTGAACCTCCAAAACAGGGTCTTTTTTCCCGATAATAATCATTTTTTTGAAATTATTTTCAGCCAAAACACGATTTCTGTTTGGACGTAATTTCATGCCTTCTTGTCCTGCAATATAGCCCTGAACAGAGGTCTGTAGTGCTTCGTTTAAAGCCCTGTTTATTTGATCAACGTACTTTTCCCTGCTTGTTTCACTAAACAAATTTGTAAATGACATTCTAACCAAGTTTGTAAAGTTCTTCTGAATCATTGCATTGGCTCTGGTTCTCAACTGTTTTCGTTCGTGACTGTCTTCATTAGAAGTTGAATTCAACAAACACAACCCTTTTACTTTTTGTAGGTTTCTCTCTGCAAATGACAACGCTACATAGCCTCCCAATGAATGACCAACCAATATACATCTTCGAATTCTCAACTGCTTTAATACAGCTTCCAAAGCTTCCGCAAACAACTCCATAGAATGGACATAGCCTAAACAATCTGAGCTTCCGTGCCCCAATAAATCAATGGTAACCACCCTATTTCTTTTAGAAAGTTCTGAAGCAATTTCATTCCACATAGAAGCATTTTCTAAAAAACCATGTAATAAAACAATGGTAGTTCCTTTGCCAGTGTCTGTGTAAAAAATAGAAGCGTTTTTATAATTTAAAACCATTGAAACAAAGATACTATTTGATTCGTTTTTAATACTCTAAAACAACACAAAGTACTAACTCTATTTTGAAAATAAATTATAAGAAAATCAAAAAAGACAGCCACTTTTTAAAACTGATCCACAAGTTTTTTACGTTCATAAGAATTAAATAGGTTATTTTTGTTTTTATTTTTTAAAAATGTTGTTTTGCTAAACTATTATTTATACCAACATACCTCCTCAACGAATTGGGTAACTTTTGTTCATGGAGCAGGAGGCAGCAGCTCTATTTGGTTCAAACAAATACGTGATTTCAAAAAACATTTTAACGTACTGATTCTTGATTTGCGTGGTCATGGAGAGAGCAAGCCAACCTTGAAAGACTCGTTCAATCCAAAATATACTTTTGACGCTATAACCAATGATATTGTTGAAGTAATTGATCATTTACAAATAAAAAAATCCCATTTTATAGGGATTTCTCTGGGAACAATTCTCATTCGAAATTTAGCAGAAAAAAAACCAGCACTAGTACAAAGCATGACCATGGGTGGCGCAATTATTAAATTAAACTTCCGCTCCCAAATTTTAATGAAAGTTGGAAATATCTTTAAATCGGTAGTCCCTTATATGATGCTTTATAAACTTTTTGCTTTCATTATTATGCCAAAGAAAAATCATAAGCAATCTCGATTATTATTTGTGAATGAAGCTAAGAAATTGTATCAAAAAGAATTTATTCGCTGGTTCAAACTAACTGCAGAAATAAATCCACTATTACGTTTTTTTAGAGCAAAGGACATTAAAATTCCAACACTGTATTTAATGGGTTCTGAAGATCATTTGTTTTTACCCTCTATAAAAAACATCGTTGCAAAACACATTACCTCTTCCCTATTTGTCGTTGATAATTGTGGCCATGTGGTCAATGTAGAACAGCCAGAAATATTTAACAATCAAACCATTAAATTCATTCATTCCCTCACATAAAAAGAGACTATAAGTTCCTCTTTATACCATTAAGAAATTTATCCTAGCATAATCTCTTCAATTTCATCGGCTTCGATTGGGATATTTCTCATCAAATTAAAAGGAGCCCCGTTTTCTTGTATCACCACATCATCCTCTAAACGAATTCCAAAACCTTCTTTAGGTAGATAAATCCCTGGCTCCACAGTAAATACATTATTCGCTTTCATTGGTTCATATAATAATCCATAATCATGAGTGTCTAGCCCAATGTGATGGGAAGTACCGTGCATGAAATATTTTTTATATGCAGGCCAATTTTTGTCTTCATTTTGAATATCAGCTTTATCTAACAGCCCTAATTTAAGCAATTCTGAAGTCATTACTTTTCCGACCTCCACATGATATTCTTTCCATATGGTTCCTGGAAGTAGCATTTTTGTAGCTTCTTTTTTTACCCGATTTACAGCATTGTAAACGGCTTTTTGTCTGTCAGAAAATTTCCCCGAAATAGGGACCGTCCTCGTCAAGTCGGAGGCATAATTTGCATATTCAGCAGCCACATCCAACAAAATCAAATCGCCTGCTTTGCATTGTTGATTATTTTCTATGTAATGCAATACGTTTGCATTATTTCCTGAGGCAATTATTGGAGTATATGCGAATCCTTTGGAGCGATTTTTTACAAATTCATGAATTAATTCTGCCTCAATTTCATATTCCCAAACAGTCGGTTTGATAAAATTTAAAATTCGTCGAAACCCTTTCTCTGTTATATCACAAGCTTGTTGCATTAGCTCTATTTCAATTGGGTCTTTTACCGATCGTAATGCCTGTAATATAGGATTACTTTTTGCAACGGCATGCGCAGGATATTTTGCCAATAACCATTTTGTAAAACGATCTTCTCGCGTTTCAGTCTCAGTATTTGCTCTGTAATGTTCGTTTGTATTGATATAAAAAGTATCGCAATAGGATGTCATTTCAAACAAGATTTTTTCTAGATCTTGCAACCAATAAACGGTTCGAATACCCGCAGTTTCAAAAGCAGCCTCTTTGGTTAGTTTTTCACCCTCCCATACGGCAATATGCTCGCTTGTTTCCTTTAAGAATAACACTTCTCTTAAGTGTTCATTGGGACAGTCTGGAAACAACATTAAAATACTTTCCTCTTGGTCTACTCCCGATAAATAAAAAATATCTCTATGTTGCTGAAAAGGCATGGTACTATCTGCACTTATTGGATAAATATCATTAGAATTAAAAATAGCCAAGCTATTTGGCTTCATGTTTCCAACAAAATTTTTTCGATTCTTTACAAAGAGTGCAGAATTTATAGGCTGATATTTCATATGTATCTGAGTTTTAAAATCAAAGGTAGCAATATTTCTATTGCCACAAAATCACTCAGTTATTTTTAATACCGTTTCTTTTTTTCTCTTCCCGATCTTCCGCTCCCATGAGAACTAACTGCTGATTTATTGTTATGAGAATGCGGCGATCTTTTTGATTTACTTCCTCTAGATGAATTTGAATTTCTCGATTTATTTTTCTTAGAAAAAGAGCCTTTGCTTTGAGATGCGGCTCTTTTTGGAGGTGCGGTATCTGTTGGCTCAAAACCTGCAACAATTGTAGAGTTTAGTTTCTCTTTTAATAACTTTTCTATTTCACTTTGATATTCACTTTCTTCACTACAGACCAGAGAGATGGCTTCTCCTGCTGCTCCAGCTCTTCCCGTCCTACCAATTCTGTGGACATAATCTTCAGGTACATTTGGCAGTTCAAAATTAATAACATAGGGTAATAAAGGGATGTCTAACCCCCGAGCTGCAATATCAGTGGCTACTAAAATTTTGATAGAATTATCTTTAAAGTTTTTAAGAGCCTTGGTTCTTGCTCCTTGACTTTTATTTCCATGAATTGCTGCTGAAGAAACTCCTGCTTGAATCAATTTTTTAGTCAGTTTGTTGGCTCCGTGTTTTGTTCTCGTAAAAATTAAAACTTGGTTCCAATTATTCTCTTTTACTAACTTAATGGTGAATGCTGTTTTTTTCTTTTTATCAACTTTATAAACCTTGTGAGTTACTTTTTTTGCCGTTGAATTTTGTGGCGCTGTTGCTACAGAAACAGGATTTTTTAAAATTCCAGAGGCTAATTTTTTTATGTCGTTAGAAAAAGTAGCTGAAAACATCAAATTTTGACGTTTTTCAGGCATAAAACTAATTATTTTATTAATATCTCTGACAAAACCCATGTCTAACATTCTATCAGCTTCATCTAGAATTAAAACATCTATTCTTTTAAAAGACAATGCTTTTCGATCGTGTAAATCCAATAACCTACCAGGAGTTGCTACCAAAATATCAACTCCTTTTTTTAAAGTGGCAATTTGTGGTTTCGCATTGACTCCTCCAAAAATAACAGCAGATTTGACATTTACATACTTGCTATATTCTCTAATATTGTCATAAACCTGGGCAGCCAACTCTCTTGTAGGCGTTAAAACTAAAGCCCGTAAAGGCCTGTATTTTATGTGTTTTGTTTCTGATAAATACTGTAAAACAGGCAAGGTAAAACCTGCTGTTTTTCCAGTTCCTGTTTGAGCAGAAGCTAAAATATCTTTACGGTTGAGTATGTGAGGAATTGCTTTTTCTTGAATGGGTGATGGTTTGGTATATCCTTTTTCATCTACAGCTTTTACTAAAGCACTGGACAAACCTAAATCTGAAAATGTCATAAAGTTCTTTTAAGAAACTTGCTTTCTGTAGCGGTTTCTAACAACAAATATACACTCTTTTAAGTTGAGTATTTACAAAAGTTTTAAAGTCATTTTTATGGTAAAATTTTTTTTTTGGCGTTACAAGTGGTAATTTCATCTCATCGAACCAATCTAATCTCTCTTATGAAATTTGTTTTCACTTTTTTATGCAGCTTTTTTTCAGCAATTATAATTGCACAAACCGCAACAAATTCTGCTACAATCAAAGAGTCTTTAAACAAAAAGTCTCAAATGATAAATTCTTCTTTAGTTAAAAATATAGCGTTTACAAACATTGGGCCAACTATAATGAGTGGCCGCGTAGCCGACATTGCTGTCAACCCGAATAATCCAACTGAGTTCTATGTTGGGTACGCATCTGGTGGCTTATGGTATACCAACAATAACGGAACAACTTTTACCCCAATCCTAGACAACAGCCCTACACAAAATATTGGAGATATTGCAGTAGATTGGAATACAGAAACGATATGGGTAGGTACCGGAGAGAAAAACTCTTCTCGCTCCTCTTATGCCGGAATAGGAGTTTTAAAATCTTCGAACAGAGGAAAGACTTGGAGCAATGTGGGTTTAACAGATTCTCACCACATCAGTAGAATTCTAATCAATCCTAATAACCCCAATGAAGTTGTTGTCGGGGTCATTGGTCATTTATATTCATCAAATGACCAAAGAGGTATCTTTAAAACAATTGATGGTGGTAAAACTTGGTCTAAAAAATTATTTATAAATAAAAATACTGGGATTATTGATATTGCTTTTGCTCCTGAGAATTTTAATATCATGTATGCATCTTCATGGGAAAGAAATCGTAAAGCGTGGAATTTCGATGGTGATGGTAAAAACTCTAGCATATACAAAAGTATCGATGGAGGAGATTCTTGGATAAAAATTTCAGACAACAGTGGGATCCCAATAGGAAATGGAGTGGGTAGAATTGGTCTGGCTGTTTTTAACGAAAATATCGTATATGCTTTTCATGACAACCAATTTAGAAGAAAAAATGAAAAGAAAAAAAGTGCTTCAAATACATTGACAAAAGAAGATTTTAAAAACATGTCCATAGAACACTTTTTAAGCCTAACCGATAAGAAATTAAACACCTATCTAAAAACAAACGGATTTCAGGAAAAATATCGTGCTGAAAACATAAAACAAATGGTTCGGTCTGGTGCTGTAAAGCCGCTAGATTTAGCAAAATATTTAGAGGATGCAAATTCGTTATTATTTGAAACTCCTGTGATTGGCGCAGAGGTTTTTAAAACCTCCAATGGAGGGGTTTCATGGGAAAAAACACATAAAGAATATTTAGACGATGTTTATTTTTCATACGGCTATTATTTTGGAGAAATTAGAGTTGATTTACAAGATGAAAATGCCATATATATTTTAGGAGTTCCTATTTTAAAATCGAAAGATGGAGGTAAAAATTTCACCTCTATCAGTAAAGAAAATGTTCATTCAGATCATCAAACATTATGGGTAAATCCAAACAAAAAAGGGCATTTAATTGACGGAAATGACGGTGGAATTAACATCTCTTATGATGATGGAAAAAACTGGATGAAGCTAAACCAACCTGCTGTTGGACAATTCTACTCAGTATACGCAGACAATCAAAAAAACTATCATGTATATGGAGGTCTCCAAGACAACGGTGTCTGGGTTGCTCCTAACAATGCCAAAATTGATAAATCTTGGCAGCAGTCGGGTAAAAATCCTTACCAATCAATTATGGGAGGTGACGGAATGCATGTTCAAGTAGATGACAGAAACCCTAATATTGTCTACACAGGATACCAATTTGGAAATTATTATAGACTGGATAGAGCAACCGCAAAAAAAACATACATTCAACCCAAACATCCTTTGGGAGAAACCCCTTATAGATTTAACTGGCAGACCCCTATTCATTTATCTAAACACAACCAAGATATTTTATATTTTGGCGGAAATAAATTACACAGATCTTTAAATAAAGGGGATGATTGGGAAACTATTTCAGAAGATCTGACCCATGGTGGAAAAAAAGGAAATGTTGCATACGGAACAATAACTTCGATCTCTGAAAGCCCTTTTCAATTTGGATTAATATATGTTGGCTCTGACGATGGTTTGATAAACGTGACTAAAAATGGCGGAGGAAGTTGGAAGCAAATTTCCAATACATTACCCCAAAATTTATGGGTTTCTAGAATCATTGCGTCAAAATTTAAAAAAGAACGTGTTTATGCAACTTTAAATGGTTATAGATTCGATGATTTTAAACCTTATATTTATGTTTCTGATGATTTCGGAAGCACTTGGAAAAATATTGGCAGCCCTATCCCAACCTCACCAGTCAATGTCATTAAAGAAGATTCTGAAAACGAAAATATCCTATATGTAGGAACAGATAATGGGCTGTATATTTCTTTTAATCGAGGAGAATCGTGGGAAGCATTTAGTAAAAACTTGCCAAATGTTGCAGTCCATGATTTGGTTATTCAGCCTTCGGCAAAAGAATTAATTATTGGCACACACGGACGTAGTTTGTTCAAGGCTAATATTGGTTCACTACAATTATTTTCAGATACATTGGCAAAAAAATCCATTCATCTTTTTAAGATAAAATCCGTCAAAAAAAGCAGCTCATGGGGGAGCTCTTGGAGCAAGTGGCTGGAGGTTAAGACCCCTAAATTAAAGATTCCTTTGTATGTAAATTCAACTAAAAAAATAACCCTTGATATCTTTTATGAAAAAACAAGAATCAACTCGATTTCTACAACTGTAGAAAAAGGGTTTAATGAGGCTATTTATGATCTTTCTTTCTCAACAAAGGGCAGAAAAGCATTCCTAAAAAAACATACAAAAGTTCCTCTTAAAAAATCTAAAAATGGAATCTATTACTTGCCCAAGGGGGAATATATGATTAAGATTGAAAACACAAAGACCTCTTTTGAAGTAAACTAAAATCAGACCTCTTCGGAAATTTTTAAATGAATCTCCGTGTGTTTTTTAATTTCTTCGAAATGAATAACAAATACTTTTTGATTGTCAAATGTAGCTTCTATCAACCAATACGACCCTTTAAAATAAGAATTTACAACAGTTGCCATGATCGCTGATTGATTCGTGATTATTAATTGATCGGGATATAATAAAAAAGTTTCGTTATTAATGGTGAACTCATTTACATCATCAAACAATGCAGCAATATATTTTTCTCTGGGATTTTTATAAATCTCTCTTGGAGAACCTTTTGCAATGATCCTATTATTCTTTATGATTAAAAGTTTGTCTGCAAAAGAAAGCGCGTCATTTTTATCGTGAGTAGCAACAATACAAGAAATCTTTTTTTCTTTTAAATACCTGAATAAATTTCTTCTTAAAGAGTTTTTTTTAAAGTTGTCTATTTGTCCAAAAGGCTCATCTAATAATAATAGTTCAGGTTCTTTCGCCAGAGCTCTTGCAATAGCCACACGTTGTTTTTGACCACCGCTTAGATGTTTAACTTTTGTCTTTGCAAAAGCAGTCATTTCTATAACTTCCAATAATTCTGCCGTTCGTGTTTCACTTTCCTCAGGATAAAAACGGGATAAAAATTTTTGAATATTTTCTGCAACAGAAATATAGGGCATCAAATCAAAATCTTGAGCAACGTACTTAAATTTTTCAAAACCTGGAACTAAATGGTGTTTTGGACCAAAAATTTGTTCCTCTTTCCAAAATATTTCACCTTTATTCAGGTCTAATAAGCCATAAATAGCTTTTAGTAGCGTCGATTTTCCACAACCGCTTTCGCCCATGATACAAAGATGTTCTCCTTCCTCTAAAGAAAAATCAATCTCTTCTAAAACAGATTTCTTCTGCTGGTATTGAAAAGAAATATTCCTAAGTTTTAACATTTTACAAAAATAGAATTTCTATTGGGTTTGATAAGAGTAAAAAAATGGTACGTCTCTCTTCTTTTAGCTTTTTATTTTCGATTTTGGAGGATTAGGCAATTGATCTAAGCCCATATTAAACAGCGTAAATCCAAAAATATCTGAATACTGCTCAATGGTTTTTGCAACAGGAGTCCCAGCTCCATGCCCTGCGTTTGTTTCTATTCGTATTAACGTTGGAGCGACTCCTGACTGTTTTTCTTGCAATTCTGCCGCAAATTTAAAACTGTGTGCAGGAACCACTCGATCGTCATGATCACCTGTTGTTATTAAAGTTGCAGGATATTTTACCCCTTTTTTTACATTATGTACAGGTGAATATCCCTTTAGATAAGCGAACATCTCTTTACTATCATCTGCTGTTCCGTAATCGTATGCCCAACCCGCACCCGCTGTAAAAGTGTGATAGCGCAACATGTCTAAAACACCAACGGCAGGCAAAGCCACTCTCATTAATTCGGGTCTTTGCGTCATGGTTGCTCCAACCAATAAGCCCCCGTTAGAACCTCCTCTGATAGCAAGATACTCTGGTGAGGTATAGTTCTTTTCAATTAAATATTCAGCAGCAGCAATAAAATCATCAAAAACGTTTTGCTTTTTCATTTGAGTTCCTGCATCATGCCATTTTTTCCCATACTCTCCTCCTCCTCGTAAATTAGGAACTGCATAAACTCCTCCTTGCTCCATCCAAACGGCATTAGCAATACTAAAAGAGGGAGTTAAACTGATATTAAAACCACCGTAACCATAAAGTATTGTTGGATTGTTTCCATCCAATACAATTCCTTTCTTATGGGTAATAATCATGGGCACTTTGGTCCCATCTTTCGAACTGTAAAAAACTTGTTTACTTGTATATCCCTCGATATTAAAATCGATAGAAGGCTTCCAAAAGACTTCATAAGCACCATCTGCTGGATTAAATTTATATAACGAACCGGGAGTATTATAATTTGTAAAAGAAAAATAAAGTTCTTTTGCCTTCTTTTTCCCTCCAAAACCACTAGAAGATCCTACGCCAGGCAATTGCACTTCTCTAATTAAATTCCCATTAAAATCATACTGAAATACCTTGGAAATGGCATCAACCATATATTCTGCAAAGAAATACCCCCCTCCAGAATTCAAGCTTAATACATGTGGGGTCTCTGGGATCAGATCTTTCCAATTTTCTTGGGAAGGATCAGCAGCATCTACGGTGACCAATTTTTTATTCGGCGCATTGAGATTCGTAACCAAGTAAAGCTTAGTATGGGTGTTCTGTATTATATAAGTATCACTATCAAAATGACCTACAACTGTTTTTAATTTTGAATTTTCTTGAGATAAATCTTTGATAAATAATTTATTCCCAGAGGTGGAAGTTGATGCAGAAATAACTAAATATCGATTATCTTCGGTTATATAGCCGCGAACATATCTATGTTTTTCAGATAATTTTTCACCAAAAATAACAGGATCATTTTTTTGTAATGTCCCCAATTTATGATAATACAATTTATGCTGATCTGTTTTTGAAGATAGCTCACTTCCTTTGGGTTTATCGTAACTAGAATAATAAAAGCCCTCATTTTTATACCAGGAAATTCCTGAAAATTTCACATCAACTAATGTGTCCTCTTTAATTTTTTTGGATTCGGCATCCATGACAATAATTTTTCGCCAATCAGATCCACCTTCAGAAATTGCATAGGCAGCAGTTTTTCCATCCCTAGAAAAACTCAAAGAACCTAAAGAGGTTGTAGCGTCTTCAGAAAAAGTATTGGGATCTAGAAAAATTTCTGGTGCTGAATCTCCTTTTTTTCGATATACAACATACTGATTTTGCAAGCCCTTATTTTTATAGAAATAGGTATACTCTCCTTCTTTGAAAGGAGTTCCTACTTTTTCGTAGTCCCATAATTCTGACAAGCGTGCCTTTAACTGATCTCGATACGGAATCTTATTTAAATACTTAAATGTTACTTCATTTTCCGCGTTTACCCAAGCGGCTGTTTCTTTGCTTCGATCATCTTCTAACCACCTGTAATTATCTACAATAACTTCATTAAAAAGAGTGTCTATGACAGGGTTCTTTGTTGTTTTTGGATATTTCAAATCTGTAAATGTTTGATTGTTTTTTTCATTACATGAGAACAATAGTATACTTGCAAATATGCTCAAAAAGATTAATTTATTTGTCATGAGTTTTTAAATATATAATCGTAAAATTAGAATTTATTTATGAGATTTTTAGTCGTTTACTGTGTTTTAACATTTAATTGTCAACGACTATTTGCTTGATATTTTAAAAAGTAAAAAATAACTACTTTTGTCTGCAAATCATATGATAATGACAGCCAAATTAACAAAAGCCACTTTTTTAGAAAAAGTATTTAATTTCGAAGAAAACAAGGATTGGGTATTTCAAGGTAAACGTCCCGCATTGATAGATTTTTATGCAGATTGGTGTGGTCCATGCAAAATGTTAGCTCCAATTTTAGAGCAATTATCGGAGGAGTATGACGGAAAAATAGATATTTATAAAATAGATACAGAAAAAGAGCAAGAATTAGCAGCAGCATTTGGTATTAGAAGTATTCCATCAATGTTATTTTGTCCAATGAATGGAAAACCTCAAATGGCTAACGGAGCATTACCAAAAGCAGAATTAGAAAGAATTATTACCGAAGTTTTAGAAGTAAATAAATAAGACTTGTTTCCTAAAAATCTAGTTTGCACTCAATTAGGGTTCTTTGACACGTATACCTAAGAAATTTATGCATATATTTGTTAGGTGAGCAATCAAAGACTATACAAGGGTTCTTTACAAACCATCATTTTAAAATTATTAGCAACTAATGATAGAATGTATGGATATGAAATTACACAAAAAGTAAAAGAACTTACCAAAGGTCAACTCAATATTACGGAAGGAGCATTATATCCAGCGCTGCACAAATTAGAAGCAAATGAGCTGTTAGATGTAGAAGTTGTAAAAGTGGGAAATCGATTCCGTAAATACTATAAACTCACTAAAACTGGATCTAAAGAAACTATCAATAAATTGGAGGAAATGCAAGAGTTTTTAAAAACAATGCAAGAGTTGGTATGCCCTAAATTTAGTTTGGAGTAATCTTTTATAGACTATGAAATTAACTGAACATCAAATTAATGAACTCTACATATTTACGAGAAAGCACTATGTGTATCATTATGATGTGCAAACAGAATTGGTAGACCATTTGGCCAATGATATTGAAAGAATTTGGATAGCATCTCCAAAAATTTCTTTTGAAGAAGCTAGAGATACATCGTTTAAGAAATTTGGGGTTTTTGGGTTTATGGACGTAATTACAGCCAAACAAAAACAAATGAATAAACGTTATTGGAAAATCATATGGCGCTTTGTAAAAGAGTGGTTTACGCTCCCTAAATTACTGATTACAATAACAATTTTTATGAGTGTTTATATTTTATTACAGTTTCCTATTTCATCTTATTTTATTCTGGGAGCATTATCAATAGGTGTTATTGCAGAAATAGTTATGCTTTTTAAAGTAAGAAAACAACGCAAAGTCAAAGAGGAAAATAATGAGAAACTCTTTTTACTAGAGGATATGATTGGATCAACAAAAAATGGGTATACCGGCCTGGTTTTCATTAATCTTTTCAACATTGTTAGCACTTCACGACTAGATTTTTCAGATTCAGGATTCTTCTGGCAACTCGTCTTTTCAGGGACAATTACTTTATTAATTATTCTGTTTAATGTTGTTAATTACGTGTTGCCTGAAAAAGCCCAAGAATTGTTAGAAGAAACCCATCCAGAATATAAATTAGTGAAAAAATTGTAACAAAAACGAAGAGTATTCTACTTATAATGTATCAACTATAACCAAAAATTTTTATGACTTTACATTTCTTAAACCTAGAATGGAAGCAATTTTATCGTTCCGCCTCCTTTAATAAAAGTCTAGGTGCTAAAATTCTTATTGGTTTTTTTGGTTTATACTTTACGATTTGTTTTTTACTAATTGGTATTGGAGGTTATTGGATTTTAAAAAAACAATTCCCAGAACAAGATCCTTTAGTCTTGGTAAATTCATTTTTAATGTATGTCATTGTTGGCGATTTAATTTTCAGATACATTATGCAAAAATTGCCAGTAATGAATATAAAACCATTGCTGACTCTGCCAGTTAAAAAAAGTAAAATTGTCCATTTTATTTTAATGAAATCATCCTTTTCTTTTTTCAATATAATGGGATTGTTTTTTTACGTTCCATTTTCAGTAGTTTTAATACTAGAAGGGTATGATATTGCAGGGGTTTTAGGCTGGTTAGCTACCATGATTCTATTAATTCAGTCTATCAATTTCTTTAACTTTTTAGTCAATAAAAACAATGCCGTTTTTGTAGGTTTGTTGGTCTTTTTAATTTTGGGTTATTTAATACAGTACTTCAATTGGTTTGATTTACCAGGTCTTATAGGGATAGGTTTTGATCGTGTGTATCAATATCCATTTCTAGCGCTTTTATTTTTGTTTGTATTCGTTGGTTTGTATACCATGAACTATAGACAACTAAGAAATGAAGTTTATCTAGATGCATTAATATCAGAACAAACCAAAGAAGTAAATTCAACAGATTTATCATTTATTGAACGCTTAGGAGATTTAGCGCCATTTATTAAAAACGATATTCGTTTAATATGGAGAAATAAGCGAACAAAATCGTCCGTTTGGATGATTGCTATGGGGCTTTTATATGGTCTTTTTTTCTATCCAAATCCGGCTTATGAAGGCATGGAATTTATGTATGTGTTCGTGGGAGTTTTTTCTACAGGAACATTTTTAATAAACTTTGGTCAATTTATTCCTGCTTGGGATAGTGGTTATTACAATATGTTGATGAGCCAAAATTTTAAGTATGAACGTTATTTAAAATCAAAATTTACAATTATGACAATCAGTGTTGTCGCTCTTTTTGTACTCGGAATTCCATATATTTATTTTGGATGGAAAGTTTTGTTAGTTCATTTTGCTGCAATGATTTATAATGTTGGTGTAAATTCACACGTAATTCTTTATGGAGGAACTTTTAACAGAAAAAAAATAAATCTAGAAGAAAAAGCAGCCTTTAATTTTCAAGGGACAGGTGCTGTACAATGGATTATTGGGATCCCTTTAATGCTGCTACCAATGGGGATTTTTGGACTAATTAACTGGTTCATTAGTTTTGAAATTGCAACTGCAACTATAGCTGCCTTGGGTTTTATTGGTATTGCTTTACACAAAAAACTAATGGCAGCCATCACAAAAAAATACATTACAAATAAATATGTAATGATTCACGCATTTAATCAAGAAAATTAGGAAACAATGATACAAACTAAGCAACTTTCAAAAAAATACGGAAAAGCAGAAGTGTTACATATAGAATCTTTGGAAATTCCCAGAGGACAAAGTTTTGGTTTGGTAGGTAATAATGGCGCTGGTAAAACCACCTATTTTAATATTTTATTAGATTTAATTAGACCCACTACAGGTGCAATTACCAACCACGATATTGTTGTCAACCAAAGTGAATCTTGGAAAAATTTTACAGGTTCTTTTATTGATGAATCTTTCTTAATTGGTTACTTAACTCCCGATGAATATTTTGAATTTATCGGAGATTTAAGAGGAATGAATAAAGCTGATGTCAAAATATTTTTAAGTCAGTTTGAAGAGTTTTTTAATGATGAAATCGTTGGGAAGAAAAAATATTTAAGAGATTTGAGTAAAGGAAATCAAAAAAAAGCAGGGATCATTGCTGCAATGATGGGAAACCCAAAAGTGATTGTTTTAGATGAGCCTTTTGCCAATTTAGATCCTACTACACAAATAAGATTAAAAACCATTATTAAAAAATTAACTGAAAATAAAGAAATTACTGTTTTAATTTCTAGTCACGATTTAACACACATTACCGAAGTTTGCGAGAGGATTGTAGTTCTAGACAAAGGGGTATTAGTGAAGGATATAGAAACCTCAACAGCAACTTTGAAAGAATTAGAAAGCTATTTTTCGGTATAAGACTTGCATTCTTAATTTATTAGTATTTTTACACACTGATACATACTATATTCTCTAATTATTAGTTTTAATTAAGAGTTTTTAGTTGTTTAAAAATAAAATTTAACTTAGAGATCCCTGTGTGAAAAACAATCAAAAAATAATAGCTTTTATTTTTCTTTTTCTAACTGTTGCTGCTTGTAGTACAAAAAAGAATACAATTGTCAGTAGAAGTTGGCAGTCTTTGAATACAAAGTTCAACGTTTTGTTTAATGGTAAAGAATCTTTTGCCAAAGGCATTGAAGCGCTTCATGATACTTACAAAGATGATTGGTTTAACCAGTTGCCTATAGAACCCATTCAATTTGAAGAAGAAAAAATAACCGTTCGTCAATTAAATTCGAGAATAGGCAGCGGGTTTGGCTCTCCAAAAAACAACGAAAAGAAAAGCTCTAGTCCATTTGAAGTCGCAGAAGCAAAAGCTGTGAAAGCAATCCAAAAACACGGAATGAACTTTGATGGTGAAGAACGCAACAGTCAAATTGACGACGCATACCTTCTCTTAGGAAAGGCGCGTTATTATGACCAACGATTTATTCCCTCCATAGAGGCTTTTAATTATATTATTGCTAGCTATCCATTTGCGAATTTAATCAATGAAACTAAAATTTGGAGAGCAAAAGCCAATATTAGAAATGATAATGAAGAATTTGCGATCGAATCATTGAAGTTATTGCTTCAAATAAAAGACTCGGAAGAAGCTGATTTACCCCAAAAGATCAAAGAAGAAGGTTATACTACTTTAGCAATGGCTTATGTTCAGTCAGACAGTCTTCAAAAGGCAAAAGAATCGCTGATGAAAGCCACTGAATCGATGAGTAATCGAGCGCAAGGAGCAAGAAATTTATTTGTCTTAGGCCAAATGTATAGTGCTGAAGATAAAAAAGATTCGGCTTCAATTGTTTTTAACAAAATTATCAACTTTGACAAAGCTCCCTATAAATATAAAATACATGCAGCTCTTGAATTAGCAAAAAATGCTGCCAACGATTCTGCAGCCACGGTTAGTTTAGGAAAATTGCTGAAATTGGTTAAAGAACGAGAAAACAGACCCTATTTAGCTGAATTGTATTACCAAATTGGACTTTTAAACGAACAAAAAGGACATATTGATAGGGCCTCAGACTATTATCGTAAATCACTGAGAGTAAAGTCCAATAATGTCAAGCAAAAAACTTTTTCCTATGAAAGGTTGGCGGATATAAATTTTAAAAATTCCAACTATAAAATAGCAAATTCTTATTATGACACTATTTTAAAAATTTCTAAAGATACCTTGACCTTAAGGATCAGACGCATCAAAAAAAAACACAAGAACTTTGCTTCTTTAATTAATTTTGAAAATACCGTTACAAAAAACGATAGCATCATTAAAATGGCTTCCCTCTCTAAAGATGCGCAAGAGACTTATTTCAAAAAATACATTGCTACTTTGAAAGAGATGGATGAAAAAGCAGCACAGTTAAAATCAAACCAATTGGCTTTTGGTGCCTCTTTTGGCCAAAACGTACTCCAATCAAACAACAAAGGGAAATGGTATTTTTACAATTCTCAATCGATAAGCTTTGGAAAAAATGAATTTGAAAAAACCTGGGGAAAAAGAAAATTAGAAGATAATTGGAGATGGTCTTCACAAATTGAGTTAAATTCAACTGCGAAAAATACGACGCAAACACCCAAAAAAAGTGACCGATATAATTTGGCTAGTTATCTAAAAAGAATTCCTACTGACCCAAAAGTAATTGACACACTAAAAAGGGAAAGAAATCAAGCTTTATATGAATTAGGAATCATTTATAAAGAGCAGTTTAAGGATACTAAGCTTGCAGTTGAACGATTGGAAAGAGTTGCTAGTTTGACCCCTGACGAAAAATTAATTTTACCTATTAATTGGCATTTATACAAAATTTATAGCCTTTTAGGGAAGGAAATAAAATCGACAAAACACAAGAATTTTATTCTCACAAAATACCCAAACACTACGTTTGCTCAAATCATCAAAAATCCAGAAAAGCCTCTTGTAGAGTCTATTTCAACAAATAAAATTGAAGAGCTCTACAGAGAAGTTTACCTTCTTTACAAAGAGGATAATTTTGAAGAAACCGTTTCAAAAATAAATGAACTCATCCCTACTATTGAAAATTCAAAATTAATTCCTAAATTTGAACTGCTAAAAGCGTATGCCACAGGGAAGTACAAAGACAAAGAAGCCTATAAAGATGCCCTTGATTTTGTAGTCGTTAGTTATGGAAGTACTGAAGAAGCTAAAAAAGCAAAAACAATCTTAAAGCAATTAAATAAATAACATGTTTCATACAGATAAAACAGCTCAAAAAACAAAACTCATGGATAGAAATGTAATCGCTAAAAACACAACAATTGTTGGAGATATTAAATCGGATGGAGATTTTAGAGTGGATGGTACTTTAGAGGGAACATTAACAACCAATGGAAGAGTCATCATTGGTGCAGAAGGATCAATTAAAGGAAAAGTTGAAGCAAAGAACGCGGATATTGAAGGAACATTTTCTGGAAATCTTTTGGTTTCAAACACCTTAACCATCAAAGCGACAGCAACCATTTCTGGAGAGGTTGTCATTGGCAAACTTTCTGTAGAGCCTGGAGCATCATTCAATGCTACCTGTGCAATGAAAGGAGCTATAAAAGAATTGAATTCTAATAATGATGAAAAAACACTCTCAGAAAAAACCGCTTCATAAAGCGCTTCAACTCTCGGGGGCAGGCTTGCAAATGGGGTTGACGATTTATTTAGGATTTTTACTGGGAAAATGGTTGACATTAAGATTTGAAATTCCTTTTTTAACAGAAATAACAACAGTAATCGCCATTTTTTTATCAATGTATTCATTAATCAAACAGGCTCAAAAAATTAATGATTAGAAGTGCCTTTCTCTTTTCTATTGTATTCTTTTTTGTGTTTGTCGTTGGTTTTTCAATGCATGAATTTTTCATAGAAAAACAGCAAATAAACCTCCCTTTCCCTTTAAAAAAAGTATACCTATTTCATCTCATTTTTTCGCTATTAGTTTGTCTTAATTTTTTAATTTTCTCAGCTTTTGAAAGCGTTTTTGAGCAGCTAGGGTTTCTCTATTTGGGTTCAATTTTATTAAAAATTACTCTTTTTTATGCTTTCTTTTATGCTTCGATCATTACAAAACAAGAACTCACTTTTTCTCACAGAATATCTCTATTCATCCCTGTCATTTTATTTTTAATCCCAGAGGCAGCTATTGTTGCTAAAATTATGAAGAAAAAATAAAAAAATTAGCCTCAAAAAAGGTTTGTAATTTTGAATTATTCCATATCTTTGCGCCAAATTTAGAAAGCGTATTTTTACAATGAAGGTTGCACAAAACACAGTCAAATTTCTTTTTATCGTCTCAATAGCCTTGTTTTCAATAACAAGTTTTGCCTCAGATTCTGAGACAAAACATGACAATCAAAATGATGGTGGACGTATCAACACAAAAGAAGAAGTAGAGGCTTACATTCTTCATCATATTAAAGATTCTCACGATTTTTCATTGTTTTCATACACTTCTGAAGATGGAGAAAGAAAACATATCGGTTTTCCTTTGCCAGTTATTCTTTGGTCTAGTGAAGGGCTAATTTCTTTTATGTCCTCTGAATTTCACCACAATGACGATGGACATGTAATTGTAGAAAAAAACGGATTAAAATTTGCCAAAATTCACTCTAAAATATATGAGTTAGACAAAGGAGCAACCTCGATTTCCTTTGATGATTCGCACCATGCAGCAAACGCACACAAAATAATAGATTTCTCAATCACCAAAAGTGTGGTTGGAATCTTGTTAATCGGAACCCTGTTGCTTTTTTGGTTTTCAAGATTGGCAAATCAATACAAAACAAAGCAAATTCCTACCGGCTTTGCAAGAGTTTTGGAGCCGTTGGTTTTATATGTTCGTGACGAAATCGCAAGACCAAATATTGGAGAAAAACATTACAGAAGATTTACAGGATATTTATTAACTGTATTCTTTTTTATCTGGGTTTTAAACTTAGCAGGCTTGACTCCTTTAGGATTCAATGTTACCGGTCAATTAGCAGTAACGGGTTGTTTGGCAATTTTCACCCTAGTAATTTATACATTTAGCGGAAATAAAGACTATTGGATGCATATGATTTGGATGCCAGGCGTTCCTGTTTTTATTCGTCCAATATTGGCAATTATAGAATTAGCTGGTGCCTTAATCATTAAGCCATTTTCTTTATTGGTACGTTTGTTCGCAAACATTTCAGCAGGTCATATTGTGGTAATGAGTTTGATTGCAATTATGTTTACTCTTAAAGAATCTCTAGGGGTTGTAGGAGCAACAGGGTTGTCGTTCGTATTATCATTTTTTATAACATTAATTGAAGTTTTAGTCGCTTTTTTACAAGCATATATCTTTACAATGCTTTCTGCATTGTTTATTGGTATGGCAGTAGCAGAGCCTGAGCATCATTAATACAAGTTTGTTTAATTTAATATAAATACAGTTATTATGTACAATTTAATTGGAGCAGGATTAATCGTAATCGGAGCAGGAATTGGTTTAGGTCAAATTGGTGGAAAAGCAATGGAAGGTATTGCTCGTCAACCTGAAGCGACTGGAAAAATCCAAACAGCAATGATTATCATCGCTGCATTATTAGAAGGTTTGGCATTTGGTGCATTATTCTTAGGAAAATAATCCAAGCAAAAACTAAAAACAGTATTCTGTAACGGTTGGTTACAGAAGCTGTTTTTTATGATTGAACAAAAAAACAAATTAATTAGTTTATAGAATGGAAACTTTATTAAACGATTTTTCACCAGGATTATTCATTGTTTCATTAATTTTATTATTGGCTTTGATTGCTTTGATGGTAAAATTTGCTTGGAAACCAATTTTAAATTCTTTGGAAGAAAGAGAATCTGGAATCGAAAACGCTCTGGCAGCAGCAGAAAATGCGCGAAAAGAAATGCAAAATTTACAAGCAGACAATGCTAATTTAGTAAAAGAAGCACGAGCAGAAAGAGAAGCAATGATGAAAGAGGCACGAGATATTTCAGACAAAATCATTGCAGACGCAAAAGAAGACGCAAAAGAAGTAACGACAAAATTGATTGAAAACGCGCAAGCTGCAATCGCTCAAGAAAAGCAAGCTGCTTTGGCGGAAATCAAAAAAAATGTCGCAGAATTGTCTATTGGCATTGCAGAATCTGTCATTAAAAAAGAATTGTCGAGCAAAAAAGATCAACTAAAGTTAGTTGAAGGAATCTTAAAAGATGTTACTTTAAATTAAATAAAGTATGAAAAACGCAAGAGCAGCAATACGTTATGCCAAAGCAATTTTGAATCTTGCTAGAGATTCAAAAGAAGAGACTGCTGTAAATAACGACATGCAATTTATTTCTACTACAATTTCTGAAAACGAGGAGTTTGAAGTAATGTTGCAAAGTCCTATTGTAAAATCTTCTGATAAGATAAATGTCTTAAACGCGATATTCAAAGATAAGGTACATACAATTACCCTGGGCTTATTTCATTTACTACAAGACAATAAAAGAATTGCAATGCTTGCATCTATTGCAAAACAATATGCGATTATTTATGATTTTGAAAAAAATTTACAAGTTGCAAAAGTAACAACAGCTGTTCCTTTAACAACAGAAATAGAAGCTCAAATTTTAGCAAAAATTGTAGCCTTAACTGGAGACAAAGCGAATTTAGAAAACGTAGTAAACCCAGCTATTTTAGGGGGGTTTATATTACGAGTAGGAGATGTGCAATATGATGCAAGTATCTCTAATTATTTAAATGAATTGAAAAAGGAATTTGACAACAGTCATTATATTCCAAAAATTTAATAATACATCAAATTATAAAAGATGGCAAGTATTAAACCGGCTGAAGTATCAGCAATTTTAAAACAACAGTTAACAAATTTTGAAGCAAAGGCTACGTTAAACGAAGTCGGAACTGTTTTACAAGTAGGGGATGGAATTGCTCGTGTTTACGGTCTTTCTAATGTTCAATATGGAGAATTAGTAGAATTCGAAAACGGATTAGAAGGGATTGTCTTAAACTTAGAAGAAGACAATGCAGGAGTCGTATTATTAGGAGCTTCTACTTCTATTAAAGAAGGTTCTACGGTTAAACGTACAGAACGTATTGCTTCTTTAAAGGCAGGAGAAGGAGTTGTTGGTAGAGTTCTAGATACTTTAGGAAACCCAATTGATGGTAAAGGACCTATCTCTGGAAAAACATATGAAATGCCTCTAGAGCGAAGAGCTCCTGGAGTAATTTATAGAGAACCTGTAACAGAGCCACTTCAAACTGGAATTAAATCCATTGATGCTATGATTCCTGTAGGGAGAGGTCAAAGAGAGTTAATCATTGGAGACCGTCAAACAGGGAAATCTACTGTTGCTATTGATACCATTTTAAATCAAAAAGAATTTTATGATGCTGGCGAGCCAGTATATTGTATCTATGTTGCTATTGGTCAAAAAGCATCTACAGTTGCAGCTATTGCAAACACCTTAGAAGAAAAAGGTGCTTTAGCATACACTACAATTGTTGCTGCGAATGCATCAGATCCTGCAGCAATGCAAGTATATGCACCATTTGCTGGAGCAGCAATTGGAGAGTATTTTAGAGATTCTGGAAGACCGGCTTTGATTATTTATGATGATTTATCTAAACAAGCTGTTGCTTACCGTGAAATTTCTTTATTATTAAGAAGACCTCCGGGACGTGAAGCCTACCCTGGTGATGTATTTTATTTACATTCAAGATTATTAGAACGTGCTGCAAAAGTGATCAATGACGACAAAATTGCAAGTGAAATGAACGACTTACCAAATTCTTTAAAAGGAATTGTAAAAGGAGGAGGTTCTTTAACTGCATTGCCAATTATTGAAACACAGGCAGGAGATGTATCGGCATATATTCCAACTAACGTAATTTCAATTACAGATGGTCAAATTTTCTTAGATGGAGATTTATTTAACTCTGGTGTTCGTCCAGCGATTAACGTAGGTATTTCTGTATCGCGTGTTGGAGGAAATGCTCAGATCAAAGCCATGAAAAAAGTATCCGGTACTTTAAAATTGGATCAAGCACAATTCCGTGAGCTAGAAGCATTTGCAAAGTTTGGTTCTGATTTAGATGCAGCAACAATGAGCGTAATTTCAAAAGGACAACGTAATGTTGAAATTTTAAAACAAGCTCAAAATGATCCTTTTTCTGTAGAAGATCAAGTAGCAATCATTTATGCGGGATCTAAGAACTTATTAAAAGATGTTCCTGTAAATCAAGTAAAGAAATTCGAAAAAGATTATATCGATTACTTAAACGCAAAACACAGAGATACTTTAGACGTATTAAAGTCTGGTAAATTAACAGACGAATCAATTGCTGTATTAACCGCAGCTGCTAAAGAAATTTCTAAGCAATTTGCATAAAAATAGTTGTCATTCCCGTGAAAGCGGGAATCTCAAAATTCCAATAGAATGGCAAACTTAAAAGAAATACGTAACAGAATTACCTCGATTAAATCAACAATGCAGATCACCTCTGCAATGAAAATGGTCTCTGCTGCAAAGTTGAAAAAAGCGCAAGATGCAATCAGTGCAATGCGTCCATATTCATCTAAATTAACTGAATTGTTGCAGAATTTAAGTGCTACTCTAGAAGGTGATGCTGGTGGGGTGTATTCAACTCAAAAAGAGGTTTCTAAGGTTTTAGTCGTTGCCGTAACTTCAAACAGAGGTTTGTGTGGTGGTTTTAACTCATCAATAACGAAAGAAGTTGTTTCTCTTATAGAAGAAAAATATAGCAACGTTGAGGTAGACCTCTATGGTATTGGTAAAAAAGGTGCTGATATTTTATCTAAGAAATTCAATATCATAGAAACGAAAAACGATATTTTTGATACATTAACTTTTGACAACGTTGCCACAATTGCAGAAGAATTAATGCAATTGTATTCAGCAGGAACCTATGATAAAATTGAACTTGTTTACAATCAATTTAAAAATGCCGCGACTCAAATTCCACAAGTAGAGCAATTTTTACCCATAAAACCTATTGAAGGAGATGATACAGCAGTAATAAATTCTGATTATATTTTTGAACCATCGAAGCTAGAAATTATTGAGGCATTGATCCCAAAGTCATTAAAAACTCAATTATACAAGGCTCTTAGAGATAGTTTTGCTTCAGAGCATGGTGCCCGTATGACGGCAATGCACAAAGCAACAGACAATGCAAAAGAATTAAGAGATGAATTATTGTTAACGTATAACAAAGCACGTCAAGCAGCAATTACCAATGAAATTTTAGAAATTGTAGGTGGTGCGGAGGCATTGAATAATTAAACGTAGCATTCGCGTAGTTAAATTATAACAGGGCAGAAATAGCATTGAATAATTAAACGTAGCATTCGCGTAGTTAAATTATAACAAGGCAGAAACAGCATTGAATAATTAAACGTAGCATTCGCGTAGTTAAATTATAACAAAGTACAATTGCATTGAATAATTAACCTCTTTGATAAGAATTATAACTAATTAAAAAAAGCCTCACTTAAAAGTGAGGCTTTTTTTAATATATTGGTATACAATTTGTAACAGTTCTTACTATGAAAACTTTTTATCTACTCTTTTTTGTCTTTGGTTTTTGTCAATGTGGGAGCACCCAATTTGAGAAAAATCCACCGTTTAAAATTATATCCGCAACCTATACCCCATGGATTGGCGGCATTGAAGGTGTCAGCGGTAAAAGTGTGGAGATTACATTATTTGAAAAAACAACCATTGCTTTTGATTCATTATTTTTTCAAAATAAAAAAACGAAAATAAGTATTAAAAATAGCCAAGAAAGGAGTTTTTTAGTGGGTAATTTCAGCAATTCCTCAAGACTAAAAAACGATTTGACACTCCATTTAAACGCTTCACTAGAACTAAAAAATAAACTCCCAAAAAAAACAAAATTTCGGTTCTCTTTAAAAGAAAATGAGGCTATTATTAGCTATAAGGTAGGCTCGTTAAAGAAATACTACAAAATAGAAAATATTCAAAAAAAATCTACCGCCTTTTTTCAATAAGGAACATAATAGCCTCATTTTTTTATCATGAAAAGACCCACACACAGGGTCTTTTTATTTTTGGCACACATTTTGAAAATATCTAAGAAACCTCATAAAAAATAAGGTGTATGAAATCTGTAAGATTCCTTTTAGTAATGATCGTTACAGGAACGCTATTTAGTTCTTGTTCCCTATCAATTGAAGATGACACTCAAAATAATCGCTACATCAAAGAGATTGTTTCAGAATACGACTTATGGTATATCGATTATCATAGAACGCTTGGAAATGGAGACATCCCATTTATTTCAAGAGCATTTACAATGTCATTTGTAAATGGGACTTTATATGCCAATAATAATATTGCAGATATCGGAATTACAGGAAATGGTTTTGGAATACACATTGGAAGATACAATGCTTTTAATGGGTTGCTAGAAATAAATCACCCTATAGATGGTACAACGAACTTTGAAGTTACGGTTCTTTCTAATAACGAAATCAGCCTCTATAATCCAATAGAAAACGTCAACTATTATTTAATTGGTTATCAAATCCCTGAGTTTGATTATGATCAATTATTTTACGAAAACATTGAATACTTTTTACAAGAATATATCGATTGGGAAAAAACAGGGGAAGCAGACGGAATTCCTAATCCTTTTGACAATGAAAATTATATGGCCTTTACACCAGAAAACATAACTACATTTTACAGCTCTCAAGACAATTTGAACACACAAGTTCAAGATGTTTTCTGGAACTTCGTTGGAGCCTATGAAATTTACGATGTAAGAGGATATGAAGATCTAAAAATTTTAAGTCTTTATTATGATGGAGGAGACACTGAAGAGTTTGAATTAAGCATTGTCAATGATAGAGAAATACACTTATACCATCTCAATTCTAAAACTAATTATTGGTTTTCAGGAAGAGGATTTATGTACTACTCAAAAGGAGGGGCCTCTAAAAAGGAAGCGAAAAATAGTGGAAGAAACTCAGGGAGGAAACGAACTAAAGTAACTCGAAAAACAAAAAATAGAAGCCCTTTAAATTAATGTTTGCTTCATTGATTTCTAATCCATTTTCTCACATAAACAATTCAATCAAAAACCGCTCCGAATCAGAGTGGTTTTTTTTGTTAATAATTGATGACAAAATCACGGTCTAAAAAAACAAACTAAACAACTTGTTTTCATACTTTTAACTATAAATTTAGCAGAAAATCTAAAAGCAACTCTCAGAAATTTAAATAGAAATTAAAATGATTAATAAACGCTTGTTAATTAAAAACCTACTTTCTCATCATGGTGAAAATAGTTTTTTTGATAAAAAGCAAAAAATATCATTCAGTTCTAAAGACGGAAAGGCAAAATTTTTAAAACATATTTGCGCACTTTCAAATTCAAACCCAAACAATAACTCTTATATGGTAATCGGGGTTGAAGATGAAGAAAATAAAATTATTGGTGTTGATTTTTTTGACGATAGTAAAATTCAAAACTTGATCAATGCTTATTTAAAAAATCCTCCAAAAATTGAATATGAAAACGTCCCTTTTCCAAGATTGCCGCGTCATAAAGTAATTGGTTTGGTGTCTATTCATGCGAATAACAAAATGACTTCTCTATTAAAAAATGCATGGAAATATAAGAAAGGAACTATTTTCTATAGGCGGGGAAGCAACTCTGTGATAGCCTCCACAAATTTTAAGTTACCTGATACAAACAAAGAAATTGTTAGCTCCATAGAGAAAAATGCACGTAATAATATTGAACTCACTTTAGATGGTGTTTTTGACTTTGTAAATAGTCATAAGCCTATGTACAATCCAAAATACAAGGTTTTTAATGAACAATTTGTATTGTGTTGGGCAGGAGAAAAGAAAATTATCAATAAAAAAGAATTCTTTTCTAGGGTAGATATTGAATTGATTAATGAGCAAGTAAAATTATTTTTTTCTGCTTTAGATGATGTACAAATTAGCTTTAATGATCATTCCTTTATTGTAACTGAATACATTTTATTAGGCCTAGAAAAGAAAGAAAAACACTATCCTTTAGAGAAAACAATTATCAATTTTAAAAGAAATGGGAAACACGATATCGTAAAAGAATTCCTATTTGTTCCCCCTAAATTTGATCATGAGATCATTCAACATGTATACAACAATTGTAAATTTATCATCAAAAAAATTGAGCAAGGTATCTCTCTCTCTGTCATTGAACATGAAGATTTATTACGCTTGCCTATAGATGCTCTTATTTGTTTTTTACAGGGCTATGCTGATATTGCTGAGGAACTTAAAAAAGCAAAGAAATACATTAAGAAATTAGAGAATAAAACAACATATATCAAATTCAAAGAGGCATTACGGATTATTAGAAAAGTAAAATACAACTAACCATAGGCTAGGTAAAAAACAAACAAAACAGTATAGATTGCCAAATAAAAACGATAAAAATTGCGTTGCTTTATATATGCTTTGTTCTCTGGATATAGATTCCCAAAAAGACCTTTCAATTCTCTTATAAAAAGAGGTTTTATATTGATCAACCAATGATCGGTTTGGTATACAATTTTTCTAAATCTACTTCTATAAATACTCAAAGGAAACCCCCAAATAAGAAAGGCAATAAACCAACTATTTTCTTTTATAAAAGCGATCATATTTATTTTTTAGGAAACCAAGGGAAAAAAGAATTTGTCTTTTCTACATATTCTTTATACTTAGGTTTTGTGTTATGTAACGTTTTTTCTAGCAAAGCAACTCCAGAAACTTTGATGATCAAGAACGTCATAAAGATTGCCCCTATAATTTGCCAATACCCTCCAGCTGCAATACTAAATAATCCGTAAGACCACCATACTAGAACGTCTCCAAAATAATTTGGATGTCTTGTGTATTTCCAAAAACCTGTATTTAAAACCTTGCCTTTATTTTTTTGATTTTTTTTAAATCGATACAACTGATAATCTCCACCGGCTTCAAAAATAAAACCGATCGCCCAAGTTAAAATTGCCAGGTAGTCTAACCAAAAAAGGGGTGCAGAAAAACCACTATAATGTACCCCAAACAAAGGCAATGAAATAATTAAAATTAAAACTCCTTGTAATAAAAAAACCTGGAAATAACTGAACCACCAATAGCGTTTTTCTCCATAATTCTTCCGAAACTCTTGGTACCTATAATCTTCGCCTTTACCAATATTCCGATAAGCTAAATACATCGTCAAACGCAGGCCCCAAATAAGGACCAAAACAGATACTAATAAATTTCTAGGTTCAATTTTCTCAAGATGAAATACATAAAAAGTATTCACAACAACAAAGCCTGCACCCCAAAAAATATCTACAATACTTGCATTGGTGATCCGCACACTCCAAATCCAAAGAAGTGTGACAATACACCAGATTAAAAAAAACGCCTCAAAAAAAAGAATCATAAAAAATTTAATTTGTGTTAGTCTGTATCAGTTATTCCTAGGTCTATGAGTTTGTCAATTATGTTGGCAATTTTAAGAGATTCTCTCTCCTCTCAAGTTTTATTTTTCTGACTCCATGATCTGTATCCCATTGTGTAACTTCTGTAAACCCTAAGCCCTTATATAATTTGATAGCAGGTTCATTTTTTAGCCCAGTTTCAACAACAAAAAGATTCGAATCCAATTTATCAAAGACGAATTTCATTAATCTTTTTGCAATTCCTTGTCTAAAAAAATTCGGATCTACAACCAAACTGTTGATATGTGTAAACTCATAATGACAAGAGATTTCAATCACTCCAGATAAATGCTCTTCAATATAAAATCCGTAAAACACTGTTTTGGAGCTTATAAAATCTTTGAGTAGTCTTTTTAAAGGAGGGAAATCTATCGCATTTAATAATTTTGCCTCTACCTTATATGACAATTGAAAAAGAGAACGTATTTTTTTTGCTATCTCAAGATCTGTCTGCTCAAGTCTTTTAATCATCCCTTCTAAGATACGTAAAGTTATTCAAACTTCTGAGTTTTAGCTGGCGTTGGTTTTTGTAATTTAATTGGAATCCAAACTTCTTCCTCTGAGTTTTCATCAACAGGATTGTAGGCCGCTCCTAAGAGCTCAAAATGTGCTCTTTTGTCTAATTCATAATCCGAATTTGGCAACCATTGTTCAAAAATATATTGAGCTGTCTTCGGGAAACTAACTGCCATCCCTTTGTGTATAAAAACAGCATAAAGTCCACCAGCCAAAATTCGTGTTTCCATATTTTTTGGAATGTTCTCAACTGCAGACACTTCAATCATCGCCGCTTTTGTAAACTCAGTTTGTGAATTAAATTCTTTAAAATCTAAAAAATCATCATAAATCTGTATTGAAAATAATGCTGACCCGACCGTATTTTTTATCAATTTTCTTTCAGGCATAAAACTTCTCCACAATACTGCTGTTCTATCTTTCTCTAAGGTCATTCTTAAAGATTTTCCAACTAATTTTTTTTTGGAGAGATTTATTATTCTAGGTTGCATACTGCAATACTAATTTTGATGGAATTGGTTTAAAAACATGTTTTTTATTATTGGGGGCATTACATCTTTTAAGCTTCTTTTTTAAGGAAGAAATTTACAAAATAAAAAAAGAATGATTCAGTTCTCTCAATAACAGATCAAACACATCTTTGGTGTAAAGCTATCATTTCTATTTATTGTGGACACAACAATTGTCGTTTTTACATTGACAATATTTTAAATTGTATAGATGGAAAAATGCTAGTGAAATAGCGGTTGCATATGTTATTATTTCAGGGAATGAAAACAAGGTTAATTTTTCGTTCATTATAAGTAAAAATAGCGAACTCCAACTTATCCATAATAATTGTTTTATAATTTTATTACCGCTTGTTTTCGTAGAATGATAAATAGAAACGAATGAAATAATTAAAAATAAATAATCAATATTTTTCCACCAAACAGGAGTCGTTTGATAGGTGTCCATTGAGCTCGAATGGGCCAAAAAAAGAAACGGTGTTACTACACAATGTACAATACATAAGATACTTGCAATAGCGCCAATAATATCTGGTTTCTGTAATGTTAACCTCATTCTTTTATCTTTTTATAACCAATAGAGTGCAAATATAAATAGTTTATTTGTTATTGCAACCTAGTTGTAATAAATTTGTCCTATGGGAATTATCAGAAAAACACAGTCTTTAGAAGTATTACTCAATCAATTTAAAAAGAAATCAAAAGCCCTCTCTACTGTCGAATTAATTAAGCGTCTTGATAAAAAGTTAAATAAAACAACTATTTATCGTGTCTTAGACAAATTGGAAGATGACGGAGTCCTTCATTCTTTTGTTGGAATCAATGGTATCAAATGGTATGCAAAATGTAACAATTGTACAAAATCTATGCATACAGATATTCATCCTCATTTTCAGTGTCTCTCTTGTGGCAAAGTAGACTGTTTGGATATGCACATGCATATTCCTACAATTCCTAATCGTGAGGTCATTTTTTCTCAACTTTTAATTCAAGGAAAATGTGAAACCTGCTATGCTTAATCGTTGATTATCTGTGCCATTTACCCATGCCTAAATCAACAACTTGTCCTCCTATTTTTATACTATAGGTATTGTTTTTAAGTTGCCCCTTTAACTGAATATATGATTTTCTTCCCATTTGAAATCCTTGCTCTACCGTTGCAGATATTTGAGGTGATTTGTTTTTTAATAAATAGGCAAGAAAACAGCCATTAGCACTTCCTGTCGCAGCATCCTCAACCAAATTTCCATTTTCTATACAAAACATTCTGGTGTTGAAGCTATTCGCTTTTTCAAAAGTTTCTTTGGTAACAAAAAATAATGCTGTCGTTAAACCTGATGAGCTATTGGTTTTGTATTTCTTCTTTTTAACTAAAAATTCTAGAACTTTTCTTGCATCAAGTTGTAACTGGTTGATGCTCTCCAAATTGATGATAGGAATAATCATATAGGGCAATCCTGTACTTATTTCTTCGATTGGCTGTTCTTGGTCCAGAACCTCTGTAGAAATCGATAATCCATCAGCAATCTCTTGAGGGCTATATGTGGTTATAAACTCTGGCTCAGCTTGTTCCATTGTAAAGATACTATTGTCAACATTCCCAATAGAAGCTATATCAATACAAATATTTGAATGCTTTAAATTTAGTACGATCTTTTTTGGGGGCGATGATACTATATATTTTGAGATAACAAAGGCCGTGCCTAATGAGGGATGCCCTGCAAAAGGAACTTCATATTCAGGAGTGAAAATTCTAACTTCAAATTGTTTGTTATCATCATTTTTTTTTACAAATGTTATTTCAGGGAAATTAAGATCCTTTGCAATACTGAGCATATTTTTGGTAGAAACTTTATCTTCCAAATCAACAAAAACAGCGAGTTGATTCCCTCCGTATTTTTGTGAGGTAAAAACGGTTACTAAATAATATGCTTTTTCTATTGAGTTCGCGATCATTGAAATAAGTTAGAAGTAGCTATTGCAATTCGACAATCACTTCATTTTTTCGATTAAAAACTTCATAGGGTGCGTTATATCCAAAAAAATAAAACCGATTGGAATGCACAATCCCCTCTGCGTCTAAAGCTGCTGTTAATTGCTGTTTGTACCTTGCTATTTTTTTGTCATTCGCCCAACCACCAAAACTAATGGCCGCAACAGTTTTTGCAGGTTCTTCCCTAAATTCTATTTCTGATTGATTCGGAGTAGGGAGCATTTCTTTTTTGAATTCTTTGGGAACCATAAACATCATCGTCATAGAATCTTCCAAGGACATAGATACAGGAGAGGTCATCGCTATTTTTTCGTTCCGTTCATTTTTTCCAAAAATATATCCTGCCAAAATTGAGAATCCTTTACCTGAAGAATCCTTATACCCTTTGGTTGATAGTGTAACGGAGGTAAATAAGGTTGCCTCATAACTTCGTATTTCAAATGTGTCGTATTTTTTATTGACTTTATAGGCATAGGTTTCGATATTTTGTTGCCCCTTTATGGCAAAAACCTGTATGATGACAAAGGCGATAAGCAACAAGCTAAGAAGGATTAATAATATCTTCATTTTTGTGTTTAAATAGTTAGCAGTTTTCATTCTTAATAAGGATCAAAAGGTTTTTGTATGGTGAACTGACGATTTTAGAATACTTCGCTTTCAATGCGTCACTAAACTTTGTTTAAAGTTACACCTTTTAAATATATTTTGTTGCATCTGCACTCATTTTGGTTCTATGTAATCTCAAAGAATAAAAAATTCTATTTTTTAGAGCTCAAATAGGACCAATAATTGTAAAAAAGAAATTCTTAACGTCATTATTTGAAGCGACACATAAGCAAAATTACCTATCTTTGTTTGACAATTGAAACGGATTAAAATCGATATACAATATGACAAAAAAAATTACGGCTAGGAAAATTTTAGTTCCCTTTATGTTAATTTTATCCAGTGCAATAATGGCTCTTGCATGGCTTGGACATCTAAAATACAAAGAAGATTTAAGTTTTTTGATGGCAGCTCTCTTTGCATGGCTTCTTGTTCTTCCTGAATACATTCTTAATGTTTCAGCGATACGCTGGGGTGTTGGTGTTTACCAGCCCAGTGAAATGGCTGCAATGAACCTTTCCTCAGGCATTATTTTCATTGCTCTAATTTCACATTTCATGTTGGGCGAAGAAATAAGTACTCAAAAATATATTGGTTTTGGATTAATGATTATTGCGATGGTATTAATTTCTGGATCTAAACCTGCTGAAATTAAAACCCAAAAGGACCTATAAATATGGAGTTATACTTAGTCCCTCTTATGCTTTTTACTTCAAGTATTTTAATGGCCTTTGCATGGCTTGGTCATGTAAAATTCAGACAAAAAAGCTTTTTCGTAGCACTCCTATTCAGTTGGTTGTTAGTACTTCCAGAATATCTACTTAATGTTTCGGCAATACGCTGGGGTGTTGGAACTTTCGAACCAAGTGAGATGGCAGCGATGAACTTGTGCACGGGAGTAGTTTGTATTGCGCTAGTTTCAAAAAGCTTCCTAGGAGAAAAGTTAAATCCTCGTAAAATTCTTGGTTTTGTTTTAATGGCCATCAGCGTAGTGCTTGTGGTACTATAGAAAATATACTACTTTGATTTTTGTATTTAAATAGAGGAGGTTTTCATTTTTAATGTCCCTTTAAAGTTGATGGCTGACTGAAGTAATCAGATGTTATTTTTCAATCAATTCTATTAATTTAGTAATTTCCAATTCATGTTCTTTTCCACTTATTGTATGGACATTTCCAAGATATTCCATCCCCAAATATTCTGCTGTTTTTATAAAAGGTAGCCAAAAATGTTCTCCGAGATTCTCTCCTGTAGAACAACTGACAGCAGCCATTTTTTTCCCTTTTAATTTGTACCCGAGTTCTTTTTCTATTGTTAGTAAGTCGGTAAATCGGTCAAAAAAAACTTTCATAATTCCACTCATTGAATACCAATATACTGGTGTTATAAAAATTAGTGTTTCATATGTACCGACAATTTTTCTTATCAAATCCAGGTAATCATCATCTCTGTTTTCATGTGTATAGTCAAAGTAACTAAATTGGTAATCGTTTAAGTTCAGTATATCCCATTTTGATTTTTCAAGGAGTTCTTTTGTTAAATTCGCAGTATCTCCATCATTTCTGGAACTTCCAACGACTATTACTTTTTTCATTCAAAGATTTGATTTTACAACTACACAAAATGCATTTGCATAGGGCTTCGTTGTTTCTGCGTTTTTTATCTTTTTATTTTAGGCGCTCCAATTTTCTCGAGCCTTTTTTCAAAAGGTGCTATCAATTCTCTTAGAGCATCTAGCTTTTTAATCAATATGTTAAACAGCTTGTTGGCATTGTTAAAATATGAAAGCTGTGCTTTTGTAGGACCATAAGTTGTCCCATAACTACTCGCAGATCGAATATAATCTCTAAGGGTTGGGTATTCATTTTTCTCTCCTACTTCAGAACGAGCTTTGCTACCACCAAACTCTTGTTCTAGGGCTAAGATTTGATCACGTAATTTGAGTAGGGCTTCAAGCAAACTTTCATCACTCAACTTAGCTTTATCATAAGCCTTAAGCATGATCTGAATCCCATTTTTGGTCTCTTTGATATCGCGTTCTAAATCGCTTGTTTTAATTGATATTGACGCTATTTTTTCCCAATGTGCTACAACTTTATCCGCTGAGCTTCCCTCCAATGAATTTTTGTGAAATTGTTTCACTTCAAACGAGACGTTATTTCCAATCGCGCTATATTTTCCTGCAATTTTCTTAAAAATTTGAGCTGTATACATTCCTGGCCCCACCATATTTCCTCTTCTTTTACTATTGATATTTTTAATTGAAATCGTCGCTGTAGATGCTGTCAAAAAATTCCAACTCATCCGATGAATTCCTTTTGTATTACTTCCTTTCATTTTTCGAAGAATATTCCCTTCCTCGTCATAAATGAATAACCAAACACTCGGAACTAGCTCTTTCTTTTCTTCCTCAAGAACAGACCACTCAGGAACCCCTACAATACCGGCTTCTTTCTCAATTTTCTTTTCATTTTCTTTTCGTTGAGCTTCTTTTGATTTATAACCATCCTTGAGGTAGTAGGTAAACTCAACACCAAATGGAGGATTGTCTGCCACATAAAAATTGTCTCCTTGCGAAGCTTTTTTCGAGTAGCCCAATACTCTTCGCTGCATATACCATTTTCCATCTCTGGGTTTGAACAATTGAGCTTCTTTTGTAGCGTTAATATCTCGAAGAGATGAATAATCATCCAGGATGTAAATACCCCTTCCAAAAGTTCCAACAACCAAGTCATTTTCTCTTTGTTGAATAGCGAGGTCACGAACAGAAATGTTTGGGAATCCCCCTTGTAGTTTTGTCCACGTTTTGGCTCCATCTAGAGTAAAGTATACTCCAAATTCTGTTCCTAAAAACATCAGGTCGCTTTTTTCATGATCTTGAACAATCCGCCACAACAGTGTGCGGCTAGGAAGGTTGTTTGAGATGTCTACCCAAGTCCTTCCTTTGTTATAACTCTTATACAAATAAGGATTATAGTCTCCATATTTATGATTATCAAATACGGCATAAACGATATTTTCATCATGCAAATCAGCCTTAATATCATTGACAAAGGCCGTCTTGGGAAGTCCTTTGATTTTAGAAAAGTTTACTTTTCGCCAATTCGCTCCACCATCTTGAGTCACTTGAATGATTCCATCATCGGTTCCAGCATATATTAATCCCTCTTTTTTTGGAGATTCAGATAAAGAAGTGATGGTGCTATAATTAGACATGGCATAAATATCCCACGCATTATCCCATTTCTGTTTCTTCCCATAAAATGGTGTTTGAATACGCTCTTTATTATGAGTTAAATCACCAGAAATTACCTGCCAAGAATCTCCTCGATTCTCAGATTTCCAAACTCTTTGCGAAGCATGATAAATACGCTCTGGGTTGTGTGGACTTACTAAAATAGGAGCATCCCAATTGTACCGTTCAAACTTCTCGCCCAATTCAGGTTGTGGTTTAATGGAAATGTTTTCACCAGAAATTCGATCATGACGATTTAGATTTCCCTGTTGGGATTGGGCGTACACAATGTTTGAGTTTCCAGGCTCAGTAGCTGGCTGATGCCCATCCCCTCCCAACACAACAAACCAATCTGAATTTCGAATCCCATGAACATTATCTGTTCTAGAGGGTGCTCCTTGCGTATTATTGTCTTGAGTACCTCCATACACATGATAATAGGGTTTCGCATCGTCTACAGCAATTTTATAAAACTGAGTAATTGGTAAATTATCAATAAACTTCCAATTTTTAGTACGATCGAAACTCTCATACAGCCCTCCATCACATCCAACCAACATATAATTGGGATCGTCTTTTTTAAACGCTACGGCGTGATTGTCTACATGCTTTTCTTGTTCATTCATTTGATTGAAGGTCTTTCCACCATCAAAGGATACCAACATATAGTTATTCGCTAAATAAAGTTCATCGAAATTATGAGGTGAGACATATAATTCCTGATAATAATGCGGTCCAGTACCCCCGGAAATTGCATCGCTCATTTTTGTCCATGACCCCCCTTGATCTTCACTTTTAAAAACACCGCCTTTTCTTCTATCCAATTCTATTGCAGCATAAATAACATCGGGTTTTTGAGGTGAGATTGCCAACCCAATTTTCCCCATATTACTGGTCGGTAGCCCTTTGCTGAGCTTGTCCCATATTTCTCCACCATCTGTTGACTTATAAATAGCTGTTCCTGGGCCTCCACCCATATAGCCAGCAACTGTTCGATGGCGTTGCCAAGTAGCCGCATACAATACATCAGGGTTTCTTGGATCAATGAGTAAATCCGTAGCACCAACCCATGCATCATCACCTAGTGTGCGCTTCCATGTTTTGCCCCCATTGATTGATTTATAGACTCCTCGTTCGCCACCACTACTCCAGAGCGGCCCTTGTGAAGCAACCCACATGATCTTAGAATTCGTTGGGTGAATAATAATTTTAGAAAGGTGTTCTGATTTTTTAAGCCCCATGTTTTCCCATGAATCCCCTCCATTTTCACTTTTATATACACCATCTCCATAGCCCACATGTCTCCCTCCTACATTTTCTCCTGTTCCTACCCAAACTATTTCTGGATTTTGTGGGTCTAGAGCAATACATCCTATCGAATAACTAACTTGATTGTCCAATAAAGAATTCCATGTAGTTCCGGCATTTTCTGTTTTCCAAACTCCTCCAGATCCAACTGCAACATACCAAATGTTTTCGTTGTTTGGGTGGATCACAATATCTGCAATTCTACCAGACATCAATGAAGGTCCAATACTTCTGAATTTTAATCCATTATAAATAGAGCTTGTTTCAATTTTAATGGTAGGATCGGTTGTTTTAGACTTTTGAGCAAAACTTATAGAAATTAAGCTGAAAAAAATAAACACGAAACTATTTACTTTTATACTCTTCTGTATATCGAATATTTGTAACATTTTTGATGAGTTTAGAAAATAAAAATAGGAAATAAATTATACTTTTCCATATAATTGAAAAATACAATGAATATCAAGATCAAATTCTTAACCAACTCTAGCAATAAATTGTGGAGTGTTACAAAGAGTTTTTTGGATTTTTATTCCGATTGAAGGAGTGTTCTACAAATTGCTAAACATCTTTAATTTGCTTTCGTAAAAGCGACTTTTAACCCAAAAATGATCAATGCCACTCCCACAAGAGTTTCAATTCTTTTTTGATATCGTTCAAATTTTTTAAGAATTATCGGATGAGAAAAGAAATAAGCAACGCAATAAAACCAAATAAAATGTGCCAAAGAAATGATTCCTCCATAAATAATTTGAACAAGCAAAGACGTTTCTGTATCAACGATTTGTGTAAATATACTCAAGAAAAAGATGGTCGTTTTTGGATTCAAGGCATTCGTAATAAAACCAATTTTAAATGATTCAAATTTACTAATGTACTTTACCTTGAGATCTTTAACGACATCTTGTTGAATCCTTGATTTAGAAAAAATTGTTTTGACTCCAATAAAAATTAAATACGCAGCTCCTATATACTTAATGATAGAAAAAAGGAAAATAGATTTTGATATTAAAATTGCTAATCCTGCAATTGAGTATGCAACATGTAGCCATATTGCAATGCTTATTCCAGTAGCAGTGTATATTCCTGCTGTCTTGTTGTACATCATACTATTTCTTGAAACCATAAAAAAATCAGGTCCTGGACTAATCGCCATAAAAATAGATATGCTTGTAATTGTCAAAAACTCCGTTGATTCTGTAAAAATTGATAATTCCATTTTTAATATTTTATAGGGGTAAGTATTTATTTCATCTACTCTGGGGTATTAAAAATATTTAATTATGAGACTCCTACATGTTCATTTGTCTGTGTTTTACTGTCCAAAATATAAAAGATAAACAACGAACAAGGATCGAAAGTGTGTATTTAGATGAAATGCGGTTTTTATAAGGTAAAAAGAACATGGCGGCCTTATGTATTCTGTGTATCAAGTTTTAATTGATTCCCCTTTTATACTTTGTTTAAAGTCTTCCCCTTGTCGAAACGAATTACAATTTGATTTAATTCCTTGTATGAGTCCCTATCCTTTATTTCTTTAGGAAGAGTTTTATAGATTTTATCGTAAAGCTTTTTAAAATAATTTATCAATTCCGGACTGTACTGTATTTCTAATTTATTTATTTTATTCTTTTTCTTATAATACTGAAGCTCAATTATGTATGATGATATACAATACTTTACCATTGAAAATTCTGGATATTTTTCAAGTAACTCTAAAAAAAATGGATTGGACGATACTTCTATGAAATCCATTTGAATACTTTTTATTGAATTTATCAAGACTTCTAAATCTTTTTCTCCCTTTTTCGCTGATGCTAAACCTTCAGGGGGTCTATCAACAGAATTATACATTGCTATGTAAAACCTATTTATAATTTCTAGTGTTTGATATTTACCATGTTTACGCTCTCTGTTAATAGTCCACTTTGGAATTATAAATGCTGAGAGAATTGAAATTAATATAGTTAAAACTGGTATCAATATATCTGAAAACAATTTACTGTTATTCACCTCACCAGATTGACATTGTAGCATCTCTAGTAAATATTTTCTTAATAAAAAGTTGTAAATCATGACAGTTTTAGGGGTTTGCAGTTTATCAAAAATAAAAGAATATGAAGTAAAAACAAAAAAACCACCTGAATACAAATGGTTTTTAGTTAAAGCGTTTTAGTTATACATTGAATCAAAAATCATAGATCAAATTTGATTCCTTGTGCTAGAGGCAATTCATCTGAATAGTTAATGGTATTTGTTTGTCTACGCATATACACTTTCCAGGCATCAGATCCAGACTCGCGACCGCCACCAGTTTCTTTTTCTCCTCCAAAAGCACCCCCAATTTCGGCACCAGAAGTTCCAATGTTTACATTGGCAATCCCACAGTCAGACCCTGCATAAGACAAGAACTTTTCGGCTTCCTTTAATTCATTGGTCATGATGGCCGAAGACAAGCCTTGAGCAACAGCGTTTTGTTTTTTGATGGCATTTTCTACACCCCCTGTATATTTCATTAGATATAAGACTGGTGCAAAGGTTTCGTGCTGTACAATTTCAAAATGATTTTCGGCTTCAATAATCGCGGGTTTTACATAACAGCCACTTTCATATCCTTCGCCTTCCAATACACCACCATCAACCAATACATGACCGCCTTCTGCTTTGGCTTTTTCTATGGCCGCTAAATAAGTATTTACCGCATCATGATCTATCAAAGGCCCCATATGATTCTTCTCGTCTAAAGGGTTTCCAATCGTTAATTGCCCATAAGCTCCTACAATCGCATCTCGTACCTTATCATATACAGATTCATGTATAATTAATCTTCGGGTAGAGGTACAACGTTGTCCACAAGTTCCAACAGCTCCAAAAACAGCTCCTGGGACTACCACTTTCAAATCTGCTGTTGGCGTAATAATAATGGCATTGTTACCCCCTAATTCTAATAAGGATTTTCCAAAACGTTGGGCAACCGTAGCCCCAACAATTCTTCCCATTCGAGTAGAACCGGTTGCAGATATTAAAGGAATACGCGCATCAGTAGTCATCATTTCACCCACAGTATAATCTCCACTAATGATACAAGAAATCCCTTCAGGTAAATCGTGTTGTTGTAAAACATCTGCAATGATATTCTGACAAGCCACAGCACATAAAGGAGCTTTTTCAGATCCTTTCCACACACAAACATCTCCACAGATCCATGCCAAGGCAGTATTCCAAGCCCAAACAGCTACAGGAAAATTAAATGCCGAAATAATACCAACAACTCCGATAGGATGCCATTGCTCTCTCATTACATGACCCGGGCGTTCAGATGGGATGGTTTGCCCGTTTAATTGTCTAGACAATCCAACGGCAAAGTCACAGATGTCTATCATTTCTTGCACCTCGCCATAGCCTTCTTGTAAAGATTTCCCCATTTCATAAGAAACCAACTTTCCTAACGGCTCTTTTAGTTCTCGTAATTTATTTCCAAACTGACGTACAATTTCTCCTCTCTGAGGAGCTGGCACTTCTCTAAAAGTCTGAAACGCTGCGGTAGCAGTTTCAAGTACCTTTTCATAATCTTCTCTTGTAGTTGCTTTTACCTTCCCAATCAATTTCCCGTCAACAGGAGAATAACTTGCGATGAGCGCTCCATTTGAAAAATGAATAGCCCCTGTGGAGGTCCCTTCATTTATATCTTGAACCCCTAATTTTTGTAAGGCCTCTTTTATTCCAAAGTCTGTCATTTTACAATGCTATTTTTGTTAAAATTCAAAAAACGAATTTACAAATAATTTTGATAGTTTATAAATTAAACAAAAAATAGTGTTATTGTTAAAAATTAAACAATAATACTATTTTATATCATTTAAAAAGGTAGCTGAACTAATAGAACTATTTTACAGGAACAACTACTTCTTCAAAAATTTCTGAACCTGTGCTATCTAGTCCTTTATAAAATTTAAAAACATAGTCTTCCTTTTGAGTGGCTTTTACGGTAAATTTAGTTTGTTCCTCAATAAGTGCCTCAGTACAAAACAAATCTAATTCGACAATTGCTGAAACAGCAACTGTACTTGTAGTCCCTTTCACTTCCTTATAAATTTGATCAAATGAATAGCAGCCATTTAGCAAAAAATAAGTCATTGTAATCGTATCTGTTTCACCAAAAGTAAAACTTTCAGGAGTGGTTGCTGAGTCTATTGGCAGGTACTCATAACGATAGTTTGGATCATCGGAGACTTTATTTAAAAAATAGTTTGGACCTTCTTGGTCATTATCTAAACAAGAATAAAAAACAAGTAATCCCGTGAAAAGTAACCACCATTTTTTCATTTTTTTTAGTTTTAAAAAATTAGAATCATAAAGTTATGAAATAAATTAAAAAGGTTGCGTGTAATACTCTTATTTTTGCATAGAGAATGCAAAACAAGATTTTTAACATACAAACACCTAAAGATTTTAAGCAAGTGGCTTTCAGTGTTTTTAGACATCAGTTTGAAAACAATAAAGTATACCGTTCTTTTTGTGATTTATTATACATTCACCCTTCAGATGTTCATACCCTTGAAGACATCCCTTTTTTGCCCATTGAATTTTTTAAGAGTAAAAAAATCATCTCCTCTCTAGAGGAAGTGCAAGAAGTTTTTACAAGTTCAGGAACGACAGGAAGCGTCACAAGCAAGCATTATGTAACAGATATTGAATTCTATAAAGAAAGTTACTTAAAAGGATTTGCTCATTTTTATGGAAACATAGAAGACTATGCTGTTCTCGCTTTATTGCCCAATTATTTAGAAAGAAAGGGTTCTTCTTTGGTGTATATGGTGGCTGATTTAATACAAAGATCTAAAAACAAAAAAAGTGGCTTTTATCTCAATAATATAGAAGAATTGGCTAAAAAACTGATAAAAATTGACCAAAAAGGGCAAAAAACACTCTTAATTGGAGTTTCTTTTGCTTTGATGGACCTCATAGAAAAATGCCAATTTGAGTTAAAAAATACCATTATTATGGAAACTGGCGGAATGAAGGGAAGAAGAAAAGAATTGGTTAGAAACGAATTGCATGCTCTTTTACAACAGGGCTTTGGAGTAAAAAACATTCACTCAGAATATGGAATGACCGAATTGCTGAGCCAAGGATATTCAAATGGAAAGGGCGTTTTTGAGACTCCTCCTTGGATGAAAGTTATAACCAGAGATCCAGAAGATGCCCTTAGCATTCAAAAAAATGGGAAAACTGGAGGAATCAATATTATTGATTTAGCCAATTATAATTCTTGCGCTTTTATTGCCACCCAAGATTTAGGAAAAGTACACCAAAACGGAACTTTTGAAATTATTGGCCGTTTTGACAACTCGGATATTAGAGGTTGTAACTTACTGGTTTTGTAAAATTTAATGATCGTTCATTGCATTCCAGCCTTGTGCCTTTAATGGAATGTCTTGATTTGCCCTAGTAACTAATTGTAAGCCTTGATTTTCTGCTGTAATATGACCAATAATAGAAAAATTTGGATTTCCTTTGAGTTGATCAAAATTAGCGATGGGTACGGTAAATAAAAGTTCGTAGTCTTCACCTCCACTTAAAGCGACCATGGTAGAATCTAACTCAAATTCTTCACAGGCAGAAATTACCTGAGGGTCTAAAGGCAACTTGTCTTCATAGATCTTACAACCTACTTTACTTTGAGTACAAATATGAAACAACTCTGAAGATAATCCATCAGAAATATCAATCATTGAAGTGGGTTGTATCTCCAATTCTTTTAACAAGCCTGAAATGTCTTTACGCGCTTCAGGTTTTAACTGACGTTCGATTAAATAAGTATAATTATCTAAATCGGGTTGATTATTAGGATCTACTTTGAACACTTGTTTTTCTCTTTCTAAAACCTGTAAGCCAAGATATGCTGCGCCCAAATCTCCAGAAACAACAATTAAATCGGTTTCTTTTGCACCATCTCTATATACAATTTCTTCTTTTTCAGCTTTCCCTATTGCGGTCACAGAAATCAAGATTCCTTTGGTAGAAGACGTAGTATCTCCACCAACTAAATCAATTTTATACGTTTCACATGCCAATTGAATTCCAGCATACAATTCCTCTATTGCTTCCAGGGGAAACCTGTTAGATACCGCAATAGAAACCGTAATTTGTTCTGCTGTACCGTTCATTGCATATACATCTGAAAGATTGACCATTACCGCTTTATACCCTAAATGTTTAAGGGGCATATAACTTAAATCAAAATGGACTCCTTCAATCAACAAATCTGTGCTAACCAGCGTTTGTTTTTCGGAAGCATCCAGAACAGCCGCATCATCTCCAATTGCTTTCACTGATGTGGAGTTTTCTACCTTAAAGTATTTTGTAATATGCTTAATTAAACCAAACTCTCCTAGTTCAGCTAAGGATGTCTTTTGTGTATTCTTGTCTTCTAACATCTTGCAAAGATAGGAACATTCTGAAAAAGGAAAGAACTCCTTTCAAACCTATATTTATTTATTTTCAGTATTTTTATGACTGATGAAAAACCTACTGATCATTTTTCTATTCATTTTTCAAACTATTGGAGCGCAAACACCTTGTTCAAATGGTTTTGCTGGAGAGTACCCCTGTAATGACTATGATTTAATGTCTCGAATTCCCGTAGAAACTCTTGCAAATACAAACGGTAACCCAGAGGGAAGTGATGTTTGGGGATGGACAGACACCACAACAGGAAAAGAGTATGCTATTGCGGCCATGACAAATAGCACTGCTTTTGTAGATATTACAGATCCTATCAACCCTATTTTTCTAGGAAGATTAGATTCTAATGCAGGAAACAACTACTGGAGAGATGTGAAGGTATATAATAATCACGCTTTTATTGTGGCTGATAATGTTGGAGCGCACGGCATGCAAGTCTTCGATTTAACAAAATTAAGAGGTATAACTTCCGAACAAACCTTTACATCAGATGCGATTTACACTACCGATGACTTAGGTAGTTGTCATAATATTTTTATAAACGAAGATACGGGGATTGCTTATCTCGTGGGTTGTAAAGGCCCATTTAATGCCAGCTTACATAGTGGTGGTCCTATTTTTGTTGATATTTCAGACCCTAAAAATCCAACAAAAATAAATCACTACGCCGCAGCCGGTTATTCACATGATGCACAAGTGGTAAATTATATTGGACCTGATACAGCTTATACCAATAAAGAAATATATGTAGGAAGCAACGAAACAAAAATATCCATCTTAGATGTTACCGATAAAAATAATGTGGTATCAATTGCAGAAGTGAATTATGCTCAACTTGGTTACACACATCAAGGTTGGTTTACAGAGGATCATCGCTATTTTATTGTAGGAGACGAGTTGGATGAAAGAGACCTTGGATTGAATACAAGAACGTTGATCTTTGATTTTTCAGATTTAGACAATCCTGTGTTATCTTCTACCTATTATGGCTCTTCAAGTGCCATAGACCATAATGGGTATGTAAAAGACAACCACTACTTTATGGCAAGTTACAGAGCAGGACTTCGTGTGTTAGATCTTACCAACATTTCAAGTTCCACAAATTCAATGACAGAAGTGGGTTCCTTCGACACCTATCCAGAAAACAACAATACTGCTTTTAATGGAGCATGGAGCGTATACCCCTACTTTGGTAGTGGAAACATTATCATCAATGATATTGAAAGAGGCTTATTTGTTGTCCGGAAAAGTGGCACGCTGCATCTGAATACAAGTAAGAAATCTCCTAACTTTTCAGTGTTTCCAAATCCGGCAATAAATACAACAACAATTAACGCTAGCAATAATCTTCCTATTCAAAATATCAAACTCTTTTCGATACTCGGTCAAAAAGTCTTTGAAAAAAAGAATCTTAATGAACTGAAATACGTTCTGAAAACAAGTTCTTTGAAAACAGGAATATATCTGATCAAAATAAACGATCAATTCACACAAAAAATAGTAATTCAGAAATCATAATCGATGTTACATAGACATTTTTTAATCGCGCTCATGCAAGTTTTTTGTCTTATCTTTTTGTGGAACTGCTCTAAAAAAGAAGAGTTAACCCCACCTGAAATTACAATTACTGGAGAATTAGACTTTTCTCAAACAGTGGGCGGTTCAAAAAATGACGTTTTAAAATCAATCATAAAAACCGATGACGGAGGGTATGCTATTTTAGGCTTCACCCAAAGTAATGACGGAGATATCGGTATGAAAGAAGTAGAAAACTTCGATTTTTGGATATTAAAATATGATGTGAATAACAATCTTATTTGGCAACAAACTTTTGGGGGTTCAAAAGATGATCGAGGAGCAGACCTTATCAACACCTCTGATGGAGGATTTGCCCTTTTGGGCTTCAGCAATAGTTCAGACAACAACCTCGCTTCAAATGCAGGATCTCAAGATTTTTGGGTCCTAAAACTATCTCCAGATGGAGAAATCAATTGGCAAAAAAGCTTTGGATTTTCTGGGAGAGACTATGGTACAGCTCTTTTAGAAACTAAAGATGGGGGATTTCTTATTACGGGTGTTTTAGATGTTTCTGCTTCTAACGGACAAGGAATTGCGAAAAATAAGATGGTAACTCATGCAGGAGGAGATTTTTGGGCCTTAAAAATCGATGCTGCAGGAATATTAGAATGGAGCAACTATTACGGAGGGTCGTTTACAGATACCCCTTTAGGAGTTGTTACAACCGCTGACAATGGATTTATTGTGGCAGGTTCTTCAGACAGTAACGATGTAGATATTACAAACAACAAAGGGTCTTATGATTTTTGGGTGATTAAAATTTCCTCAGACGGAACTCTTGTTTGGGAGAAAAGCTTTGGAGGCTCAGAAATTGATGAAGCGAGAGCCATATGTTCTACTCATGATGGTAATTTTATGGTGGTTGGAGATACACGAAGTTCTGATTCAGATATTACGATCAATCATGGCGGAGCAGATGTTTGGATCTTAAAAATCTCTTCAGAAGGAAATCTCATTTGGGAACAAACCATCGGGGGTGCCAGTTTTGATGTTGCACGTTCAATTTCTATGACACAAGATCATGGGTTTGTCATTGCTGGAAGTTCAAGGAGTTCCGATCATGGGTTTACCAACCAAGGACAAAATGACGCTTTGGTTCTTAAAATCGATGCTGAAGGAGTGTTGGAATGGCAACAAACAGTTGGAGGATCAGAAATTGACTTTTTGTATGATGCTATTGAATTGAACGATAAAACAATCATTGCCGTTGGAGAAAGCAACAGTTCTGTTGGAAATATTACAATAAACAAAGGCTTTTCAGATGCCCTGATTCTTAAAATAAAATAATGAAAAAAATAAGCGCTCTCTTATTCTTGGTAATTTTACTCTTTTGCTCTTGCCATAAAGAAGAGGAAAATATCAGTCTTACAATAAAGTTTACTCATAATTGGAATGGTGTTCCGGTAACCAATCAAGATTTCAATACTTTTAAATTCACAACGGCCAATGGAGAGAATATCAGTATAGAACGTTTGCGTTATCTAATTTCTAATATCAGTTTGGCAGAAGAAAGCGCAAACAATCACTTTCTTATAGATGTTGGAAAAAACGCTGAAAATCTAATCCCTATCAAAGATGTTTTGTCGAATAACAACAAACTAACCTTTACGTTTGGTTTAACAGATTCTGAAAATATCGATGGCAGTTATCAAGATTTGAATTCTGTAAATTTTAATGTTCCAGGCATGTTAGGTGGTGGTTATCATTATATGCAATTTGACGGAAAATACAAAGACACAAATAATCAAGATGCAAATTTCAATTACCACGTGATTAGAGCTGTAGATACATCGGATCCAACAAATTTAAAATTTGAGGATACTTCTTTTACCGTAGATTTAGGGATCATCGAAATAAAAAACAATACAACCATAGAAATTTCAATGAATATTGCAGAGTGGTTTACAAACCCTAACACCTGGGATTTAAATGTCTTAAATACGGTTTTAATGCCCAACTTTGAAGCCCAAAAACAAATGAATGCCAATGGAAAAACCGTATTTCGTGTAGGAGAAATAAATCCCTAAAAAAATAAATGACCCTTTCTAAATAAGTTTTTCTATTTTTACCAATAAATAATTCTTTTTTTGATTTCAATAACTTCCACAAATAATAAAAAAATCTACTTTGCCTCAGATCAGCATCTAGGTGCACCAACCCCAGCAGCAAGTCTCCCTCGTGAAAAAAAGTTTGTGGCTTGGCTAGATGAGATAAAAGAAGATGCAGAAGTCCTTTTTTTATTAGGTGATTTATTCGATTTTTGGTTTGAGTATAGAACGGTTGTCCCAAAAGGATTTGTTCGTGTGTTGGGAAAATTAGCAGAAATTAGAGACCTTGGAATCCCTGTTTATTTCTTTGTGGGAAATCACGATTTATGGATGAATGATTATTTTGAAAAGGAACTCAATATTCCTGTCTTTCACTCACCACAAGAATTTCTTATCAATGATAAAAAATTTCTAATTGGCCATGGAGATGGCTTGGGCCCTGGAGACAAAGGGTATAAGCGTATGAAGAAAGTGTTTACTTTTCCATTATTCCAATGGCTTTTTAAATGGATACATCCAGATTTAGGAGTCCGGCTAGGACATTATCTATCTGTAAAAAATAAATTAATTTCTGGAGAGGAAGATGCTAAATTTTTAGGAGAGGAAAAAGAATGGCTGGTTCTGTATTGTAAACAAAAACTGACGCAAAAACATTACGATTATTTTGTTTTCGGTCACAGACATTTACCTTTAGAAATTGAACTACAAGAGAATAGCACTTATATAAACTTAGGAGATTGGATTGAGTATTTTACTTACGGAAAATTGGATGAAAATACTTTTAATCTTCTCAAATATAACTCATAAAAAAAGGGAGCAATTGCTCCCTTTTTTTATAAATATAAAAGAGCAGCTTTTCAGCTGCTCTTTTGTATAAATACATGTAGAATTTATTATAGTGCTTAAAATTGGTAGTTGATACCCACAGTATAATTGGTTCCTAATTGTCCTAATTGTTGTACTTCTGAAGAATACATGAATCGAGAACCTGCTTGTGCTGTATTTGTAGACGCTAAAGTTACATCTGGATACACATCAAAAATATTATTGATGTTTGCGTTGAATGTAATTCTATCCGTTAATTTATATCCAAAGCCTAAATCCGTAGTAATTTTTGCTGACAAATCTTGGTCAGTTCCACCACTAGCTGGAGCTGTAACAGTTACCTCTCCAAAACGTGTGTTGTTCAAAGTAATGTCCCATGTATCACCAATATAATTCAACCCTAAGGCCATTTTAGATTTTGGTCTAGAGTTTGTGATTAACCCTTGCTCTTGTCTGTCAAAGATATCATAACCAGCATCTGCAATCGTTTTTGGTGTATTAATTGCATCAATAGTTGTTTCATTGAAGTTCGCAGCAAAACTTGCATGCAGCTTCCCTTCACCCATTTCTATATTTCTGTAATTCAAAACAACATCTGCTCCAGTGGTTTTGGTATCTCCTGCATTGATAAACACTTGTACAGCAACAACATTATTTGCTTGTAAAATTTGCTCTACAGGGTTTGTAGTCGTATCATCTCCATCAGAACCAATTTGAGAAGAGAATAATACCCTGTCATCTACTTTGATTTGGTAAAAATCTACAGAAGCAGAAAAGTTTCTGTTAAATTTATACGTTAATCCGGCAGATAAGTTTTTAGAAATTTCGTGCGTTAAACTCGGAACTCCCAGTGCTTGTACTGCAGGGTTGTCATTTGCTAACGTCCCTTGTAACAGAGGTTCAGAAGAACCTGCTACAATAATATACTGACTCAAAGTAATATGAGATTGGTGTAAGGTTGGTGCTCTAAAACCAGTACTATAAGAAGCTCTTAACGCTCCTTTAGAACCTAATTTATAACGTCCATTTGCTTTCCAAGAAAAATTAGACCCAGCATCTGTAAAGTCTTCATATCTTCCCGCAATTCCCAATAGGAAATCATCAGTTACATCATAATCTAACTGTGTATACAATGCTAAGTTATTTCTAGACCATTTTCCAGCTTCATCAGGCTTAATTCCTGCAAAAGAATCAGAACCAGCACCATAATATGATAATGGATTCCCTTCAATTGCTTTAAAGCTTTCTTGTTTGAATTCCATTCCTAAAGCCAAACCAAGTGCGTCTGATAATTGACTATTTACATCAAAATTCCCTACAATATTAGTAAAGGCATATCCTCCTGGATTGAATGATCTTGGTGAAGTTCCATTATCTGCTAAATAATCTCTGTTTACAGAGTTGTTAACCGTAACATCTACGTCATTTGAACCATAAGTAACAGAAGCATCTGCATTCCATCCTTCTGCGATTGGGAATTTCACTCCAATGGCATTGATGTAATCATTTATTTTTGTTTCAAAGGTTGGTTGATATCCAATAAAATCTGCTGGATTCTTTGTTATAAAGTTAGCATCTGCTACGTCATTTCTCCAATATGGAGCTCTGTAGTATGCAAAACTTTGACCAGTTCTTGTAGTGTAACCATGAAAAGAGTATAGTGTTGAATTATCTCCAATAGGGTGTTCCATATTTACAAAAAGATCTTTCTTTTCCATTTCAGGTTGTCCCACAGTCATTCCTGCTGTTGGATTTGCAGCCAACCAAGCAATATCTCTTGGCGTGCTCCCTGTATCAGCAGCGATCCCTGCTCTGTTCGTAATTTCTTGCTTATAATATCCTAAAGTAACATTCACAAAACCACCGTCTCCAAAGCCAAATGCAGTGTTAAAATCAGATGACAAATTAAATCCGTCTTGTTCAGAAGTTATCCCTGCTTTCGTAGAAAAAGTAGAGTATTCTACGTCTTTTTTTAAGATGATATTCATTACACCTGCAATGGCATCAGAACCATAAATTGCAGAGGCACCATCTCTTAACACCTCAACTCTTTCAATAGCAGCAGTTGGAATACTTTTTAAATCTACTCCTACTTCTCCTTTTCCTGGAGTCCTATTCAAATATACTTGCGCACTTTGATTTTTACGTTTTCCATTTATTAAAACTAAGGTTCTACTTGGCCCTAATCCGCGTAAATCTGCCGGATCGTAGTGTGCCGTCGCATCTGAAATTGCTTGATTCTGAGAATTAAAAGAAGGAACCTTAAAGGTTAACATTCTGTCTAAAGTAGGTTTCCCACTTTGTACTAATTCTGATACATCAATATTGTCTATTGGTACAGGAGAATCTAAAATTGTTCTTGGCTTGTTTCTAGAACCAGTAACAACAACTTCATCTAAAGCATTGTCTTCCTTCATAACAATTGTTAGAAAAGAAGTGTTTGCTACATTGACTGTTTTTGTTTCAAAGCCCATAGATGACACCACTAAACTTGTTGGCAGACTCTCTACTGTAATGGAAAAACCTCCATTATCGTCAGAAACAACCCCATTAGAAGTGTTTCCTTTTTCAACAACATTCATGTAAGGCAATCCTTCACCTGATGAATCTGTTACTTTTCCTTTGATTGTTTGTGCCGCCAATGAGGTTGACAAAAACAACGCAAAAGTAAAAGTTAAAACTTTAAGTACATTTTTTAATTTCATATGTAAATTATTTAGTATTTAAACAAATATTGCGGTTTTTATTTAAAATAACAAATAAATTTGTTAAAAATTAGATATAAAGACGATTTTTTACGGATTTCGCAATTTTTAATCCCTCTCCATATCTAGGCTTATCAACCCGCATCTTTAACCTTCTTTTAACAAAGTATTTTTGTTAAAATTGTAGCTTTGTTTGTATAATTTAATTACTCAAAGAATGGATATAGATGTAAGAGCAATAAATGAAAAAATTGAAAGAGAAAGTGCCTTTTTAGAAATTCTTACCTTAGAAATGAACAAGGTTATTGTTGGACAAAAACAAATGATAGAAAGTTTGTTAATTGGACTTCTAGGAAATGGTCACATCTTATTAGAGGGAGTTCCAGGACTGGCTAAAACCTTAGCAATTAATACGCTTTCCAAAGCGGTTCAGGGAAGTTTTAGCAGGGTGCAATTTACTCCAGACTTATTGCCTGCAGATGTTGTTGGAACGATGATTTACAATATGAAAGAAAATGATTTTGCCATCAAAAAAGGACCCATTTTTGCAAATTTTGTGTTGGCAGATGAAATTAATAGAGCGCCAGCAAAGGTACAATCTGCCTTGTTAGAGGCGATGCAAGAACGTCAAATTACAATTGGAGATACTACCTTTAAACTAGAGGAGCCTTTCTTAGTAATGGCAACTCAAAATCCCGTAGAACAGGAAGGAACGTATCCATTGCCAGAGGCTCAAGTAGATCGATTTATGTTGAAAGTAGTCATCGACTATCCAAAACTGCAACACGAACAAACCATCATGCGTCAAAATTTATCAGGTGGATTTCCAACTATTAATCCTGTAGTTTCTGTAGACCAAATTATAAAAGCAAGAGAAGTTGCAAACGAAGTATACATGGATGAAAAGATTGAAAAATACATCTTAGACATCATCTTTGCAACAAGATATCCAGAAAAATACAACCTATCAGAATTGAAAGATTTAATTAGCTTTGGAGCCTCCCCTCGTGGAAGTATCAATTTAGCAAAAGCGGCAAAATGTTATGCTTTCATCAAAAGAAGAGGATATGTAATTCCAGAGGATGTTAGGGCCGTTGTTTTTGATGTTTTACGTCATCGTATTGGAATAACTTACGAGGCCGAAGCCGAAAATGTAACGTCGGTTGACATTATCAATTCTATCATCAACGAAGTTGAAGTCCCATAGAAAACAATCCAAAAACACTAACGGAGTCTTTTACCCGAAGCGATGGAAACCAAAGAGATATTAAAAAAAGTTCGCAAAATAGAAATTAAGACAAAACGATTGTCTAATGATATTTTTGGAGGAGAATACCACTCTTCTTTTAAAGGGCGAGGAATGACTTTTTCTGAGGTTAGACAATATCAATTTGGAGACGATGTAAGAGCTATTGATTGGAATGTCACCGCGCGTTATAATGACCCTTATGTAAAGGTTTTTGAAGAAGAACGTGAGTTAACGATGCTGCTAATGGCAGATGTTTCAGGCTCTGAACTCTTTGGAACTTCCACACAATTTAAAAAAGAAACTGTTACAGAAATTGCAGCAACATTGGCTTTTTCTGCGACTCAAAATAACGACAAAGTAGGTCTGATTTTATTCTCTGATGAAGTCGAGCTTTTTATCCCTCCTAAAAAGGGGAAAAGCCATGTGTTAAGAATTATCAGAGAGCTCATAGAATTCAAACCAAAAGGGAAAAAGACAAATGTTGGGAAGGCTTTAAAATTTTTGTCTAGTGTGATCAAAAAAAGAGCGATTGTTTTTATGTTGTCAGATTTCATGGATGATGACTACGAAACAACTCTGAAAATTACAGGAAAAAAACACGATTTAACAGGGATTCGGGTGTATGACAAACACGATGAAGAAATCCCAAACTTAGGAATGGTTCCAATGTTGGATGCTGAAACTGGCGATATTCAATTGATAAATACCGCTGCCAAATCTGTCAGAAATCGCTACAAAACAAATGCAAGACAAACTACTGAATACTTTATGGATATGTTCAAAAAAAGCGGTGCTGGAACAATCAATATTAGAGTTGATGAAAGTTACGTAAAAAAATTACTCGGCTATTTTAAACACAAAGGAAAATAAGGCGCTTTTACACATGAGAAAACAGCTATGCTACATACTATTATTTATCTCTGCCATCAGTTTTGCTCAAAAACCAATGGTAAAAGCAGAAATTGACACCACAAATATTAGAATTGGAGAGCAATTCAATCTAAAAATTTCTATTGATGAAACTCAAAATGTGATTCTTCCAAAACTTGAGCTCACAGGCTTAGAGATCATAGATTCAACAAAAACAGATACCCTTGAAAATTCTCTAATAAGAAAGTATATTTTAACGGGTTTTGATAGTGGTGCGTTTTACATTCCTGAACAACAAATATTTATAAAAAATCAAGCCTATTTTACAGATTCTCTTTTGGTCAACGTTGCAACAATAGCAATTGATACCACACAAGTGAAGAAATTTCCAATCAAATCGATTAAAAGCGAACCGTATACTTTTGATGATTTTAAAATATATCTTTACCTGCTGTTAGCTGCTATAGCGATCATAGGGTTTTGGATTTATTGGTTTGTTATCAGAAAACAAAAACAACGGAAAGAAGAGGAAACATATAAAGTTCTTCCTCCTTATGAGGAAGCAATCTACAAACTTAATGAGCTGGATGAAAAACTACTTTGGCAAAACAATAAAGTAAAAGAGTACTACAGTGAATTAACAGAAATAATTCGTGGCTTTATAGAGCGAGAACTAAAAGTTCCTGCATTAGAAAATACGACAGATGAAATCTTAGAAGCTCTTAAAAACTTTGAAGACGCTGAGACTATTCAGGTTTCAAAGGAGACCTTAAAAACGTTACAAGAACTATTACACGAAGCTGATTTAGTGAAATTTGCAAAATCAAAACCACTAGCTGTAGAGATAAAAGAAGATCGAAAAGACGCCGAAGATATTATTAGTAATCTAACTCCAAAACCAATTTTTGAAGATGATGAGTTGGAATAATTTTGAATTTTATAACGGTGGTTTTTTATGGCTACTGAATCTCATACCTATTGTAGCAATTTGGTATTTTCTAATGCGTAAAAAGGATGCTGCAACCCTAACAATTCCGAGTGTAAAAGGATTTGAATCACCATCCCTTTTGTCAAAATTTAAACCTTTTTTATCTGTATTGCGGCTATTTGCGCTTACAGCAATTATTGTTGCCCTGGCCAGACCAAGAAACGTCTCTGTAAGTAAAAAAACAAAAAGTAACAAAGGGATTGATATTGTCATGGCAATAGATGTTTCTGCAAGTATGCTCGCCAAAGATTTAAAACCAAATAGACTCGAAGCGCTTAAAAAAGTGGCAGTCAACTTTGTGGATCGAAGACCCAACGACAGAATAGGGATTGTTGTATATGCTGGAGAAAGTTTTACACAAACTCCTATCACCAGTGACAAAGGAATCGTAAAGCGCACCATATCAGAATTAAAATGGGGTCAATTAGAAGGAGGTACTGCAATTGGTATGGGATTGGGATCTGCGGTGAATAGATTAAAAGAAAGTAGCGCAAAAAGCAAGGTGATTATTTTATTAACGGATGGAGTAAATAATTCGGGTAATATAGATCCAAGGACCGCAACAGAACTAGCCAAAGAACTTGAAATTAAAACCTACACTATTGGAATAGGAACAAACGGAATGGCAGACTTTCCTTGGAGCAAGGATCCGAGAACAGGGAAATTACAATTTAGAAAGCAACAAGTAGAGATTGATGAAGAGCTGTTAAAAGAAATTGCCTCGAAAACAGAAGGAAAATATTTTAGAGCAACAAACAACTCCTCATTAAAAGAAATTTACGATGAAATTGATAGCCTAGAAAAAACAAAAATTGAAGAATTTAAATACTATAATTACCAAGAAAAATACAGATTTTTTGTCTTTTTAGGAATCGGATTATTATTACTTGAATTTATTTTAAAAAACACCCTGTTTAAGAGTTTTATATAAAGATGTACAGAATAGAAGAGCCCATTTATTTTTACTTTTTAGCAATCATTCCCGCAATGGTTGTCCTATTTCTATTGGTTTTATGGTGGAAAAAAAGTACACAAAATAAATTCTCAGATTTAAATTTACTGCAAAAAATAGCCCCAAATTCATCGACTTTTAAATCGTCTTTAAAATTGGCAATGTTGCTCTTAGGAATTACTTTTTTAGTCATTTCATTGACAAACCCGAAAATGGGGACCAAACTTAAAACGGTAAAAAGAGAGGGAGTAGATGTGGTCTTTGCTTTGGATGTTTCTAAAAGTATGTTGGCCGAAGATATTGCCCCTAATAGGCTTGAAAAGGCAAAACAAATTATTTCAAAAACCATTGATAAATTAGGTTCGGACAGAGTTGGAATTATTATTTACGCAGGGAATTCATATCCCCTTTTACCAATAACTACAGATCATGCAGCCGCAAATATGTTTCTTCAAAATGCGACTCCAGAAATGGTTTCTAGTCAAGGAACCGCGATTAATGACGCTTTAGAACTCGCCAAAACATACTACGATAATGACGAACAAACCAATCGTTTTTTAATCATTATATCTGACGGAGAAGATCATCAAGAAGAAACAAAACAAGTGGCACAGAACCTAGCAAATGAAGGGGTGAAAATTTTCACAGTTGGTGTGGGTACAGAAAAAGGCGGACCAATTCCTCTGCGAATCAACGGATCGATGATCGGATACAAAAAAGACCGTAAAGGTGAAACGGTAATTACAAAGCGTACTCCTGAAGTTTTACAAGGCATCGCTGATGCTTCTAATGGTAGGTATATCGATGGGAATGTTACCAAGAAGCCCGTGAAAATTATTTCAGAGATAATTACAAACGCAGAAAAAAATGAATTTGAAACAAAACAATTTGACGATTACAAAGATCAATTCCAATGGTTTTTGGGACTTGGTCTCTTTTTTTTAATCATAGATGTCTTTTTGCTTGAGAAAAAAACAAAATGGATTATGAAAATTGACTTGTTTAATGAAGAAAAAACAAAAAAATAATATGAAGTTCTTACCACCCCTTCTTATCGTTTTCTTACTGCTCTTTTTTTCTAAAGAAATGCTAGCACAAAAAGATTCTGTTGCACTTCAACGCAAAGCGAAAAAATTACTCCGACAAGGAAACGAACTGTATCAAAAAAAACAATATACAGATGCTTCTGTCGCTTATCAAAAAGCATTAGCAGCAAATAATAAATACGATAAAGCAACCTACAATTTAGGGAATGCATTGTATCAGAATAAAAATTTTAAAGAGGCAATTCCTCAATACGAATTAACCGCGGAAGCAGCCAAGGATAAATTCACAAAAGCAGCCGCCTATCACAATATAGGAAATGCAATGATGGACTCTAAAAACTACTCAGGAGCTGTTGAAGCCTATAAAAAAGCATTGAGAAAAAACCCCAATGATGATGAAACACGATATAATCTAGCCGTTGCTCAAAAACTCATGGAAAAAGAAAAAAACAACGATAAAGACAATAAGAAAGACGACAACAAAGACAAAGACGACAAGAAAAATAAAGACAACAACAAAGACAAAGACGGCAACAAAGATAAGAAGAAAGACAAAGACGACAACAAAGACAAGAAGGAAGACGGGAACAAAGATAAAGACGATAAGAATAAAAAGAAAAAAGACAAGCAACAACCAAAACCTCAGCAAGGAAAAATGACTCCTCAGCAAGTGAAACAGTTATTAGAAAGCTTAAATAATGAAGAGAAAAAAACTCAAAAGAAAATAAACGCTAAAAAAGCAAAGGGGAAGAAAATACAACAAGAAAAAGATTGGTAATTTAGTACACACTATTAAATGAAAATAAAATTTTACATCGCATTATTCATTAGCGTACTCTCGCTGACAGCATCAGCTCAAGAAGCTGTGTTAACAGCAAAAGTGAGTAAAAATAAGCTGGGAATAAACCAGCGTTTAAAAATTGAATTTACGATCAATAAACAAGGTGGAGATAACTTTTCTCCTCCTAAATTTTCTAATTTTAAAATTGTTGGCGGTCCGAGCCAATCGGTAAGTCAATCGTGGATCAACGGAAAAGTAACCTTCTCTCAATCTTACAGCTACATTATTCAGCCAAAAAGAAAAGGAGAATTAACAATCGGAAGTGCAAGTATAGAGATTGCAGGAAAAAACATAAACTCTAAGCCAATAAAAATCATTGTTTTAGATGCTATTGAAATTCCCAAAGACCCAAACGACCCCAATTATATTGCACAGCAAAATATTCATTTAGTTGCAGAAATTTCTAAGTCGAAACCCTTTGTCGGGGAAGGACTTTATGTTGAATATAGGCTTTATGTCAGTGAAAATATTAGCGTATACGACACTAGTGTTACGGAAGCACCTCAATACAATGGCTTCTGGAATCAAAATATTAAAATTAATAATTTCCCAGTAAAAATGGGAAAATACAATGGAGAAGATTATAGATATATTGTACTTCAAAAAGCATTTTTAATTCCAACAAAAACTGGAAAATTACAGATAGATCCAATGAAAATGGACATTGTTATTGGAGTGCCAAATGGGAGAACCGATTTTTTTGGAAATCCCATTACACAAAATATTAGAAAAGAATTTGCATCAACAAAAAAAACAATTAGTCCTAGAGCACTTCCTTTAAAAGAAAAACCGGAAAACTATACAGGTGCGGTTGGTACTTTTAAATTTAATGTTTCTCTAAGTAAAAACCTTTTAAAAGCCAACGAAAGTTCACAAATACAGTTAACTGTAAAAGGGAAAGGAAATCTCAAGCTATTTGAATTGCCAAAAGTTGTAACTCCCGTCGAATTGGAAAAATACCAACCAGAAAGAACGGAGAAAGTTCGGGTAAGTTCATCGGGAATTTCAGGAACAGTTTCAGACACATATACCATTGTTCCTCAATACAAAGGGAAGTACAAAATACCAAATATTTCCTTTTCATATTTTAATCCCAAAGAAGAAAAATACCACACCATTAATACTGACAATCTTATTGTTGAGGTTTTAGAAGGGAAAGAATTGAATCCTGTTTTGGAAATAAATACGGTTCAAAAACAAACGGTTGTTTCCACTGGAAAAAACTTTAGATATATTCAAACTAAAAGCAATTTTAAACCAATAGATCGGTCAGAATTTTTTAAATCCAATTTATTTTATGCTCTGCTCTTCATTCCTATACTTACCATTCCAATTGTAATTTTAATAGCAAAAAGAAATGAAAGAAGAAATAATGACCTTGTTGGAAGTAAATCAAGAAAAGCTGAAAAATTAGCAAAAAAATATTTATCTGAGGCTCAAAAACAACTTGGTAAAAAAGAAGCTTTTTATGAGTCTCTTGAACGTGCTTTACACAATTATCTAAAAGGGAAATTAGGAATAGAAACCGCAGACATCAGTGAAGAAAAAATTACTGAAATTTTAGAAAAAAGGAGTGTTGATTCAAAAACTATACATGAGTTTATAGTCGTTTTAAAAAATTCAGATCTTGCGCGCTATACTCCCATAACAAATTCAGAGATGAAAGAAGAATTTGAGAGAGCTAAACAGGTTATTGTTCAATTAGACAAACAATTATAATGATGAAAAAAATAGTCTTTTTATTGTGGATTGTTGCCAATTCAGTTACAGCACAAAATACAGATAGTTTGTTTGTTGCAGCAAATAACCATTACAAAAATGGTAAATTTGAGACTGCAATCGAAAATTATCAAAAAATAGAATCTCAAAATTTTATTTCTTCTGAACTATATTATAATCTCGGAAATTCCTATTACAAGCTCAATAAAGTTGGTCCTTCGATTTACTATTATGAAAAAGCCTTACAATTAAATCCTTTGAATGAAGACGTCAAGAAGAACTTAGTTTTTGCAAAACGTTTGGCGTTAGACAACATACAAGAGTTACCCCAAACTTTTTCGCAAAAAATAAACACCAATTATCTCCAAAAACTTTCCTACGATAACTGGGCAATTCTAGTTGTTGTTTTTTCCGTGTTGGGAAGCCTCCTTTTTTTATTGTTCTTTTTTGGAGAGACACCATCAAAAAAAAGACTTTATTTTGCGACAAGTATGGGGGTGTTTTTTCTTTTAATAACCACATTAACAATAACATATAAACAATACGACCTATCAAAAAGCAATATTGAAGCGATTATTTTTGCTGAAAAAACAGAAGTTAGAAATGCCCCTACTCTAAATTCTGAAAAGGTATTTACACTTCATGAAGGAACCAAAGTTAACGTTTTAGACCGCGTAGATCATTGGGAAAAAATAAAAATTGCTGATGGTAAAATCGGTTGGATAGACTCTAATGATTTAAAACTATTAACAAACTTTTAAATAAAAATTAACAAAACTAATCTCTTTCAATTGTATATTTGCTAAACTTTTTTCAAAACCTATGTCAAAACAATTTATCACATCTTTTTTTACATTGATTCTATTGTTTTCAATTTTTACACCTTCCTATTACAACCTAATAGAAGAAATTTCAAAAATTGAAGTTGTTGACATGGGGGAAGAAGAAAAAAGTGGAAAGGAATTAGCTGAAGAATTTGAATTAAAAAACTATTATACTTTCGATGATTCTTCCTTATACATTGGTTTAGAAAAGAAAAAAAGAATCGGTTTTTATTCTAAAAACTACTCTTCTTACTTCAAAAAATTAATTGCTCCTCCTCCAAAAGTAATTGCTTAACGCATTACTTTTAACCAACAAACTTAATTACTAATTTATTCAGCCCACTTAAATATTTAGGGTTGATTTATATATATTTTTATCATGTTTAAAACCATCAAAAATGACTTGCCCGCTAGTATCGTGGTATTTTTCGTAGCATTACCCTTATGTTTAGGGATTGCGCTAGCTAGTGGAGCACCTCTCTTTTCAGGCTTGATTTCTGGAATTATAGGAGGTATTGTAGTTGGAGCCTTAAGTGGTTCCAAAATAGGTGTAAGTGGTCCTGCCGCTGGCCTCGCTGCTATTGTAGCTACAGCAATTATAACTCTTGGAAGCTACGAAGATTTCCTTGTTGCTGTTGTATTAGGAGGAATTATTCAATTGATCTTTGGAGTCGTTCGTCTTGGAATTATAGGTTATTTTTTCCCTTCTTCTGTGATCAAAGGAATGCTCACAGGTATTGGTATTTTCATTGTCTTAAAAGAAATTCCTTATTTCTTTGGATATGAAGTTCCTATTAATGGCGGAACAACTTGGAAGAATATTGCCAATTCAATTCAAAACATTAGTGCAGGACCAACTCTCATCGGAGTAATAGGACTTGCTATCCTGATCCTTTGGGACCGGGTTTTGAGTAAAAAGGGGAAAATATTTCAGTTAATTCAAGGTCCTTTAGTGGCAGTGGTGGTTGGAATTATCTTTTATATGCTAACAAAATCCAATGCCAATTTCGCTCTTACTGAAGAGCAACTTGTAAGTGTTCCTGTGCCTAAGAACATCGACTCCTTCTTTGGACAATTTACCTTTCCAAATTTTGAAGTTATTACTAAGGCTGAGGTATGGGTTATTGCCTTTACCATTGCGCTAGTTGCAAGTTTGGAAACCTTACTCTGTGTAGAAGCTACCGATAAATTGGATCCTAACAAAAACGTAACTCCAACTAACAGAGAATTATTAGCACAAGGAGTTGGTAATGTTTTATCTGGGATGATTGGAGGGTTGCCAATTACACAAGTAATTGTGAGAAGTTCTGCAAATATCCAATCTAATGGTCGAAGTAAAGCATCCGCAATTCTTCATGGATTCTTTTTATTATTTGCTGTAATGTTAATTCCAGCCTTATTAAATCAAATTCCATTGTCAGTTTTAGCAGCTGTCCTTTTCTTAGTAGGATATAAATTAGCGAAACCATCGTTATTTATAAAAATGTTTCAGTTAGGATGGAAGCAATGGCTCCCTTTCTTAACTACAATTGTAGGGATTATTGCTATTGACCTCTTAAAAGGCTTGGCTCTTGGTTTGGCAGTAGGAATTGTGGCAACTTTAATTAAAAGTTATCAAAATTCTCATTTTTTACACAAAGAAGATGTGAGTAATGGTAAACCAAAAATTAAAATGACCTTGGCTGAAGAAGTGACCTTTTTTAACAAAGGAGCTATTTTAAAAGAATTAGATAGTTTAGAAGAAAACACGAATCTAGAATTAGATGTTACCAAAACTCGCTTCTTAGACAATGATATCATAGAAATCATGGAAGATTTTCAATGGAAGGCGAAAGAACGAAATATCAATATCAAACTTGTTTCTCAAAGAGGTACGGTGGAAAATCCAGAGAGTTTTATCGAATTTTTCCAAGCCAAAGCCTAAAATGAATTAAAAACATATTAATTATTAAATTTAAACCCATAAAAAATGAGTAATCAAATTATTTCAGAACAAGAAATCCTTAATGCACAAAAAGCATGGGGAGAAGGAATTATTAAAATTGGAAAAGTATTCCAAGAAGGTGGAAATTATAGCGCAACTGCCGAAGATCATATCAATCAATTTTATAATTATCAAGACGGGAGTGTTTTATTTAAACCAACTCTTGCCTCTGAGAAGCAGTTCAGACTAGATTTTGAAGGAGCGTTATCTTATTTCGTTGGAGGAAATAGTAACTATCCTGAAGATCACGGATTTGCCATTAAACCATGGTCACATGTTCGTTGGGAAAGTATTGGAACCAAAATTATCGGTAACATGGCGATCGCTATGGGTAATTATTTCTTTACTCCAACAGAAGGTGGTGATGATGTAAAAGTTGAGTATTCTTTTAGCTATACTAAAAATGACAAGGGGGAGCTAAAAATTATCCTTCACGGTTCACATTTGCCATATTCACCGGCTTAGAACCAATTTCTATTTTTTATACTTAGGGGTCGTATGTTATAACATATGACCCCTAAAATTTTATTCACTTTTTAGTTCGTAACTCTGTGATTAAGAAAGAGAAAACTTCTTAAATCAAAACGCTATTTTGTCTCTTTCTTGTCCCCTTTTTTTTCGTTCACTCCATTTATCATTGATGGAAAAATCATGGGTGCTATTTTTTTTACAGGCTGATATAAAATAGATGCTTCTAATTTTTCTTTTTTTACAAAAGGGATCGTATCATTCATCTTCCCAAAGAAAATAAAAATAACACTTAGTATTAATCCTATTTTTAATAGCCCAAACAAGCCTCCTAAACCTTTATTTATAATCCCTAAAGAAGCAAAATTAGCGATTTTAGTCAAGCCCTTTCCAACAAGTGAAATCACTACAACAATTAAGATAAAAGTAACTGCATACGCTACCAATGAAACATACTCTGTTTTCCAAGTAACTTGTTGTTCTAGAAAATTGGAAATTAAATATGAAAAATGAATCGCACAATAAACACCTCCGGCCAAAGCTGCTAAAGAGGCCACCTCTACAAACAGTCCCTTCATTAGCCCCCTCACAAAACCAAAAAGCAATAGGGCAGCAATTATTATATCAAAAATATTCATACAGTTATTTTTTTCAAACCTACATCTTTTTTTCCATAATTTACAAATGTCCATTGTATCTTTACAGAATCTTAAAACAAACAGTATGCAAAAAACAAATACACTAAAAATAAAATGGGATGTATTGGTTGACAAATTAACCCGTCAATTTGCAGATGGAGATGAATTAAATATCGATGGAATCATCTATTTAATTGGCGTTCAGGAATTAGGACAGGGTCATAGAGAATTTAAAAAAGACGAAAAATTGAACCTCATGCATATCGCAATATGCAAACTCCTAGAGCCCTATGGCTATTACGAATTTGATTATTTTGATACTGATAGTTGGCCACATTACAAAACAGTAACACCACTTCCAAACCTAAAACCAGGGGAACAAACAGTGTTAATGAAAGAAGCAATCATTAACTATTTTGATGCGCTTTCGTATTTTTAAAATTTTAAGTAACCCTCAGTTTTCTGATCATTTTTGAAAACAATCTTGGGAACAATCGTTTTACGTATACCCCGAATTTTTCTTTGGCTCCAGCGATATAAACTTCTTCTTTTTTATTGAGAATTGCATGTATCATTAATTTAGCAAAACGTTCTGGTCTTATTCCGTTTTTAGTAGCTGTATCCATTTTTTTTTGAGGTGTCCCATCGCCTGTTAATGCATTTAAAGAAATATTGGTGTTCACAAAACCAGGGCATACAAGTGTTACGAAAATATTGTTCTTATACTGTTCTGCCCGTAAACTATCGAAAAAACCATGCAAAGCGTGTTTGCTAGCTGCATAAGAAGACCGTAAGGGGGTTCCTATCTTTCCAACAATACTTGTGGTAACAACAAACTGACCTTTTTTATTTTTGATAAAATGGGGCAATAAAGCTTTCGATAAAGCAACTGTACCCAAGTAATTGATCTCCATTAACCGTTTATCTACCGATATTTGTGTGTCTGTCGCTAAAGAGCGCTGACTAATTCCACCATTATTAACTAAAATATCTACCTTGTCAAAAAAAGCAATGGCCTTGTCTGCTTTTTCTTGTAAATTCGTGTAATCTTCTAAATCTAGTGGAAGAATCTGTACCTCTGAAGAATTTGCACATTGCTTTTTAACCCGCTCTAATTCCTCTTTTTTTCTAGAGGATAAAATTAGTTTCACCTTTTGTTGCGCTAATTCAATTGCTAAAGCCCTTCCAATTCCAGAAGAAGCACCAGTAATCCATATAACTTTATTTTTAAAACTCATCCCTTTATTTTTAGTATTACCAGCTCTTTTCTTAGATATTAATAGTACATTTGAGAAACCACTTAAGAATATTTATCAAAAAATATCCCCCTTAAAAATGAAGAAAATACTCACTTTTGTTCTTTTTATTTCTTCCTTTACACAAGCACAATATACAATTAATGGAAGAATGTCTTCTGCTCTAAAAAGTGATTGGGTCATCTTATATAAAATTGAAAACACAAAACAGAACTATGTTCAACATTCAAAGATAAAACGAGATACTTTCAGTGTTCAAGGACAAAAAGACGAAATAGTAACATTTCAATTTATACTTCCTGAAAATACTCAACCAGGAGCGTACAGAATAGCATATAGCTCAGAAGATTCAAATTTTGTAGATTTTTTTTACAATAACGAAAATATCCTTTTTAATTTTGATCCAGAATCCCCGAACGAATCCATCAATTTTTTAAGTTCTAGAGAGAATATCCTATATCGAAAGGGCATTGCTTTGATTTCCAAAGAACAACGAAAATTAGATGCCATTCAAAATACAGCAGCACAGAACTCATCATCCAATTTACAAGGCGAATACCTGAAAGCTTTGAATGGATTAAAACGTCTTCAAAAACAGTACTTAGAAGCATCAAAAGGCATGTATATTCACGATTTTATCAGTGCTTCTTTGAAAAAAAATCCCACAACAATTATAACAAATCCTCAAAAATACCAATCTCATTTGGTCACTAGTTATTTTGATCCCATTGATTTTTCTAATAAAAAATTAATCAACTCTCCTTTTTTAATAGGCAAAATCATAGAATATATTTTTTCAATAAACTATGTGGAGGATTCAAAAAAACAAAACAAGTTATATAAAAAATCGATAGACATCGTATGCTCGAAAATAAAAAACCTTCATTACAAAAAAGAAATTATTGAATTTTTAATTGCTAAATTCGAAACAATTAATGCAATGGAAATTTTAGATTACTTACTAGAAGAACAGTACACAAAATTACCTACGCCTCTTCAAGACAAGGCGTTTCTTCTTGAAAAAAAGAACCTGCTTGCTACTCAAATTGGTAGCATAGCTCCTAATTTTTCATGGGAAGAAAATGGAGAAACACTTGCACTTTCAAAATTAATGGAAAGTGAATATTATCTGCTAATTTTTTGGAGCACAGAATGCTCTCATTGTTTACGCGAAATTCCTCAATTACATGACTATTTGGGAGTTCATAAAAAAATTACCACCATTGCTTTTTCTCTAGAAACTAATGATATTCAATGGAAAAACTACAAGCAGAAATTAGCGAATTGGCATCATATTTTTGGGGAAAATAAATGGGAAAACAAAATTGTTAAAACCTACAATATCAATGCGACACCAAGTTATTTTATTTTGGATGCAACAAAAAAAATCATTGCAAAACCTTACGAGTTATCCGAAGTAAAAGCTTTTATTGAAACTCTTTAAAAATAGAAAAAAGCATCCTTTTAAATGTGCTGTTGTTATTTGTTCTGAATAACGTCAACAATATCAAATCAAACATTGACACATATCTCTTTTCCTAACACCTAATTATTCTTCACTTGAGTTTAGACCTGTTCTTATATTAATCTTATCGTACAATTAATTTTTTATACTTTTATACTCTTAATTTTTAATAAAATTATGAACAAAAGATTCCTATTATTCTTGATTGTTATTGCGACATCCTGTGACGTTTCCTATTTTGATCATGAGGTTGAGCTAAAATGGTCTGGAGATGTTAATATGCCGATTGGTAGCATCAACTATTCGCTCACAGATGTATTCCAAGAATTAGACATCAATGATCTTGATGAAGATTCAGAAGGAAATTTATCTTTTAATTACATCAAATCAATCTCTGGAGAGAAAAACACAAGCTATGGTGTTGCCATTGAGGACCTCTCCACTTTTATAGAAATTGAAACCCCTTTACTCCCTGCTATTTTTGATGACGCAGGGGTGACCTCTCCTCATACAATTGTTGCTTCTGAAATAGTGCCTGGAACCCCCAACCCATTAATTAGGACAGAAGAAATTAGCAAGCAAGTAATGCAGAAATTTGAGTTGAGTAAAAGCCTTTCAGGTGCTTCTTTTACTGACGGCGAATTGATTATTGATATTGCTTCAACCCTTTCCACAGATGTTATTGTAACAATAGAAATCCCTTCACTTATTACAAAGACATTAAATTCAACCTACCAAACATCCCAAACAATTACACCTTTCGGAACTCAACTAACCATCCCATTAGAAAACTATATCATTGATTTCTCTCAGAATGCTGTTGGTCTTGAACCAACAACAAATAATTTTGTGATTAATGTTTCCTCAAAATTTGATTTTAAAATTGGTGACACGGTAACAGATGATGAAAAAATTTCTGTTAAAGCTAATTTAACAGGCTCCAAAACATCGGTTATATATGGGGATTTTGGTCAAGAACGTTTTTCATTTTCTTCACAATCACTTCGTCTCGACTTCTTTGAAAATTTTGGACAAGGTGCCGTTACGTTTGCCAACCCTAAAATGAAAATCAAAGCCTCTAACGGCTACGGTTTCCCTATTGGTATTAATCTTTCAAACATTAGAGCAAAAAATAAAACAGGTTCTTTAAATTTGAGATATGATGGTGATCAGGGTCAAGAAAATACAATTATTGTGAATGGAATAGAAACATACTCCTCATCGGCAACACCTGAAATTACAGAAATAATCATTGACAAGACCAATTCTAATTTTTCAGAATTATTATCTCTAAAACCCACAGAAATTATTCTTGATGTTGATGGAAACGCCAATCCAATAAATAAACTTCCAAATTTTAATTTTTTTGCGACAATAAACGATGGTTTTCAGGCAGAATTAGAAATTGAAGCTCCCTTGGAAGTCAAATTTGAAAACATAGAACTGACCAAAAGTATCGAATTTGATTATGAAGAGGAAATTGAGGATCTGGTTAACTTTACACTCGTTTTAAATACTGAAAATAGTATTCCTTTAAGTGGTAATTTAAAGTTGCTGTTCATGAAGAATGGTGTTGATTTGAATGTTTCAAAATCGTTTATAGCATTTGATGCTGCAGATGTTGAATTCAATGGAAAATCTAACGGATATAAAACTACAGCAACCGAAGTGACCTTCTCAGAAAATGATCTTGAGAAAATAAAAACCGCAACATCAATTGACATAAAATGTATTTTAGACAGTCCTAAAAATAAGGATGAAGTAACATTATTAGGAATAAACGATCTTGTCGTTAATATTTCAGGCAAAACAAGCATAACCCTCTAGTAAAAATATATGAAAGTATACATATTCTCACTAATTACTGTTCTTTTTTTTACAACAAACAATACAAAAGCTCAAAATAATTTGTCTTTTTACAGCTTAGGAGATTATGTTGTTCAAACACAAAATATTTCTGCAGTTTATTTGCCTAAAAATAATTTTATATTGGGTTTGCCAGGAATTGGCCTAAACGTAAATAATCCCTTTAAATTGAGTGAATTTCTAGTTAAAAATAATACAACAAATAAACTAGAAACTAATTTTGATAATTTATTACTAAATACAAAAACAATAAACCAATCAACAACAAGTGTAAACGCTAGTCTTTTTATGCTTGCGTTTAAAACAAAAAAAGGATCTATCTCTATATTTGCAAATTCAAAGTTAGAAAATAACATACAATATACCGAACAATTCATAGAGGTTGCAGCAAATGGAATTAATGACTTTACCCTATCAAACAATCAAGTAAACTCGACAGGTTATCACGAAATAGGACTTGGCCTTACACAACAATTCTTAAAGAACAAATTGGCGATTGGTTTGCGTTTTAAATACTTAAACGGAATTGTACATGCCTCTCTCAAAAATAATGCTTTTCTTCGCTTAGATATTGATGATACCAATCAAAACTGGACTATAACCGCGACAAATGCTTCCCTAAAAACATCTGGCCTTTCCAACGAAAAAAAATCCTATTTTACCGGAAACAATGGTTTTGGAATTGATATGGGAGCAACCTATCAAGTTTCTGAAAAATGGGTTATAGAAGCAGCCATAAATGATTTTGGAACTATCAATTGGTCTGAAAACAATTCTCGATACGCTATCAAAGATACTCAAGGAGCAATTTACAACGGGGTTGAGCTGGATACAGATGGGAGTATTGAAAATGAAATAGAGAGCGCTTTAAAAACTATTTTTAATGCAACAGAAACCACTGAGAACTTCTCTACAAGACTGACGACAAAAACCTATTTTTCTGCAAAATACTATCCCAATAAAAAAAATGTTTTTAGCGCGATATTTGCAAATAATCCTGTTTTTGGAAAGCCTATGACAAATTATGGAGTAAGCTACAATAAGCTTCATAAAAAAGCTACTTACGGGCTTTTGACAAGCATAAATAGCCAAGACAAAAAAATTAAATTTGGGGGAAATGCAGCTGTTAATCTCGATATTTTTCAATTGTACGTGACTACAGATGATTTTTTTAATGCCTTTAAAAAAATAGAAGAAACGTCACAAGCAGCAATCACTCTGGGGATAAATCTTACCTTTTAAAGAAATTATTAAACCTTAAAAATAGAAAAAAGCATCCTTCAAGTGTTCAATTTTTGTTTGCTCAATATCCTGAATGATTGCAATAATATCAAAACGAACTTCCACCTCTAGTTCTTTTTCTATTACATAATGATCAATGGCAGAAAGTAATCGCTTTATTTTTTTAGGACTCACAAAGTCTTGTGGGTTTCCAAAAAAATCAGAAGCCCTTGTTTTTACTTCAACAGCTACCAAAGTACTCTCTTTTTGAGCAATGATATCTACTTCCGATTTTAAATACCGATAATTTTTTTCTAAAATTTTATATTTTTTTTTAACTAAAAAATCGATTGCTAACTGTTCTCCTTTTTTTCCAAGCTCATTGTGATCTGCCATTATTCCCTTTTAAAAACGATTGAATACTCTGTATCGTTTATTGTTAATTGGAGATCTCTTCCAAAAATCAAGGCCCTGTTATCTGCTTCATGACCCGAAGGAAAATCAAATAAAACAGGAATCTCTTCTGGGACTGCGCTTAATATTAATTCCTCAATTGAACTACCCCAAGAGGTCGTGTTTTTCTTAATATTGCTCATGTCTCCTACAAGTATTGCTTTTACATTTTTAAAGTAGCCAGCTCGCTTTAAACTTTGTAGCATTCTGTCAATGGAGTATTTATATTCTCCTATTTCTTCAATAAATAAAATTTTGTGAGCGGTGTTTAATTGACTTACCGATCCTAACATCGACATTAATATAGAAAGGTTTCCCCCTATGAGTTGACCTTCAATGACTTTGTCAGTCTTTAAAATGGTATTTCTATTGTATTTTGAAGATGGAATTGTGTACGCTAATTGCCCTCCAAACAGCGCACTTTTAAGTGATGAAATTGTTTTGCGAATGTTGGCTGGATTCTCTTCAAGACTAGACGCCATCATTCCATGAATGGTTTCAACTCCTAAGTTATGAATATGACTATGAAAGGCGGTAATGTCTGAGTACCCAATAATCCATTTAGGGTGTTTTACAAAAGCAGCATAGGACAACTTATCTAGAACTCTAACAGAACCATATCCTCCTCTTGCCGCCCAAATTGCTTTGATGTTTGGATTGTCTAATGCTTTTTGAAAATCTAGTGTTCGTTGCTCATCTGTACCTGAAAAATGATGATTTTGGTTAAATATGTGGGCTCCCAATACAACTTTTAACCCCCAACTTTCTGCTAATTTCGCGGCTTTTTGGATTGTCGGAATCCGGTTTTTTAAAATCCCTGCAGGAGCAAGAATGACAATTGTATCCCCTGCTTTTAGAGATGAAGGCCTTTTGAGTTTAATTTTTTTGATGGAATCATTTTCTACTGCAACCTGCCCAACTGTTTTATGGGTGATTATTAATAACAAAATGAATACCCCCTTAAAAATAGCCTTTTTACTCATAAAACATGTTTTTGTAAATGTATCAAATTTCAATCGGTTTTAAAACTCGGTTTTTTGTACTTTTGCGACACAATGATAAACCTTTAAAAAAAATCAAGGAAAATTCGATGCATACTCCAAAAAGATATACCATTACAGCAGCGCTTCCCTATACAAACGGCCCTATTCATATTGGTCATTTAGCAGGGGTTTATGTACCTGCAGACATTTGTGCTCGTTATTTGCGTTTAAAAGGCAAAGATGTTGCATATATCTGTGGATCTGATGAGCATGGTGTTGCCATTCCAATGAGAGCAAAAAAAGAAGGTGTTTCTCCTCAAGATATTATTGACAAATATCATGGAATCATTAAAAAATCTTTTTCAGATTTCGGAATTTCTTTTGACAATTACGCTCGAACATCTGATACAATTCATCATGAAACTGCCTCAGCATTTTTTAATAAACTTTATGAAAATGGTGATTTTATAGAAGAAGTTTCTGCACAACTATACGATGCAGAGGCCAATCAGTTTTTGGCAGATCGATTTGTAGTAGGAACCTGTCCTAAATGTGGATTTGAAGAAAGTTATGGAGATCAATGCGAAAACTGTGGAACAACCCACAATGCAACAGATTTAATCAACCCAAAATCTGCAATAACAGGAAATACTCCGTCAATAAAAGAAACAAAACACTGGTTTTTACCTTTAGACAAACACGAAACATTTTTGCGAGAGTGGATTTTAGAAGGGCACAAAAAAGACTGGAAACCCAATGTTTACGGACAGGTTAAAAGCTGGGTGGAAGATGGTTTGAGACCAAGAGCGGTAACTCGAGATTTGGACTGGGGGATCCCTGTTCCTGTTAAAGGGGCAGAAGGGAAAGTGCTTTATGTATGGTTTGATGCTCCTATTGGTTATATTTCGTCAACTAAGGAGTGGGCAGAAAGAGAAGGAAAAAATTGGGAAGATTATTGGAAAAAAGAGGATACTAAATTAGTACACTTTATAGGAAAAGACAATATTGTCTTTCATTGTATTATTTTTCCTAGTATGCTAAAAGCTCATGGAGACTATATTTTACCAGATAATGTTCCTGCAAATGAGTTTTTAAATTTAGAAGGAAATAAATTATCGACTTCAAAAAATTGGGCTGTTTGGCTTCATGAATATTTAGAAGAATTCCCAAACCAACAAGACGTGCTTAGGTACACACTAACAGCAAATGCTCCTGAAAGTAAGGACAATGATTTTACTTGGAAAGACTTTCAAGCTAAAAACAACAATGAATTGGTTGCTATTTTTGGAAATTTTATAAATAGAGTTGTTGTTTTAACCAATAAATACTACAATGGTAAGGTTCCGTATCCAAACGGTTTTACAGAGGTAGATGAAGATGTTCTAAATGCTGTTAAGGAATTTCCAGATACAATTGGGAAATCCATTGAACGATATCGGTTTAGAGAAGCTTCTCAAGAATTAATGAATTTGGCGAGACTAGGAAATAAATATTTGGCAGACGAAGAGCCTTGGAAAGTAATAAAATTAGATGAAGATCGCGTACAAACGATCCTATATGTTGCATTGCAAATTTCTACAGCTTTGGCGATCATTTCTGAGCCTTTTTTGCCTTTCACTTCGGCAAAACTGAAAAAAATTCTAGCGGTTGACAACAATTTGTCTTGGGAAAATGTTACTGAAAAAAGTGTTTTATTGCCCCCTGATCACCAAATAGAAAAAGCGCAATTATTATTTACTAAAATCGAGGACAAAACAATCGAAGCTCAAATTGAAAAATTACAAGCAACTAAAATCGCTAATGAACAAGCAAATAAAGTGATGCCTCCTCAAAAGGACACTATTAACTTTGATGATTTCACAAAGCTAGATATTAGAATAGGAACTGTTTTAGAAGCAGAAAAAGTAGCAAAAACAAAGAAGCTCTTAAAGCTTAAAGTTGATGTTGGAATTGACACTAGAATCATCGTTTCTGGTATTGCAGAAAGTTTTTCTCCAAAAGATATTATTGGCCAACAAGTTACTGTTTTGGTAAATTTAGCCCCAAGAAAAATTAAGGGTATAGAAAGCCAAGGAATGATTTTAATGACTGATAGCATCGCAGGAAAATTGGCTTTTGTTGAACCAGAAAAAGAAGTTAAAAACGGACAAGAAGTTAGTTAATGCTTAAAATAGCATTCCATCCAATTTACAAACACGAATTGCCCAAAGGCCATCGTTTTCCAATGGAAAAGTACGACCTATTGCCACAGCAATTGATTTATGAAGGAACCTGTATAAAAGACAATTTCTTTGAACCAAAAATCCCGAATAATAGACACTTCTTTGCAGTTCACGACCCAGAATATTTTTTCAACTTGTTAAATATTACGCTCTCCCAAAAAGAAGCTAGAAAAATTGGGTTTCCACTTTCTGAAGAGCTCATCGCAAGAGAAATGATTATCACAGACGGAACGATAAAAGCCTCTAAATTTGCTATAAAAAACGGAATTGCAATGAACATTGCTGGCGGAACACATCATGCTTTTTCAAATCGAGGAGAAGCTTTTTGTATGCTAAACGACCAGGCAATTGGAGCAAAGTACCTTCAACAAGAGGGATTGGCAAAGAAAATTCTAATTGTTGATTTAGACGTACACCAAGGAAACGGAACTGCAGAAATTTTTAGAAATGATGCTTCTGTTTTTACCTTTTCTATGCACGGAAAAAGCAATTATCCTTTTGTAAAAGAAATAAGTGATTTGGATATTGCTTTAAAAAATGAGACAAAAGACGCAGAATACCTCTCTGTTTTAAAAAAAACACTCCCAAAACTCATCAACCAAGAAAAACCTGATTTTATCTATTATTTATGTGGGGTTGATGTTCTTAAAACTGATAAACTAGGAAAACTATCTTTAACAATTGAAGGTTGTAAAGAAAGGGATCGTTTTGTCTTACAAACGTGTCACGACTTTAATATCCCTGTAATGTGTAGTATGGGTGGCGGATATTCTCCCATTATTAAAGTTATTGTGGATGCGCACGCCAACACCTTCAGGCTCGCTCAAGAAATTTATTTTTAAACGTTTTCAAGAGGGTCTTTGATAAGGTGAAAAAGGAACAGAGATAGATTTAGTTTTTAAGCAACAGTTTAAAGGTTACGCTTTGGTTCTTGGATATTCTCAAATGTTTGCAAGCGATGGAATGTGTGAGTTGAAAGGAATTACTGAAGATTTGGCAGCAGGAAGCCAGAATTGGGCTTGGGCAATGCTAGTCATTAAACCTAAGTTTTTGAACGGTACAAATTAGAAGTTATGATATGATAATAGCAGTTTGGCTAGTTCAGTTTATGTGTTAATAATTGTAACTGTTATTATTTGAAATCCCTCTTTTTGAGGGATTTTTTTATTTTTTAATTGATTTTGAAATAGCTGTTTTGAATCAACCACCAATAGTAATCATACTTCTGTTTTTGTTGTGCAATTTTGGTTCTTGAAGTTTTTCAAGAGTATCCATTCCTCCTCGAATTTTAAACTTCGCTCTGACGGCTTTCTCAATAACAGGTTCAATAGAGTTTCCTTCACGTAATGTGGTTAGTAAATCTGATTCTGTAGCAGAGAATAAACAATTTTTTATTTTCCCATTTGCAGTTAAACGCAACCTGTTGCAAGAATCACAAAAAGGATTGGTAACAGAACTTATAATTCCAAAACTACCCTGATAACCTTCTATTTTGTAGTTTTTGGTTGTGTCGTTTTTAGCATCTGTTAAACGTATAATTTCGTTGTTGTTATATGCATCATGCACATGGCCCATAATTTCTTTATACGATACCATTTTATTTTTATCCCATTTGTTACCATCAAAAGGCATAAACTCTATAAACCGAATTGAGATGGGTAAGTTTTTTGTTAGTTTAATAAAATTGATGATTTCATTGTCGTTAAAATCTTTCATTAAAACAACATTTACTTTTACTTCAAAGTTTTCTTCTACAAGCAGAAGTAAATTAGTATATACCTTCTGAAACTGATCTCTAAGTGTGATTTCTTTATACTTTTCTCGCTCTAAAGAATCTAAGCTTATATTAATTTTATTAACGTTATTCGCTTTTAAAACAGCAATGTGCTTGTCAATAATAACAGCGTTAGATGTTATAGAAAGTGTTACGTCTAGAGACGCTAGTTTTTCTAAAATTACAGGAATATCTTTTCGTATTAATGGCTCGCCACCTGTGAGTCTAATTTTTGTAATACCGTGTTTTACAAAGGTTTTTGCAATATTGTAAATCTCATCGCCTGTCATTAAATGACTTTTGGGTGATAGTTTTACGCCTTCCGCTGGCATACAATAGGAACAACGTAAATTACAACGCTCAATAAGTGAAATACGTAAATATGCATGATCTCTACCAAAATTATCTTGTAAAATAGATGTTGACTTTGCCGAGGTGTTAATCATGTCTTGCACCTTTTAATATTTTAAATACATGTAATGCTGCTGGGAAAATTGCATCCATAGATTCTTTTGCACCATTCGTTGAGCCGGGTAAAGCTAAAACTAAAGTGTTTTTTATAGTTCCTGCAACGCTTCTAGATAACATGGAATAAGGCATTCTATCTTGGCCATAATTACGAATTGCTTCTTCAATACCTGGAATTCTTCGATCAAGTAATGGTAAAAGCGCCTCTGGCGTAGTATCTCTTACAGAAAGTCCTGTTCCACCAGTAAAAACAATTAAATCTACTTTGTTGTTTTGGTGTTTTAAAGCTTGTTCTTGAATGTTTTCTACTTCATCTGGAATAACAGTATAATCTACTATTTTTACATTACAATCTTCTAGTTTTTTTATAATGGCTTTGCCTGCTTTATCTTCTTTTTTTCCTGCAGAAATAGTATCTGAACATACAATTACAGCGGCAGTTAGATCCTTTCTAAAACGATCTTTATAGTCCGATTTCCCCCCTTTTTTCTCTAAGAGTTTTATGGCATGTATTTCGATGCCTTTATCAATCGGTTTTAGCATATCGTACATGTTTAATGCAACAATACTTGCGCCATGCATAGCTTCTACTTCAACTCCAGTTTTGTAAATGGTTTTTACAGTAAAGAATACTTTAATTTCAAGGTCGTTTATTTCGTATTCAACTCCTGTAAATTCAATTGGAAGCGGATGACAATCTGGTAAAATGTAGGGTGTCTTTTTTACGCCAAGCAAACCTGCAGCTTTGCTCATTGCAAATACATTTCCTTTTGGGACTGTGTTTTCTTCAATCGCTGTGATAGTTTCTGGCTTACTAACTTTAACAATAGCTTGTGCAATAGCAGTTCGTAATGTTGTGTTTTTATGAGTGATGTCTACCATTTTATTTGTTTGTTTTCCATTGATGTGTGTCGTCTTCAAAAATCTCTTTTCCAAAAACAGGAACGTGCGCTTTTATTTCTTCAACAATATATTCAATAGCCTTAAAAACTATTTTTCGTCTTGGTGAAGATGCAAAAACAAACAGGCAGATTTCGCCAGCTTTAACGGTTCCCAAACTGTGGTAAATATGCATACATGTTAAGTCGAACTTCTTAAAAGTTGCTTCTCTAATAGCGTCAAATTTTTCATTAGCCATATCTTCGTAAGCTGAATATTCTATAGCTACAACTGTTTTGTTTTCTATGACATCTGCCCTTACTTGACCAAGAAAAATATTATGAGCTCCAATGGTGGTTTTAGATTGGTGTTTCTGAATAGAGTTTCCAATAAATTCTGAAGTTATAGCACCTTCTTTAAATACGTTTTTAATTTTTTTATCTTTCATAATTGATGTTTTCTAAATGTTTTTTTATTTCAGAACTTGTTTCTTTTACAGAGAAACAGTTATTTATCTTTAATTGTTTTAAAATGGAAACCGCTTGTTTACTTCGCTTTCCAGATTGACAAAAAAGAATGAGTCTTTTATTAGTGTCTAATTTTTCCAAATTATTTTCTAAATCATTTAACGGAATTGAAGTAATTGTAATGTGTTCTATTTTGGGTAGTTCTGAAGTTTCCCTAACATCAATAAACTGAATATTCTCTTTTTTTAAAGCCTCTTCAATTGAAATTTGAGTGGTTTCAGAATTGCAACTGAAACTCATTGTCTTGGTTTCAAAAGCATGTTTTTCGTTTAAGATTTTATTAATCTTTTCATCAGATTTATTAATTTTTAGTACTGAAGTTTGGAAATTAAGCGCATTATATATAAGTAGTTTTCCAGAAAGGATGTTTCCTATTTCTAAAATCATTTTTAAAACCTCATTCGCTTGCATGCTACCAATAATCCCAGGTAAAACGCCTAAAACACCAAGGTCTTCGCAATGACCAGATTGTTCTTTTTCTTGTTGATTAGAAAACAAACATCTGTAACTAGGCCCAGCTTTATAATTAAAAACAGAGACTTGTCCTTCAAATTTATAAATAGCACCAAAAACCACAGGTTTGTTGGTGATAATTGCTGCGTCGTTTATAAGGTAACGTGTTTCGAAGTTGTCCGTTCCATCTACAATAATATCATAGTTTTTAAATAGAGAAAGCGAGTTTTGGTGTGTCAGTTTTTTAGGATAAGCTGTTATTGAAATCGTATTATTTAAATCTTGTAAACGTGTTTTTGCAGCTTCCGCTTTATTCAAACCAATAGAAGCAGAACCAAATAATACTTGACGTTGCAGGTTAGAAAGTTCTATCGTGTCAAAATCTACAATGCCAATGTTACCGACTCCTGCAGCAGCTAAATATTGTAAAATTGGGCAGCCCAAACCACCCGCTCCAATAACTAAAACTTTAGCGTTTAAAAGTTTGTTTTGTCCTGCTTGTCCAATTTCGGATAATGCGATATGTCTACTGTATCTATTCATGTTAATTATCCACCAGCAAAAGGTGGTAAAAGTGCTAGTTCGTTTCCTGTAATTAATGCGTCTTGTGTAACCAGTTCCTGATTTTGTGCAACTTGAAAATCTTTATTTTCTAAGTTTGGATATTTTTTATATAACAGTTCTAAAAATTCTGAAACATTACTTTTTGTAAAAAGAATAGTTTCCTTTTCGCATGCTGTAATTTCTGCTATCAGTCCAAAATATTTAACGTTAATAGTCATTACTTATCTGTTTTAATTGTTCTGGTGTATTTATGTTACTGTATAATTTTATAAGCTTTCAACTAAAGGAACTGTTTTAATTGATTATCTAAAAAGTTCCAACAGTTTTTATTAATTGTATCAAAAGCAGTAATTAAAGATTTACCATAATCGGTTAAGGTTGTTCCGCCACCACCTTTGCCACCAATACTGTTAATGGTTACAGGTTGTTTTGCAGATTTATTTACAGAATCCATTAAACGCCACGCTTTTTTATAAGATAGATTTAGAGATTTTGCTGCTTTGGATAAAGAACCCGTTTCTTCAATAGCTTTTAATAGACTAACACGACCTTCTCCTAAAAGGACATTGCCTTCGTTTTCAATCCAAATTCTACTTTTAATTTTATAGCTCATAAAGGATTTATATTGGAAGTAGAATGACTTCTAAGTTATCATTCATATTGATTTTAGATGTTTCGCTAGGCATAAAAACCAACGCATTTGCAAGTGCAAATGTTTGTTGCATTGCAGAACTTTGTCCTTCTAAAATCGTAACAGACTCATTTTTAAAAAGCGCTTTTAAAAATTGAGGTCGATCTCCTTTTTTTATGAATTCCGAACTTGATTTAGCTATAACTCTAGGGAGTTCGATGTTGTGTACATCTATTATTTTTTGTAGCGCTATGTATACATATATATAAAAACAAATTAAAGCAGCAGCAGGATTTCCTGGTAATGCAAAAATGGTAGCCTTATCTTTTTTTCCGAAGAATAAAGGTTTCCCTGGTTTTTGTTTCACTTTATAAAACAATGTTTCTACTTCCAATGTATTAAGTGCTTTCCCAACAAAATCGTAATCTCCAACAGAGATACCTCCAGAAATAATAACTAAGTCTTTTTTGCTAATTATTGTTTTTAATGTGGAATACGTTTTATCGTAACCATCTACAATTTTGTAAATAGTAACATCGTAAAACTTTAAATTGTATAATGCATTTTGAAGCATTTTAGCATTACTCTCGTAAATTTTTCCGTAGGTTAAAGGTTGGCCTGCTTCAATAAGTTCGTTGCCAGTTGTAACCAATGCAATAGATGGTTTTTTATACACAGAAACCTCCGTGATTCCTAAACTAGTTAAAAACCCTATTGCAGCAGGTGTTAATTTTGTGTCTTTGAGAAGCGCAACTTCTCCTACTTTTACTTGTTCTCCTAATGGACGAATATTTTGATTGATTGCAATGTCTTTTTCAGTATGTAAAATATTTCCCTTGACGTTAACTTTCTCTTGAATGACGATAGCGCTTGCAGTATCTGGAACAGGCGAACCTGTAAAAATCCGAACGGCTTCTCCTGGTTTTAAAATGGGATTGTCATCATCTCCAGCTTTAATCTCTCCAATAAGTGTGTAGTTTGAATCTTTGTGTATATTTATAGCATAGCCATCCATTGCAGATTGCCTGAAAGGGGGCATGTTTATAGGTGAATAGATGTCTTTAAATAAACTGTAATTACCAGATTTTTCAGTTGGCTTTATGACCTCTTTTAAAAGTGGTTTACAATTGTCTTTTACTTTCTGAATAGCATCTTTAACTGAAATCATTTTTGTATCGTTATATCCTTTAGGGTATAGCGTCAAATGTAAGAAATATATAATAAATCAAGTATCTATTTTTAATAAAAATGAGATATTAGAACAATTTCTAATATCTCATTTTATTATTATTAACCGTCAGATAAGGATTTAATATTAAAATTATCTATTATTTTCCCAACATCAACAACTCATTAACGACGACCTCAGTTACAAATCGCTTCATACCATCTTTACCTTCCCAAGAACGTGTTATTAATTTTCCTTCGATAGCAACTTCACTTCCTTTTTCTAAGTATTTTTCTATAATTTCTGCTGTTTTATTCCATGCTACAATGTTATGCCATTGGGTATCTGTTACTTTTTCTCCTTGAGAATTTTTATAACTTTCATTTGTTGCAATAGAAAATTTTGCTAGTTTTTTTTCATTTTCTAGGGTGATGATTTCTGGATTGTTTCCTAAGTTTCCAATTAACTGTACTTTGTTTCTTAACGTACTCATAAGATAAGTTTTTAAATTATTATTATTTTGTCAATTCGTTTTGACATTGCAAAGTTGCGATATAACTACAATTTTAACCGGTTATAAAACAATTACTTTCGATTGTAAACGGATGTAGTCGTTTGTAAGTGGATAAAATTCTGTATATTTATACTATGGAAAATAAAGAGTGTTTGGTCTGTAAAGAACCATTAAAAGGAAGAATAGATAAAAAATTTTGTTCCGATTATTGTAGAAATGCCTACAATAATCATGTAAATAAAGACAGTAAAAACCTTATCAGAAACATCAACAACCGGCTTCGAAAAAACTATAAAATTCTATCAGAATTAAATACCAAAGGAAAAACAAAAGTAACAAGAACAAAGTTGTATGATAAAGGTTTTGACTTTCAATTCTTTACTTCTATTTATAAAACAAAAACAGGAAATACTTATTTTTATATCTATAACGAAGGATACTTAGCGCTAGAGAATGAAACTTTTTTATTAATCAAAAGAGAGCAATAGACTATTTCCAGGTATTCCCTTTTATTTTTAACGCCGCTTTTAGAACATCTTTTTGGCTAATTTGGCCTATTAATTTTCTGTTTTCTACAATAGGAAACCGTCTTCTTTTTGAGTTTATAAACTTCGTTGCTGCATCAAAAATATTCATGTTTTGATCAATCGTTTCTACTTCTGTAGCCATGTGTTTTCCAACAGTATTATCTGTGTCAGAAGGCATATTATAATACTTACTTTCAGAAATATGCTTGATACAATCAGTTTCAGAAATAATCCCAATTAATTCTTGTGCGTCATTTACAACAGGTCCCCCAGAAATTTTATAAGTAATTAATTGATGAATTACATCATCTAAAGAGTCTTCTGCTTTGAAGGTTATTAGCTTTTTAGTCATATAATCAGACACCAAAATTTGAGCATCTTCCTTTGCTTGATTTAAATCTCTTTTCCCTTGAAAACTTTTTATACCCATGTGAAACTATTTTAAACGCTCTTTAAATCTACCCTTTTTAACTCTTTAAACCAAAAACTTCTCAATTTTAATTTTTAATTCTTATTAAAAACACCCTTATTTATTGAATAAAAACATGAATTTTAATCATAAAAAAAAGCATTCTAAAATTAGAATGCTTTGTAAAAAATACTGATCGTAATATTATCTTATTTCTGAAACTCGTAAGGTATTTACCATTCCTTTTGCTTCAACAGGCATAGAAGTGAGGTTGATCATTAGGTCCCCCTCTTTCACAAAGCCTTTTTCTTTAGATATTTTATTAATATCTACAACCGTATCATCTGTGCTTAAATTTTTATCATAAAAGAAAGCCTTCACCCCCCATAGTAGATTTAATTTTCCTAAGATTCTTTTTTCCGATGAAAAGGCTAATATCTTAGATTGTGGTCTCCAAGCAGAAATCTGAAACGCAGTATAACCACTGTTTGTTAGCGTAGAAATTGCTGAAGATTCAATGTTATTGGCCATCAATGCTGCATGATGGCAAACAGATTTTGTAATGAATCTGTTGGTTCTAATATGTGGTGCTTCAAGAGGAACTTTAATCATTTTTGAATTTTCGACAGACTTAATGATTTCCGCCATTTTTTGAATCACTCTAACAGGATGCTTCCCAACAGAAGTTTCTCCAGAAAGCATTACAGCATCTGCACCATCCATGATAGAATTTGCAACATCATTTACTTCTGCTCTTGTTGGCACAGAATTGTCAATCATTGTTTCCATCATTTGCGTAGCAATGATTACAGGAATTCTTGCTCTTTTTGCGCGTCTCACCAACTTTTTCTGAATCAAAGGAACATCTTGCATCGGTATTTCAACTCCTAGATCTCCACGAGCAACCATTAAGCCATCACAATAAGGAATCAAAGCATCCATATTTGCAACTGCTTCTGGTTTTTCGATTTTTGCAATTACAGGAACCCTATATGTTGAATGTTGATCGATTAAGTCTCTTAACATTCTTAAATCTTCTGGGGTTCTTACAAAAGAAAGTGCTATCCAATCTACTTCTAAGCCTAGAGCAAAAATGGCATCCTCCTTATCTTTTTCGGTTAATGCGGGTAAAGAAATTGCAGTATTGGGAAGGTTTACTCCCTTCTTTGATTTTAAAGGCCCTCCAACAATTGTTTTTACAACCACTGATTTGTCTTTATCTGTAGAAACAACCTCAAATAATAATTTCCCGTCATCAACCATAATTTGCTCTCCAACCTGAACATCTTTAGGAAAACGTTGATACGTCATAAAAGCCTTTTCCTGATTCCCTGTACATGGCTCTGTTGTAAAAGTAAACAAGTCTCCGTCGTTTAAAATCACATCTTCCTCCATCACCCCAACACGTAGTTTTGGGCCCTGTAAATCAGCTAAAATCGCAACATTATATCCATTCTCCTCATTTATTTCTCGAATGGTCTTTACTGTTTGTATTACATTTTCATAATCTGCATGAGAAAAATTAATTCGAAATACATTGACTCCCTCTCTCGCTAACTCTGTTAAGATTTCCTTACTCCCTGTTGCTGGACCAAGTGTTGCAACTATTTTTGTTTTCTTGTAATCGTTCATTTTTAAAATATTAAAAAGTCTCTAGACTTTAAGGTGTTTTTGTCTATTGAATATGCCGTAATCACATTATCAATATTTTTAATCTTTTGTATTATTTTCATAACAAAATCGTATTCTGACTCTCCACAGATTTTTAAAAAAAAATCTACTTTTTTCTTCTCGGAGATCAAGTATGTCTTTGTTTCCGAAGTCAATAATAGCTCATTAGAAACGGTTTGATTTTCCCGTCTGTAACTATTTGCTATTAAAAACCAATCAAAACCATCATTTGTGTTTTCATAATTATAAATAGAAAAAGACGCTTTTTTTTGATCTCTTTTAAACTCTAAATCTTTAGTTGCTTTGTCAAACCTTGTGTTAAGATTTCTATTTATTAAGTAGGCAAGTTTATAATCTTCTAATGTTGAGTGTATTCCAATTAAAGAATAAGGTTCTTCAGAAAAATCATCCATTTCAAGAGCGTACACCTGCATAAATTATAACTTATAAACGTTTTTTATGGCTTTGCTAAATTACTAATTGTTTATGAGTCTCGGTATTAAATTTAACGAAAACGTTATCGTAAACTAGCTTAAATTAATCTGTTTTTGAAAAGCAAAATAAGCTCTTTTTGATGCTTGTTCTTCCGCTTTTTTCTTTGAGGTTGCTCTGCCCTTGGCAACCTGCTCTCCATCAATACTAATCTTTACGCTAAAATGCTTAACCAGCTCATTTCCAGAATCTTCATAAGTATTAAACTTATATTTTTTCTTTTGTTTTTGACACCATTCTATGATCAACCCTTTGTAACTAGTTATCTTCCCCTCAAGTTTTTCGATGTCTACATAAGGAACAATTACATTTTGGTAAATAAATTTTTGACACCCCTTATACCCTTTGTCTAAATAAATAGCCCCTAGTAATGCTTCAAAAATATTTCCATGAATATTATCACCTACTTGGGTCGGAGTAATCTTACTTTTTACAAAACGTATTAAATTTAAGTCTTTACCAAGCTCATTTAAATGGTCTCTACTTACAATTTTAGAACGTATTTGTGTGAGATATCCCTCTTTCCCTTTTGGAGCTTTCTTATATAAATAATCAGAAATTACCGCATCTAAAATTGAATCTCCCAAAAATTCTAATCGCTCATAATTGATAGGAATTCCTTTACTGTCTGTTATTTGAACAGATCTATGTGTAAATGCTTTTTTGTAAAGATTTATTTTACCTGGAGAAAAGTTTAGCTTTTTTTTTAATTCATAATATAATTGAAGATCCTCTTTAGAATACCCCTTAATTATTTTACGAAAAAAATTCATAGACTCTTATTCATCTATTTTCTTAAAAGCAACACATGCATTATGCCCCCCGAAACCAAAAGTATTACTCATCGCAACCTTAATGTCTCTTTTTTGAGCAGTATTTAATGTTAAATTCAATTCTGGATTGATGTTTTCATCCACTGAAGAGTGATTGATTGTTGGCGGAACAATACCATGCTTCATGGCTAATATTGACGCAATAGACTCTATAGCACCCGCAGCTCCCAATAAATGACCTGTCATTGACTTCGTAGAGTTGATATTGATGTTCTTAGCATGATCACCAAAAACAGTTGAAATTGCCTTCAACTCTGCAACATCTCCCAATGGAGTAGAAGTTCCATGAGTATTGATATGATCTACCTCTTCGGGTTTAATTCCAGAATTTTCTAAACAGCTTTTCATTACTGCAACAACTCCAATACCTTCTGGGTGTGGCGCTGTAATGTGATAAGCATCTGACGACATTCCTCCCCCGATAACTTCTGCATAAATTTTAGCACCTCTTGCTTTAGCGTGTTCGTATTCTTCCAAAACAATGGCCCCAGCTCCTTCTCCCAAAACAAAGCCCTCTCTATTTGCATCAAAAGGTCTTGAGGCGGTTTCTGGAGTTTCATTTCTTGTAGATAAGGCTTGCATAGAACTAAAACCTCCAACACCCGCTATGGCAATGGCAGCTTCACTTCCTCCTGTGACAATAACGTCACAATGCCCTAAGCGAATATAATTTAAGGCATCTATCATTGCATTTGCAGAAGATGCACAAGCAGAGACCGTTGTGTAATTTGGCCCCATAAAACCATGTTTTATAGAGATATGTCCCGGTGCAATGTCTGCAATCATTTTTGGTATAAAGAAAGGATTAAATTTTGGAGTACCATCTCCTTGAGAGTAGTTTAATACTTCGTTTTGAAAGGTTTCTAAACCTCCAATACCAGCTCCCCATATAACCCCAACTCGAAGTTTATTAATGGTTTCTAGGTCTAAATTTGCATCTGCAATTGCCTCGTCTGAGGCAACCATTGCATACTGCGTAAATTTATCCATTTTACGAGCATCCTTTCTATTAATAAAATCTGTAGGATTAAAATTCTTTACTTCACATGCAAAACGAGTTTTGGACTTGGAAGCGTCAAAATGCGTTATGGGGGCAGCTCCGCTAACTCCGTTAACTAAAGCGTTCCAATATTCTTCAATATTATTTCCTATGGGCGTTAAAGCTCCAAGTCCAGTGACTACAACTCGTTTTAACTGCATGAAAAGATTACTTTTTTGCTTCTTCTATATAGCTTACTGCTTGACCTACTGTACCGATGTTTTCAGCTTGATCGTCTGGTATTTGAATATCGAATTCTTTTTCAAACTCCATGATTAACTCAACAGTGTCCAAAGAATCTGCTCCTAAATCGTTTGTGAAGCTAGCTTCTGATGTTACCTCATTATCGTCAACCCCTAATTTGTCTACGATAATAGCTTTTACTCTTGATGTAATGTCTGACATAATTTTTTGTTTTTTAAAATTTAAATCGGGGCAAAAATACAAATCTTATTAATTATAACTAATTTTTGTACTAAAAATGATCATTAAAAGTAAATAAAAAAATTAATCTTCCCTAAAAACAATCAATTTGTTAATAATTATTCTTTTTTTTGTGTCCATAGAAATATGGTTATGAAGCGTATCGTTATTTTTGCTTCTGGTTCTGGAACGAACGCAGAAAACATCATTAAATTTTTTAAAAAAACAAAAACGGCTGAAGTCACTAAGGTGTTATGTAATAATGAACACGCGGGCGTTTTTGAAAAATGTAAAAAGCTAAATACAAACTGTCTGCTTTTTAAAAAAGAGGAGTTTTACACCTCTGAAATTGTATTGAACATCCTAAAAAAAGAAGCAGACTTTATTGTTTTAGCAGGTTTTTTATGGAAAATACCTCAAAACATGATTGCCTCTTTTCCTGACAAAATCTTAAATATTCACCCTGCATTATTGCCAAAATATGGCGGAAAAGGGATGTATGGAATGCATGTTCATAGAGCTGTGAAAGAAAAAAAAGAAACAGAAACGGGAATTACAATTCATAAAGTCAATGAAAATTATGATGAAGGAGCTATTATTTTTCAAGCAAAGACCAAAATTGCTGCCGATGACACTCCTGAAATTATTGCAAAAAAAATTCATATTTTAGAGCAGGATCATTTCCCAAAAGTAATAGAAGGTGTAATTTTAAAAACCGATGGCTAAAAAAAAGTTTTATGTTGTTTGGAATGGAAGAAAAAAAGGAATCTATACTTCCTGGAGTGTCTGCAAAAAACAAATTGATGGTTTTGAAGGGGCACAATATAAATCTTTCTCAACTTTAGAGGAGGCCGAAATTGCGTATTCTAAAACGTTTAAAGATTACAAAGGTAAAACTACTAAAACTCCTTCTTTAACTGCTTTTGAAAAATCTAAATTTGGGTTGCCAAATCTAGAGAGTATTTCTGTAGATGCCGCCTGTTCAGGAAATCCTGGGAAAATGGAATACCGAGGGGTATTAACCCACAATAAAAAACAGCTTTTTATAAAAGGGCCATATCAAAATGGAACCAACAATATTGGTGAGTTTTTAGCATTGGTTCATGGTATTGCCTTGTTAAAATCAAAAAAAAACTCAAGCACCCCAATTTATTCAGATTCTAAAATAGCAATGAGTTGGGTAAAACAAAAAAGGTGTAAAACAAACATTCACTTCGATGAGTCTAATAGAGATTTATTAACACTGATTAAAAGAGCCGAAAAATGGCTCAAAGAAAATCGTTTTGAAAACCCTATTCTAAAGTGGGAAACAAAAGCTTGGGGGGAAATTCCAGCAGATTTTGGCAGAAAATAAAAACCATAATCCTCTTTTTCTTGCCAAATGGCCCATTTATTCGAGGAATATTACTTACCTGTCTTATTTAAATAGAAGCTTTCATTAATTCTCTATTCATTCTTGCGATATTGTCTAATGAAATTCCTTTTGGACACTCAACTTCACAAGCGCCAGTATTTGTACAGTTTCCAAAACCTTCTAAATCCATTTGAGCAACCATGTTTTGTACTCTATCTGCAGCTTCAACCTGTCCTTGAGGCAATAAAGCGTATTGAGATACTTTTGCCCCCACAAACAACATTGCAGAACTATTTTTACATGTTGCAACACAAGCACCACACCCAATACAAGTGGCTGCATCCATTGCTTCATCTGCAGCATGTTTGGAAATAGGGGTAGCATTAGCGTCTTGAGTGTTCCCTGAAGTATTGACAGAAATATACCCTCCAGCGTGCTGAATTCTATCAAAAGCTGACCTGTCAACAACTAGATCTTTGATTACTGGAAAAGAGGCTGCCCTGAATGGTTCTATGGTAATCGTATCTCCGTCCTTAAACATTCGCATATGCAACTGACAAGTTGTTACCCCTCTGTCTGGACCGTGAGCTTCTCCATTAATATACATCGAGCACATTCCACAAATTCCTTCTCTACAATCGTGATCAAATGCTACTGGCTGCTCACCAGCATTCACTAATTGTTCATTTAAAACATCCATCATTTCTAGAAAAGACATGTGTTCTGAAATTTCAGTGACTTTGTAATCCACCATTTGACCCTTTGTGCCAGCGTCTTTTTGTCTCCAAATTTTTAATGTTAAATTCATGGTCTGTTTTTTATTTGTAACTTCTTTCTTTAACTTCTATGTTCTCGTAAACCAACTCTTCTTTGTGTAAAATAGCGTCTTTTGGTGCCCCTTTGTACTCCCAAGCCGAAACAAATTGAAATTCTTTTACTCTTTTTGCCTCTCCTTCTTCTGTTTGATGCTCTTCTCTAAAATGCCCTCCGGCAGATTCTTCTCTTACCAACGCATCTTTAGCAAACAATTCTCCTAGTTCAAGAAAATCTGCAACCCTTCCTGCTTTTGCTAATTGCTCGTTGTATTCAGAAGCTGTTCCAGGAACATTTACGTTTTCCCAAAAATCTTTTCTAAGGGTAGAGATTTCCTCAATCGCAGTTTTTAAACCCTCTTCGTTTCTAGACATACCACATTTATCCCACATGATTTTTCCTAATTTTTTGTGGTAATAATCTACTGAATGCGTTCCTTTATTGTTAATGAAAAAATTAATTCTTTCCGATACTTCTTTTTCTGCAGCATCAAATTCTGGAGAGTCTGTCGCTATTTTTCCTGTACGAATATCATTCGCTAAATAATCTCCAATTGTATAAGGCAATACAAAATACCCATCGGCTAACCCTTGCATTAAAGCAGATGCTCCAAGTCTGTTTGCTCCATGATCAGAAAAGTTTGCTTCTCCAATTGCATAACAACCGGGAATGGTAGTCATTAAGTTATAATCTACCCAAACACCCCCCATAGTATAGTGGACTGCTGGATATATCATCATGGGTGTTTCGTATGGATTTTCATCAACAATTTTCTCGTACATCTGAAATAAATTTCCATATTTTGCACGTACAATTTCTTGTCCTAACTCTTTAATTTTTGCTGCAGAAGGATTTGAGATATTCTGAATCTTTGCTTGTTCTTTTCCATAACGCTCAAAAGAAGCTGCAAAATCTAAATACACTGCTTCTCCTGTAGCATTTACTCCATAACCAGCATCGCAACGCTCTTTTGCAGCTCTAGATGCGACATCTCTTGGAACTAAGTTTCCAAAAGCAGGGTATCGTCTTTCCAGATAATAATCTCTTTGATCCTCTGTTAAATCTGTTGGTTTTAATTTTCCATCACGAATGGCTTGTACATCTTCTAAGTTTTTTGGAACCCAGATACGCCCATCATTTCTTAATGATTCAGACATTAATGTTAATTTTGACTGGTAATCTCCAGAACGAGGAATACATGTAGGATGAATTTGCGTATAACAAGGATTTGCAAAATACGCTCCTTTTTTATGTACTTTCCATCCGGCAGTCACATTAGAACCCATTGCATTTGTTGATAAGAAATATACATTTCCATATCCTCCAGAAGCAATGACAACAGCATGTGCAGAATGACGCTCTATTTCTCCTGTAACTAAATTACGCGCAATGATTCCTCGAGCTTTTCCATCAACAATAACAACGTCTAGCATTTCATGGCGATTGAACATTTCAATCTTTCCTCGAGCTATTTGACGGTTCATTGCGGAATAAGCTCCTAGCAATAATTGTTGTCCTGTTTGTCCTTTGGCATAAAAGGTTCTTGAAACGAGAACCCCTCCAAAAGAACGATTGTCTAAAAGCCCTCCATAATCACGAGCAAAAGGAACTCCTTGTGCCACGCATTGATCTATAATATTTGCCGAAACTTCAGCCAATCTATATACATTCGCTTCTCGAGAGCGGTAATCTCCTCCTTTTACAGTATCATAGAATAATCTGTAGGTAGAATCTCCGTCTCCTTGATAGTTTTTTGCCGCATTTATTCCTCCTTGCGCAGCAATGGAATGGGCTCTTCTTGGAGAGTCTTGATAGGCAAAAGATTTTACATTATACCCTAATTCTGCTAAGGTTGCGGAAGCTGAACCCCCTGCCAAACCAGTACCTACAACAATAACATCAATATGTCGCTTGTTTGCAGGGTTTACTAGATTGATCTGATTTTTATAATCTGTCCATTTATCTTTAATTGAACCTTTTGGTACTTTTGAATCTAAAGCCATAATTTTAAGATGAATGATTTAAGTGATGGTAAATAGCAATAAAAATAAAACTGGCTGGTACAATTATTGAATACGCCCTACCAATATTTTGTAGTATTTTCTTTCTTCCAACAGTGCCACCCATAGACTGAAAAGCAGAGGTAAAACCGTGTGCTAGATGCAGTCCTAAGAATACAAAAGCGACAACATATGCAATTACCCTAGCAGGGTATATGAATTTGTGAACTAATTCCTCGTGATAACGAAAGCCTTCGACACCTTGAAGGGTTCCGGACCAGTCACCTTGTATGAACTTCGTATTGATTTCTGGAAACCAAAAATCAATGAAATGTAACACAATAAATGCCAAAATTGTAACACCACTGTAAATCATGTTTCTGCTGAACCAAGTAGAATTTGCAGCACCATTGTTTTTGGTATAAGAAACTCCTTGTGCCTTCCTGTTTTTGAGCTCCAAAATAAAACCCATTACAAAATGAAAAACAACTGCAAAGATCAAAATTGGCTGTAATGCAAATTGTACCAATGGATTGGTTCCCATAAAATGGGACACTTCATTAAACGTTTCTGGACTAAAAACCGATAAGATATTGATTGCTAAATGCTGAAGCAAAAAAAACATTAAAAAGAACGCAGAAAGCGCCATTGCTACCTTTCTTCCAATTGAAGATTTAAAAAACCCACTCATTGTATAATTAATTAAATTTTTTAGGGTACAAAAATACGGCGAAACAGTTCGTAAAGCAAAGAATTTACAACGTTTTCGTAAGTATTTAGAATTATTTTAAATAAACATCGCTTCCTGCCACAAGCACCTATAAAATAATTGTTTTTTCTGGGAAGAACCGACTGTGATTTCTACAACAATTTCTTAAAACACCTTGTGTATTTTTATTGTAGCATTGTTAAATAAAAGCTCTTCACCTTGTTGTTTCCCAAGCAATAATTTTCCTATAGGAGAAAAAACAGAAATAGCAAAATAGTCTTTATTATTTGCTGTTATTTTACCAACGGAGACCGCTAAAAAATAACGAAACCCATCTGTTTCAATTAAACTACCTAAACAAGCGGTCTTAGACTCTTTTAAAACATCAATTTTTGCTAGAACAAGCTTCATTTCTTGAATTGCAATGAGCTGTTGACTTGCTTTTTCTATTTCTAATTGAAGGATGGCCCTTCCTGTTTCGTGTTTATCTCCTGCAGAACTTTTGGTTTCGGATTGAAGCGCTTTTTGATTCGAGGAAATTATTTTTTCTACCGTCTCAAGGCGATTATTTACAATTAATATACACTGCTTCAAAAGCACTTCCTTAATATCCATGGTCTATTTTAATAAATCAGCTAATTCCTTACCAACCAAACTGCCAATAGCAATTCCCATACCACCCAAACGAATTCCACAAAAAACATTGTTAGAAACTTGTTTTACAATTGCTTTTTTCTGATTTCCTACTCCCATTATACCGCTCCATCTATGTTCTATTTCAACAGGAACATTGGGTAATATGGTTTCTTTTAAAATATCTTCTAATTTTTCTTGAATCAATTTTGTTACTCCAAAAACAGGGGTTTTTTCTGTTTTAAAATCAAGGTTTCGCCCCCCTCCAAACAATATTCTATCATTTATATTTCTAAAATAATAGTACCCCTTTTCTAAGTGAAAGGTTCCTTTTATGTGTAGGTTTTTAATTGGTTTGGTAATCAACACCTGTGCTCTTGCAGGCTGAATATTTTCATTCAAAAGCTTTTCAGAAAAGCCGTTTGTTGTAATGAATAATTTTCTTGTTGAAAAGGTAATCTTATTGGTCTCCACCGCGATTTTATCCCCGTTTTCTACAAAGTTCTCGACCGAAATATTATTGAGAATTTTTATTCCTAATATTTGAACCTTATGAAGCAGCTCAAGAGTCATTTTTCCAGTATCTATTTGACCTTCAAAATTATTGACAATATATTGTTGATGAACTTTTTGAAAACCAAAAATATTTTCAGAAAGCGAAAAAACATCCGCTTTAAAAATTGGATGTAACAACTCATTTATTTCTCTTTTTTTAGAGATACATCTTGAAAAAAAAGATTCAGTTGTACATAGTTCAAACCCTTTATTTTGTTGAAAATCTATTTTGGTATCCCCTAAGTTTTTAAGAAGTAATTGCACTCCTTTCCATCGCCTATCCACTAAATTAAAAACCTCTTCTTCTGTGTGTGTATTTAGATCGTCAATCAGCTCAGACAAGCTTCCAAAACAGGTAAAACCAGCATTTTTAGTACTTGCCCCTTGAGGCAACATGCCTTTTTCTAAAAGTAAAACTCTTGCTTTTGGGTGTTTTTTCTTTAACTCTATAGCGCAATTTAAGCCTACAATCCCACTACCGACAACTGTAAAATCAATGTCGCTAAACCATTCTCTTAATTCCCAATAACTATACTTCATTCTTATAAGGATTTTGGAAGTGAAAATCTGCCCAATTTAGAGGCCTCTAGATTTACATTTTACTCATCTTGTTAAAAATCAAACGCTAACTGAACCCAGAAAGGGGCTGATTTTTTTGTGTCTAAATTACCAAATGAAATGCCTAGCAATCTCACAGAATTTTGTAACCTCTCTTGATATAATAACTCTTTTACAACAGGGAAAAATTCTTCTTTAGATTGCATAAAAAAAGGGCTGGTTTTACTTCTTGTTTGTTGTGTAAAATCTGAATACTTTATTTTTATCGTAATTGTTTTACCTTTTGCTTGGTGTTTCATCATCCTTTTTTCTAGCTCATCTGCGATAGCATCCAACCGTTCTATCAAAAAGATTTCGGAAGAAATATTCTCATTAAAAGTTCTCTCTGCAGCAATGGATTTACGAACTCTGTTGGGTTTGACCGGACTATTGTGAATCCCGCGAACAATGTTGAAATAATGAGCGCCTGCCTTACCAAAGACAGTTTTTAATTCTTCCAATGATTTTTTCTTTAAATCTGCCCCTGTAAAAACCCCTAAGTTATACATTTTACCGGCAGTTACCTTTCCTATGCCATAAAATTTATGAACAGGAAGCTCTTCTAAAAAACGGATGACTTCCTCTGGATGAACTGTTTTCTGACCGTTGGGTTTGTTAATATCTGACGCTACTTTCGCAATAAATTTATTAATAGAGATTCCTGCAGAAGCCCTAAGGCCTGTTTCCTCAAAAATACGTTGCCTTATTTCTCTTGCAATATCGTTTGCAGAAGGATTTCCCTTCTTATTTTTGGTGACGTCTAAATATGCCTCGTCCAAAGAAAGTGGCTCAACCAAATCTGTATATTCATAAAAAATACCTCTTATTTTACCTGTCAGTTCTTTGTAGCGAGCAAAATCGGTGTTTACAAAAATAATGTGAGGGCATTTTTGTTTGGCAAGCACGTTACTCATTGCCGATTTGACTCCATATTTTCTTGCTTCATAACTTGCTGCAGAAACCACCCCTCTGTCGCCTCCGCCACCAACAGCTATTGGTTTTCCTATTAATTCAGGACGATCCAACTGTGCTACAGAAGCGTAATAGGCATCCATATCAATATGAATAATTTTACGAAAGGGAGGTTTTAATTGCATTTATTTGTTCAAAAAAGATATACAGGAACTAATTACTTCACCTAATTCTTTAGAAATTGTTTTTCTTTCCCAAGGATGAAAAACATTAAACACATGATCTGCATTTTTAATAATTTTAAGTTCACTGCGGGGGTTCCATTTATGTAAATTTTCGGCTTCTTCAATCAACACAGAAAAATCATTATTCCCGTGAATGATTAACTGTGGAATCGTTAAATTTTGAGTCGCGTTATGAATATTTAATCGAGATGCGTTTTTCTCAAAATCTTCAAAAAATTGGAAAAAATGAGGCATTTTTTGTTGAGTTCGTCCATTTTTTACAAAATAAACCTGTTTTTCTCTCCATTTTTGAAATTGTTGGTTTTTAGGAAATCTACTTTTATAATCAGAAACTCCTGCCAAAGTGATGACTTTTTTAACTCTTAAATCTTCCTTAGACTTTAACAAAACGATTCCTCCGCCTCTGCTATGACCAATTAAAGAAATATCGTTTAAATCAATTTCATTTGCATAGTTAGAATTCTTAGATATCCAATCAATAATACTTCCTAAATCATCCAGTTCTTTCGAATAATTATTATTTCCAAAAGCTTCTAAATCTGGAAAATCTACAGGTTGTTCAAAGGTGCCTCCGTTATGAGAGAAGTTAAATTTGATAAAGAATAAACCCGAGTTAGCAAACGCTTCTGCCATTAAGTTCCAAGCGCCCCAGTCTTTAAACCCTTTGTATCCGTGGCAGAAAACAACTACTTTTTTTAATTGTTGATTCTCTTTATAGAAAACATCCGTTATAATTGGTTTGGAGTGAATTCCTTGAACTTTTATATTTTTTATAATTTTCATTTACTTTTTAGAACCTATTTGACAACCAAGAAATTATTTTTTTTGTGTAAAGATTACTTTTTTAAGTAAAGTATACAAAAAAACGCATTAATAAATTAATGCGTTTTAATGGATTTAAATTTAAACAGTACTACACGACCCCCTGAGCCAACATAGCGTCTGCAACTTTTACGAAACCGGCAATGTTTGCTCCTTTAACATAGTCTATGGAGCCATCTTCTTTTTTACCGTATTGCATACAAGAATCATGAATATCTTCCATAATATCTTGTAACTTTTCATCAACCTCTTTTCGTGTCCAGCTTAATCGTAATGAGTTTTGACTCATTTCTAAACCTGAAGTTGCGACTCCTCCAGCATTACTTGCTTTTCCAGGAGCAAATAAAATTCCTGCTTTTTGAAAAGTATGCATTGCCTCTGGTGTTGAAGGCATGTTTGCTCCTTCAGAAACACACATACACCCATTCTCTATCAACATTTGAGCTTCATCGCCACTTAATTCATTCTGAGTTGCACATGGCAAAGCAATATCACATTTAACAGACCATGGCCTCTGTCCTTCATGGTATTGAGCAGACGAATATTTCTTTATGTATTCACTTATTCTACCTCTTTGTTTATTTTTTAAATTCATTACAAAAGCCAACTTTTCTGCATCTATACCGTCCTCGTCATAAATATATCCTGCTGAATCAGACAGGGTAACAACTTTAGCTCCAAGCTCTATAGATTTTTCTGCAGCATATTGAGCCACATTCCCAGAGCCAGAAATCACAACTGTTTTACCTTTAAAAGAATCTTCTTTGGTTTTTAGCATGTTCTCTGCAAAATAAACGGTTCCATAACCTGTTGCTTCGGGTCTTATCAAAGAGCCTCCCCAAGAAGCTCCTTTTCCTGTCAAAACCCCTGTAAATGTGTTGTTTAATTTTTTATACATTCCAAACATAAATCCAATTTCTCTTGCACCAACCCCAATATCGCCGGCAGGAACATCTGTATTATGACCAATATGCCTATATAATTCTGTCATGAAGGCGTGGCAAAAACGCATGATTTCGTTGTCTGATTTTCCTTTAGGATCAAAGTCAGATCCTCCTTTCCCTCCTCCCATAGGCAGGGTGGTTAAAGAGTTTTTAAAAACTTGTTCAAATGCTAAAAATTTTAAAACACTTGCATTCACTGTTGGGTGAAAACGCAAGCCTCCTTTATAAGGACCAATGGCGGAGTTCATTTGAACTCTATATCCTCTATTCACCTGAATTTCACCACTATCATCTACCCAAGAAACTCTAAAAGATAATAGTCGCTCTGGTTCAACCATCCTTAAAAGAATATTCTTTCCGTGATAAATATCATTATTTATAATGTAAGGAATGACCGTTTCTGCTACTTCTTGTACGGCTTGTAAAAATTCTGGCTCATGATGGTTTCTTATTTTAACCAACTTCATGAATTCTTCAATTTTAGATGTGATACTTTTATCCATGTTTTTTTATGATATTAATAAAAATTTACTGGTTCAAAGATACATAATTTTCAATATCACAAAAACAAAACAATTAAAATAATTTTCCCACAACCCCTTATTTCAATCGATTTCGGTCCATGTTTTCGTTTTCTCGTCAAATACAATAAAAATCTCTTTAAAAAAGATTAAATTTGCATCTTAATTATTCATTAAAATGTTAGACAGAGTAAAAGAGCTGATTGTAGAAGTAGAAGCATTTAATGCAACAACAAAAGAGGAAGTTGAATCTTTTAGAATAAAGTATCTAGGTACTAAGGGGTTGCTTAAAGAACTATTTGCAGAGTTTAAAAATGTAGATGCTGGACTTCGTAAGGATTTTGGTCAGGCTTTGAATAATTTAAAAAAATCTGCTGAGGATAAGGTTATTAAGCTAAGTGAATCTCTAGAAGAATTGACCTCAGAAAATTCTTTTTATGGAGACCTAACACGTCCTTCAGAGCCTATCAATCTAGGTTCTAGACACCCTATTTCATTAGTTAAAAACCAAATTATTGAGGTGTTTAATAGAATTGGATTTACCGTTTCTGAGGGGCCAGAAATTGAAGATGACTGGCACAATTTCACTGCCTTAAATTTACCTGAATATCACCCCGCAAGAGACATGCAGGATACCTTCTTTATTGAGCAAGATCCAGATATTTTATTGCGTACACACACCTCTTCTGTTCAGGTTCGATACATGGAAAAAAACCAGCCTCCAATAAGAACAATCTCCCCTGGAAGGGTTTTTAGAAATGAAGACATTTCTGCAAGAGCTCATTGTATTTTTCATCAAGTTGAAGGTTTATATATAGATACAAATGTTTCTTTTGCCGATCTGAAACAAACTCTTCTATACTTTACAAAAGAAATGTTTGGAAAGTCTAAAATACGTTTGCGCCCCTCTTATTTTCCTTTTACAGAACCAAGTGCCGAGGTAGATATTTATTGGGGCTTAGAAACTGAGACTGACTATAGAATTACAAAAGGAACTGGATGGTTGGAAATTATGGGTTGTGGAATGGTAGATCCTAATGTCTTAAAAAACGCAAATATTGACCCTACTAAGTATTCAGGCTACGCATTTGGAATGGGAATAGAGCGCATTGCTATGCTACTCTATCAAATTCCTGATATTAGAATGTTTTATGAAAACGACAAGCGTTTTTTAGAACAGTTCAAATCTGTGATTTAATACGTTGCTTTTCGCAATTTTGAGACACAAACAAACTCAATACACATGAAAAAAGACATTCAAATCCCTGAGGTTAAAAACATTCACATTGCGGTTATTTTCGAATATAATGACATTTATAAAACAAACGACTGGAATGTATACGTGATTAACAACAAAAACGCTGATGTAGAGATGATGGTCATTGTTTCTCAAGGTTTTTCTGAAACAAAAACCACTTCCGTTTTACGTAAAAAAATAGACGTTTTACCAGCAAACTCTTTTGCTAAAATCGAATTGATTCAACCAGATTTATTCAAATTGAACAATCGTTTTCAAGTTTCTTTTTTTGAAGACAACACTTTGTTTGAAAAGACCTTTGTTTTTAAAAAGAACTCCATTAAAGAAGGAAGCTTGCGCATGATTCCTGAAATTAAAAAAAGAGGTGTTTTAGCAAATTAATTACCAAAAAAACCTATTACTACATATAACAAAGTGGTAACCATTCCTCCTATAAGCGCATAAGGTAATTGTGTTTTTACATGGTCTATGTGGTCACTCGCAGAGGCCATAGAGGAGATAATTGATGTGTCTGATATTGGCGAACAATGGTCTCCGAAAATTCCTCCTCCCAAAGTAGCAGCAACAACGATTGTGAGGTCTGCTCCGTGAATGTTTGACATAGGAACAGAGATTGCCAACATAATTGCAAATGTTCCCCATGAAGTTCCTGTAGAAAAAGCAATAAAAGAACTAATTAGAAAAACAACTGCTGGCAATAATTCTGGTGACAACCAGTCCTTGGTAGCGTTTGCAACATAAATACCTGTTTCTAATTCTTTACAGGCATCGCCGATCGCAAAAGCAAGTAGCATTAACAACGCAAGGGGCATTAACTCACTGATTCCTTTTAAAGTAAGCGTTACAGCTTCTTTGAGGTTCATAATTCCTTGTATAAAATACATGGTCATCGCAACCAACAATGCGGTAATTACAGCATATAAAACAGCTGAAGACCCTGAACCTTTGCCTACTGCCTCCAGAGCGTGGTTAAAGAGAGAAGGGGTGTTTTGTACAGAATTCCAGCCTGTATATATCAAGCTTATTGGCATCATAAAAACCATCACAAAGAGCGGAACCGTCATGTTATATGCTTTCGCTTGAATTCCTTCTTTTGCAGGAAAGGAAGTAATTTCATCGGAAATCATTGGTTTGGAGTTTGGGTTCATTAGTAAACCCGTTTGCTCGGTTCTTTTTTCTGCTTTTTTCATTGGCCCAAAATCTTTTTTCGTAAAAATGACAATGAAAACAATGGCGATCGCCAATAAAGGATAAAAGTTATATTTAATAGAGGCAAGCATCAGGGAAAAAGGGTTTTCTATTCCTTGAGTTAATAAAAGCCCCATAATAAAAGCCCCCCAAGCATTAAAAGGAATTAAAATGGACGATGGAGCGGAACTTGTGTCTGCAATGTAAGCTAATTTTTCTCTTGGAATTTTTAATTTATCAAAAATTGGCCTGTATAAGGTACCAACCGTTAGAGCGCTTATACTTGTTTCTACAAACAGCAACAACCCTGTAAAAGCCGCCAAAACCTGTACCATTATTCTACTATAGCCCGTTTTTTTATTTTCAAGTTTTACTAATTTTCTATTGATCACCTGAATAAAACCCTCGACCCCTTTTGAATATTGAATAAAAATTAATAACGCACCAACTAAAGCGCTAAACATAATTGTTCTTGTGTTTCCCTCAGACTGAAAAACATTCACCATTCCCTCAATCATGGCGAGGGTACCCTCTAAAAAACTCCAGTCTTTTATGATGAGCCAAGAAAACCAAATCCCAAAGAGCAAAGCAACATATACTTGCTTTGTTCTTAAAGCAAATACAATAGCAACAATTGGGGGAATCACTGATAAAAAACCATATTCCATAAAAAATAATTTCTCTAAAGGTAAGGATTAAATTTAATTATAAATTTAATAAAACCCCTGTTTTTAAAGCGGAAAAACAATCTTTTAAAACACAAAAAACCAGCAGATGTATCTGCTGGTTTTTTAATTAAACATACAAAGGTATTATCCAGAGACCATAACTTTTTTGGTGATTCTTTTATTTCCTTGCTGAATTGTTAACAAATAGATTCCTGAAGCAATATCTTGAATATTGATTTCCTTAGTAAAAACATTGGATTTTGAATCCTCAAAAGTTTGTAGAATTTGTCTTCCTTGAAGATCATACAATCCAATATTCACTTTTTTAGTATCAGAGCTCGTAAACTGTATCTTAAAAACATTGTTTATCGGATTCGGCCAAAGACGAAAGCCTTGAAAAGAATTGTCTTCGATACTGAGCGATCTCTCTCTTATATGTATTGTTTGGTTTGGTAACCATCCTCTCAATACACTTGTTAAATCAACCTTAAACTCGTCGCTAAATGAACTAGTTTCCGTATTAACATAGGTTATAAATCCGCGTCTAATTTGATTTTGATCAAATACATCTCCAACCGACAGGATGACACCTTGTTTTTCTATATGTCCTTTTGAAGGAGTTGTTATTAACCTAAAGGTTATATTTGATAGCTCTGAAGTTGTTGTTCCTTTAACCTCATCATTCGTTATGGTATGGGTGGTATTTTTATCCACTGTGATTTCTGAATTGATTAATGATGGAGCCGTTGTGTTTGTTTCTATTTTACAAACCGAAATGCTTGCAGAATTTATCTGCCCACCGTCTTTCTCGTAGGGGTCATTTACTATTAGTTTCCATTTTCCAAAGGCGTCTTTTCCTGCGAAAGGAAAACTCATATTATTTAGTGGAGCAATCAAACCTGAGATTGTAGGTGATGTCCTGTTACAAATTAATGGGTCTGCGGCATCATCAAAAGTAGTATTGATATCATCTTCTTCACCGCATTTATTTGAAAGCAAAACAACATTTGTTGATCCAATGCTTGAGGGTCCTTCTATTTTAATCGTCATGTCTGCAACATAAGTGTGAGAAATATCTGCTGTTACTTTTACCTTGTCTATATTTAAATGATCTGTCACATCAAAGGGTACAAAAGACGCTGTTGTATTGGCGATTGTATCTATCTTAGCTATAGAAAAATCTGTTGCTGTATAGGTAAAGCAATTGCTGATTCCTGTCTGAAAGCTGTATATAGGAGAGAACTCTCCTGAGGCACAAGAGTTTTTTGGTTTTATCCTCCAGTAATATATCCTTTCAGCTTCCAGCCCCTCTAAAGAGAATGATGTATCAGTGCTTACTTCAGAAAACAAAATAGTATCAAACAAAGGGTTGTTCGAAACTTCTATTTGATAGGTTTCAGCATTATTATTCTTTTCCCAAGAAAGAACAATGTTCGATGTTGAAAGTCCTGTCTGACCTTTTAATGGGTAAACAGGTAGAGCTTCTTTCTTGGAAAAAAATTCATTTATCACTCTTAAATCAATAGGGGTTGTTGTAGTTTCAGCACCGTTTTGACCGTTTATGTTTATCTTGTAAGACCCAGGAGCAACATTGTTTAAGTTTCCAAAAGTCACTGTTAAAGTTCCATCCGTATTTAACGAACTATCAGATAAATCAAGGGTTGCATTTGTAGGCAGGCCGTCCACCGAAAAAGAAGTGATTCCTCCGATGGTTTCTATAAAATTAAACCTAAACTCCTCTGTGTTGTTGCAAGAAGTTTTGGAATTTGTATCTGTTAGTAAAGCAATCCCTGAAGAGATACCGGTAACAATTAATGATACTTTTTGCGCGCCCCCCTCCAAGGAACCTTTGTGAGAAATCGTGATTATGTATTCTCCTGACGCATTATCTACATCCACCCTCTCAAAGGGGTCTACAATATTGTCTTCTTTTTCATTTGTATCGACAGAAGTAAGTTTCCACGGCATGTATGTATTTGATGTTTCAGAATTTTGAACAACCCTTATGTCTAAATCATTTATCAGAACAGGGGTTGGATCATTTGCGGTTCCAGTGTTTGCGGTTCCTGGCATGTCTGTCCAAGATATTGATGCCAACAAAGGTTCTATACCATCAGATTTTACAACAATTGAATAGGTGCTTCCTTCTGATAATTCTATCTCAGAAATGACAGATTGTAACCCTTTTTTAGTAATAGTTTCTGCTGCTTTTTTAGCATTCATTAACCCCCATCCTGTTACTGCATCTGGTCCTTTTACTCCTATGTCGTCAGCAGTGTGGAGCGCTAAACCTTTTAAAGTAGAGGCCCTCATAAAACCACCAAACATTTCGTTATAATATTGTTGAAGCAATAACAAAGAACCTGTGATGTTAGGAGAAGCCATGGATGTTCCTGAAATAGTATTGTATATATCGTCTGCGCTTTCGTAAGTTGAGTACAACCCTGTTCCGTTACCGGTGATGTCTGGTTTAATTCTTAAATCATCTGTTGGGCCCTCAGAGCTTGATGAACTAATTGTCACTGAATTTAAGGTTCCGTCAGCATTTATTAGCGCATCTTGTCCATTCGCAACAATTAAACTATTTTTTGACACTTTATCTCCTGTTAGTTTGTCGTAAGAACTGTTTCCTTCCAAAGGCGCTTCATTCGCAGAATTGTCATTTCCCTCATTCCCAGCAGCGGCAACCATTAAATAATAAGGAGCGTTATACATGATAAGATCCCAATCTCTTGCGTAGGAAGTATATCCTCCAAAAAAATATGCAGGTAAGACGGGTACACCAAATTCATCTCTAACTGCAAAACCATAAGAATGATTGGAAAGTAACATTCCGTTTGCAGCTGCAGCCGCGGCTTCTCCATTATCGTTTGACCAATTGTAGCCAATTCCTTTGGCTTGTGGAGCCATTCCTTTGGCAAGAGGGTCTACTCCAGAGGCGATAATAGTCCCCATAACATGTGCCCCATGGAAATCTAATACGGTTGAACCATCTCCTACTGAAAACCGATCTACTCCTCCTTCTCCGTCATATTCTTGATGTGTTGCCCTTGCAATCCCTTCATCCCAAACATATACTGTCATTCCCTGACCCTCAAGGTTTAATCCAAGACCACCTTCTTTGTGTAAATAATTAGCTCTGGTAGAAATAGCGGCGTCTTGATTGAATGTCTTATAGTAAATTGGTTTTCCTTCTTTAGAAACACTCATTAACTCATGCTTAGATCCTTTGGAATCTGTATACTTTAGTTTCCATCTTTTTTTGTTGGCTAATAGGCGTGCATTATTTTTTTCTAAATAAAACTTTTGAGAAGACGCTTGTTCAATTTGACTTAATTCTGTTAAATCATATTCTTTAATGATTGATCGCTTGTCTTGAGAGTTTTGAGAAAAAATTATTTGAGATACAAATAGTAAAATAACCGCAATTATTTTAACCAATCTGTCTTTTCCGTATGAATTATTTGTTGGCTGTAAAATGATCATTTTGTAAAAATACTATTTTACAGTCTCTGTATTTCGTTTTTTAACTTTTTTTAACTTTTTCCAGCGTGTTGATTTTCAAGGGTTTTTAGGTCTTTACTTAGGTCTAAATTCCTTAAAGTAGGGTTTGTGATTCCTGAAACAACCGTTGTTATAATGGTCATGGTACCACCAAAGACAACAGCGATTACCGGTCCTACTATTTTTGCTGCTAGGCCACTTTCAAAAGCACCTAATTCATTGGAAGAGCCTACAAACATCGAATTTACAGAAGAAACTCGACCCCTCATTTCATCTGGGGTTTTTATTTGTAATATCGTTTGTCGAATAACCATTGAGATTCCATCTGCTGCACCGCTTATAAATAAAGCAAGAACACTTAACCAAAAAACAGATGACACCCCGAAAGCAATAATACTTAATCCAAAAATAAACACAGAGACTAGCATTTTTTTTCCTGTTTTTTTATGGATTGGAATATAGGTTGTTACAAACATTGTAAGAATACTTCCTAAAGAAATAGACGCATTTAAAACTCCAAATCCTGTGGGACCTATTTTTAAAATATCTTGTGCAAAAACGGATAAAATAGCAACAGTTCCTCCAAATAGAACGGCAACCATATCTAAAGTCAAAACACCTAAAATTGCCTTATTTTGAAAAACAAACTTTACCCCAGCTTGTAAGCTCTCTTTCATTGGCTCACCAATTTTCTTATTTAAAACAGGTTTCTTTTTTATCTGAAAAAGAATGATGAAGGATAAAAGAACCAAAAGAAAAACGATACATAGGGTTTTGTCAACACCTATCCAACTAATGAAGAACCCTCCAAAAAGGGCCCCAGAAACGGATGCAGTTTTCCAGGTGCTTGTACTCCAGGTTGCAGCATTGTGATAGATGTTTTTTGGAACCAATAAGGCAACCAAAGAAAAAATTGTAGGGCCAAAAAAAGACCGTAAAAAACCTCCAAAAAAAACCAGTGCATATATAGCATACAAAACATGATCAACAGACCAATTTCCAACAACTTGCTGTGTTGTCAAAAAAAACAACCCTAGGCTAATCAATGAAAAGGCAGCTGTGCAAACAGCAAGGAGATTTCTTTTTTCTTTTTGATCTACGATATGACCCGCAAATAAAGCCATTGTAAATGCAGGAATTATTTCCATTAACCCTATGATTCCGAGAGACAAGGGATCTTTTGTCATAGAATACACCTGCCATTCTATGACTATAAACTGCATGGACCACCCAAAAACAAGCAGGAACCTCACAATTAAAAAAATATTGAACTCTTTTATCCGAAGAGCTGCATAGGGGTCTTCTCTTTTCATTTATTTAACTTAATTTCATATCCATTAAGATTGAGAAAGTTTGATTGATGTCTTTCTCTTTAACCACAATTGTCATCTCGTTTGTGGTTGAAATAATTTCTTGTAAGGGAATGTCTGCCCAGGCCAATTGTTTTAAAATAAAGTAATAAACTCCTGATTGTTCTAAATTTTCTTTTGGTAATTTTATAGTAATTGACGCCAACTCTAACATGCTGTTTGTCAACACTTCTTTTTCAAAAACCTCACGAACAAATGGCTGAAGATTTTTACTCGTAACAATATTAGTTTCAAAAATACCTTGTGATACCGTTAAAAAATAATCGGCATTTTCTGAAGATTTTGTCAATATTTTAGCTATTTCCTTAAACAATGAAGGGGTGTTTTTGAAAGTAAAGTCACACAAATCCGAACGAACAATAACATCACCCAAGTCTAAAGAAAGTTTTTTAATGTTTTTTCTAATACGTAATTCACTTGCTGGAGAAAGCCTGTTAATAGCCATCATAACAGCACCAACCTTCACGTTTTTCTTTAAAACATTGGAAACTTCTGGTAAAATAATTCTTGCCAAAGAAGAAACATTTATCAATTTTTCATGAAGCGCTTCTTCTATAAAGGGTGTTTTTCTAATCGTAGTTTCGACAACCTCTTGTATTGTTTTCATTGTAATTGTTTAATAAATTATACCAATGTTCAAAATTAAACATTTAATTTAATTTATTTGTCAATTTTTTAAATTCTTTTTTTGGGTTTTTACCCCCATACAATACTTGAAAAACAGCCTCTATGATTGGAGTACGGGCCTCGTTGTCTTTTGAAATTTTATGAGCGCTTTTTGTAGCGTAGTAACCTTCTGCAATCATACTCATTTCTATTTGAGCAGATTTTACTGTATACCCTTTACCTACCATGTTTCCAAATTGTCTATTTCTACTAAAGAGAGAATAGCCTGTAACTAAGAGGTCGCCTAAATAAGCAGAATTATTGATGTTACGTTTCATTTTGTGAACCTTCTTGATAAAGTGTTTCATTTCACGAATTGCGTTGCTCATCAAAACTGCCTGAAAATTGTCTCCGTAACCAAGTCCATGAGCAAGCCCTGCAGCAATTGCATAAATATTCTTTAACATCGCAGCATATTCAGTACCAATAATATCATCAGATTTTTTTGTTTTTATATACCATCCTTGGAAGGACGCTTCTATCATGTTGGCTTTATGTTCATCTTGACAGGCTATTGTTAAATAAGACAGTCGCTCCATTGCCACCTCCTCTGCATGGCAAGGGCCTGTGATTACACCAATGTTTTCAAATGGAATATTAAATATCTTATTAAAATGTTCTCCTATAATCAATCCTGTTTCTGGAACAATTCCTTTGATTGCTGAAAAAATGATTTTATCCTGTAACGATACGTTTAATTTTTTAAGTTCGCTCGTTAAGAACACGGAGGGAATCGCAAAAATAAGAACCTTATAATTTGTAACTATTTCATCTATATCATCTGAAAGATCTAATTGTTCTGCGTTTAATTCTGCAGATTGAAGGTAGTTGGGATTGTGTTCATTTTCTTTAATATGTTCAATTGCTTGTTTGTTTCTCATGTACCAACCAATTGTGTTTAAATTTTCACTTAGTATTTTTACAATTGCAGTTGCCCAACTTCCCCCACCTAAAACAGCTATTTTTGTTTGTTCGATCATTTATCTATAAATTTTAATTCCAAAAATAATAAAAGTATTATCTATGAATGAATGCATTTGCTAATTATTATATTTGCTCCTTATTGATTAATTTTTTAGAGAAGGTATTTTTCCTTGTTTTAACCCATTCGATTAAAGGTCTCTTAAAATTAATTCCATCTAAGAATACGCATTTTATTGAATATACAAAATTATGAAGGTACAAATCATAAACAAATCTAAACATGCAACGCCGAGTTATGAAACAGAAGGCGCTGCTGGAATGGATATAAGAGCTAATATTAGTGAACCCATCATATTAAAAACACTAGAAAGAGTTGTTGTAAAAACAGGTTTATTCATAGCGCTTCCTGTTGGCTTTGAAGCGCAAGTTAGGCCAAGAAGTGGTTTGGCTGCAAAAAAAGGAATTACAGTATTAAACTCTCCCGGAACCATTGATGCTGACTATAGAGGTGAAATAGGTGTAATTTTGGTAAACCTATCCAACGAAGACTTTCTTATAAATGATGGAGAAAGAATTGCGCAATTGGTTGTTGCAAGGCATGCCCGACTTAATTGGGAAGAAGTCGCCGTTTTAGACAAAACAAAACGAGGTGAAGCTGGTTTTGGAAGCACAGGTGTCTAAAATAATTATATACCCAAAAAAGATCAATTATCTTTTTAAAACTTTATACATTTGATTCATCTTTCTCACTTTATCATATAATAATTCATAGGGTAAAAATACGTGAGAGAAATATGTATATTCTATTTTTTTATAAAACTGAACCGCTTGTTTGTGATAATCCATAGCGTCTAACCAAATAATTTGGTATCCTTTTTTTATTGCTCTTACTTCCAACCAAGAAAGCAACTTTTTTCCTATGCCTTTTCCTTGTACTTTATGACTCAAATATATTCTGTGAAGTTTTACTTGGTTTTGTTCATGGAGTCCTTTTAATTTTTTATCCCAAACAATTCTAAGAACCCCTACGGTTTCCTCTTTATAAATCACAAAATAATAGTCGGTTTGTGGCTCTAGCAATTCTCTTAAAATAACTTCCTGTGAATATTGAGAACGCACATACCAAACACCCCCGTCTTTCCAAAAATGGCTGTATGCATTCATATATATTTCTTTCATTAAACCATACAGAAATGCTGCGTCTTTTTCTTTAACCTTATTTAATTGTATGTTTTTAGATATTTCAACCATGGTAGTTTTCATAAAAAACTGCTATAAGAATATTTACCTATAGCAGTTGATAATAAAAAATTATATCCCTTTTTTATTCTTGATTTTCTATGGCGTTTTTAATTTTACCTTCAAGTTCCTCTGCTAATTCAGGATTGTCTTTTATCAATCCTTTTACTGCATCTCTTCCTTGACCTAATTTTGTTTCTCCGTAACTGAACCATGAACCACTTTTCTTGACAATTCCTAATTCTACACCAATGTCTAAAATTTCTCCAACTTTGGAAATCCCCTGACCATACATGATATCAAATTCTGTAATCTGAAAAGGAGGTGCTACTTTGTTCTTGACTACTTTAACTTTAGTACTATTTCCTATTACTTTATCTCCTTCTTTAATTTGTGTTCTTCTTCTAATATCTAAGCGCACAGAAGCATAAAACTTTAACGCATTACCCCCTGTTGTTGTCTCAGGATTTCCAAACATTACCCCTATTTTTTCTCTTAATTGATTGATAAAAATAACTGTACAGTTTGTTTTTGAAATAGTTCCTGTTAACTTTCGAAGTGCTTGAGACATTAAACGAGCATGAAGACCCATTTTTGAATCACCCATTTCTCCTTCTATTTCAGATTTAGGAGTCAGAGCAGCAACAGAATCTATTACCACAATATCTATCGCTCCAGAACGTATTAAGTTTTCTGCAATCTCAAGAGCCTGCTCTCCGTGGTCTGGTTGAGAAATGATTAAATTATCAATATCTACCCCTAGGTTTTCCGCATAAAACTTATCAAAGGCGTGTTCTGCGTCTATAAAAGCTGCGATACCTCCTGATTTTTGAGCTTCTGCTATTGCGTGAAGTGTTAGGGTTGTTTTACCTGAAGATTCTGGTCCATATATTTCAATAACCCTTCCTCTGGGATACCCTCCAACACCTAAAGCTAAATCTAAACCTAAAGAACCTGACGAGATTGCATCTACTTCTTCAGTAACCACGTCTCCTAGTTTCATTACAGAACCTTTTCCATACGTTTTATCTAATTTATCTAGCGTTAGCTGTAAGGCTTTTAATTTTGCTGCTTTTTCTTTATCTGCTGCCATAAGTATTTGTGTCTATTATTTTAAATAAGAGCCACAAGTTACAAAAAAATAACCTACATTTTTGTACTATTGTTGTTGTTCATTTAAAAAATTAAAATCTTATTAATTTGACAAAAAAACACCATCATTTTATCATTCATAAGCCTTGGGGAATGATATCTCAATTTATAAATCCCGCTAAAAGGAAAAAAAAATTATTGGGAGATTTATATGATTTTCCTTCTGGAACCATGGCTATTGGACGGCTTGATGTTGCTTCTGAGGGATTGCTTTTCTTAACTACTGATGGAAAGGTTTCAGAAGAAATTAGAAGTAATAAATATGAAAAAGAATATTACGTCCAAGTTGATGGTATCATAAATCAAGAAGCGGTAGACAAATTAAAAAAAGGAGTGGAAATTGGTGTAAATGGAAAGAAATACAAAACAAAACCAGGAAAATCTTTTTTAATAACTTCTCCTAATTTTCCTTTAAGAAGCCAAAAAATAAGGGATGATAGGCATGGGCCTACTAGTTGGGTTGCTATTATTATTAAAGAAGGAAAGTTTAGGCAGGTTAGGAAAATGACAGCAGCCGTTGGTTTTCCTACATTGCGTTTAATTCGTGTTAGAATTGGTCAAATTAAATTAGGAAAATTAAAAGTTGGAGAGGTGGAAGAGGTACCTTTTTTATTATAATTCTTTTTCCATTTTTATATGTGGTATACCATCTTCTAAGTATTCTTCTTCTTTTTGATTAAATCCGTGAGATTCGTAGAATTTTTTTAAATATTTTTGAGCAGAAATAGTAATAATATCACATTTGAAATGTTTTTTTACTGCTTTAATTGAAAAATTCATTAAATCATGACCATATCCAAAGTTACGTTCCTTTAATGCAATCACAACCCTGCCAATACTCGCATTTTTAAAATAATCTCCTGGTTTGAAAAGGCGTGTGTATGCAATGATTTTATTTTCATTATAACCAAAAACATGTAACGATTTTTGATCTTTTCCATCTACGTCTTGATATACACAGTCTTGTTCTACCACAAAAACTTCTGAACGTAATTGAAGAATTTGATATAATTCTGTAGTATTTAATTCTTCAAAAGATTTGATTGAAAAATTCATTAACCTGCACATGAAATTTTATCAACCCTTTTTCCATGTCTACCTCCCTCGAATTTTGTGGAAAGAAAAATATCTATAAAACCGATCGCTTGTTGTAAAGAAACAAATCGAGCAGGTATTGTTAAAACATTTGCATTGTTATGCTGTCTTGTTAATGCCACTAGCTCATTATTCCAACATAAAGCAGCTCTAATACCTTGGTGTTTGTTTGCTGTCATCTGAGCACCATTTCCACTTCCACATAAAATAATACCAAAAGTTGCTTTTCCTGATTCTATGGCATGAGCTGCTGGATGAATAGCATCTGGATAATCCATTGAGTCATTTGTATTTGTTCCAAAATTAAGTAGCTCGTACCCTTTTTTTTCTAGATGTTTAATAATTTCAAATTTATATTCTGTTCCAGCATGATCATTTCCAATTGCGATTGTCATAATAGATTGGTTTTTATTTAATTGTATCATACAAAAATAATGAAATTAGAGAGGATCCATTGTTATAAACAATGAAAAAAACATCTTTTTAAATAACTATTTAATTTTTAATTGTTTAACTAAATAATTTAATTGTTAAAAAGTATCTGTAATTTTTTACAAGTTTTTTAGGTTAATTAAAGATAAATTACAATACAAGTTATAAAATCAATTACACAACTTTTTTTATAATTTTTTCATAAAAGGTTATCAACAAAAAAATCAGGTTTTATTTACATAAATCAAGTATTTATATATTCATATTTTTTAGTTAATTCATTTTATAAACTTTGTTAATAAATTGTATTTTTTATTGATTTTAAAGCTTTTAAGTTTTTGATAAAGTGTAGATAATTTTTAATAAATGATATATAAAAATAAAAGTAAATATATTTATTGTAACTATTCACAGACTATAATAAACATCATTGTTTTTTAAATATTTTTTAAACTCAAATAATTATAATAAAGAGTGTTAATAAGTTCAAAATTTAAAAAATAACAAAATTGATAGCTTCTTTAATAATAGTTACAGTTATCGTCCCATTTCCTATTAACTCTCCATCTGCTTGTATTAAAGTTTCTTGATTTTGAGGGATTACAGTTATTGAGTTACTTTTATAAGTTTCTACTTTTTTATGATGTATTATAGATCCATTGTAGAGTTTTCTAATATTATAAATAAAATCAAAAAATGTGATATTTTTAATAATAGAAATATCCAATAAACCATCAGAGGTATTTACATTTCCTGTAAATTTCATTCCTCCTCCAGAGAATTTACAAATTCCAAAAACAGTCATTAAAGAAGTGGTCTCTATTTCATTATTATTGATGATAATTTTAAAACGATCTTTTTGATAAGTTAATAAACTAAATAAACCACTTAATAAATACGCAATAGAACCAAAACGTTTTAATTTTTTTAATCTTTTAACAGTATATCCATCATATCCTATGCCTGCAATATTATTAAAGTAAGAATATATTTGATTCTTTGTTTTTATAACACCAATATCCTGCAAAATTGTTTTTTTATGATTAATAATTGTTATAGCTTTTTCTATATTCTTAGGTATACTATAGGTTTTAATCCAATCATTTCCAGTTCCTAAAGGTATCACAGCAATAGTTATATCAGAAGTTTTTACGTACCTTTGTTTCATAACTCCGTTTACTACATGATGTAGTGTTCCATCACCTCCAATCGAAATGATATTTCTAAAACCTTTTTGAATAGCATTCTGTACCAATTCAATTTCGTGTTTAGAAAATAATGTAAAAGCAAAAGAATAACTAATATTACTATTATCTAGTAACAATTGAATTTGTTTCCATTTACTAGAGAAATTATGATTTCCTGAAATTGGGTTTGCTATTATAAACCAAGAGTTTAACATGTATAATAATATTTAGTAGACCAAAATACAATAATAGATTTGATAACTTTTTTTTAATAAATAGTTATATTAAATAATTGTAATTTGGTATCATAAAACAAGAAGAAAGAATAAATGTCTAAAAAAAAGAAAGGTTTTTTTAAAAAGAAAGGGAATGTTGTAAAAGATTTAACAAGAAAAATAGTTAAAATTTTAAATGAAGATCCACAAAAATATTACAACTATAAGCAAATAGCTTCAAAATTAAAGATTTCTCATACTGATGGAAAAACACAAATAGTTAAGAAATTAACAGAATTAAAAGCTACAAAAACAATAAAAGAAGTAGAAAGAGGGAAGTATCAAATAAATATTGACAAAAAATATTCTATAGGAACATTAGACCTAACATCGAGTGGAAATGGGTATTTTATTACAGAAGATTATGAGGATGATATTTTTATTTCTAAAACCAATATAGGTAAAGGATTACACCAAGATACTGTTAAAGTTTTTGTTTATAAGAGAAAAAATGGAAAAAAAATAGAAGGTGAGGTTGTTGATGTTATAAAGCGCTCAAAAATAAATTTTGTAGGAGTTTTACAAAAAAATAAAAACAAGAATTTTGGTTTTGTTGTACCTGATGATCATAAGATGTATGTTGATATTTTTATATCAGAAGGTAAAATTAACGAAGCAAAGGATGGAGATAAAGTTCAAGCAACGATATCAGATTGGCCTCAAAATTCAAAAAATCCTTTTGGTAAAATAACAAAAGTTTTAGGGAAACCAGGAGATCATAATACAGAAATGCATTCTATATTATTAGAATATGATTTACCTTTTGAATTCGAACCTGAGGTAGAAAAAGAAGCGGAACAATTACCAATAAAAATTACCAAAGAAGAAATTTCTAAACGCAGGGATATGCGTAAAGATTTAACTTTTACAATAGATCCAAAAGATGCAAAAGATTTTGATGATGCATTATCATTTACACAATTAGAAAATGGTAATTATGAAATTGGAGTTCATATTGCAGATGTTTCCCATTATTTACAACCAAAAACTCTTTTAGATGATGAAGCTTATAAAAGAGCAACATCTGTTTATTTGGTTGATAGAGTAGTGCCAATGCTTCCAGAAATGTTAAGTAATGGTGTATGTTCTCTTAGACCTAAAGAAGAAAAATTAACTTTTTCTGCAGTATTTGAAATCAATGATAAAACACAAATTATTAACCAATGGTTTGGAAGAACTGTAACGTATTCTGATCAACGTTTTGCTTATGAAGAAGCACAATCTATTATAGAAAATTGTAAATTATCAAACAGTTCTCAAAGTTATACAATGCCTTCAAATATTTCTATCTCTGATAAAGAGTATGAGGTTACACCAGAAATAGTAGAAGCTACCTTAAAATTAAATCAATTTGCTAAAATTCTTCGTAAAAAAAGAATGAGACAAGGAGCTATTTCTTTTGATCGAATAGAAGTGAAATTCAATTTAGATCAAGAGGCGAATCCAGTAGGGGTATTTTTTAAAAAATCTAAAGATGCTAATAAATTGATTGAAGAATTTATGTTGTTAGCAAATAGAAAGGTAGCGGAATTTATAGGTCTTTCCCAAAGGAAAGCTACGAATAAAACATTTATTTATAGAATTCATGATGAACCTGATGTAGAGAAATTAGCATCTTTACAAAATATGATTCATAAGTTTGGATATAAGATTAACACAGACACAAAAGAAACAACATCTCAATCATTAAATAAATTATTAAAAGATGTTGATGGAAAAGCAGAATCTAATATGATCGAAACACTAACAATTAGAACGATGTCTAAAGCGGTGTATACAACTCAAAATATAGGTCATTATGGATTGGCTTTTGATTACTACAGTCATTTTACCTCACCAATTAGACGATATCCAGATGTAATGACGCATCGACTACTTCAACATTATTTAAATAAAGGAGAATCACCTAAAGCAGATTTGTATGAAGAAAAATCGAAGCATTCTTCTAAAAGAGAGGAATTAGCTAGTAAAGCAGAGCGTTCTTCAATAAAATATATGCAGGTAAAGTATATGCAAAACCATAAAGATGAAATTTTTGAGGGTGTTATTACAGGAGTAACAGAATGGGGTGTTTATGTTGAAATTAAATCTAATAAATGTGAGGGAATGGTTAGGATTAGAGATATAAAAAGCGATTATTATGTTTTTGATGAAAAACAGTATGCAATAATAGGTCAAAATTCTAAACAACTTTATCAGCTAGGAGACGATGTTAGTGTAAAGGTTAAACACACAGATTTAGAACGTAAACATTTAGATTTTTATCTAATAGAAGAATAAATTTTACTACTTTTCACAATAAAACAAAGAAAAAACCTTTAAAGTTATATAAAATAACAAATAATGAAGAGAAAAATAATTACAGTTCTAGTAATATTATTCACGTGTACAATGTTCACTCAAACCACAGTGAAAAAATCTTTAGGAGATTATTCTACACTTAAAGTTTATAATGGTATCGAAGTAACGTTGGTTAAATCTCAAGAACAAAAAATTGAAATAAAAGGAGAAAAATCAGAAATGATTAAAATTAAAAACGTAAACGGAGTTTTAAAATTATCCTTACCTTTTTCACTTAAACCAGAAAATAATTATGCAAATGGTAAGGTTTTAGTAACACTATATTACAATACAAATATTGATATTATCGATGCAAATGAAGGATCAACCATAATAGGAAAAGATTTTGAGCAAGAAAAATTAAAAGTAAGCGCACAAGAAAGAGCTTTTATAGAGCTAACTTTAAAAGTAACACACCTTAATGTAAGAGCATCTTCAGGAGGGATGATAAAATTAACAGGCTCTACAGAGTCCCAAATTGCAAATATTGACTTATATGGGGTGTACAATGGTTTTGGTTTAAAAACAACAGGAAATTCTAATGTTTTTTCTGGTACAGGGGCCAAAGCAGAAATTTTTGCAGGAAAAACACTAACTGCAAAAGTAAATTTTGGTGGATCTATATTTTACAAGGGATCTCCTGAGATTCAAAAAAATAAAAAAGTTTTAGGGGGTATTATTCAAAGAAGGGATTAACCGATATAATAATAACCTTTTTTGTATATTTGTACTGTAAAATATAAAATAAATGAACAGTTTAGTTACATATTTCGGATTCATAGGTGGACCTCAAGTTATCGTTATTATTGTGATAATTCTTTTGTTATTTGGAGGTAGAAAAATTCCAGAGTTAATGAGAGGTTTAGGAAGTGGTATAAAAGAATTTAAGAATGCCGCTAAAGAGGATGAAGATAAAATAGAAGAAAAAAAATAATTATCTTTAAATAATTATAGAATAAAAAAACTCAATCTTTTTAAAGATTGAGTTTTTTTGAAAGTAAAAACTTTTTATTATTTGTTGTTTTTCTGTTGACTTTTCATTGCCTCTCCTATTTGATTACTAGCGGTAAAACTTGCAACCATATCATTCAACATAGTACTTCCTGCTTGAGGTGAGTTGGGTAGTAAGATTAGGTTACTATTTGTTTCTTGCCCTATAGATTGTAACGTATCATAGTGTTGTGTTACCACAATTAAAGCAGAAGCTTCTTGGCTATTGATCCCAACATTATTTAAAACCTCTACACTTTCTTCTAAACCTCTTGCTATTTCACGCCTTTGGTCTGCAATACCTTGTCCTTGTAAACGCTTGCTTTCTGCTTCCGCTTTTGCGCGCTCAACAATTAAAATACGCTGAGCATCTCCTTCGTACTGTGCAGCAACCTTTTCTCTTTCAGAAGCATTTATTCTATTCATAGCCTCTTTAACTTGTGCATCAGGATCTATATCAGTAACTAAGGTTTTAATAATATCATAACCATAAGTCATCATCGCTTCATTTAATTCAGATTTTACAGCAATTGCGATGTCATCCTTTTTTACAAAGACATCATCCAATCTCATTTTTGGAACCTCAGCCCTTACGACATCAAAAACATAAGAGGTGATTTGATCATGAGGATAGTCTAGTTTGTAAAATGCATCATATACTTTTTCATAGATAACTTTATACTGAACTGAAACCTTTAATTTAACAAAAACATCATCTAAAGTCTTCGTTTCTATGATTACATCTAATTGTTGAATTTTTAAACTCAATTTACCGGCAATCCTATCTATTAAAGGAATTTTAAAACGTAAACCAGACTGTCTAATTGCATTAAATTTACCAAAGCGCTCTATAACAGCAGCGGTTTGTTGCTTGACTGTAAAAAAGGAGGTAAAAACAAGTAGTGCGATTAAAACAATAAAAATGTAGGTAAGAGTAGACATAGTTCTTTTTTTTTAAATAATTAGTTATTGTAAAGATACAAAAATATCTACTTATTTCATTTCCCTTTATTGCGCTTTAGGAAAAATCTTATAATTTTTTCTATTATATTTAATCCACTTTTTATATTGTTTTTCACTAAGCAAGTTTCTAATGCTGGTGTTTAATTTTTTATCTTCTTCTCTAATTACCTCACCAATTGGTTTTAAACGAAGCATCATCTCTTTTCGAACCTCAGCTTGTTTGGAAAAGTCACCATTTTTAATTGCGTTCTTTTGAAAATTTTCTACCATTTCTTTGGTGCTGCGAAGTAAAAAACTATTGATTCGCTTAATATCTTTGGTGTTCTTGTTGTATTTGGCTATGATTTTAGAAAACTCACCCCCTTTTTGAGAGTTTAATTTTACATTAGATTTCTTTGCTGCCTTCTTAACGTCGTATATGATAATTCCAATATACCTTTCTATATCAAAATTAGGTTCTGGCGCTTTTTGAGAGGTTTGCATGGGTTGCATTTGCCGCTGCCTTTGTCTATTACCATAACCAAATTGAGCCTGTGCTGTAAGAGAGAGGCTTACAATCAAAAAAAAGAGAATTTTTTTCATTTTATAGATTTTTTATTGCGTTTTGAATTCTTTTAACAGTTTCCTCTTTACCAATCAACTCTATAATATCAAATAAATGTGGACCTTTTAAGGCCCCAACAAGGGACAACCTTAACGGCTGCATTACTTTACCAAAGCCAATGTCTTTTGATACAATCCATTCCTTTACTTCCTTTTCGGTGTTTTCAGAAGAAAAGTGATCTAACGAATCGATTATGGCGATTAATTCTTCCATTAGTATAGGGGTACCATCTTTCCAGTTCTTTTTTGAAGCTTTCGGATCGTAGGAGCTTGGGGCTTCAAAAAAGAAAGAAGAGAGGTCCCAAAAATCGGTTACAAAAACAGCTCTTTCTTTTATAGAAGAAACAACCTTTTCTACAAAATCTAAATTTTTTGCAATCCCTTTTTGTTTTAAAATAGGAAGGAAGGTCTTAGCCAGTTCTCTAGCGTCTTTATTTTGCATGTATTGTTGGTTAAACCAATGGGCTTTATCTAGGTTAAACTTTGCACCGGATTTACCAACTCTTTTTAAATCAAAGGACTCTATAAGATCAGCAAAAGAAAATAGTTCTTGTTCAGTTCCAGGGTTCCAACCTAAAAAAGCCAACATATTAATAAATGCCTCTGCAAAATACCCATCTTCTTTATAACCGCGGGAAATTTCACCTGAGACCTCGTTAACATGTTCTAAAGGAAACACAGGAAACCCTAGCTTATCTCCATCTCTCTTACTTAATTTACCTTTTCCGACAGGTTTTAAAATTAAGGGCAAATGCGCAAATTTTGGAGATTCCCAATCAAAAGCACGGTATAATAATACATGCAAAGGCATTGATGGCAACCACTCTTCTCCACGAATTACGTGGCTGATCTCCATTAGGTGGTCATCTACGATATTTGCTAAATGATAAGTTGGCATTCCGTCACTTTTAAACAACACTTTATCATCTAAAGTGTTCGTGTCTATTGAAATTTGACCACGAATTTCATCTTCCATTTGTAAAATTTCATCTTGTGGAGTTTTAAAACGAATTACAAATTTTTCTCCAGCATCTAATCTTGTTTTCACCTCTTCATTTGAAAGAACAAGCGAATTAACCAAACGACCCTTTTCCCTGTTGTGCCAATTATATATAAATTTTTTTCCCGAAGCCTCATGTTCTTTTCTATACCCATCTAATTGTTCTGAGGTATCAAACGCATAGTATGCCCAGCCCGAACGTATAAGCACATCAGCATACTTTTTGTACAACCCCTTTCTTTCAGACTGTCTGTAAGGGCCAACTCTTTCATTTTTCCCAGGCCCCTCATCAAATGGGATATTACACCACTCCAAAGCGTCTACAATATATTGTTCTGCGTTTTTTACATAGCGAGTTTGGTCTGTATCTTCAATTCTTAAGACAAAAGTTCCCTTGTTTTTTTTAGCGAATAAGTAATTATATAAAGCTGTTCTTACACCACCAATATGGAGAGGACCTGTTGGGCTTGGAGCAAAACGAACACGAATATTAGATTCCATTTTTTTTATTTAAGCTGTAAAGATACTTTACTAAAAGCACAAAAAAAAGACTTTATAATAAGCTTCTAAAGATTCTTTCAAGCCGTTTATTTAAAAAATCGTTTTAAAAATAGTATTTTTAGTTACTCTTATGGACCCTTTTGAAAGTATTGAAAAAAAATTACACCAATTTACTCGGAAATATTATACCAGCGAGTTGATAAAGGGTGGAATTTTGTTTTTTTCTTTAGGCCTATTGTATTTGTTTTTCATTCTTATTTTAGAATATTTTTTATGGTTAAAACCTACTGCAAGAACCGTTCTTTTTTATTTATTTCTAGGCGTGGAGATATTTTTGCTAATTCGGTTCATTGCTGTTCCTTTTTTGAAGCTGATCGGTCTTCAAAAAGGGATCACAGATATACAGTCGTCAAAAATTATTGGGCGTCATTTTCCTGAAGTTCAAGACAAGCTTTTGAACGTTTTACAATTAAAGAAAACACCTCTTCAATCAGATTTATTAATTGCGAGTATCGATCAAAAATCAACAGAACTAGAATTTGTTTCCTTCAAAAAAGCAGTTGATTTTAAGTACAACAAACGATATTTAAAATTTGCAATTTTCCCTCTATTAATTTGGGGCGTGATTTTTTTTACAAGCTATAAACCGTTGTTCAAACAAAGTTTAGAGCGGGTTGTTAATTATAAAACAGCTTATGTCCCTCCTCCAGCATTCTCCTTTTATTTATCAAATTCCAACCTAGAGGTTGTCCAAGGAAAATCACTTTCGATTTTAGTAAATACTAAAGGCTCGGAGACCCCAGAAGAAGCGCTTATACATTTTGAAGGACAACAATATTACTTAAATAATAATAATGGAGTATTTTCATATGTATTTAATACTATTCAACAATCGTTTTCTTTTTACATAACAGCAAAAGGGATTCAGTCTCAAAACTATAAGGTAAGTGTTATAAATACCCCAACAATTAACAATGTCACTTTGGGATTAAGATACCCCAGCTATCTTGGGAAAAAAAATGAAATCATTGATAATTCGGGCAATATAACCGTGCCTGAAGGAACAAATGTCAACTGGAAAGTTGAATCAAGCCAAACAGACTCGATGGCTTTTATTACACCACCTAATAAAAAAGTTTTTTTTAAAGAGCTTTCTAAAAACCTTTTTTCCCATTCAAAAACTATTCAAAAAGATCTCAATTACCAAATCACCTCCTCGAATCAGTTGTTAAAAAACTTTGATGTTTTAAGTTTTAAGGTAGATGTAGTGAAAGACGAACCACCTTTTATCACTGTTGAAACAGCTATCGCCGACATCACCCGAGGGGTCTCACAGTTTGCAGGACAGATTTCCGATGATTACGGGATTAGTAGCTTTCAAGTCGTATTATATGAGGAAGAGAACCCCCAAAATAAACAACAGGTGAGTTTACAAATTACCGACAATACTATTCAAACATTTTTTTATCAATTTCCTGATGGATTTACTCTTCAGAACGGAACTAGTTATCAATTCTTTTTTCAGGTTTTTGACAATGATGCTGTAAATGGAAGTAAAAAGTCAACAAGTCAGATGTTTTATTATAGAAAGAAAACATCACAAGAGGTTCGGCAAGAGATGTTACAAGAGCAAAGAAACGCCATTCGCAATATAGAGAGTGTTGTGAAAGATCAGCAAGATTATCAAAAAGAGTTATTGAAAATTCAAAAGGAGTTACAAGTAAAAAAGAAACTCAAATGGACTGATAAAAAAAAGCTTCAAAAACTTGTTAAGCTTCAACAGAAAAACACCCAAAAAATCCGACGCCGAACAACAATTTTACAAGAAAAATTAGGAGAAAAAAAGGAAGAAAATCAGCAACTTCAAAATAAAAAAGAAGCTTTACAACAACGCTTAAAAGAGATTCACAAATCACAAAAAGAACAACGCCTTCTCGATGAAATAAAGAAAATTGCAGATAAAATTAATAAAAGCGACTTTTTAAAGAAAGCCAAAGAATTAGCACAGCGTAATCGTCAACAAGAAAGAAGTTTGACTAGGATCTTAGAACTCACCAAGCGTTTTTATATAGAGCAGAAAACAATGCAGATTGCCGATATAATTGAAAATTTATCGCTAAAACAGAAAAAAGCAATTTTGAAAAAAGATTCAAAATCAGCAACTCAAAATGAAATAAAAGAAGCGTTTAAAAGTGTTAAAGAAGCGTTGAAAGAGTTAGAGAAGGATAATCAAGATTTAAAAGAACCATTGCCTCTTCCTAATTTGGATCATGAAAAAGAAATGGTTGATTCAGCACTTCAAAACGCGCAAAATAAACTTCTTAAAGAAGCTCCTTCTAAAGCGAAAACTTACCAACAAAATGTTTCAAAAGAATTGAAAAAAATGAGCATTAAAATGCGACAGTCAATGAAGGATATGCAAAGTGTGATGATGGAAGAAAATACAGAAGACCTTCGTAAAATACTAGAAAATTTACTTGTTTTTTCTTTTGAGCAAGAACAATTAATGAACACCTTTATTGATAAATCAACAAATCATCCCGATTTTGGCGAAGATCTAAAGAAGCAATATCAACTCAAAACTTATTTTGAGCATATTGATGATAGTTTGTATGTTTTGTCTATGCGTTTGCCCACGATTTCTACAACCATACAAAATGACCTGTCCTCAACACACTATAATTTAGATCAATCTTTAGATAATTTCTCTGAAGACAGGTTTTCAAAAGGAGTTTCAAATCAACGTTACGTGATGATGGCAGTAAATAATTTGGCAAATTATCTTAGCAACACCTTAGATAAGACAAAAAATAGCATGTCTATGAAATTACGCCCAGGAGGAAAACAGAAAGAATCAGATTTTCGTTTGCCAGACCTGATCAAGACACAAGGAGAGTTGTCAAAAAAAATCATGAAAGGAATGAAAAAAAGGGGACAGCAAGAGGGAAATAAAACAGGAGATAAAACAAGCAAAACAAAGAAAGGCGCTGGATTAAAAAAAGAGGGGACAGGTAATACATCTAGAGAAGCTACAAGTGAAGAGGCAGATGGTGAGCTGTATGAAATTTACAAACAACAAAGCCTTTTAAGGCAAGAACTGCAAGAGCAGCTTAATACACTTCAAAACAATGCAAATGGAATAAAGGATGCTACGAGAAAAGCACTTCAAAAAATGGAAGATTTAGAAAACCAAATTCTTGAAAAGGGCTTCCATTTCTCAACCTTTCAAAAAATGCAACAGGTATCCTATGAGTTATTAAAACTCGACAATGCTTTATTACAACAAGGGACAGATACTAAACGAAGTTCAAACACAGCTTCTACTCTTGTTCAAAAGAAGAAATTGAAAGCGATTCAATTCAAAAAGCAGTTTTACAATCAAACTGAAATATTAAACAGACAATCACTACCTTTGCGTCAAAATTATAAGAAAAAAGTAAGAGCTTATTTTTCAGAGACTAAGAAATATTAACCATGGTTGCCTTTAATTTTGAAACAAATTTTAAATTAAAAAACGAAAAGCTTTTAGAAGATTGGATCTGTGAGGTTGTAAAATCTCATGGATTTACCGTTGGAGAAATTAATTTCATTTTTTGTGATGACACCTATTTACACGGGTTAAATATAGCATTTTTGCAGCATGATACTCTCACAGATGTTATTAGTTTTGACAATACTATTGGTAAATTAATCAGTGGAGATGTTTTTATTTCTGTAGAAAGAGTTGCGGATAATGCGAAAGATTATAAAGTTTCTTTTGACAATGAGTTGCGAAGAGTCATGATTCACGGGGTGTTGCATTATATTGGCTTTAAAGATAAAACCATTCTTGAAAAAACAAAGATGACAGCGGCAGAGGATCAAGCCTTAATGTTTTTAAAAAATTGATAATCAGGTAATTAACATTAAAGTTTCACGTGGAACTATAAAATATGAGTTTATTTTCAACAACATACGATGTAATTGTAGTGGGGGGAGGTCATGCAGGCAGCGAGGCCGCTGCTGCTGCTGCTAATATGGGTGCTCACACTCTTTTAATTACAATGAATTTACAAAATATTGCCCAAATGAGTTGTAATCCCGCAATGGGAGGTATTGCCAAAGGGCAGATTATAAGAGAAATTGATGCTTTAGGAGGTTTTAGTGGTATTGTTACTGATAAAACGGCTATTCAGTTTAAGATGCTAAACACCTCTAAAGGTCCAGCTATGTGGAGTCCCAGAGCCCAATCTGATAGGATGCAATTTGCAGAGTGCTGGAGAACCGTTTTAGAAGAAACGGAGAATTTAGATTTTTATCAAGATTCAGTGAATGGATTATTGTTTGAGGGGAATACAATTGTTGGGGTTAAGACAAAGCTAGGGATCGAAATCAAGGCGAAAACAGTGATTGTGACCGCGGGAACTTTTCTTAATGGTTTAATTCACATTGGCGATAAAAGCTTTGGGGGAGGTAGGGCCGGTGAAGGAGCTTCTAAAGGGATTACAGAAGACTTGGTCTCGAAAGGATTCGAGTCTGGAAGAATGAAAACTGGGACCCCGCCTCGAGTTGATGGAAGGTCTTTGGATTATTCTAAAATGATAGAACAGCCAGGTGACGAAGTCACTGAAAAATTTTCATACTTACCAACAACCAAAGCCCTTACGAAACAACGCTCCTGCTATCTTACCTATACGAATCAAGAAGTTCATGATATGCTCCGTGAAGGTTTTGATCGCTCACCAATGTTCAATGGACGTATTCAGTCTACAGGACCAAGATATTGCCCTTCCATCGAAGATAAAATCGACCGATTTGCAAGCAAAGAAAGACACCAAATATTTGTTGAACCCGAAGGATGGAAAACAGTTGAGATGTATGTCAATGGTTTTTCTACTTCACTGCCAGAGGATGTGCAAGACAAAGCAATTCGTTCTATAGCAGGTTTTGAAAATGTTAAATTTTTAAGGTATGGTTATGCCATTGAATATGATTATTTTCCACCAACACAACTAACACATTCTTTAGAGACCAAACTTGTCAAAAATTTATTTTTTGCAGGTCAAATTAATGGGACAACAGGATATGAAGAAGCGGCAGCACAAGGTTTAATGGCGGGGGTCAATGCGGCTTTAAAGACTCAAGGGAAGCCTTCTTTTGTGTTAAAAAGGAATGAAGCCTATATTGGGGTTCTAATAGATGATTTAATCACAAAAGGGACCGAAGAACCCTACAGAATGTTTACCTCTAGAGCCGAGTACAGAACGTTGCTAAGACAAGATAATGCGGATTTAAGACTTACCCCCTTGGGTTATAAAATAGGCTTAGCATCTAAAGAGCGGTTGGAAAGGGTAAAACAAAAGAAAGAAAAGGCAGCGCTATTGATTAAATTTTTACAAGAAACAAGTGTAACGCAAGAGGAAATAAACCCTGTTCTAGAGGCTAAAAATTTAGCATTGATTAACCAATCAGTGAAGCTTTATAAAATTGCTGCAAGACCACAATTATCTTTTTCAGATTTTAAAAATATTGATAAGCTAAGCGCTTTTCTACAACAAAACGATATCAAAAAAGAGGTTATAGAGCAAGCGGTTATTCATTTAAAATATTCCGGTTATATTGAAAAAGAAAAGAACAATGCTGATAAATTGAATAGGTTAGAGAATGTGGCAATTCCCTCAAAGTTCAATTATCAAAAAGTGGTTTCTCTCTCTTATGAGGCTAGAGAAAAATTAAGTAAAATACAACCAACCTCTATTTCACAAGCCAGTAGAATTAGTGGAGTATCTCCAAGCGATATCTCTGTATTGCTGGTGTATATGGGGCGATGATTTTGTTAAAAAATTCAGATGTTCCTCGTGGAACAATATAATTTATATGTCACAGAAAACAGACTTTTTTAAAAATTTAAAACCGTATTTAAATTGCAAAGATCATTCTGTTTCAGGGGAGGATTATAAAGTTATGTTTAACGAAGAGTTCAAAATGTTGGTAACACAACCCGTTCCAAAAAACCTATCTGATTACTATAAGAGCGAGGGCTATATTTCTCATACAGATTCCAAAAAAACAATTTTTGACAAAGTATATCAAGCGGTAAAAAACATCACTCTTAAAAGGAAGTTGCGATTAATTAATGAATGCTTGCGTGTTCAAAATAGTTGGTCTAGATCAGAAAAGAATATTTTAGATGTTGGTGCTGGAACAGGGGAATTTTTAAAAGTTTGTAAAAATAATTCTTGGAACGTTTTTGGAACGGAACCAGATAATGATGCTAGAAGTACTGCCGCAAAAAAAGGAATTTTACTGCAGGAGGATTTATCAAAATTCACAAATCAAAAATTTGAAATCATAACGCTTTGGCATGTTCTAGAACATGTAGAAAATTTATCAGAGTATATCTCAACGTTAAACAATATGCTTTCTGATTCTGGAAGATTAATTATAGCAGTGCCAAATTTTAAGAGTGAAGACGCAAAGTATTATAAAGAATTTTGGGCAGCATTTGATGTTCCTAGACACTTGTGGCATTTTTCTCAGAACGCAATCCATCAACTATTTTTGTCAGAGAACATGTTGGTCGAAAAAACAATTCCTATGAAGTTTGATTCCTATTATGTTTCTCTTTTGAGTGAAAAATACAAAAATGGAAAGACCAATGTTATGAGCGCTTTTTACAGAGGTTTTATTTCAAATTGGAAGGCAAGGGCTTCTTCTGAGTATTCTTCTTTGACATATGTTTTAAAAAAGCAATAATAGGTACATAGAAGCTTTTTAAGCCGCTTTTAATACATGCGCCACGCCATTCATCTACAAAACAACAAACCCCCTTAAAACAACTATTTTAAAGAGATTTATTATCATTATTTATTATTGCTTATTAGTTCTTCATCAATTTTAACTATGAAGTAAGTAAGCGCCGAAAATGGTAATCATAAAATAAACGGCCAACGACATCGCTCCTGCATAATCTTTTGCCAATCGCTGACCAATAAGTAAGAAAATTAAAGCAACAGCAGAGAGTTCTACGCCAATCAATGCAATTTCTTTGAGACCCGAAGTGTAAATTTGATAAGTTCCTATGATCATAAAAATTCCTGCAACTATTTCAATGACCAAAATAATAGCGAGTAACAAAGGAACATTATTTCTTAGAGGAGAATCTTTAAAATGAGTCTTTATAAATCCAACATTTCCTTTCCAGTCAATTATTTTATCAACTCCAGACTGCATAAAAGTGACAATTAAAAAAAGTAAGATTAATATTTCTGTTGGGTGATCTGATAGAATTTTCATGCTTTGAGGTGTTTGTTTTTTAGGGATCTTTTCAATTAATTTCAAAAAGTAATGAAATAATCTCCAATTATTAAAGGCTAATGTAATCTCTTTTTTCTAATTAACGATAAAAGAAAGCCCTGATTCAGATGTTATTTTGATCTGTTTTATGAAAGCCACTAGGCCAAAAAATAAAATAAAACAGTGATTTTTAAGAGCTTATACTAATAGAAAGATTCTTTAGAGTGTGTCTTTTTTTTCAAGATCGGTTAAAGGGCAAAACAATATTTTAATCTTATCAACAATGGTTTCTGCCAATTTTTTTTTACTTTCCTGAGTCCAACCTCCTACATGTGGTGACAATAAAACATTTTTAGCAGTAATTAAATACTGAAAAGCGTCTGGTAACTGTTTTTCAGAAAATAGAGTTTCGAAGGAAGATTTTTCATACTCTAACACATCCAATCCAGCGCCCAGTATTTTTCCAGATTTTAATGCAGAAACCAATTCTTTTGTTACCACAGATTTTCCTCGAGCGGTGTTAATCAACCAAAAATTCTTGCTAAATTTTTGGATAAAATTGGTGTTTATCATTTTTTCAGTAAGCGGGGTTTGAGGAGTGTGGAGGCTTAACACGTCTGCCCTTTCTTGGAGCTCCTTCAGTGTAACCTGTGTGCAGTTTTCATCGCCTACAGCTGGTTTTATATCGTAACATAACACATCAACATCGAAGCCCCTGAGTTTTTTTGCAAAAGATTTTCCCATATTTCCATATCCAATAAGACCGATTGTTTTTCCATCGAGTTCTACTCCGCGGTTTGCTTCTCTCAACCACAGCCCTGCTCTAACTTCCTGATCTGCCTTATTTAGTTTATTGAAAAGAGATAACAACATACCTAAAGAGTGCTCTCCAACAGCATTGCTGTTTCCCTCCGGAGCTGCAATTAGTTCAATGTTTTTATTGGCGGCAAATTCACAGTCAATATTTTCTAGACCAGCCCCTACTCTTCCAATAAATTTCAGCCTTTTAGCTTTGTTTAAAAACGATTTATCAATAGAAAACCTACTTCTAATAATACATCCATCATACAAATGTATTTTTTTTTCTATTTCGGCTTTTGTAGAGACATAATCTTCATCGTTTTGGAAACCTAGTTTTTGAAGCTGATTGATTAACAGGGGATGGTTAGAATCTATGTGAAGAATTTTCATAAACAGTTTTTTAATACTGTTCTTTTTCATTAGGAAAATCTCCGCTTTTTACATCCTTACTATAGGTTTGAAAAGCATCTGTCATTTCTTTGTATAGGTCTAAATATCTTCGTAAAAAACGAGGGTGAAATTCATGTGTCATTCCAATCATATCATGAGTTACAAGTACTTGACCGTCAACACCATTTCCTGCTCCAATACCGATAACAGGAATTTTTAATGCATCTGCTACTTTTTTGGCTAATTTTGCAGGTACTTTTTCAAGCACCAAGGCAAAACAACCAATTCGTTCTAACATCAAGGCTTCTTCCATTAGTTTTTCGGCTTCTTCTTCCTCTTTTGCTCTTACGGTATAAGTGCCAAATTTGTAGATAGATTGGGGGGTTAATCCCAAATGTCCCATTACAGGAATGCCCGCATTTAAAATACGTTTGATAGACTCTTTGACTTCCTTTCCTCCTTCTAATTTAATAGAATGACCTCCGCTTTCTTTCATGATTCGAATGGCAGATCGGAGTGCTTCTTTAGGATCAGATTGATAACTACCAAAAGGCAAATCTACGACCACCAAACACCTGTCAATTGCTCGAACAACAGAACTTGCGTGGTAAATCATTTGATCTAGGGTAATAGGGAGTGTTGTTTCATGACCGGCCATTACATTGGAAGCAGAATCACCGACTAAAATAACATCAATTCCCGCACCATCAACAATTTTTGCCATGGTATAATCGTAAGCAGTTAACATAGAGATTTTCTCTTCGTTTGCTTTCATTTCTATCAAAGATTTAACGGTTACCCGTTTGTATTCCTTATTTGCTGCAGACATCCTAATTTGTTTTTATGATGGTGTAAATGTAAGAAATATCAACAGATATAAAACAAGTTAGTAACATTAGACCAAGATTCAAGCTTCTTCCACGAATTGTTTTAATCGTTTGACTTTTTAAATTATAAGCAAGGCCTTTGTTGAGGAGGTTTTTTAACAGTACATTTGTTTCTTAAAATAAAAACAGATTGAGATAGCACTCTATAAGAAACCTTTGAAATGCACTTTTTACCCGAAAATATTGATGACTATATTGTTGAACACACTCAACAAGAACCTGAAATTCTAAAAAAATTAAGCAAAGAAACTTGGCAAAAAGTATTAAATCCAAGGATGTTGAGCGGTGCTTTTCAAGGAAGGGTTTTGTCTATGATTTCAAAAATAGTACAACCCAAAAAAATTTTAGAAATAGGAACGTATACAGGGTACTCTGCACTGTGTTTTGCAGAAGGATTAGGACCGGAAGGAAAAATCTTTACCATTGATAAAAATGAAGAGTTAGAAACTCTTCAAAACACATACTTTGAAAAATCTGGACATCGAGACCAAATAACACAATTTGTTGGCAATGCATTGGAAATTATACCTAAAATTGATGAGACCTTTGACCTGGTTTTTATGGATGCAGACAAATCTAATTATATCAATTATTTTCATTTAATCATTGGAAAAATGAATCCAGGAGGAATTATTTTATCTGATAATGTTCTTTGGAGCGGAAAGGTTGTTGAGAAACTAGATCCGAAAGACACAGATACAAAAGTACTTTTAGCTTACAATAAGCTTTTAAATGAAGACTCCAGAATAGAAAGCGTGTTGTTGCCAATTAGAGACGGTTTAACGCTAAGTCGTGTAAAGAGATAGGGTTTAAAGATTTCGTTTTATAGGCCCTGTAAGTTCTTCAATACTGTCTTTGACAGAGCTAGCCTCTTTTTGGAGATCTTTTGCAATATTGAGATCAATACTATTTTTTTCAGAACTATCTTTAATTTCTTTTTTAATATCGTTTGTAGCGTCTTTTATTTGACGCATTCCTTTTCCTAGGCCCCTTGCAATTTCGGGAATTTTGTCTGCACCAAAAACCATCACTACGATTAGCATGACAACCATAATTTCAGGCCCACTGATAAATAAGAGAATTGGATCCATGCTGCAAATATAAGGAGATATTTGAATTAATATAAGAAAACTGATTGATTGAAATTATTTTACCAACGTCATGTTTCTTTGGAGAGCCTAATGAGTAAAAAAGCAGTTGAACTACACAAAACAGTGAATGAGTTTTGTCTTATCGTAAATTCAGTAAACTTTGAGAGAAAACAACGAACCACCAGGAGATAATTAAGCAAAAAAACAGCCTTTTTAAACCATTCATACATTATTAAAACCCATTCATACAATTATGCTTTTTTGTAAAAGTGTTTCTTATATCTTTATTGAAAATCCAATGAGAAACCGTAAAATTATTTTATCATATGAGTAAATTATTACTAGATTCCCTAAAAGAAACTTCCTCATCTGAGAGTAAATGTTCCTCTCAATTTATTGAGCCGGAAATTCATTGCATACAACTTGCGAAAAATGACTTTGTCAAATTTGAGGGAGACCAATTTTTAGAGATGTTAGACACTCCAGACAAAGCTAATTTAGAACAATTTTGTGCAAGTTGGAATGATTTATCCGAAGATACTTATATGTCTGATGGCGGTCGATACCGACTCCGAAGGCATGCGGTTTTTTCAGCGAACAAGTATGGAGCAGAAGTTAGACCACAATCGTACCAACCTCATTACCAAACAATGCACTTCAACACTTTGAATGGTGGGCTTCAGCGATATTTTGAACCAATAAAAGAGGCGATTTGTGACTGTAAAATTATGCGCAGTATAATTAATTTTGGAGCACGTACTTTTGGTGCATTATCCCCTTTCAATGAATGGCATATTGAGGTGCATCAATTTCGGATACTTGCTGGTGATGATGAAGGAAAACCAACACCAGAGGGCATGCATCAAGATGGCGTAGATTATGTTTTGATGACTTTAATTCAAAGATCTAATGTTGTTGGAGGAGAGACCACAGTGCAGAATTTGGAGGGTAATGAAGTTGCTAAATTTACACTTACCAATCCTATGGAGTCGATTATAATCAATGACTTACGAGTTGCCCACGGGGTAACTCCCATATTGAAAGCAGATTCAGAGTTGTCAGGACATCGTGACATGCTTGTAATTACTTATAGACGTGCTTTAAATTAGAATTATTAGCAGCGTTTTATTGGGGCTAGTCAAATGAGAGGAGAATACATGCGATTTGTTGCTCTTGAAGTAATTTTAATAGATCTTAATGATTATTGTCCTGGATACAATATTGTCATTATTTTTATGCTGTTCTTTATCAAATTTTACCCCTAACCCAAAAAATACGTTAGGCATAAAATATTATTTCTTGGTCAACATTCTTTTAATCTCATTCAATTTCATGAGTGCCTCGATAGGAGTCAAAGCATCAATATTGGTCGCTAAAATTTCGTCCTTAATGTCTTCCAGTAAAGGATCATCTAGCTGAAAAAAGCTAAGCTGCATTTTTTCGTCTTGTGCTTGTTTTAAAACCTCTTTTTCGTCTTTGTTTTTTTTGTTTTTTTCTAATTTAGCCAATATTTTATTGGCTTGATGAACAACCCTAGTGGGCATTCCTGCAAGCTTGGCAACATGTATTCCAAAACTGTGGTTGGATCCTCCAGAAACTAGTTTTCGTAAAAAAATAATGGTATTGTCGAGTTCTTTTACAGATACATTAAAGTTTTTAATGCGTTTAAAAGAAGCCGTCATTTCATTTAACTCATGGTAATGTGTAGCAAACAACGTTTTTGCTTTTGACGGATGTTCATGTAAAAATTCTGAAATTGCCCAAGCAATAGAAATTCCATCATAAGTTGAGGTACCACGACCAATTTCATCAAGCAAAACCAAACTACGCTCAGAAAGATTGTTTAAAATCGATGCCGTTTCGTTCATTTCTACCATAAACGTCGATTCTCCCATAGAGATATTATCACTTGCACCTACTCTCGTAAAAATTTTGTCTACAATACCAATTTTTGCGTTTTGAGCTGGGACATAGCTTCCCATTTGAGCCAATAAAACAATGAGTGCTGTTTGTCTTAAAATAGCGGACTTACCAGACATATTTGGCCCTGTAATCATAATGATTTGTTGCTGAGTTCTATTTAAGACAACATCGTTTGCAATATAGTGTTGGTCTATAGGCAATTGTTTTTCTATAACTGGATGACGGCCATTTTTAATTTCTAAATCGGTGCTTTTGTCTATTTTTGGACGCACATAATTGTTGTCAATTGCTAAAACAGAAAAAGACAATAAACAGTCAATTTTGGCGATAATTTGTGCATTTTCTTGCACAATTGGCACAAATTGAATGATATATTCCAATAATTTAGAAAAAATTTCTTGTTCTAATTTTTGAATTTTCTCTTCAGCGCCTAAAATTTTAGTTTCATATTCTTTTAATTCTTCCGTTATATATCGTTCTGCATTTACCAGGGTTTGTTTGCGAATCCACTCTTCCGGAACTTTATCTTTGTGAGTATTACGAACTTCTATATAATAACCAAAGACATTGTTGAATGAAATTTTTAAACTTGAGATTCCCGTTCTGTTTGTTTCGCGGGTCAACATATCATCCAAATATTGTTTTCCACTAGATGAAATAGCTCTTAAATCGTCCAATTCTTGATGAACATTTGCTGCAATTGCATTACCCTTATGAATATTTACAGGTGCAGTATCAAATAAAGTTTCAGAAATTTTAGCAATCAATTTAGCGCAAGTATGTAGCTGATCTCCAAGTTCTTTTACCGTTTTATTGGTGCTCCTTTCTGTCGCTGTTTTTATGGGTAAAATTGCTTTAAGAGAATCTTTTAACAAGACAATTTCTCTTGGTGAAGCTTTACCGGTAGCAACTTTAGAAATGAGTCTTTCTAAGTCTGATATTTGTTTTAATTGATAGGTTACGGTCTGCGAAAAATCATCAGAATCGATAAAAAACTTGACCAATTCATGACGCTTTTTAATTGCATCAATATTTTTTAAAGGGAGAGCCAGCCAACGTTTTAGCAGCCTCCCTCCCATTGGCGAAATGGTTTTATCGATGACTTGTAAAAGGGTCACTGCGTTGATTGAGTTTGGATTGTATAGTTCTAAATTACGAACAGTAAAACGATCCATCCAAATATAATTGTCTGCGGCTATTCGGCGAATAGATTGAATGTGTTTTAGTTGGTTGTGCTGTGTTTCTGATAAATAATACATAACCGCACCAGCAGCAATAACACCATTTTTAAGGTCTTGTATTCCAAAACCTTTCAAGCTTTTAACCTCGAAATGATTTTGTAGCGTTTCTTTGGCATATTCTGGCTGAAAAACCCAATCATCTAAATAAAAAGTATAATACCTATTTTCAAAAAGAGAGATAAATTCTTGTTTGTGTTGTTTTTGAACCAATACTTCACTTGGAGCAAAGTTTTGTAATAATTTATCAATGTATGCTGCATCTCCTTGAGCAACTAAATATTCTCCAGTAGAAACATCAAGAAAAGAAATACCAAGCTGCTTTTTGTCAAAGTGGACAGCGGCTAAAAAATTGTTTTTGTTGCTTTGTAAGACCTCATCATTTAAAGAAACTCCGGGAGTAATCAATTCTGTAACACCTCTTTTTACAATGGTTTTAGTCATTTTTGGGTCTTCTAATTGATCGCAAATAGCCACGCGCATTCCTGCTTTCACCAACTTTGGCAAATAGGTATTTAAGGCATGGTGCGGAAAACCCGCTAGGGCTGTTTCACTTTCGCTTCCTGCTCCTCGTTTTGTCAATGTTATTCCAAGAACAGCCGCTGCTTTTTTTGCATCATCTCCAAAAGTTTCATAAAAATCACCTACTCGAAAAAGCAACATTGCATCAGGATACTTTATCTTGATGGCATTGTATTGTTTCATAAGAGGAGTTACCTTTTTAGGGTTCGATTTTGCCAACTTTTTCGAATTTTTCAATTAGTTTTGCTAAGATAGAAAAAAGTGATTAGGTGGTCATTTATAATTATTAGGGAATTATCCACAAATTATGAGAAAACTTAAAAATAACGAGTTAGGCAGAATTACTGTTGAGGCTTTTAAAGCGGTTCCAAAAACGCCCTTAATTGTCGTTTTAGATAATATTAGGAGCTTAAATAATATTGGATCTGTTTTTAGAACTTCAGATGCCTTCTTAATTGAAAAAATTTACCTGTGTGGCATTTGTGCTGTTCCACCAAATAAAGACATTCATAAAACGGCTTTAGGAGCAACAGAATCTGTAGCATGGGAATATGTAGAGGACACGCTTACATTGGTTGAAAAATTAAAAAAAGAAAATATAAACGTCTTGGCTATCGAGCAGGTGGAAAACAGCACAAAACTTAATTCTTTTTCTCCAGACAAAAATCAGAAATATGCAATTGTAATGGGAAATGAAGTAAAAGGAGTGCAAGATGCAGTAGTAGATGCGGCCAACCTGTGCATAGAAATTCCTCAATTAGGAACCAAACACTCGCTAAATATTTCTGTGACGACTGGGATAGTTTTGTGGGACTTGTTTCAAAAGCTAAATTCCTAAAATGAACTTGGCAATCATAAAGTAAATTAAAATTCCGAAAATATCATTACTTGTGGTAATAAAAGGACCTGTTGCAATGGCTGGATCAATCCCTCTTTTGTTCAAAAATAAGGGCACAAAAGTACCGATTAAGCCCGCAACGATAATCACAACCACCAAAGACACCGAAATTGCTAAAGCGGTTTGCATTTCTCCTTTTGTCATCCAAACAAAAACAAAAAGAAATAAAGCTAAAATAACACCATTCAATGCGGCGAGTAGCATTTCTTTAAGAAGCCGACTGTTAATGCTTCCTTTTACATCGTCATTTGCCAAACCTTGAACAATAATTGCCGAGGACTGTACACCAACATTCCCTGCCATAGCCGCAATTAGTGGAGTGAAGAAAAACAATACGAAAGCACTTCCTTTGAATGCATCTTCAAAACCTTCCATGATTAAAAAAGCACCAATTCCCCCAATTAATCCTAAAAACAACCAAGGCAATCTAGCTCTTGTTAACTCTATAATGCTGTCATCAGAATCTACGTCTTGGGTTAAACCTGCTGCCAATTGGTAATCCTTATCAGCCTCTTCTTTTAAAACATCGACGATGTCATCAATGGTAATTCTACCTAATAAAACATTGTTATTGTCAACGACAGGAATAGCTTCTAAATCGTATTTTGCCATAATTTTAGCAACCTCTTCTTCTTCCTCATTTACATTTACAACATCTACTTTGTCTATATAAATTTCGGCAATTTTTTGTTCATTTTTTGCAACGATTAAATCTTTTAAAGAAAGCCTTCCAATGAGTTTTTCTTCTTTGTCAACCACATAAATAGAATGAACCCTGGTAACCTCTTTTGCTTGGCCCCTTATTCTTCTTAAACAACCCGCAACAGTCCAAGTTTCATATACTTTTACCAATTCTTTCGCCATCAAAGCACCGGCAGAGTTTTCTTCATAAGAAAGGAGTTCTTTGATATCTGCCACCAATTCATCATCTTCCAAGGCAGAAATTACGCGTTCTTGGCGTTCTTCAGAAAGTTCTCCAATAATGTCGGCGGCATCATCAGAATCCATTTCTTCTACTTCTTCTGCAATTTCTTTTGCAGATAAGTTTTCTAAAATTTTCTCACGAATATCATCGTCTAATTCTGTAAGAATTTCAGAGGTTTTTTCGCTGTCTAAAAGCTTGATAATATATATTGCTTCTTCAAAATTTAGCTCTTCTAAAATTTCAGCGACATCGGCATAATGAATTTCGGAAAATAATTTTTTGATTTCAGAATCTTTATTTTCGTAAACGAACCCAATTAGTTGTTCTAAAAATGTAGTAGTAATTTCAAATGCCATTTGATGCTATTTTTTGAGTAAGTAAAATAAACTCTTGAACAGACAATTGCTCTGGTCTTCTCGCAAATATAGGTTCTTCTTTTAAAGAATCCGAAAGATTCAATGATTTTAAACTAGAACGCAACATTTTTCTTCTTTGATTGAATGCGGTTTTTACCACTCTAAAGAACAATTTTTCATCAACAGGGAGTGCGTAGTCTTTTTTTCTCAAGAGCCTAATAACACCAGAATCTACTTTTGGCGGTGGATCAAACACAGAAGGGGGCACTGTAAACAAATAGCTTACTTCAAAAAAAGCCTGAGTCAAAACCGATAGAATTCCGTAAACTTTACTGCCTTCTTTTTCTGCAATTCTTTTTGCTACCTCTTTTTGAAACATTCCCGAAAATTCAGGCACATACGCTCTGTTTTCGATTGCTTTAAAAACAATTTGGGAGGAAATATTGTAGGGAAAGTTGCCGATGATAGCGACTTGTTTTTTCTTGAAGACTGAGGATAAGTCGAACTTTAAAAAGTCACCCTCTATAATCTCAAACCGATCTTTAGAGGTATTTAGTTTGAGGTGTTCAATTGGGAAAGTATCGTTTAAATAGGCTACAGATTCTCGGTCTATTTCCATGACTGTAACTTTTGCTTTCTTTTGCAATAGATATTTTGTTAAAACACCCATTCCTGGTCCAATTTCTAATACATTTTCGTACCCTTTCTCAGTTAAAGTATCTGCAATATTTCTAGCAATATTTTCATCCTTTAAAAAATGTTGACCTAAATGTTTTTTTGCTTTTACAGACACTTGTGAAAGATTTATAAGTTTTTACAAATGTAAAACTAAATTACGGTTTCGTACTTTGTAGATTGATTCATAAAACAAACTTAAAGTAAGGCCCTATTTTTTTAAAATTAATTTTTAGTATTGGCTGGAAAAAACTTTTTTACCAATTTCAATTCGGTTCTAAAACTCAGCATTTTATCACCAAATTTTTTTAGACTTTCTCTTTGCAGTCTTTCGGCTTCATATTGGTAATAATCGTCTAGGTCTTCTCGAGAATTTGCCGAATATTGAACAGAGTAGGTGCTACCACCCATTTCTTCTTCAACCAAAACCTCTGTCAGTTTTGCTGAAGTAAAATAACCTGTATTCAAAACTTTTACAATATGATTTTCTATCCAAGCAAGCCAATCATCGTGAACACTGTTTTCAATATTTATTGTTACGTTGTAGATATACATTTTTAGAATTTTGAGTTTTGTGTGATGCTTTTTTGAGATTAAAACGCGTCACCCCTAATTTTACGATATTTTTTCCTCGCAGCTACCAAATAAATACTGGAAGTATAATCAAAAATAATCTTTTGGTAGTATTCTGAGGCTTTTTCAGCATTTTTTATGTGATTGCTGTACAGTTCTGCTAATTCGAAATAGCTGTCATCAACTAAAATGCCTTGTGGGTTTAAAGCAATTACCTTTTTAAAGTTGGCAATTGCGGCTTCAAATTGGCCAAGTTTTATCAATAGTTTTGCTTGTTTAAAAAGAGCCTCGTCTTCAATAGGCTGTCCTTTGTAATGAATACAGATCTGATGTAAAGTGTCAATAGCCTGTTGTGTTTTATTTTGAAAGGCTAACAGTGTTGCTTTTGAATATTGGGCTAAACCAGAAGGAATAGAATCTACAGGTTCATTATCTGAGATTGTTAAAAACAAGGCAACAGCATCATTTGCAACGAGCTGTGATGTGGCGTTTTTCAGCACTTTTAATTGTGTTTTTGCCCATGTGAAATCGCCCTTAAAATAGCTAGTTTGCGCCACCTTAAAACGAGCCTGGTGAGCAAGTTCGTGATTTTTTAATTGCGTTTGTATCTGAGAAAAATAACGCAATGCTTTATTGTATTTTCCTGTAAACACAAGAACATCTCCCAGTTTTAATTTGATTTTAGCCCTTTCAAATTTTGATCTAGAAAAAGAGATTGCTTTTTCTAACACCTCTCTGGCTTTATCAGGATTGTTTTTGGTAAATGTTAAAAAGTCAGCATATACGATTTGTAATTTTACAGTAAGTGCTTTTTTCCCAAAGGTGTCAAATAACCCTTGAAAAAGTGTTTCTGTTTCGGGATCGTTGGTGGCAATTGCTATTTTTGTAATGTATAGATAAGCGTTAATTTTTTCTTCATCATAGGTCGATCTTAAAACAATGAAATCAAAACAATCTTTTGCAGAAGTGTAATTATTGTTATCGAAAGCGATTTTTCCTAATTTAAAAAAAGGCTCCAATCCTCTTGGGTTTCTTAGGAACAAGGCTTTTTCTTGAATCAAGGCTTTTTTGTATTCTCCTTGTGTTGTAAACAACCAGCTTAGCAATGAATTCCACACTTCTTTTGGGTGACTAGAAGATTTTATCAAAAGCGTTTTTTTGAATGAGATATTCGCTTCATTTTCAGCATCATTAGTAATGTATTTACTCGCATATCGTTGAACAAGAGGGAGGAATTGCTCATTTTTATCGATCAAATTGATATACGATTCAAACATTTTTTTGAAGTTCCCTTTTTCTCCATAAATTTCGGCAATTTGAATCTCATAATTGGCATTTTTATTTTTTGACATTGCTTTTTCATAGGATAAAATTGCATTGTCTAGAAGGTTGTACTCTTTAAAAGCACGCCCTATAATAGCTGTATAAGAGTTGTAATTGTCAATAGATTTTAGGGCCAGATCATAATTTTCTTTTGCCAAGTTGTTTAGCTGTTGCCGTTCGTAATTATACCCCAAATACACATATAAAAAGCCGTATTCTGGATTCTTTTTTAGCTTGGGAAGCAGAAGTTTCTCAACTTCTGTAAACTGAGACAACTCTTGATAGCAGCTAATTAAACGACTTAAATAAAAGGTGTTGAAAGGGCTCTTTGAATGTAGTTTTTTAAAAACGTGTAAAGCTTTTTCATACGCTTCTTCTCTGTAGTAATTTTCCCCTAACAAATAATCGTTTTGAGAGAAACTAACCGCAGCAATTGACAAGAAAATAAGTAAAAGTATTTTTTTCATTTCTATTCAAAGATAAGCAACAAATAAGAACAAACGTATTATGTTTGTCCCCTCTATCAGCCTTTTTTTGTTCCGAAAGCTCTTTCAGAAACGAACAAAAACAAATAACCTATATTTATGCGATTACTGGTTAATCGATGATGCTAAAACCAGTATATGGAATCAAAACTTCAGGAATCTTAATTCCTTCCGGGGTTTGATAGTTTTCCAAAATACCTGCCAATACGCGAGGTAAAGCTAAAGAACTTCCATTTAATGTATGAGCTAGCTCGCTTTTCCCAGCCTTATTTTTAAAACGAAGTTTCAATCTGTTTGCCTGAAAGGTCTCAAAATTTGATGCCGAGCTAATTTCTAACCATCTGTCTTGAGCTGTTGAAAACAGTTCAAAATCAAAAGTTAATGCCGCTGTAAAACCAGTGTCTCCACCGCACAAACGTAAAATTCTAAAAGGCAATTTTAATTCTCTTAATATGTCTTTAATATGCGCTACCATTCCGTCTAGAGCCTTGTAAGAATTTTCGGGATGTTCAATCCTTACAATTTCTACTTTGTCAAACTGATGCAGCCTATTTAAACCCCTTACATGCGCGCCATAACTTCCTGCTTCTCTCCTAAAACAAGGCGTATAGCCCGTGCAAGTGATTGGGAAATCAGCTTCCTGTAGCAAGTTTCCTCGAAACATATTTGTAATTGGTACTTCTGCGGTTGGAATCAGATACAAATCATCTTCTGTACAATGATACATTTGCCCTTCTTTGTCTGGTAATTGACCTGTTGCAACTCCTGAAGCCTCATTTACTAAATGTGGAACTTGTACTTCTGTGTATCCTGCCTTTGTGTTTTTGTCAAGAAAATAATTGATCAGAGCGCGTTGTAATTTTGCTCCCTTGCCTTTGTAAACAGGGAAGCCTGCGCCGGTAATTTTATTTCCTAATTCAAAATCTATGATGTCATATTTTTTAGCGAGCTCCCAGTGAGGTAAAGCGTTTTTTCCTAAATTAGGAATGATTCCTTCGCTAAAAACTTGCTCGTTATCGGCTTCTGAATTTCCTGCTTTTACGGAAATATGAGGAATGTTAGGGATCTGAAATAACAGTGTTTGTAGTGTGGTAACATCCTTGTTTAGCTGTTCAGAAAGTCCTTTGGATTGTTCTTTTAGTTGTCCTGTTTTTTCTTTTAAAAGTTGGGCCTTTTGAACCTCACCAGATTTGAAAAATGCACCTATTTCTTTGGATATTTTATTAGATTCTGCAAGGATGTTGTCTAAGGAAACTTGGGTTGCTCTTCGGCTTTCATCTGTCTTTAACACCTGTTCGATGATCGCCTCAGCATCCGAAAAATTACGTTTTGCTAACCCTTTTAAAACAACTTCTTTGTGTTCTCTGATAAATTGTACTTGTAACATTTTTCTGATGATTTAATGAAGCAAAGATACAGTAAGCATCACACTTTAGCAATCTCGTTTTAGAGATTCTTTGTGATAAAGTCTCTAGCAGTTTGTTCGTCTTTTTTAAGCTGGAGGATTAAATGTTCAATGGAATCAAATTTTTGTTCGTCACGTAAAAAGTAGAGGAGTTCAATGGTGAGTTGTTGTTGGTATAGGTTCGCATTGAAGTCAAAAAAATGCACTTCAATAGTTTGATGGTTTCCCCCTATCGTTGGTCTGTTGCCGATATTCATCATCCCATACACATTGACGCCTTGTATCTTTGACGAGACGATGTATACTCCTGTTTTAGGAATTAATTTATAGGTTTCTTTAATATTGATATTCGCTGTTGGGTATCCAATTTTCCCTCCTAATTGCTTTCCGTTTACAACGGTTCCGCTTAACATAAAGGGATATCCTAAATAGTTGTTCGCAGTATGTAAATTTCCTTTAGCCAAGGCGGTTCTAATTTTTGTGGAACTCACTGAAACATCATCGATGTCCTGCGCAGGAATTTCTTCAACGGTAAATTCATACAAATGGCTGTATTCAGTTAGCTGAACAATATTACCTTCTCTGTTTTTTCCAAAATGATGGTCATATCCAATAATTAATTTTGAAATATTCAGTTGATTTACTAGAAGATCACGGACAAATGCCAAAGCAGACATTCTTGAAAACTCAACACTAAAAGGATGAATGATTAAATAATCCAATCCTGTTTTTTCTAGCAGATATGTTCGTTCTTCAATGGTATTTATTAACTCTAGGGAATTGTCTTCTTGCAAGACCATTCTTGGGTGTGGAAAAAAAGTTAATAATACAGATTTTCTGTTCGCTTTTTTAGCTTCCAAAACTAACTTTTCAATAATTTTTTGATGCCCAAAATGCACTCCATCAAAAGTGCCAATAGTAACATATGTTTTTTCTGTAGTAGAAAAATTAGAAATATTTTGAATTGTATTCAAATTTTTTAAAATTTTTAACAAAGATACGATAACTAAGTCTTTCTTTCTCCCTTAAAAAGAGTCGTTTATAAACTTTTTATTTGCCATTAATAGTCGTTGTTTTTTATGAACCCCATAAAATTTTCACCTTTTTATTTAAGAATTCAAAAAAAATTGTATTTTGCAATTAGTTAACTAATAATTAAAATTATGACAAAAAAGATTTTACTATTTGCTTTTGTAGTTTTTGGAAGTGCGGCAATGTTTGCGCAAACAACGATTACAGGTACCGTAAAAGACGCTAAAACAGGAGAAACACTTCCTGGCGCAAACATCAAAATTTCTAGAAAAGCTGTTGGGACAACGACAGATTTTGACGGAAACTTTGTGTTAAATGTTTCAGACACTCCTCCATTTACCATAGAGGTTTCTGTATTAGGGTTTAAAACAAATAAGATACAAATTACTCAAAACAATCAAAAAGTTTCTGTAGGTCTTGTAGAAAACCAAACTTCTCTAGACGAGATTGTTCTATCAGCATCAAGAACTCCAGAGCGTATTATGGAGTCTCCTGTGTCCATTGAAAGAATGGACTCTAGAGCGATAAAAAACACCTCTTCACCAAGCTTTTATGATGGCTTAGAGAATTTAAAAGGGGTAGATGTAAATACAAATAGTTTAACTTTTAAATCTGTGAATACTCGTGGGTTTGCAACTTTTGCAAATGAAAGATTTATGCAGCTTGTTGATGGAATGGACAATTCTGCTCCAGGACTAAACTTTGCTGTTGGAAACTTATTAGGGTTGTCAGAACTAGATGTTGAATCTGTGGAGATATTGCCTGGAGCTTCTTCTGCTCTGTATGGTGCAAATGCGTTTAATGGGATCATGTTTATGAGAAGTAAAAGTGCATTTGACGACCAAGGAATTAGTGTTGTTGTAAAATCTGGAGTAACAAGTCAAGAGGCTGCAGGAAACAACGAATATATAGATGCGGGTATTCGAATGGCACATGCTTTTTCTGATAAATTCGCAGTGAAAGCAACCCTTTCTTATTTGAAAGGAACAGAGTGGAATGCTGTAGATTACAGAGATGAAGTAAACAGTGCTTCTACAAGTCACCTTGGAAATCCAGCATATAACGGACTTAACGTGTATGGAGATGAAGTTGGAACCACACTTAACTGGGACGATCTTGCAGGTACACCAGCAGGAACATTAGGATCAGAAAGAGTAACAAGAACAGGATATACAGACAATGACTTAATGAATAATGTTGCGAAGAGTGTTAAATTTGCAACTACTTTAAATTACCGTCCTTTTGGGGATGATCGTTTAGAGGTTATTTGGAATTCTAAATTTGGTACGGGTAACACTGTTTATCAAGGACAAAACAGATACAACATCAAAAACTTTACGATGGGACAGCACAGGTTAGAGTTTAGAGGGAAAAACTTTTTTGTTAGAGGATATATGACTGCAGAAGACGCAGGAGATTCTTATGATACACGTTTTGCAGCAATTAATATTAACAGAGCATGGAAATCTGACGCAGCTTGGTTTCAAGAATATGCAGGTGCATATTTAGGAGCATTAGCACCTTTAGGGGTACCAGCGATGGATCACGCAGCGGCAAGAGCTTTTGCAGATAGAGACCGTTTTGTTCCAGGATCAGCAGAATTTGAAGCAGCTAAAGAAATCATTACGAATGATCCAAATTTATTAACAGGATCTAAGTTTCAAGATCAAACTAAATTGTACCATGGAGATGCAAATTACAACTTTAGAGATGTTATTGACTTTGCAGAAATTCAAGTTGGAGCGTCTTTAAGACAGTACTCTTTAAATTCTAGCGGAACTATTTTTACAGATTATGATGGTGCAATAAACTACAACGAACTTGGAGTTTATGTTCAAGGTCAAAAAAAGTTGTTAGAAGATCGTTTGAAAGTAACCGCTTCTGCTAGATATGATAAAGCGCAAAACTTTGACGGGAATGTATCCCCAAGACTGTCTTTATCATATGCTGCTGGAGAAGATAAAAATCATAACTTCAGAGCTTCCATTCAAACAGGATTTAGAAATCCAACAACTCAAGATCAATATATTGGTCTAGATGCTGGTTCTGGAATCTTAGTAGGGACTGCTCCAGATAATATTGACAGGTATAGATCTATGCCATACTCTTTAGGAATTGATCCAGCGTTAGCAGGTTATATAAACGCTGTTGGTGGAACCAATATTGGAGGCACACAAGTTTTAACAGGAGACATGGCGTATAATAATTCTTGGTCAGCAAGTTCTATCGGTGCTTTTTTAGCTTCTGGAAACCCAGCGGATTTAAAGAAATCTAATATTGATTTTGTAAAACCAGAATTTGTGACGGCTTATGAAGTAGGGTACAGAGGTGTTATTGAAGGGTTTACACTTGATGTAAGCGCTTATTACAACATGTACCAAGACTTTATTGCAAGTAAAAATGCAGTTGCACCACTATATGGTAGCGTTGCTTTGAACGATGCTGTAGATTTAGCGCCAGCAGTGGGTTCTCCTGTTGCAATGCCAACTCCAATCGCTTTAATTGCTTTGTCAAATGGAGACTTTAAAGGAGTTGCTTTTGATTCTAACTCTGATTCAGATATCAGTTCTTACGGAGTAGGTGTTGGTGTTTCTAAAAAGATTTTTGACGGCTTTAATTTAGGGGTTAATTATACTTACGCAAAGTTTGAAGAAAAAGGAGGAACTAACCCAGATTTTGAAGCTGGATTTAATACACCAGAGCACAAAGTAAAAGTTCAGTTTGGGAAAGAAAAATTATTCAAGAACCTTGGATTTAACATAAACTACAGATGGCAAGACACCTTCTTGTGGCAATCTTCTTTCTATGATGGAATGATCGCTGCTAGATCGGTGGTTGATGCACAAATAAATTATGCATTACCAAGCTTAAAGTCGATCATTAAACTTGGTGGAGCTAATTTAGGTGGTGAAGAGTACTTTAGTGCACCAGGTGTTGGGGCAACAGGTTCTCAGTATTACCTTTCTTGGACAATTAATAATTAAGCACATGGTTCTCTGTAAAGAGACCGTTTAATGTGATAAAAAAAGGTTGAGCTTAGCTCAACCTTTTTTACTTTAAGATCTTTTTTATGAGAGCATCGAGACCGCTCTTTTCAGTGCGGTAATAAAAAGATCAATTTCTTCTTTGGTGTTGTAAAAAGAAAAGGAGGCTCTTATAGTTCCAGGGATTTTGTAAAAATCCATAATAGGTTGTGCACAGTGATGTCCGGTTCTAACAGCAATTCCGAGCTTGTCTAAAATGACACCGATATCATACGGATGAATATTGCCAATGTTAAAGGAGATTACCGCTGTTTTTTCGGCAGTAGTTCCATAAATTTTCATGCCTTCAAATTTTAACAATTCTTTTGTTGCATAGTGTAAAAGCGTTGCTTCATAGGATGCGATCGCGTCAAAACCAACGGCATTCATATAGTCTAGTCCAGTCCCAAAAGCGATTCCTCCACAAATATTTGGGGTTCCTGCTTCAAATTTATGAGGCAAACCCGCGTAGGTTGTTTTTTCAAAGGTAACAGTGTCAATCATTTCTCCACCTCCCTGATAAGGGGGGAGTTTTTCTAGCCATTCTTTTTTTCCATAGAGTAAACCAACTCCTGTAGGGCCGCACAACTTATGAGCTGAGGCCACATAAAAATCAACGTTTAAGGCCTGAACATCTGGTTTGATGTGAGGTGTAGCTTGTGCTCCATCTATTAAAACAGCTGCCCCAAATTGATGAGCTTTTTTAATAATTTCTTCAATAGGGTTTACAACACCCAAAGCGTTAGAAACATGGTTACAGAATACGATTTTTGTTTTTTTAGTAACTAACTCGTGGTATGCTTTCATTTGTAAAGAACCATCTAAATTCATTGGAATGACCTTTAAAATAGCTCCCGTTTTTTCACATAACATCTGCCAAGGAACAATATTAGAATGATGTTCTAAGGCAGAAACAATAACTTCATCACCTTTTTTTAATAATGTAGCAAAGCCAGAAGCCACCATGTTGATACTATCGGTGGTTCCTGAGGTTAGGATTATTTCATAGGCGTGTGCAGCATTAAAATGTTGTTGAATTTTTATACGCGCTTCTTCATACTTATCAGTCGCCTCTTGACTTAACGAGTGTACACCTCTATGAATATTTGCATTGAAATTACTGTAATAATCAACAATAGTGTCAATAACTATTTGGGGTGTTTGTGAGGTAGCGGCATTGTCAAAATACACTAAAGGCTTGCCGTTTACCGTTCTATTTAGAATTGGGAAATCTTTTCGAATTTTATCAACATCTATCATACGAATCGTGTTTATAGTGCAAAGATAATAGATGATTTTTTAAAGTTTTCAAAAAGGCAATATGATTTTCTTATTTTCGCATAACTAAAACCTTATGGATGAAAATTTTTAAGAGAATACTCCTTGTAGTGGCTGTAGCTATTACTAATTCAATAGTTTATAATTATCCAAAATTAAATATATTGGCAGGTTATTCTGCAAAACATACTGCTTCCTCGGTTTTTTTAGCCAACAGAAGCTTGGCACTAACAGATAGTACAGACACCAATTTTTCTCCCGTTCATTTAGCTTCAGACACCATTGATTTGGAAAACAAAACAGCCACTTCCTCTGTGTTTGGGTTATTGACGAGAAAGGCAATCTACAGAGAGGGGCTTGGAAGTGTTCTAACCCTAAAAACGACAGATGAAACAACACCTTATTTAGTTCCGGATAGATCGCATACAGAAACTACAGAGAAGTATCCTTTTTGGAATGCCTCCCAAAAAGACACGTTATTTACGAATATCAATTATAAAAAATTACAACAAAGCATCGATTTGCTCTGTGAAACCTCCAATACAAGGGCTGTTGTTGTTATTTATAAAGATAAAATTATTGCAGAAAAATATGCGAGAGGTTTTCATCAAGACGCTAAAATTTTAGGATGGTCAATGACTAAAAGTATTGTAAGCACTGTTTTTGGAGTATTGCAATATCAAGGAAAAGTAAACGTACAAGACAAAGCGCCAATAGCATCTTGGCAAAATGACGCAAGAAAAGACATTACGCTTCATAATTTGTTACAAATGAATTCAGGTTTGGAATGGGATGAAAATTATGATGAAATTTCTGATGTAACAAAAATGTTGTTTTTAGAACAAGATATGAGTAGAATGCAAGAATACAAGCCTTTAGCGGGCAAGCCAAATGAATCTTGGAACTATTCTTCAGGAACTACAAATTTATTATCAGGAGTGTTAAGAAATCTGTTTGAAACACACCAAGATTATTTAGATTTTTGGTACTCAGGTTTAATTGATAAAATAGGAATGAGTTCGATGGTTTTAGAGGCTGATTTAAGCGGAAATTACGTGGGTTCTTCTTATGCTTGGGCTACGGCAAGAGATTGGGCTAAGTTTGGGCTGTTGTATCTCCATCGAGGAAATTGGAACGGTGAGCAATTATTTGCAGAAGAGTGGGTAGATTATGTAACGACACCAACCCCTGGGTCAAACGGATTGTATGGCGCACATTTTTGGTTAAATAGAGAAAGTCAATTAAAAGACGTTCCCAAAAACATGTATTTTGCAGACGGATATCAAGGTCAAAGAGTCTATGTGTTACCAGATCAAGATTTAGTCGTTGTTCGTTTTGGTTTGTCTTGGTTTGAAGAGAATGAATTTTTAAAGGGTCTTTTGGAGTCGATCGATTAACAATTAAAAACCACGCAATCTGCGTGGTTTTTAATTAAATGAAAAAAGAGCGGAATTCTTATAGGTCAAACCCGATGTCAACTCCTAATTTGTTGGCAATTAATTGTGTAATTCGCTGTTTTACTTCTGGAATTTTTACACTTTCTAAAACGGTATTCGCAAAGGCATACATGAGTAAGGCTTTTCCTTCTTTTTTTGGAATTCCTCTTTGCTGCATATAAAATAAGGCCTCGTTGTCTAATTGACCAATTGTACAACCATGAGAACACTTCACGTCATCTGCAAAAATTTCAAGCTGAGGTTTTGCATTAATGGTGGCTTTGTCGTTTACTAAAACATTGTTGTTTTGTTGATAGGCATTTGTTTTTTGAGCCTCTTTTTCAACAATCACCTTTCCGTTAAAAACCCCTGTTGAGCGTTCGTCATAAATTCCTTTATAGTCTTGATGACTTTCACAATTTGGCTCTAAATGATGGACTAAAGTATGGTGATCTACGTGCTGTTTTCCTTCAATAATTGTAATTCCTTTTAGGATAGAATCGATGTGTTGTCCTTTTTGATAGAAGTTCAAGTTATTTCTTGTAATATTTCCTCCAAAAGAAAAGGTATGTACAGAAACGACACTATTCGATTGTTGCTCTATAAAAGTATTGTCAACTAAAGAAGCATTGGTTTTATCGTTTTGAATTTTGTAATAATCAACGAAAGCTCTTTTGTCTGCATAAATTTCAGTAACAGCATTTGTCAGAACAGGATTGTTTGTTAAACTTTGATGGCGTTCTATAATTTGCACCTGCGAATTTTCTTCAACAACAATTAAATTTCTTGGCTGTAACATGGTGGCTGCCTCAGAACCTGTTGTAAAATTGATGATTTGAATTGGTTTTTTTACCTCTACATTTTTTGGAATATAGATATAAGCACCCTCTTCTGTAAAAGCAGTATTAAGTGATGTTAAGTTGTCTTGTTTCGCTATTTTATTGAAGTAATTTTCAATGACTGCTTTGTATTTTTGCTTATTCAATGCGGCTGACATAAGGCAAACATCAAAATCTCCATGTGTGGTTTCCGAGAGGAAAGAATTGTATTTTCCATCTACAAAAACAAGTTTGTATGCATCAATGTCGTGTATAAAATATTTTTTTACATCAGAAAATTCAACATTGTTTTCTTTATTAGGAAAGATGCTATAATCTTGCTTTAAAACAGTCTTTAAAGAGGTGTATTTCCAGGCTTCTAATTTTTTGGTTGGAAAGCCCAACGCTTCAAAATTCTGAAATGCTTCTGAACGAATGTCATGCACATCGGATTTTGTATCCACGCGGTTTTCAAACGCTACATATGATGACAATAATTTATCTTTTAATTCCATCTTTTTAGCGTATTTCTTAAACTAACTCTTGTTTAATCCAATCATATCCTTTTGCTTCTAATTCTAGCGCCAAAGAAGCGTCTCCAGATTTTACAATTTTACCATCATGTAAAACATGCACAAAGTCTGGAACAATATAATCGAGTAGGCGCTGGTAGTGCGTAATCACAATTACGGCATTGTCTTTAGATTTTAACTTGTTTACTCCGTTAGCTACAATACGTAGTGCATCAATATCAAGCCCTGAGTCGGTTTCATCTAAAATAGCCAATTGTGGTTCTAGCATTGCCATTTGAAAGATTTCATTACGTTTTTTTTCACCTCCGGAAAATCCTTCGTTTAAAGAACGAGATAAAAATTTTCGGTCTATTTCCAATAATTCAGACTTTTCGCGAATCATTTTTAGCAAATCTTTTGCAGGCATGTCTTCTAGACCTTTTGCTTTTCGCGTTTCGTTAATGGCCGTTTTTATAAAATTTGTAACAGAAACTCCAGGAATTTCTACAGGGTATTGAAAAGATAGAAAGATCCCGCTATGTGCTCTTTCTTCTGGAGCGAATTCACTGATGTCTTCTCCATTTAGCTCAATGGTTCCGTTGGTAACATCATATTCTTCTTTTCCAGCAATAATATTCGCGAGGGTACTTTTTCCAGCACCATTTGGGCCCATAATTGCATGAACTTCCCCTGCGTTTACTTCTAAATTCAACCCTTTTAAAATAGATTTATCATCTATCCTTGCTTGTAAATCTTCTATTTTTAACATCTTTCTTTATACTATATGCCTCAAACTGTTAATTATGGGCGTTTTATATTATTCAATTATCCTACAGAGCCTTCTAAACTAATCTCTAATAATTTTTGTGCTTCAACGGCAAATTCCATAGGGAGTTTATTCAAGACCTCTTTGCTAAATCCGTTTACAATCAAAGCGATTGCTTTTTCGGTATCTATTCCTCGCTGATTGCAATAGAACAATTGATCTTCACCAATTTTACTCGTGGTTGCTTCGTGTTCTATTTGTGCCGATTTGTTTTTTACTTCAATGTATGGAAAGGTGTGAGCTCCACAGGCATTACCCATCAATAAAGAATCACATTGAGAGAAATTACGAGCATTTTCTGCTCTTGAATTAATTTGTACCAGACCTCTGTATGAATTTTGAGATTGACCAGCCGATATTCCCTTGGATATAATCGTTGACTTGGTATTCTTCCCCAAATGAATCATCTTCGTTCCAGTATCTGCCTGTTGGTGATTATTTGTTACTGCGATTGAGTAAAATTCACCAATAGAATTATTTCCTTTTAAGACACATGAAGGATATTTCCAAGTAACTGCAGATCCAGTTTCTACTTGTGTCCAAGAAATTTTTGCATTGTTTTCACACAGACCTCTTTTCGTTACAAAATTATAAACCCCTCCTTTTCCTTTTGCATCTCCTGGGTACCAGTTTTGAACCGTCGAGTATTTTATCTCTGCATCGTCCATGGCAACTAGCTCTACTACCGCAGCATGAAGTTGATTTTCATCTCTACTTGGCGCAGTACATCCTTCAAGATAAGAAACATAACTGCCTTTATCTGCAACAACAAGCGTTCTTTCAAACTGACCCGTTCCTCCCTCGTTAATTCTAAAATAAGTAGACAATTCCATAGGGCAACGAACTCCTTTTGGAATGTAACAGAAAGAACCGTCAGAAAAAACAGCAGAGTTTAATGCTGCATAGAAGTTATCCTTTGTTGGGACAACCGTTCCTAAATATTTTTTTACCAATTCTGGATGTTTTTGAATTGCTTCAGAAATAGGCATGAAAATAATCCCTTTTTCACCCAATGTTTTTTTGAAAGTTGTTGCTACAGATACCGAATCCATGACAATATCTACAGCGACATTGGCTAATTTTTTTTGTTCGTCTAAAGAAATCCCTAAACGTTTGAAAGTATCTAATAATTCTGGATCAACCTCATCTAAAGAATTTAGTTTTGGCTTTTCTTTTGGGGCAGAATAATAGGCAATGTCTTGAAATTTTGGTTTTTCATAATGAACATTTGCCCATTCAGGTTCTTTCATTTGTTCCCAAACCCTAAAAGCTTCTATGCGCCAGTCAGTCATCCATTGGGGTTCATTTTTCTTTTTTGAGATGGCACGGACAACCTCTTCATTTAACCCTTTGGCAAAGGTTTCACTTTCTATATCAGTATAAAAACCGTATTCGTATTCTTTGGTTTTTAGTTCTTCTCTTAAATCGTCTTCAGTATATTTTGACATCTTTTTCTTAATTTTAAAGCGAAAATGATTCTCCACAACCACAGGTTCGGTTTGCATTTGGATTATTAAACACAAATCCTTTTCCGTTCAAGCCTCCGGAGTACTCTAAAGTAGTACCGACTAGGTATAAAAAACTTTTTTTATCAACAATAATTCTCACGTTATTCTCTTCAAAAACTTTGTCGTTTTCTTCTTTTTTATTGTCAAAGGTTAGATCGTAAGACAGCCCTGAGCAACCCCCACTTTTTACCCCAACCCTTATAAAGTCTTTTGTAGCATCAAAGCCTTCCTCAACCATCAATGCGACTACTTTTTTCTTTGCTGTATCTGAAACTTTTATCATGTTTTTAAATAGATTAATTTTAAATAGATAAAATTAAATATGTTGCAAATATACAATATAAGTATAATAAAAGGAGCAAATTTTAATTATGAAACCTAATGGCACAATTGGATTTGTCGATTACTCTTTGAAGGCTGGATTTTTGATAAAATCTGAATCGGAAAGAGAGAGTAGAAAAGATTTTAAATCGGCCTTTTCATTCGGGGTAAGTCCTACACCTCCTTGCGACACTTTTTTCATCAAAGGATCTATTGTAGGGGAGGGCTTCAATCCCTCTGAATAATGGTCGATTACTTCTTCTAGAGTTGCAAATCTTCCGTCATGCATATAGGGGGCTGTAAAGGCTAAATTTCTTATGGAAGGAGATTTAAATTTACCATTGTCTGAAGGGTCTCCTGTGATTGCTCCCAAACCTAAATCTTTAAAAAAAAGATCCAAACCATTGTTGTGAAATTGATGATCTGTCCACAGAGGGTTATTATCGCTTCCATGACAATGAAAACAATCTCCTTTGGCTTCATCCATAAAAATAGCAAAACCATTTTGTTCTTCTGGGGTTAAGGATTTTTCTCCACGTAAATATTGATCAAATTTAGAATTACTGGAAATGAGTGTTCTTTCAAATTGAGCAATTGCTTTTGTGACTCGGTCTCTATCAATTGTTGGCGAACCAAAAGCTTGTTGAAATAAAACAGGATATGTTGGATGGATTTTTAGTTTTTCAACTACAGTTTCCCAATTTGCATGCATTTCGATAGGATTTGAAACGGGTTCTAGTGCCTGTTTTTCGAGGCTAAACTCTTTTCCGTCCCAGGCAAAAAGCTCGTCAAAATTCCAAGCCAAATTGAATAAAGGCATTGAATTTCTGGTGCCAATACGCCCATCAATTCCCTTGCTGAATTGTTGATTATTTGTAAAAGCTTTTGTTGGGTTGTGACATGTTGCACAAGATTGCGTTTCGTTGCCAGAAAGAATGTTATCAAAGAATAATTTTTTTCCAAGCGCAACACCCTCCTCAGTCATTGGATTGTTTGTTGGGATGATTGGAGCGATTAATTTGTCTTGAAAAAGATCAGGAATTTCTAAAATATATGGAACAGGGGTATACATTTTCTCTTCACTAGAAGAGCAATTCATAAGAAGGGAAAAGAATACAATGTACATCCAGTTGTTTTTCATGAATCGTTATTATTACTGTTTTAAAATTCAACTAGAAAAAGGATAACTTTCCTAATCTGAAGTTTCTAGTGTTACTACTTTTTGAAGCATTTTATCGTCTTGATGTAAAATTCTATAAAAACCTTCATCCCCAAAAAGCGTATTTGCAATTGCTGCTTTCAGGTATTTTTGTATGCGTTGTCTTGTTTTAAAGCCTTGTTTCTTTCCGACCTTATGCGTTGTCAAATAGGATTTAAGAACAGCCTCATCTGCATCAAAATCTGAAATAAAAGCAGAAAGAGTCCATTTGTTAAGAGAGGTTCTGTTGTTGTCTACAAAATTAAAGGCAAAATTGTTTATGGAATTGAAGTAAAAATTAGAGAGATAAGAAGTAGTATCTAGGGCGACAAAAACATCTGGAATAATTCCACCACCACCATAAACGATTTTTCCTTTTGGAGTTTTAAATTGTAAAGAATCTATTGTTTTTATACTGTCTTTATTTAATAGCTCTCCACTAAAAACTCTTTGTTGGTAATCTTCATAATAGTTTTTATAACCTTTTTTAGCATATGGTTTTTGAATAGAACGCCCTGTCGGAGTGAAGTATCTAGCAGTTGTTAGGCGAACAGCTGAACCATCTCCTAAATCCATTTCTACTTGTACCAATCCTTTTCCAAAAGAACGACGTCCAATGATGGTTCCTTTGTCGTTGTCTTGCAGGGCTCCTGCTACAATTTCTGAAGCAGATGCGGAATTTTCATCTATCAATATATACAAGTTACCATTTTTGAAACTACCTCTTGAGCTTGCAAAAGATTTTTCGATCTTATCTTGGTTGTTCTTTGTGAAAACAATCAGGGTATTTTCTGTTAAAAACTCATCAACAATCTGAGTTGCAATATCTATAAAACCTCCGCCATTTCCTCGTAAATCTAATACAAGCGCCGTCATTCCTTGATCAATTAATGTTTCAAGAGAAGATTTAAATTCTCTAAAAGTATTTCTGGCAAAACGATCTAGCTTGATGTACCCAATTGAGTCCTTAATTATGTATGCCAAATCTACACTTTTAATATTTACCTTTCCACGAGTAACCTCAACGGTAAAAAGAGAATCAGTACTTTTTCTATATAGTTTTAGTGCAACGGTTGTATTTGGTTTTCCTTTTAAATAAAAAGGGATTTTATTGCTAGTAATGTTTTTGCCAAACAAGGTGTCTTTGTTTGCCATTAAAATTCTGTCTCCAGATTTGATGCCTGCCAGAATGCTTGGGCCGCCCTTTATGGGCTGAATCACGGTTATGGTATCGTTGATCATTCTAAATTGTACACCGATTCCTTCAAAATTACCTTGCATTCTTTCTTGAACAGCTTGTAAGTTCTCTTTGGGAATGTATGTAGAATGAGGGTCTAATTCCCCTAACATTTCATTGATAGCAACATCTAGCAAGTTTTCGGTATCTACGGTATCTACGTATTCTTTTTTAATAAAATTGATTAGTTTTTTAATCTTTATTTCTTGTGAAGAGCTTTTTGAAAAAGACCACAAATTAAAACTGTCTTCACTTACAGAAAGACCCATAAAGATTCCGAAAATAACGGCTAAAGAGAAATATAAAGGAAGGTTGTTTTTATTTTTCATAGGGCAAGTGCAGCATCTCAACTCCAGCTTTTTTTAAAAAATCAATACCAGAAGTATCTTTGTAAGAGTTTGCATAAACAACACGTTTTATTCCTGCTTGATGAATTAATTTACTGCACTGCGTACAGGGAGACAATGTGATGTATAAAGTTGCTCCACTTGCAGATTGTGTTGAGGAGGCAACCTTTAAAATTGCATTGGCTTCTGCGTGCAAAACCTCCCACTTTGTAGCTCCTGATTCATCTTCACAACAATTGTCAAAGCCAGTTGGTGTTCCGTTAAAACCATCAGAAATAATCATCCGATCTTTAACAATTAAAGCCCCTACTTGTTTTCGTTTGCAATGGGAGAGTTTACCCCATTCATATGCCATTTTTAGATAGGCCCGGTCGTATTTTAGTTGTTTCTTTTCTGTCATTAGAACGAAAGTAAAAAGATTTGGAGAAAAAAGACGTTAATAATCCAATAAAATTTGCTTACCAAAAGACTCTATCAAACATCATTTGTAATGAAAAACCAATGACGATAGACGAACATACCAAAATCCAATCTCTTTTTGTGACAGTAAAAAAATATTGAAGAATATTTCCTAGGATCAAAACCCCTAAAACAATTATAATTTGTGCGACTTCAATACCCAAAGCAAATTCTAATAGCAGAAAAAGCTTATCTTCTTCTTTCCCGATCATCATTTTAAAATAATTAGAAAATCCCAAGCCATGAATGCATCCAAAAAGGAGACCAAAAATCAAATTTGTATTTTCTTTCCCAGATGTTGATTTTTTAGCGCTAAAAACATTTACAATTCCAGTGATACAGATGGTCAGAGGAATTAAAAATTCAATCAAGTCCATTTTTATATTCAGAACTCCGTAGGCAGATAAAGCAAGTGTAATAGAGTGCCCAATTGTAAATAAAGTAACAAGCCACACTACTTTTCTCAACTGATTAAAACTAAAGATAACTGCGAGAACAATTAAGAATAAAATATGGTCATAGGCAGCAAAGTCTAACACATGGTAAAGACCCATTTTGAAATAAAGAATAAATTCGTTCATTTTGATATATAATTAGTTAGACCTCTCCAAAGATATTAAAAATGGCATCACTATTAAATTTAATTTTTTAGAATTTGTACTATTATCTATTTGCGCAGTCTGATAAAAAACTTCTGTTCAGGTTGAGGTTACTTTCCTTGGGCTAGCCCTCTTCAAAATTTTTAGAAAATCGATACAAAAGCAAAAAAAGAGCTTATTTGGTGATTCGCAGCCACCTGGCGCCTCACTATAAATCGTCCTACTGTATGAGTAGTTAGGTTGTTTAAAAACAGTGTTTTATCTAAATAAAGGAGTTTTGTTTTTTTACTTCTCTTACAGAACTTATATTTGTATCACACTAAATTTTTCCAATAAATATAAAGTTTAATTGTTACGGCAACTTGGATAATTGAACTTTTTTAAACCCCCTAAATAAAATGAATAAGGTTATCAAAATATTTTTAGTCGTCCTACTTATTTTTATAAGTGATCATGTCTTTTGCCAAGTTGGTATTGGAACATCATCGCCTCATGCCTCTGCTGTATTGGAAATTCAATCTGATAAAGGGGGGTTGTTAATTCCAAGAATGACGATTAGTCAGTTTTTAGCTATTGAAAATCCAGCTGCAGGATTGATGGTGTTTTTAACAGATTATAACGGAGGTACAATTATATATGTAAAACAAGACGGTAGTTGGGAGGTACAATCCTCCTCATCTGTCGGTATTCCAGCGAGTCCAACATTAGTAACAGCTGTTGCTGAAAATCAACAAGCTACTATTTCATTTACAGCTCCTAGTAATGATGGAGGGGTGCCAATCACTTCATATACAGCTATTTCAAGTCCAGGAAATATTACTGGAACCCTAAATCAGGAGACATCTGGCAGCATCACGGTTACGGGTTTAACAAATGATACCGACTACACATTTACGGTTATTGCTAATAATGCATTTGGCTCAAGCCAGGCGAGTAATACCTCTGATACGGTTAGGCCTTTATACGAGGTAGGGGATTATGTCTATGGCGGTGTAGTGTTTTATGTTGCATCCACTGATGAGAACTTAGATAGCGATACCGCTTTAGAACGATATTTGATATGTTCTGTAGATAAACAAAGTTCTCAAAACGGGATAAGATGGCACAACGGGAGTAATATTGTTACTTCAGCACAATATAGTGATATAGATAAAGGAGCTCTTAATACTGATCTTATTATAAGTGCACAAGGCGCTACAGAAACGACATATGCTGCTGGATTGGCAAGAGCTTATCAAGGAGGCGGCTATACAGATTGGTTTCTACCCTCAATAAATGAGTTAGGCGAAATGCATTCAAAAAGGAATGAAATAAATGCTACATCCACATTAAATGGAGGTGCAAATTTTACTGCTGCTTTTTATTGGAGTTCCACGGAGAAAGATGTTGATGAAGCATATTACAGGAATTTTAATCCTGGTGGAGGTGATTCTGGTGATAAAGGAAAGAATTTTGGGTTATCTGTGCGTGCAATTCGAGCTCAGTAGTCATCCTGCCAATCTCGTATATACGAGAATTTTATACCTCAACAATATAATTGATTAACTATGACATTTAAAAATGGTTGGCAAATAGTTGGCAAAAGTAGAGGTTATAAATAAACAAACCCTTGAAAATCAAACGATTAACAAGGGTTGTTGTACTCGAGGTGGGAATCGAACCCACACTCCCGAAAGAACTGGATTTTGAATCCAGCGCGTCTACCAATTCCGCCACTCGAGCATTTTTGAAGTGTGCTGCAAAGCTAATAAATATTTTTAGTTTTAATCTCTAATTTTTGATTCAAACTCACCAAATAATTTATATTTTTGTAAAACACAACAATTAAACACAACTAAATGTCTTCAAATCAGCTTGCACCAAAACTTTTTGCTTGTTCTCAAAGCACAGAATTAGCAGAAAAAATAGCCAAAGAGTACGGATATGAACTAGGAAAAGTAACTACAACACATTTTAATGACGGTGAATTTCAACCTGCATTTGAGGAATCTGTAAGAGGGAGACGGGTTTTCTTAATTGGCTCCACCTTTCCTTCGGCAGATAACTTAATGGAAATGTTACTCATGCTAGATGCTGCAAAAAGAGCCTCTGCTAGACACATCACCGCTGTAATGCCTTATTTTGGTTGGGCAAGACAAGACAGAAAAGACAAACCTAGAGTTGCTATTGGTGCAAAGTTAGTTGCAAACTTGTTGCAAACAGCTGGGGCAACAAGAATCATGACCATGGATTTACATGCAGATCAAATACAAGGGTTCTTTGAAAAACCAGTAGATCATTTGTATGCCTCTACCATTTTTATGCCCTATGTAAATAGCCTTAAGTTAGAAAACTTAACGATTGCATCTCCAGATATGGGGGGTTCTAAAAGAGCCTATGCATATTCTAAACATTTACATTCAGATGTTGTAATTTGTTATAAACAAAGAAAAAAAGCCAATGTAATTTCTCACATGGAACTTATAGGAGATGTTAAAGGGAAGAATGTTATTTTGGTTGACGATATGATTGACACCGGAGGAACATTGGCACATGCAGCCAATTTAATGAAAGAAAGGGGCGCTTTAAGCGTGCGAGCAATTTGTACTCATCCGATACTGTCAGGGGATGCTTACGACAAAATAGAAAATTCTGCTTTAACAGAGTTAATTGTTTCTGACACAATCCCCTTAAAAAAGGTGACATCTAAAATAAAAGTAGTATCTTGCGCGCCATTATTTGCGGATGTTATGCACAAAGTGCAAGACAACACCTCAATTAGTGGACAATTTTTAATGTAAATAATTAATAAAAAAGTAATGAAATCAATTACAATTAAAGGATCAAAAAGAGAAAGCGTGGGCAAAGTAGCGACAAAAGCCTTACGTAATGCTGGTATGGTTCCTTGCGTTATATACGGAGGAGAAAACCCAATACACTTTTCAGCAGAAGAAAAAGCGTTTAAAAATTTGGTATATACTCCAAACGTTTATACAGCAACGATTGACGTTGATGGGGAAAAGATACCAACTATTTTACAAGACATTCAGTTTCACCCAGTGACTGATAAAATTATTCATGTAGATTTTTATCAATTATTTGATGATAAAGAAATTACAATGAAGATTCCTGTAAAATTAACAGGGACATCACCAGGAGTTTTAAATGGGGGTTCTTTACGTTTTACGAATCGTAAATTAAAAGTAAAAGCATTGCCATCTAATTTACCGGATTTTATATCTGCGGATATTTCTGCATTAAAAATAGGAAGCAAATTACTAGTATCTTCTCTATTTAATGATTTGTATACATTTATGCACCCAGAAAATACGGTTGTTGTCCAAGTGAGAACCTCTCGTAATGCATCTGAAGATGAAGAAGAAGTTGAAGAAGAAGCAACAGAAGCAACAACAGAAGCAACTGCAGCAGAATAGAGATTGCAATGATATGACACAAAAAGCGTTACAAATTTGTAACGCTTTTTTATTTTAGTTTTTTACCAAATGAACTTCAACAACTTTTTTTCTAATATATTTGCTACAAAAGTTAACCCTAAGGAAGATTTAATGAAGAAATTTTTAATTGTTGGTTTGGGAAATATTGGTGAAAAATATGCCAATACCCGACATAATATTGGCTTTAAAATTTTGGATGAAGTTGCCCATGAAAATAAAACAACCTTTGAAACTGAAAAATTAGGGGAGGTAGCTACCTTTAGAGTAAAAGGGAGAACTTTTATTCTTTTAAAGCCAAGTACCTTTATGAACTTAAGCGGGAAAGCACTAAAATATTGGATGGGTAAAGAGAAAATTTCTCCAGAGAATATTTTGGTAGTTACAGATGATGTACATATTGACTTTGGAATGATACGCCTAAAAGCAAAAGGATCTGCGGGCGGACACAATGGCCTGAAAGACATTCAAGTCAAATTACAAACCCAACAATACGCACGTTTCAGATTTGGAATCGGAGGTGCTTACAAAAAAGGAAGACAAGTAGATTTTGTCCTGGGAGAATGGACCAAGGAAGAAGAGAGTCAATTAATAGAACGGTTGCCATTTGCAGCAAAAATAATCACTTCTTTTGGAATAGCAGGCTTGTCAAATACAATGAATTCTTATAATGGAAAATAATAGATTGCCAAGATTGTACTTCAATAAAAAAAGCAGTCTAATTTAGGCTGCTTTTTTAATGGTTATTTTAAATTAGTTTTTTTCAAAGCTAATGGATGTTTTCATCTCTGTTGTTATAGAGTCTTCAGTTTCTTCAGCTTCCTGATACAAAACAAGAGAGGTTTCGTTGAATGTAACAATATCGAATGTTCCGCTTAAAAAGTCACCCACAGAAGAACTAAAATTAATGGTATTGTTTGTGGTGTCTAGGGTAAAATTTCCAGAGGCGTCAATGTCCAATATGGAAGTCTCTGATACGGGGTTGCCAACCACAGGGGTTACTGTAGAAATAGTTCTAAATAAGCCCTCTGCTTTGAATGTTCCTTCTTCTTCAAGCTTAAAATCAATTTGAAAGGTATCTCCATTACTTGTAGAGGTGGCAACATCAAGCGGCACTAACACACCGCCAACGTCTGTTAATGAGGTTACTTTTGCGTCTGTGGTTAAATTCGTAATGGCGTATGAACCAGCAATATTAGTCTTCGATAAAATAATTGTTGGTTCTTCAACATCATTGCTACAGTTTATAAAAAGGGCCGAAATAAACAGTGTGATTATAATTTTAAAAGAGTTCATAGTCTATGTTTTAAGAGTTCATAATAGTGTTACTTGTTTTTTAAAGAAAGCATTAATTTTCATGAGCATACCACTCTGCAAAACTTGTTTCAGTTTCTTGAAGCTTTATGCTATATATTTTAATGTTTTCTGGGAGTCTTTTTTTTATTTTTTCAGCAAAATCAATCACCATCATCTCGCTAGTTGGTTGATAATCGACCAAAATAACATGATGGTCTCTTTTTATGAGTTCATTCGCCAACTCAACATGAGGGGTATTTTTGTTAAATACGGTAGCATGGTCAAAAACATCTACAATTTCTTCATTAACAATTTTCTTCAAATCACCAAAATCGATGACCATTCCAAATTTTACGTGGGTATTGTCTTTTATTGGCTCTCCGGTAACTGTTACAGAAAGCTTGTAGGAATGGCCGTGGACATTTTTACATTTTCCATCATAACCATACAAGGCGTGACCTGTTTCAAAATTAAACTGTTTGGTAATTCTAATTGTGCTCATTTACGTTTGTTTCTGTATTTGTTGTTTTTTAATTTGTTGTAAAAGTAAACAATTACTAAGCCTATTGCCAATCCTGTAAATAAAAAATCTCCTCCCATTTTATGAATCTTTAATTATAAAATTATGTAAAACATCTGCAATTTTTCTAGTATCAGATAATTGCGGAATCTTATTTTGACCTCCAAATTTACCAATGGATTTCATATATGCATGAAACCCTCCTTTATTTACCTTTCTGATGACAAGTGGACGCAAAACTTTTCCTTTAATTAGGTCGTAATAATAAATATTTTGCGCTTGCATAGAAGCATCAATCTTAGCTGCAAAAGCATCTAAATTTTCAGGTTCATTTTCAAACTCTATAAACCATTCATGATAAGGGAGTCCATTTTTAGGATTCACTTGTGGTGCCACTGTAAATTCACTAATGTTGATCGTTGTTCCTAGGATTGAATCATTTAGAGCTTTTTCCACCTCTTTTCCAATGACATGTTCGCCAAAAGCAGAAATAAAATGTTTGATCCTTCCAGTGACTTTTATACGATAAGGCTTTGTTGATGTAAACTCTATGGTGTCTCCAATATTATACCCCCAAAGACCTGCAGTCGTATTTAAAATAATCACGTAATTCACACCTACTTTTACATCTCTGAGACAAATTCTAGTTGGGTTTTCATTAAAATATTCATTGGCAGGGATAAATTCATAGAAAATTCCAGCATCTAATTGTAGTAACATTCCTTTTGCTGTTTGTGAATCCTGATAGGCTATAAATCCCTCTGAAGCAGGGTATAATTCTATGTAATCGATTTTTTTACCTATTAAACTTTCAAATTTATTCTTGTAGGGTTCAAAATTCACCCCTCCATAAATGAAAAAATTGAAGTTTGGGAATAATTCTGATACTGATTTTCCTGTTTTTTCAATAAGTTTTTCAAAATACATTTGAACCCAAGACGGAATTCCGCTTATTACAGACATGTCTTCGTTAATGGTTTCTTCAACAATCGCATTTACTTTTGTTTCCCAATCTTCTATGCAATTCGTTTTCCAACTTGGCAATCTGTTTTTTAATAAATACTGAGGAACATAATGAGCAACAATTCCACTCAATCTCCCAAGTTTTACACCGTTTTTATCATTTAAAATGGGGCTTCCTTGTAAAAAAATCATTTTACCATCGACAAAACTTGCATCTTTTTTTTCTGCGATGTAAAATAACAAGGCATTTCGAGCAGCTTTGATGTGCGTAGGCATTGACTCTTTTGTAATAGGAATGTATTTTGCACCAGAGGTTGTTCCTGATGTTTTTGCAAAATAGAGTGGTTTTCCCGTCCAAAGAACATCAGATTCTCCAGCAATAATTCTATCTACATAGGGTTTTAAGCCCTCATAATCTGTAACGACAACTTCTTTTTTAAAATCTTCATAATTTGTGATAGTGTCAAAATTATGATCTTTCCCAAAAGCTGTTTTTCTTCCTTTGGAGAGGAGGTGTTTAAAAACTTTTTCTTGAGTTTTATGTGGCTTTTCGGCCCATCTTAAAACTTTTTTAGTCGTTATTGTAGCAAATGGAATTGCGAAAAATGATTTAATACTCATTTATTTAAAGTCTATAAAATTTGTTGGATTAACAGCATAACCGCCACTCCAAAGTTCAAAATGTAAATGAGGCCCTGTGGTCAGTTTTCCACTAGAACCAACAGTCGCAATGACTTCCCCGGATTTTACAAAATCACCTTGTTTTTTTAATAGGTTTCCGTTGTGTTTGTATACAGAGGTATATTCGTTGGCATGTTTTAAAATGAGAACATATCCAGTTTCTATGGTCCATCCTGAAAAAATAACAGTACCATCGGCGGTTGCTTTAATTGGATCGCCCATTTTGGCGGTAATATCAACAGCAAAATGATTTGATGAAGCTTCAAAAGTTTGAGAAATAGGGCCGTTTAAAGGAGCGAAAAAGACAATTTTAATAGTACTTTTTGTATTTTTTTCTAGTGAAAAACGAGTTTTTCGATCTACTTTTTCTCGAAATAATGAATCTTTTTTTGTGGCGTTTAGTTCTCGCTCATCAAAAGTGCGGTTTCTTACTTTAGTTTTAATAGAGTCTATATATTCGGGCTCAACTTCCCCTGACAAAACCGTTTTTAAAGCAGTTGTGTAATTTTCTAAATGGGTTAATTTAATTTTTAAAGAATCTGTATCTAGGGATAATTTGGTGGCTTTTCTTACTAAACTGGATGGAGAATACCCAGGGATATACTCTTTTAGGGGGGTGAAAGCGATTAATATTCCTGTTGCAGCAATTAATAAAATAGAGAAGAACCCTCCAAAAACAAATACATTTAAACGAGATAGTTTCAACGAAAAGCGCTCTTCAAAACTGTCTTCATTTAAAACAACTAGCCGGTATTTATCCGTTAGTTTTTGTTTTAATTTCGTTTTCTTTTTAACTTTTTTGGCCACAAATACTCATTTGATATTCAACAAATATACAACGATTTTTAAGTGAAATTATCTTTTGTAAAAATTCATTTCATCTACATATTTCCACACCTCTTTTGACAGTAGTGGTTGTATGTTTTTTTGATTTTTAATTCCATTTCTGATCATTGTAGAGGAAATTTCAATAATCGGAGCATCTATTGTATGGATTTTTGGGTGATTTTTAAATTCATGTTTGTCTTCTCCATCACGAACCCTTGGATACACATAGATATGATGATGCTCTATAATAGTTTGGTAGTTTTTCCATTTGTGTAAGCTTCTCAAATTGTCTTCTCCCATGATTAAACAAAACTCGTTGTTTGGGTATGCTTCAGAAATATGAGCCAGGGTATATACGGTATAGTTTGGTTGTGGTAATTTAAATTCAATATCAGAAGGTTTAATTTTTTCATAGTCTTCCGTTGCCTTATACACCATTTCAAAACGATGATGATTATCGAGTAAAGATTTTTTCTTTTTAAAGGGATTGTGAGGGGTGACAACCATCCAAATTTCGTCTAAATCTGAACATTCAACCATGTGGTTGGCAATGATTAGATGCCCGATATGTATTGGATTAAATGTCCCGAAATATAAACCTACTTTTTTCATATTTGTAGCTTAAAAAAATGCTGCGTTTTTAAACGGTTTCTTTTTCTATTCTAACTCCAAAAAATCGTGAACCAAACGATCTGCCTCTTTTAGTGCAGTTGCTAATTCGTAATTTTTAATGATTTTATCAAATTGTGGTGCAGTTGCTAATTCAACCGATGCTTTTGCAATGCGCATATTTATTTTGTCTTCACTTTCTGTTGATCGCTTTTTCAAACGAATTTTCAATTCATCGACACTTGGAGGTTTTACAAAAACTGCCAAAGTTTCTTTTGGATATTTGTTTTTAATTCTTAGTCCACCGACAACATCAATGTCAAAAATAACGTGTTTTTTTAATTTCCAAATTCGTTCAATTTCGCTTTTTAACGTTCCATAAAAGTTATCTCTGTATACTTCCTCCCATTCTAAAAAGGCATCGGCTTTAATGTTGTCTTTAAATTCCCTTAAGGATATAAAATAATAATCTTCCCCATTTTTTTCAAACCCTCTTGGCTCTCTGGAAGTAGCAGAAACAGAAAAGGCTAAATTAAATTTTTCTTGCTTTAATAGATGACGCACAATAGTTGTTTTCCCTGAACCTGAGGGCGCAGAAAAGACAAATAATTTTCCTTTGAATTCTGACATTTATAATACGTTTAAAATCTGTTCTTTAATTTGCTCTAATTCATTTTTCATTTGAATGACGGCTTTTTGCATGGGAGCAAAATTGGCCTTAGATCCTGTTGTGTTTATTTCTCTTCCCATTTCCTGTACGATGAATCCTAATTTTTTACCATTTGAATTTTCTAAAGCTAATGTTTCTAAAAAATAATCGAGATGATTTGCCAAACGAACCTTTTCTTCATTGATGTCTAGCTTTTCCAAATAGTAGATCAACTCCTGTTCAAAACGATTTTCATCCGTTTCTACTTTTAATTCATCGATTGCCTTTTTTAAACGTATTTTTATGTTTTCAATTCGATCTCCGTCTAGGGCTTTTACCTCCTTTAAGTAGTTTTTTATGTTGGCGATTCTTTCTTTAAAGTCAATCTCTAAAGAGGCCGCTTCATCCATTCTATACTGAATGATTTCGCGAACAGCAATTTCTATATGCTCATCAATGAGATTCCATTCATTTTGATCTAGTTCCTCGCGTTCTGTTTTGAGGGCATCAGGCATTCTTACGGCCATTTTTAATAATTCAACATCGTCGGAACTTCCTGTCTGAACCACATTTCTTAACTGTTGAAGGTATTGTTTTACCACTCCATGATTTACCGTTGTTGAGGTTTCCTCTGCAGTCATCTCTACATAAATTGAAAAATCTACTTTACCACGAACTAATGCACTGGCTAGTTTTTTGCGAACAGTTAATTCTTTTTCTTTGTAAAAAGAGGGGATTCGGACGTTTAAATCGAGGTTTTTACTGTTCAAAGATTTAATTTCTATGGTTACTTTTTTCGTTGGTAATTGTAATACAGATTTACCATAACCCGTCATGGATTGGATCATAAAATAAACGTTTAGTATGAAGAACAAAGATAGTTTTTATTTAATGATTTTTTTATTAAATCCAGTAATTCAGCCATTCGATATTACATTAAATTCAAAGAAGCTACATTTGTGAAATAAATAAAGAGAATGGAGATACATCATATTGGCAGTTCAAATTCAATTTTAAATACTTTCATTGCAGAGATAAGAGATAAAAACATTCAAAAAGATGCGATGCGATTCAGAAGAAATATCCAAAGAATTGGCGAGGTTCTAGGTTATGAATTGAGTAAGAAGCTTTCATATTCGAGTACAGATATTACAACTCCTCTTGGAAAACAGAAAGAACAGTTGCCAACAAATGAGATTGTTTTATGTTCTGTATTAAGAGCAGGTCTGCCATTGCATCAGGGTGTGTTAAATTATTTTGACGGTGTAGAAAATGGGTTTATTTCGGCATATCGTTACCATCCAAAGAACAATGAAGAGTTTGAAATTGCTGTCGAGTATTTTGCAGCACCTTCTGTAGAAAATAAAACACTGTTATTAGCAGATCCTATGCTGGCAACAGGACAGTCATTAGTTGCTGTTTTAGAGGCCATACAGCAACAAGGAACTCCCAAAGAAATTCATCTTATAGTGGTCATTGGCTCTAGAGAAGGAATTCAGTTTTTAGACGATAATTTTCCAGAAAATACCCACTTGTGGATTGCGGCTATAGACGATGAACTAAATAGCAAAGGGTATATTGTGCCAGGTCTCGGAGATGCTGGTGATTTGGCTTTTGGAGCTAAACTATAGGAAATATAAAATAACAATAGTTCCCAATAGAAGCCCTCCAAACAAGATGTTTTTTAGCAGTCGTTTTTTTATAACTTCAAATCCATTTGCAATTATTATACATCCAGGGATTAAGAAGAAAACAATTTCTGATCCATCTTTATCCTGAATGAGTAGGCCAAATACAACGGCGATAATTGAGTTTACAATTAAAAGAATCCAACTTTTCCTAAATAAATTATTGATAGAAAATACTTTAGGCGATTTTAAGAGAATAGAGAGAAGGGTTAAAGACAAAAAGAAGTAGAAGATCCAAAGGCTATAATTTTCTTTAGAAATAGACAGTTGATTTGCCGGAGAGAAGTTCAATAATTGATTGAACTGTTCTGGAGAATTATTCCAGAATAGGTATGTGAAATAGATAATCAAAGGAGAGACAAAGCCCACAATAGGAGAAATGATGGAGTTGATCGTTATTTTTTGGTAAGTTAAAATAGCGACATACAGTATCACGGAGAAAAGAATTGAAAAAGGCTCTAAAAGAAACATAATACCAATCCAAAAACCACTGTCAAAGATTTTTTGAATCATGTTTTTCGTGGAACGAAGGCTATAGATCTTTCTTAAAAATAGAAGATAAATTATTACTAGGGTTATTGATTCAAGATCAAAAAGGGCAGAAAAAAAAAGAGTTAGAGCTAAGGTAAAGAGGAAAAATGCGTAGGAATGATCTAACGTAAGCTTGTTTTTTGTAACGATAAAGTTGAAAAAGAAAAAAATATACAGAAAAAGAAACACCAACACAAAGCTTTCAAATGCCTTATATAAGTTGTAGTCGCCCCGATATAGTGTGGAAGTAATTGTTCCAAAAAAATGACAAAAGAAGAGTCCTAAATAGACGATGAAATTGATTGGTTTAGATTTCTCCAAAAAATTGGCTAGCATTGTTTCTTTTGTTATTTTTGCAGTGTAAAGATAATTAAGATATGATAGCAAGCAACATTTTTAGATGGATTGGTACTTTATTTACAGAGTATTTATTTATTCCTTTTAATCAATTACGTTCCGATTTAGCTTTGAGAGAATTTGGATGGTGGATTTCCAATGGAATTAATTGGCTTTTTCTAGTTGTTTTTATATTTCTCTTGCGTTATTGGATGAAAGAATCCTACAAGTTTAAAAGAGAAGGAACAGAAGATAAAGCATAGTTTTTACATTGGGAAGTAAAAATAAATTGAAACGTTTTAAGGAAAACGAAACGTTTAAAAATGTCATTCAACCAACAAGAGAAGAAGTAGTAGCTGGCTTCGCCCACAAAGGGAGCTGGCATTCTTTTTTTGGAAACAACAATCCTATTGTTGTTGAATTAGGCTGCGGTAAAGGAGAATACACCATTGCACTAGCCAAAAAAAATCCGAACAAAAATTTTATTGGAATCGATATTAAGGGCGCTCGTTTTTGGAGAGGAGCAAAGACGGCTATTGAAGAAAATCTAGACAATGTGGCTTTTGTAAGAACACAGATAGAATTGGTCGATTTTATTTTTGCAAAAAACGAAGTCTCTGAAATTTGGATTACTTTTCCAGATCCTCAAATTAAATACAAGCGTACAAAACACAGAATGACAAATTCTGAGTTCATGAAGAAATATTTTAAAATATTAAAAAAAGACGGATTCATGAATTTAAAAACTGATAGTGAATTTATGCATGGGTATACATTAGGTCTGTTACATGGAGAGGGTCATGAGATTTTAAATGCCAACCATAATGTATATAAAAATGAAGGGTCTCCCAAAGAGGTCACAGAAACCCAAACGTTTTACGAGAATCAATATTTAAAAGTAGGAAAACCAATTACTTACATTCAATTTAGATTGAAATATTAGAAGGTTTTTATATCTTCACTTTGTGAAAGAAGCAGATAATTTTTTTAATAAAGTCTACAAAGTAGTTCGTTTAATCCCTTACGGAAGGGTTACTAGCTACGGTGCTATTGCTCGCTATTTAGGAGCTGCTAGATCTGCAAGAATGGTAGGGTGGGCAATGAATAAAGCCCATCATATAGAGGATGTGCCAGCCCATAGGGTTGTTAATCGAAAAGGAGTTCTTACCGGTAAACATCATTTTGGAGGGACCAATTTAATGCAGCAGCTTCTAGAAAATGAACAAATTATTGTTATTGACAACCAAATACAAGACTTTGAAAAGGTTTTTTGGAACCCTCTAAAAGAGCTGTCATTTTAATTCACTTATCACTTGGTTCTTCGGAAAATTTTATTGCAGAATTTTTTTTAAAACTTTAATAGGAATTTAAGACGAGTATTTCTTTAAAACTAATTTTACGAGTATCTTTGCAATTTAGAATTAATCCTATTTAAAATCTCAACAATGAGTTTTAAAAAACAAGATATTTATAAAGCATTAGAAACGATTACAGCCCCTGGAGAAGGGAAAAGCTTAATTGAGAATAAGAATGTTTCTAACGTAGTAACCTTTGGGAATGAAGTGGTTATAGACGTTACTATTAATAATCCAACACTTCAGGCAAAAAAGAAAATTGAATCTGAAATTACGAGAGTAATTAAAACAACGATTGATGAAGCAATTGAGGTGAAAATAAATGTAACGGTAGAAAAACCTCTACAAAAAGAAACCTCAAATCAAATTCGTGGAAAAGAGATTCCATCGATTAAAAATATTATTGCAATCGCCTCTGGAAAAGGAGGGGTAGGGAAGTCTACAGTTACAGCAAATACCGCTATTTCTTTAGCTAAAATGGGTTTTAGTGTTGGGGTTCTAGATGCAGATATTTACGGACCTTCACAACATATTATGTTTGATGTTGAAAAAGTAAGACCGCTTTCTGTAAATGTTGATGGTCGTTCAAAAATGAAACCAGTAGAAAATTATGGCGTAAAATTATTGTCTTTGGGGTTTTTTACAAATCCAAATCAAGCGGTAATTTGGCGAGGCCCGATGGCTTCTAAGGCTCTAAATCAGTTAATTTTTGATGCAGATTGGGGTGAATTAGATTTTTTATTGATTGACTTACCTCCAGGAACAGGAGATGTACATTTATCAATTGTACAAGCATTACCAATCAATGGAGCGCTTATTGTAAGTACGCCACAAAATATTGCATTAGCGGATGCCAAAAAAGGAGTAGCAATGTTCCAACAAGAAAGTATCAATGTTCCTGTATTAGGGATTGTTGAAAACATGTCGTATTTTACACCCGCCGAACTTCCAAATAATAAATACTATATTTTTGGTCAAGATGGTGCAAAAAATTTAGCAGAAGATATAAAAACTAAATTTTTAGGGGAAGTTCCCTTGGTGCAAAGTATTCGTGAAGCAGGTGACGTTGGAAGACCAGTTGCTCTTCAGGATGGGACTCTTTTGGAAAAATCATTCAATGATATTACAAAGGAAATGGTTTCAGAATTATTAGAAAGAAATAAAAATTTGCCACCTACAGAAGTAGTGAGGATTACAACGATGAGCGGCTGTAGCGCAGTTAAAAAATAAGAGTATGACAGAACAAGAAACATTGAGTAGTGTTGAAAAAGCACTGAATGAAATTCGTCCTTTTTTAATGAGTGATGGAGGGAATATCAAATTACTTTCTATTGAAGATACTGTTGTAAAAGTTCAGCTAGAAGGTGCGTGTACAGGTTGCTCTGTAAACCAAATGACTTTAAAAAACGGTGTAGAAGCAACGATTAAAAAATACGCACCACAAATTAAAGAGGTAATTAACGTTGTTTAAACTGCAGATACTTTTGTCATGCAACCAGAAATGCTTGTCACATCTGTTTTCTCTCAATTTTTATTCTTAAAGGAATGATTACAACAGATATTTTAATTATTGGAGCAGGACCCACAGGGTTATTTACTGTCTTTGAAGCAGGGTTGTTAAAGCTTAGATGCCATCTCATCGATGCCTTGCCGCAACCTGGTGGTCAATGTTCAGAAATTTATCCAAAGAAACCCATTTATGATATTCCTGCCTACCCAGAAATTTTAGCAGGGGATTTAACCGATAAGTTGTTAGAACAAATTAAGCAATTTGAGCCAGGCTTTACCTTAGGGGAACGAGCAGAAACGATCGAAAAACAAGAAGACGAAACGTTTATAGTAACGACCAATAAAGGCACAAAGCACCATGCAAAAGTGGTTGCCATTGCGGGTGGATTGGGTTCTTTTGAACCAAGGAAACCTCCGATTTCAAACATTGCAGATTTTGAAGACAAAGGGGTTGAGTA